>JAXMOL010000001.1:0-297823 GCA_034669905.1 Candidatus Hydrogenedentota bacterium
CCGGGGCACCAAACGAAACTACCCCGGTATCTTCCTTTGGAATACGGTCATTACTCATCAATAGGCTCCTTGCCCTCAACACTAATTCTTACAAGGAGACTGTCTCAACTATTCTGGCACAGAGGGTGGTTAACTCACGCCCTTGCTCCAACCGCACCATCGTGACCGTCGGGGCTGTCCCCCTCCTCCCAAGGTCCTAAACGACATAAAGGACCCAAAGGACACACACGAAGGGTCTCAACGCCCTGCTTTCAAGAACGTGTCAGGCGTTGCCCCGCTCGCCACATCGAAGTCTTCGTTGTCGGACTCCCGCTCCGGTCCAGCAGACACCGCAAACTACTTGTCCTTTCCGTCCTTTAAGTCGTTTAGGTCCTTTTTCCCGCCCCCTCAACCCCGCCTCCTTCAAGAGGGGGACAGCCCCGACGGTCCGCTGTTTCCACGCACTGCGACGACGCCTTTTCCGCCAAGGCGTGGGCCTTGCCGCATCACCAACATGACGTCAGTGCAGTCCCCGCTTGCACGTCAATCCGCAATTCTCTATAGTGCTTTTTCAACCTGGAGAACTTCTCATGCGCTTTGTCTTATGCTTCTTTTTGATCGTGTCCGCCGCGTCGTCTCGTGCGGACGTGGCCAGCTACACCAATCTACTCATCGTGGGCGGCACCGAGTCCGGGGTGGCGGCAGCCATCCAGGCGGCGCGGATGGGGGTAAAATCCATCACCCTGGTCAATGACACCGAGTGGCTGGGCGGACAGTTTTCTTCGGAAGCCCTCGCGTCCATTGACGAAAATCGCGGGCCCGATGGCTATGGCCACGGTGTGCCCTTCCCCCGCTCGGGACTCTTTAAAGAGGCCATCGAGCGGATTGAGGCTGTCAACCTGGAGAAATACGGCGAGCCGCGCCCGGGCAATACGCGGTGTATCACGACGGGCCGTCCGGTGGATTCCGCCCGGGTCTTTCAGGAACTGCTTCAACCTTATATCGATAGTGGGCAGGTGCGGGTCTATTCTAATCTCCGCCCCACGGAAGCCCATCTCGACCGCACCCCTATGTGGGTATCATTTCGATCAGAGAGCGGCGAACACCGAAACTATTCACCCCGCCTCGTCGTCGACGCCACCGACTGGGGCGACGTGGTCAAGCTTGCCGGCGCGGCCTATGAATATGGCCCGGATCTCCAGTCCACCTACAATGAGCCCCTGGCCCCCGAATCCCGGGAGGGCTATCCCCTCATGGACATGAACCCCATCACCTATTGCATGATTATCGAAGAGACGGACGACTACACGCCCATCCCCAAGCCGGAGGGTTACGACCCGCGCAACTACCGGGACCATGGCTACCCGAAGGACCCGCTGTGGCTTTACCCCACGCGACGCCTTGTGGACCGCTACCACTTTGAGAAGGTCACCCACCCGGATGTGTTGCTGCTGTGCTTTCCGGCCTTTGACTATCCGGTCGATGTTTGGACGAAACGGGTCGCCGATGCACTGGAAGCGACCGAGCCCGGGGCTTCGAAGAAAAACATCGCCACCCTCACGCCCGAACAGCGGCAGATTGTCTTTGAAGACGCCAAGCGTCGCTCCCTGGGCTTCCTTTACTATCTCCAGACGGAGGTCCACGACCAGATGGAAGACACAACTCACAGCTTCCGCCGCTTCAAGCTCTCCGACGAATTCGGCACACCGGATAAGCTGCCCTTCAAGCCCTATGTTCGCGAATCCCTTCGCACCAAGGCCATGTATATGATGCGCCAGCAGGACTCGACGGGATACGCCGATCGGGCCACGAACTTTGCCCAGGTGATGTATCACGACAGTGTGGCGAGTTGGCAGTTTGAATATGACTTCCACCCCACGGCACGCCACTTCCTCGACGGCGACCCCGCTGGCCCCTGGCACAGCAAATTTCGCAAGAACCGCACGTGGGGTCCGCCCTACAGTGGGCGCAGCACCTTTCCCATCCGCAGCATGATTCCTGAAACGATGGATGGTCTCCTCGTGGCCCAGAAGAACCTGGGCTACAGCAGCCTCGTGAGTTCGGCCCTCCGGCTCCACGACCAGAGCATGGCCGTCGGTCAGGCCGTGGGCGCCGTGGCCGCGGTCAGCCTCCTGGAAAACATCACGCCCCGGGAAATCCCCTATAAACGCCGTTTCATCTCCCAGGTGCAGGAAGGCGTCTGCGCCCGACTGGATGGCGGACAGCCCGCGACCCTCTGGCCCTTCGGCGACCTGGACCCTGAGCACCCGGCCTTCGTCGCCGTGAACCTCCTCGGCGTGCGGGGTGCCCTGCCCCATCGTCCCGACGTGGTGGAGTTCCGGGCCGATGACCCGGCCACGGCGGAATGGCGACACGAAGTCGTAGGGCGCTCCTTGCTGACCAAGCGTATTGAAAGTGCCCCCGCCATTCCAGAAGGCGCCATGACGCGGGGCGCATTTGCGACCGCCTGGTGGGAAGCCATCAAAGATCTTCCGGACGCGCCCTACGTGCGGCTGAGCCAAACGGACGCCGATGGCGACGGCATCCCCGACCGGGACGACGCCCTCCTGTTTACGGCAGCGACCCAATCGTGGCCCGAATACGCCCCCCGCACCGATGAAGATGGCCACCCCGACGCGCTGGCAACCGGCACGGTGGTGAAGCAAATCAACTTCACCGGGGGGAATGCGGCAGAACCGGAAGGCTTCACCAACGACACGGGTGCCGTCTTTGATGATGCCCGGGGCTTCGGCTGGAAGGCCGACATCTCCGGTAACCACCGCATCCGGGGACGGATGGCCGAAGTCTGGCGCGACAGCTTCCTCTTCACCCGAAGTCATGCCGTGTGGGAATGTGTACTACCCAACGGCACCTACACCGTCACCGTGTGTGTGGGTGATTCGGATCACGTCCAAGAGGGACAGCAGGTGATGGTGGAAGGCGTAAAAATGCACGAGAACGTGGACACCCCAACCGGTGTCTTCGCAGAAAAGACAGTGGAAGTCACGGTTAGCGACGGGAAGCTGAGCCTGGAACTCGGCACGCCCGGTGGCACGATGAATACGTGTGTCAACTGGATACGGATCGTAGCGGATTGAAATAAAACGATATTCAAATGCAACGTATCGGCTGCTCCCCCCGCTTCTACGAACGTTACGACGAGGGGATTTCTGAAAGCCCTTCCGGGTCGGAAGGGGCTGACCCCTTCCGCGGCAGAGCCAGGAGCCCGGCGAGGCCACATCCCCCCATAATCAGGATGGACAGGGTGTGATAACCCAGCATGAGAAAGTAGACGGGGCCGTCTGATGGGGAGAGGCTTGCGATGGTGTTGAATTTCTCCGCCGCTTCCTCAAAGCCCGTGGGATCCAGCGCCGCCAGGAAGACGCCGAGCCCTAACATCTGGGGAAAAAGGGTGGCGAAAAATGCGGTTAAGACACCCATGGCCCAGCGGGCCAATAACGGGATATCCCGTTGGAAGCACCGATACATGGCAAAGGGCGTTGCCAGGGCCATCAGGATAGACGCCATACCGTCCAGGGTATTCTTCCATTCCCAATTAATTTGATAGTCCAGGAGATAGCTCAGCGCCAGGATAAGGGGCACCGCCAGGCACAGGGTTACCACCCCGGTGGATGGCCCCTCCGCTATGTCGGACGTCGCCGCCCCCGTTGCGGGCACCGGCGTGAATTCCCAAGGCCCGTCCTCCACCACGCCGTCGGGCATGCCGCCCCGGGCATCGTTGACGCGATGGGCCAGGGTCTCAAGTGCCCGTTGGGCCGCCCGATACCGTTTTACACTTGGCAGCTGCTCCGTGTGGTTGGTGGTGTGGATCCAGGTGGCGCAGGTAGGGCCACGTCCCCAATGAATCGCCAGCGCAATGAGGCACAGCGCGGACCAGACGCCGCACACGATTGCCGGACTCAAGGCGGGCATCCCAAAGAGCGCCATGGGCAACAGGGGTAACAGCGCGGCGCAAAACAGAAGGCTGGCAACGAACCGGCCTCCCGTGGTCACCTGACAGCGCAATCCGGTAATGTCCTTGTAATAGAAGCGCCGGGCGTGTTCCGCCGTGCCCCGCTGTCGCAAGCTCAAGATATGATCAGGCCCGAGATAGGCCCGCGAAAATCCGAGACGCCCGGAACCGGGTAAAGGGGTGTAGTCGTTGTAGACGGGGGGCTTTTTGATACTCATGCAACACCCCACAGACCTGCGACCACCAGCGCGATGAAAGCCACCCAAATGAGTAGCACCCCCATGACGAGAAAAACAGCCAGCACGTTATTCAGATAATACCGCTTGACCGGGTTGCGGGAACGCCCCCAGTAGCGCAGGGCGAGGTAAAAGGCGATGGGGGCCGTCAGGAGGGTCAGAAAAAAAGTTATGACCAGGGCCAGCGGAATGAGCGCCAGATAAAGTGCCATCAGATCGTAGCGAAGATAGGTGGTCGCCATCAGATCCCAGGGAGCCCCTTCCTCGGCCTTCATCCGATGGGCGAAGCAGGAAGGACATACGGTCTTCGGAAATTCTTTGGGACGATTCGCCGGCTGGGGCATATCGAGTTGGCAAAGGCCACAGAGGTACCGTCCACAATCGTCACAGAGGGTTCGCGCCGCCGAGGTATCGTGAAAATAACACACGGCGTTTTCATCGCTATACACCCCTTCCCGGGCCGAAGCGTCGGGCTCGGTGAAAGTAGGAAATACAAACTGTCGCTGCCGCGTGGCACAGGCTGGACAGCGGAGCTCGACACCCCCATCCGATTCCAACGCAACGGGCAGGGTCGCATCGCAGGCCAGACAGCGGAAAAGCACATTGCTCATGCAATCACCGCCCTTTCGGAAACGACCCGGGTCTGACAAATCCGGTCGTGAAGCGTCATGCGTTCCGGGTCTATGAGCGCCATGAGGTAGCCCATGGCCAGACAGGCAACGCTAATTAACTCCGCGATGAGCCGTGTCAGCGCCAGGCCAAAGCCCAGCCGCCGATCGTCCCGGTCTACCACGGCCAGGCGAAAGAGTCGTTTGCCCGGTGTGCCGCCAAAGTGGACGGTGCTGTAGACGAAGAAGGCCAACAACCCACCCACCGCCATCAGGCTGAGCAGACCCGCCCACACGGGAGAAACTCCCAGTTCATCCATCCACGAACTGAACAACGAAGACAACAAGACAAGGAGGTGCAGGTCGAGCAGTTTGGCGAGGACCCGCTTCCAGAGCATGCCGGGCACTTCGTGCCCCTCCATCCAGGTGCCTTGCTTCAGGTGTTGGAAGAAGGAAACCTTGCACGGGCCACACAGGGCCTTCCCCTCGTAGGTCAACAGGGCGTTGGGTGGGAAAGATTTACCACAGGAGGCGCACGGAAATTGCAGGGGCGGTGGTGCGGAATCCCCAAAGGCATGGACCGGCTCGTAAGCGTGCCAGGCACCTTCCTCGCCTTCCCGCACCGGCGTATCGGCCTGCACCACACCCCGGGCGGCGAGGTCGTCGAGTCGGGCACGGCTTACGGGGCCAATGCCCTGTTCTCCGGTCTTATAATACCATTCGGAAATGGTGTTGCCTCCTCACGTCGTGGGACCCGGCAGCTTCCGATGCCCCCTCAAGAGACACTAGCATATACAATACTCCGGGTGGTATCGCAAGGATTTGCAGCAGGACGCCAGGGCGGCGAGGGAACGGCATGATTTGCCGTCAGGAATCAAGAATAATGATCTCCGGGAGATCGTCGCCATCGTCCTCTTCCCCCTCCTCCTCTTCGTCCGTGAAGTCAGGACCGTCACACGCTACCGGCGTTTCGGACTTGTCGACCGGGTCGTCCACCGGTGTCGGATGGACTTCCTTTTTCGGTTCAGGTTCAGGTTCAGGTTCCGCTTCTGGTTCTGGCTCCGGCTCCGGCTCCGGCTCCGGCTCCGGCTCCGGCTCCGGTGCTGGTTCTGGTTCCGAATTCAACGTACTATCTGGTTCTGAAGGCCCGTCGTAGGGCTGCAGTGCCAGCGCCGTCAGCGTCGAGACTCCCACGATGAAGATGCCCCCCAGTTCAAGGATCCAGTTCATCTGAATCCCGGCAACCTGATAGCCGAGCATGGTGTCCACGTGGTGAAAGGAGGAGGCGCGGATGATGACGAAGCATCCGGTAAACAGTACGCCCACGAGGGCGAGGTAGTAGGCGGGTCGGGCACCCCGGATAAAGCACGCTAGGGCGAAAAGCCCCGCCCCACCCAGGCCAACCAGGGCCCAGATGAACCACGTCTGTAATTCTCGTCGTGCGCCATACCAACCGTTGGTCTTGGACCAGTCCCGCCCCAACTGGGTCAGGTAGGTCTGAAGGTCCAATTGTTTGTTGACCGCGAGAAGCAACATCAATAGCCCACAACACAACCAGAATATCACTGCACGCTTCCCCAGGCGGGGGTGGGGTGTCCGCAGGGTATGCCACACGCCGTAAAAACCCGCGCAGGCCACCAGAAAATAACTGAGGGTCGTAATCCAGCCCATCGGGGTGGGATCGCCGATACCCAACTCCCAACGTCCGTTTACGGTTGCGGCAAGGAAAATGGAGGCGACAAAGGGCGTCGTCAATAGGTACTGCATTTATAGGCCCCGGGGTTACTGCAATGGGTTATTCTTTGGACAGGGGTTCGAGTGTAATACGCCGGAACCACACTTCGCCACCCTCAATTTGAATCTGGATCTGGCCAGCCGTCGGTTTCACATCATAGACTTTGTTGGCCACCACCCCGTTCACGAGCAGGGTCAGGGTATCGCCGTCGGCCACCACTTCAAAGCGGTTCCATTCGCCCAACGGCTTTTCCAGGTCTTTTGCACCCCGATAGCCCTGTTCATCCTTCCACCCTCCATCCCGTCCCCACCAGTTGATCCGCCCGAAGGTGATGGTCTGCGGGGTGCCCTCCGGGTCATAGACCCAACAGCCGTTCTGCTGTTCTGCGGCGGCTTTCACGGTGGCCTGATAGGCCTCGGTCTGATCGCCCAAAACGAGGATGTCCCCCGTGCCGCCTTCAATCATCTGGGCGGCCAGGGCATATTTCCACAGGCCACGAAAGCCACCCTCTTCGCCCGTGGCGTGAATCTGGAAACCACAGTCGAGGGCCTTGCCTTCCCGGTCACCATAGCCCTTGTCGCCCCACTTGAACTCCGCCACCATGCGGTAATTGGCGTAGGCCTTCTCCGTGCTGAGGCAGCCCCGCTCGTCCCCGGCAATATGGAGCATGCCGTCCTCCACCGTAACGATACCTTCCGGGTCCTCCCCCTTTTCCCGGCCCTTCAGATAGGGGTACCAGTGGGTGAGGTCTTTTCCGTTGAAGAGCTCAATGCTTTCCTGGGGCGTAATCGGTGATTGTGCCGCACCTGGTAAGACCAGGCATGCCACGAGTGAAATTATCGAAGGAAATAAGGCCAGCGTTCGCATGAGATTCCTTTCAAAGGGGTTTGATGCGTTGATCATGCATGATTCCCCCGTGCGACGCAAGGCCCTTGGATAGGCCCTTTGCCTGACAGGACGTCCTGCTACCAGGGAAAAACTCCCCGTGAACAACACCAACTGGCTCGCCGAAGGGATGTATATTGGTGTACTCTAAAACGCGGGGAAGGCAGTCTGCGCCCTGGCGCATGACATGAGGGATCCGGATGACGACCAAAGACACAACGAAGACCGCACCGCGAAAAGTCGTCGCGACCGTACCTCCACAAGAGATTCTCCCCATTGTAGACGGCAATTTCGAGTCCAACGTCCCGGGTATCTATGTGATCGGCGATGTGACGGGCCTGCCGCTGGTGAAGGTGGCGGCCAACCACGGCACCGAGCTGCTGGAGAAGATGGAGAAACAGGGCCGCTTTTCCCAGCGGGATGAAGAAGGCCTCGACCTCGTCATCATCGGCGCAGGTCCTGCCGGGCTTTCTGCCGCCCTCGAAGCCCACGCGCGGGGATTGCGCTATGTCGTGTTGGAACGGGCGCGCATCGCCAGCACGGTGCGCAGTTTTCCTCCGGGCAAGAAAGTCTATGCCGAACCCCGCTTTCTGAAGAACGTCAGCCAGATCGACGCCGAAGGCGACAAAGAGAAAGACGACTTCCTCGCCATGGTGGAATCCCTGGTGGCGGAAAAGGATCTCCATATCAAGGAAGGCGTGGAGGTCACGGGCGTGAAGCGCCGCGATGGACATCGTTTCGCCGTGCAGACCGATGGCGACAAGACCTTCGAAACCGCCAACGTGGTGGTGGCCGTGGGACGTCAGGGGCAGCCCCGACTGCTGGACGTCCCGGGTGCGGAGTTGTCCCACAAGGTGACCTACCGCCTCCACACGGCGGAGGACTACCACGACAAAGACGTGCTCATCGTGGGCGGGGGCAATTCGGCGATTGAAGCCGCGCTCATGCTGGCGGAACACAACCGCGTGACCCTTTCCTATCGTGGGGACGACTTCTACCGGGCGAAGGAAGACAACCGGGAAGCGTTGAAGGCGGCCGAAGCGGCGGGCACGATTCGCATTCTCTATAAGAGCACCGTGACCGAGATACGCGAGGATGAGGTCCAGCTCAATGTGGATGGCACCCCGACGACCCTTCCCAACGATCACGTCATCGTGCTCATCGGCACCTTACCGCCCGTCGATTTTCTCCTCGACATAGGCCTTGAGCTCGATGGTGTGTGGACCAAGAAACGGGTCGTCTACTCGGGCTTGGGGATCGCCGCCGGCATCTTTATCTATTTCGGCGCCCAACATTTTTCGCTTCATCCTGACAAGGCCGGTGACGGTAAGTGGTTTCTCGGGTGGGCGAGCGGTCTGGCCGATACGCCGGTGCTGGGTGGACTTTCCCTCTTGCTCGGTTTCGCCCTGCCGGTGGCGTGGCTCCTGCTCCTGGCCCTGAAGCTGGTGAATAAAAACATGACGCGGCGGGGCCACGCTGCCCTGGTGAAGGTCCCGTGGGATGGGGCCGCATTAACGGTGGGCGCCCTGCTTTACGGGGTCTACCTCGCCGCCCCCCATGTCTTCACCCTGGATGCCGCCGAGGCGGGTCCGGGCCCCTATTTCGTTCCCGGATTCCAGTGGCTCTATGCCCTCGTGCCTACCTACTTCGGCAATCTCTACGGCCTCTATTATCTGCTGTACTTCAGCGCCATCACGGGCTTTGGGCTCTATTGGGCCTTCCGCTACCAACACCGGCGCATCTGGATTCGCAACCTCACCATCATTGCCACCCAGTGGACCCTCTGGTGGGGCATCCCCACGTTCCTCGTGGTCTTCATCGGGAAGAACCCCTGGACGCCCCTCATCGGCCGTTCCCTCAACGCCTGGCCCCTGAAGATCAATGCCTTTGACGTGGAACCCGTCGGCCCTGGCGATCCGGCCTGGTGGCACACCGTTGCGGTGGTGGGCACGGTGTGGGCCGTGGTGCTTACCTTCGTCGTCATACCCCTCTTCACCATCAAGTGGGGCAAGATCTATTGCTCTTACATCTGCTCCTGCGGCGCGTTGGCGGAAACGGTGGGCAATGGCTTCCGACATCGGGGACCCAAGGGCGACCTGCCCCGGAAGCTGGAGAAGTATGGCTTCCTCTTCATCCTGTTGGCAACGGTGGCGACGGGCGCCCATTTCATGGGCTACGAATGGCCCTACCAACTCTATAACGTGTGGGTGGGCACCTTCCTCGCCGGGGCACTCGCCATTGGACTCTACCCCTTCCTCGGACAGCGGGTCTGGTGTCGCATGTGGTGTCCCCTCGCCTTCTGGATGAACTTCTGGGGGCGGTGGTCTCAATTTAAGATCTCGCCGGAGAAGGGCAAGTGCATTGATTGCAACATGTGCAATCAGTATTGCCAGATGGGGATTGATATCAAGTCCCGCGCCTTGCAGGGCATCCCCGTCACCTTGAAAGATACGCCGTGCGTGGGCTGCGCCGAGTGTGTCGTACGCTGCCCCATGGAGATATTGCACATTGGCGAAGCGCCGACGAACAAGGAAATATTACGGGTTCAGCCCGAGGCCTCGGCGTGTGGGGTCTCGTCTATCCACTCCCCCTACGACATCCCGAAGATGAACCAACAGCGCGAAGGGGAACGGGATGGGAAGTAATTTACCAGAGCGACACAGAGGACACGGAGTTTTCGACGGCTGCAAACAAAAGAGTTGGACCACGAATAAACACGAATTCACACGAATGTTGCGACCAGCAGTTGGGAGGCTCGTTGCTACGGTCCGCCGTAGCAATGCATACCATTCCGCTCCTGCGGAATCGGGACCAATCAGTTACTTGCACATTCCTACTACATTAACTTTACGAAAGTCAGCACCACACAAGAATCCCGTTTGGGACTCTGTCGTAGCGTCGAAAAGCGTCCGTATCTGAGGAAGATAGCGCCAATGAAAGTGCCGTTTCGAACATTCATAACGCACACCCTATGCGGGCTAGCGGGTTTTATCCTGGCCACTGCAGTCATCGCAAATCAGGGGCAACCCGGTGTGGTTACTTCGCCGGATTCTTACTATCAGGATGGCCAGCTCAAGGCTGTACAAAGTGGCGGGTTGGCAAACTATGAAATCGCGAACCCCCATTCGCAACTCAAACTGGTGGAACTTGGTGGAAACGAAGAAGGTAGAGACGGCGTAGTCGACACCTGGATGGTGAGTTGTATGAATGGTTCAGCACCGCCCGAAATCGATGCACCCCTGGGGTTCATCAGTGGCTATACGGATACGGATAACGACCAGACGCCCGATGAAATGAATTTGTATGTTGGAGCGAAAACCTATCAATACGGCATATTTCGGTCCGAGAAGAATCTGACACCCGAAGAAGCGAACTGCGAATGGCTTTCCATCTACCGGTCGAATCAGCGTTACACGACCTATTACGATTTTGACAAGGATGGCTTTTTTGATTTGGTGCGGGAAGGGAATGATCTCACGCTGGACCGGGAAGACCCTGACTACACCGAGCAAGAGTGGGTGGTTTGGGAGCGTCGAATGTATCCCGTAAGGCAAACGCACGAAGCGCCGACCGGTGCGATTCTTGAAATAGAGGATACCGACGGAAGCCTAAGATTTGTCCGGATGTCGGACCGTGTCTGGAAAGAAACAACGTTGCCGTAGAAAACTAAAGAATGCCCGTGATTGACCGACGTGGCCTTTATGTCAGGCAGGAATGCCTGACCTCCTGAACAGGAACGACCCATGACTGACACCGAGAAACACAAATCCTACTACGGCCCCTTTTTCTGGGTGGCGGCCGTGTCTTTCATCGTGCCCCTCTTTGTGGCGGTGCGTGCCTTTGATAGCGTAGGGCCGACGACGAAGCCTGAACCGGCACCGGACGCGTCGGGGGTGGACAACGCCCTCTGGGATTACCTGCTCAAATCCTATGTGGAAAATGGACTCATCGACTATGACGCCATGGGGCGCGACCATATCTTCCGCACGTACCTCAAGCAACTGGGTGGCGCGGCGCCGGAGAAGCTGGCCACCGACGACGAGCGCCTGGCACTCCTGTGCAATGCCTACAACGCCTTTGTCGTCAACGGTGTCATCACGCACAAGATTCGCGACTCGGTGAATGACTATATCGAAAACGATACGGGTTTCTTCGATTTAAAGGAACACATCTTCGCCAATGAAACCCTCAGCCTCAACGACATCGAGCATGGCATGATTCGCGCCGAATTCGACGAACCCCGAATCCACATGGCCCTCGTATGTGCCGCCATCAGTTGTCCGCCCCTGCGGCCGGAGGCCTATTCAGGAACCCGCCTGAACGCCCAGCTCACCGATCAGGCGCGCCTCTTCGCCAATGACCCGAAATATGTGCGCTACGACGCCGAGGAAAATGCCATCCACGTCAGCCGAATCCTGCAATGGTATGGGGAAGACTGGGACGACCATGGGGGCTACCTGCCCTGGCTTGCCCACCGGGTAGACGATGTCCGCCTGGCCGAGATGATGATGCGCGCCGATGCCACCGACATCCGCCTGGAGTTTAACGAGTACGACTGGACCTTGAACACGCAGAACGCATTGGGCGCGGGCGGCAGCTCCGGACCCAGTAGTGGCGCCTTCGGCTCGGGCTCTATACCCAATGAGTGAGGCAGAGAATGAAACGGAAAACTATGGCACCCTGAAACTCGTCGTCGCGGCCATCGTGGTGCTTGCCCTTCTCGCTACGCCGTTCCTCTTCCCGGTAAAGGCGTGGTTCCTCGCTTTCCTCGAAGCACTTCGTGGATTTGGCGTGGCAGGACTGGTCCTCCTCGTCGTGGCCTACATCGTGGCCTGCGTCTTCATGCTGCCCGGCGCCATCCTGACGCTGGGCGCCGGCTTTATGGGGGCCACCCTTTGGCCCGAAAGTCTCGGCATGGCCCTCCTGGGCGGCGGTGTGGCCGCTTCCGCCGGAGCCACCCTGGGTGCCACGGCCGCCTTTCTCCTCGGCCGTACGGTCCTGCGGGATGTGGCGGCGAAGCGCATTGAAGGCAGCGCGCGCTTTCGTGCCCTGGATGATGCCATCGAAAGGAACGGCTTCAAAATGGTCTTTCTCGTGCGCCTCTCCCCCGCATTCCCCTTCAATGTTTTAAACTACGCCCTCGGCCTCACCAAGGTGCGGCTGCGGGACTACTTCCTGGCCTCGTGGATCGGCATGATTCCCGGCATGCTGCTCTACGTCTACCTCGGTGCCACGGCCCAAAGCCTCGCCGCCGCCACTGGAGGCGCGCGGGAAAAAACGCCCCAGGAGTACGCCGTACTCGTCGTGGGGCTTGTCGCCACCATTGCCGTCGTCTGGTTCGTCACCCGAGTCGCCCGACGGGCCTTTAATGAGGCGGTAGACGACGGCAGCGAGGAAGACGATGAACGACCCGTAAAGGACACGCCCTGATGCATGAAGTACCCGACCTCCAACCCCGTGACGTGTATAACCAAACCCTGCTGGACAACGTCCACCCGGCGGACTGGGTCAATCCCACGCCGGAGGGGCGCTACAACCTCGTGGTGATTGGCGCGGGCACGGCCGGCCTCATTGCGGCGATTGGTGCGGCAGGGCTGGGTGCCAAAGTCGCCCTCATTGAGCGCGACTTTCTCGGGGGCGATTGTCTCAACCACGGGTGTGTGCCCTCCAAGGGGGTCATCGGCGCGGCACGGGTCGCCCACACCATCCGCACCAGCGCCGCCTTCGGCATGCGGGTGCCCGACGGCTGGGAGATCGATTTTGGAGCCGCCATGGAACGAATGCGCCGTATCCGCTCAGAAATCAGCGCCCACGATTCCGCCCGACGTTTTCAGGATCTGGGTGTGGATGTCTATCTCGGTTCGGCCCGCTTCGTGGATGATAGCCACGTGAGCGTCGGAGATGTGTCCCTCGAATTTACCAAGGCCGTGATCGCCACAGGCGCACGGGCCTATGTGCCAGACATTCCCGGCCTCTCCGAGGTGGATTACTTTACCAACGAGACCATCTTCTCCCTGACCGAGCGCCCTGCGCGCATGGCGGTATTAGGTGGCGGCCCTATCGGTTGCGAGTTGGCCCAGGCCTTTCAGCGCCTCGGCAGTCAGGTCACCCTCCTCCAATCGGCCCCGGAGGTTCTCCACCGCGAAGACCCCGACGCCGCCGCGATTGTACGGAAAAGTCTCTTGAAAGATGGCGTCGTCGCCCATGCAGGCGTCACGGTCACGGGGGTAGCGCAACGGGGAGACGCCCTCTGCCTCCACGCCACGATAGACGGTGTCACCCACGAATTTGAGGCCGACGTGTTGCTCGTATCCACAGGACGTACGCCCAACGTAAGTGACCTGGGCCTAGAAGACGTGGACGTCACCTTTAACACACGCGAGGGCGTTCAGGTCGATGACACGTTGCGCACCACCAACCCGCGTATCTATGCCTGTGGCGACGTGTGTCAGTCCCTGAAGTTTACCCACGCCGCGGATGCCGCCGCCCGCATCGTGATTCGCAACACCCTCTTCCCCTTCCTGCCCAAGTCGAGATTCAGCCAGCTCGTCATACCGTGGGTAACCTACACAGCGCCGGAGATTGCCCACGTGGGCCTTTCCGAACACGATGCGCAGGCCCAGGGCATTGCCATCGACACCATCACCATTCCCCTGGCGGAAAACGACCGGGCCCAACTCGAGGGCGACACGGAAGGGCTGCTGAAGATCCACGTGGCCAAGGGCTCCGATCGTATCCTGGGCGGCACCCTCGTCTCTGCCCACGCGGGCGAAAGCATTGGCGCATTGACCCTCGCAATCACCCAGAAAATCAAACTCGGGAAGTTTTCCGGGGTCATCCACCCCTATCCGACCCAGGCCGAAGTCTTCAAGCGCGCGGGTGACGCCATGATGCGGGAGCGCTTCAAGCCCTGGATTGCCCGGCTCTTTGCCTGGATTATCGCATGGCAACGATAGCCGTCACGCCCACAAATTGACTCAATTTGCCCCCGTTCCCTATACTCTTCCGAGCACCGACCGGTGTGCACCATCCATTTCAGCCAACACGCCAGGGCTTGCCCCTTGTTTCAGGATATCATGAGCTATAAACAACGTCTGGCCTGGGTCGCAGGTATCGTGATCGTCAGTGTCGTACTCGACCAAATCACCAAACGCATGGCCATCGCCTGGCTGATGGGCCAACCACCAATCATCTACTGGGGCGACTTTTTCCGGCTCCAATATGCGGAGAACACGGGGGCCTTCCTCGGCCTTTTCGGGGAAATGTCGGCCACCGTGCGCACCGTCCTGCTGGTGGGCTTCAATTCCGTAATTCTCATTGCGGTGACCTGCTTTCTCTTCCTTCCCCGCGACATCACCCGCATGGTCGTCTGGGCCCTGGCCCTCATCCTCTCTGGCGGCATTGGCAATCTGATTGATCGCATCGCCTATAGTGGCATTGTCGTTGACTTTATGAATATGGGCTTGCCCTGGGTGTCCATCCGTGGCTGGGAACCCCGCACCGGCATCTTCAACATCGCAGACCTGGCCATCGTCGCGGGCCTCGTCCTGATGATCCTCGCCGAGTTTCTGAAAGTGAATTCATCGGCGCTGGAAGAGGGGTCGGCACCCGAATAGGCGTTGTGCCCCCCCGTGGAAGGCACGCCCCGCTTGGCGCCAACGCTCCCCGGACCGGTGGCGCCCATTCGACATGAGAACCTGACACGGTCTACAATGGGGCCGTAGCCACGGCAAGTGCGATGGGTTGGGAGTCCCATTCGCCCCCTTCCCGCGGCCTTCTCACCGTCATCCCCAAATTGGAATGGTAGCTTCGTTATGAATCGCCTTGTGAAGTGGAGTGTCTACGGGGTTATTCCGCTGTGCCTCAGCCTCGCCCTGCAACTCATGTATTTCTCCGGAAACCTGGTGCTCCAACGCCTGGTTTGTCCTAAGTTACCGCCCATGCCGCCCGATGCCTACCGGGAATTTGGCCTGCTTGAGAATCTACAGAGCCTCTTTGTGCTGGCCATGGTAGTCATCCTGCTCATCGGTGCCCTGCGGAGTGTACATCGCGTGCAGCGCCTGGCCTTTCTTGCGCTCACCGTGTTTTCCACCTTCATCTTTCTCGAAGAGATTGATTATGGCACCCACTTTTACGCCTACGCCCAGTTAGAGGACGTGGCGGGCTGGTTTGAACCGGCCCGGAGTGATCGCTTTCAGGCCCTCCTCGCCCAGACCGATTTCACGGCGACTCCCTTCAATATTCACAATCAGGGCGATTTGACCGATGTGATCAAGGGGCTCGCTGGTGCTGTCATGCTGCTGCTCTTCGTGCTCGCGCCCTTTCTCACCGGGCGCATCCGAAATCCCTGGTTTCATTATGTTGCGCCTGACCGCTTCGCCGTCATTACCGTGGTGGTGATGGTCTTATTGCGGCTGATTACCCATCAGCTCGGTGGTCTCGACGCTCAATGGGCCGCCGATGGCGCAAACTCCGGACGGGAGGTGGGTGCCATGAACAATAATCTCAGTGAATTCCGGGAACTCACCACCTATTATCTCTTTCTCGTCTACCTCGCGGTGTTGGTCTTTTTCCGCCGGGCCCCGGAACCCACGGCGCCTGGCAACGATGTGGCGCCATCCAGTTGACCCTCCCCCTGCGGATTTGCTATGATTCCCGCTCTTAGCTAATCGCATCAGCTACGTGTTGCAGACAGCCGGTGGCCCTTTGGGTCTTAAACATCCTGCCGAGACCGTGAGACGTGATGTACAGTTCGCTTATTTGATCTGTCTCCCGTGTTGTCTGTTTCTCAGGCCAACACGGGTTTTTTTTTGCGATAACGAATATCAATCTCTCAGGAAAGGAGGTGAAACAATTGGCAACTCCCAAGAAAATTTCTGACGTCGCCGAAATTAAGGCGCGGCTTGAATCGAGCGAAATCGCCATCGCCACGAAGTACATCGGTATTTCCGTGGACGAGGTGACCGAGCTTCGTAAACAGCTTCGTGACGCCGGGGTCGAGTACAAGGTGTACAAAAACACCCTCGCCCGCCGCGCGCTCCGCGAGCTCGAAATCGAAGAAGCCGCCGACTGCATGGAAGGACCCACCGCGTGGGTTTTCTCCGCCGATCCGGTCGCTCCCGCGAAGATTCTGAAAGACTACGCGAAGAAAGTAGACACCGTCGGCATGATGGGTGGCGTACTGGGCGGTAAACCCGTCGACGCCGCACAGCTTGCTGCACTGGCCAGCCTGCCTTCCCGCGAACAGCTTCTTGCCCAGGTCGTCGGCACCATCGCCGCACCGCTGCGCAACATGGTGGGCACCCTCAACGCCCTGCCGCGTAATCTGGTCAACGTGCTTGACCAGGTCAAGAAGAAAGCCGAAGAGGAAGCCGCGTAAGGCCTCCCGCTTCACCCCACAATCACGTAACAACTTAACCACTTTTTAATGGAGAATACAGACCATGTCTGAAAAGCTTGATGCCATCATCGACAACATCGCGGAACTTTCCGTACTTGAACTCAGCGAGCTGATCAAGGCCCTCGAAGAGAAGTTCGGCGTTGAAGCCGCTGCCCCCATGATGATGGGTGCCATGCCCGCTGCTGCGGGTGGTGACGAAGGCGGCGCTGCTGCTGGCCCCACCAGCTTCGACGTTATCCTCAAGGACCACGGTTCCCAGAAAATCGGCGTCATCAAGGAAGTCAAGGGCCTTTTGGGCCTTGGCCTCAAGGAAGCCAAGGAAATCGTCGACGGCGCGCCCAAGACCCTCAAGGAAGGCGTTCCCGAAGACGAAGCCAACAAGATCAAAGAAGCCCTCGAAGGTGCGGGCGCTGTGGTCGAGCTCAAGGGTGTGTAATTACCCCCTTGCGCGTTGCGCATAGTATTAAAGCGGCTGGACTTCGGTCCAGCCGTTTTTCTTTTGTCCGGGTAGCCCAGGCGGGCGAGGGCCGACATTCGCCCCCGGCGCTGTCTGACCCGTAACAGGCCCGCCACCCTGTCCCACAACAACGTTAAGCGGCCTAATTACAAGCACTTAACCCGTATCCCCCACGAAAGCCCCTGGCAGAAAGCTACCGTGGTGGCCTTCCCGCGGAAGCCCCGGCGGCCAGCCATAGACGCCCGTTACGCCAAAGGGGGTGGCATCCAGCATCTTTTGTGGTATACTTTCGGTTGTAAAGAGATTACCTCGTCGTAGCGGACCTGACCTGCGGTCCGGCTACCTAACTTGCCTGGCGGTCACCCTTTCTCACAGCCATAAGGGATGCCAGCCGGAGTTTAGCGCGAATTGCATACGCTGGGAGGCGGGCATGACCAACGAAGAAGCCAAAGAACTCTACATCGAGGCCGTGAAAGCCTTCGAGGCCAAGGACTTTGAGAAGGCCCTGTCCGTTTTCGATCAGTTGGATGCGGCGCGCCCCAATAGTCGCCACGTGACCTACCACCGTATCGTCTGCATGGCCCATCTCGGACGCAAGCATGAAGCCCGCACGGATCTGGAAAAGATCGAGTCCAAGCTGGAACCGGACAAAGTGGGCGAGCTGAAACGCCTCCTTAATCCCGATATTGCCCCATCCAGCGCACCGGCGATGGCTGCGGCCCCCGCGCCGACGCCATCCCCGGCGGCGATTCCCGTCGCGGAGCCCCCATCGGAACCGGAAGTAGTCGGCGACAATGTGCTCACCATCGAGTCGGCCTTCCCCAAGTCCAACGACGAAACCACCATTACGGGGCACATTAAACGGGGCACCTTTCGCCCGGGCGATTCGCTTACGATAGTCACTCCCGACGGCATGCCCATCGTGGCGCCCATCATGCGAATCGGCACCGCGGAAACACCCCTGAAAATTGTCCGCGAAGGGCAAAAGGCGATCATGTCGCTCCAGGTGGAATCCCACCATGTCGTTCCCGGCTCTTCGGCCTCGGCGGTCTCCCACGAAGAATCCTATGCAGAAACCATGGTCGTGGGCGTCAACGACGACTCCGGGCCCGCGTCCACTGCGTCGATGATGGATGGTGCCCTTCTGGAAATAGACCGCCAGATTCGGAGCAAGGATTACGCGGGTGCATTGGCCAGGATCCAGGCCCATCTCACGGAAAATCCCCAGAGTTGCGCCGGACACCGGCTGATCGCCAAGGTCTACCTGGAGGGCGGACCGGAGGTGCAGGACCATGCCAAGGCCCTGGAACATGTCCGTAAGGCCTACGAATTGGGTGGCGCAGAAGACCCCATCGTGGTCGATCTCCTCGCCCATGCCATGGCGGCCAACGGGGAGGCCGAACACGGACTCCGATTCCTGGAACGCCTCTACGCGGGCACGCGGGAGTTTGAAGCCAAGGGTGCATTGGGCCAACGCATTGTCGACTTCCGCGGCCGACACGAGCTCGGGCACAGCTGGGAATTCTCCGATAGCTATGGCGATGTCATCTTCGAATCGGGTGACATCATGGAAATCACCCGGGCCATCAAGTCTGGAACCGTTCCCAAGTCATCACTCTGCAAGAAAGACCACGTGGGCGAATGGCGTAAGGTAGAAGATACCATTGCCTTGGAACACCCCACCATCGGTGCGCTCTTTGAAACGTCGAAAGCAAGCGGCGGAAAATCGATGGTAATCTACGCCATCATCGCGTTGCTCGCGATCACCATCGCCATCGTGCTCTTCAACATTATGGGCAGCACCAGCACCGAAGGCTAGTCCCGACTTCCCCAATCCCCAGGTCGCCCCGGATAGTCCCAGGGGCTTGGCCCGCCCCCCTTTGATCCGGTATACTGCGGGCCGTCGGGGAGTGTCTGTTCACGGAGGTGTGGGCAGACACACTTGCCCACGGTTGGTGGACAATGAGAGACGGGTCTTCATGCAGCTCACACAGAAACAGGAATCGCTTATTTCACGCCACCTGCGTGATCTGGCCAGCCAGTTTGACGCATCGGTTCCGGAAGGCAACCGCAACAGTCGGCTACGCACCTTGCAATCGCGCATCTATAACGAGTTGGAATCCCTCTCGAAGCCCGCGATCGCCGATGAAGACGTCCTCGCCGTACTCGGTCGGCTGACCCCCGAAGCACTGGCGGGAAAAGCTGCGACAAATGGTAACCGGAGCGCCCGCCCCGGAACGCCTGATCAACCGGCATCCCCGAAGCGTGTTCCCGCAGAAGAAGAAGAGGTCGCCGCCGTCTGGCTGGGGGTCTGCGCCTTCAATGCGGAACGTTTCGGTGCGGCCCCGTGGATGTTTCGCGTGGGCGCGGTTCTTCTCGGGCTGGTCACGGGCCCCTTGGCCCTGTTGTGCTATCTCGGCGGCTATGCCGAACTGTACTTCACCACGGAGAAAGACGAACGGGACCCCATCGACTACGGCACCCTGGCGGTACGGACCATCACGCCCCTGGCCGCAGCCATCGCATTGCGTTGGCTGGCCTACAAGCTTCTTGCGCTCCTTACCTATGGCTACGAGAAAGCCTTCAGCGAGCCGGTGCCCCCCCTGGGAAAGTGGGATTGGCTCGCCCACTACGATGGCACCTTCTTCTTCCTCTTATGGACCAGTGTGATTCCCCTGGGCATACTCAGCGGCTTACCCCTCGCCAACGCCTGGGGGCACAGCCTCAAACGACTGGCCCAGGCCCTGGTCGCCCTCTATTTCATGACCCTTTGCTTTGGCATCGCCATGGTACTGGTTGGGTTGATCCTGGACCGCGTACAGCCCTACATGCAATAAGGGGTGCCACGCCGCGGGCCACTTGTTCAGCCACCACCCGACTGGCGAAGGACCATGATGGTCCGACTCCGAATCTGGACGCTTTCGGCGACCCAGCTGATCTCTCCCCCTGACAGTGTCTGCCTGGCCTCTGGCGCCGTATTCAAACAGACTTCCCACCGCCCCGACGGCAAGACAAAGGGCCGTGTCTTGTCGGTGCTGTTGAAGATCAAATAGAGCCGATCGCCCCCATTGGCCGGGCCAGTAATTTCGTAGGCCAGTTCGAGCGCATCGCTGTTCCAGTCGACAGGTCCCCCGTCCGAACCAAACCAACGCACTTCGTCCTCATCGGCGCGAAAGTAGGTCTGGCGCATGAGGGCGGGCTGGGCCTTCCGAAAGGCAATCAGCGCTTCCGTAAACTGGTAGAGTTCCTTATTGGCCTCCAGCAGGGTCCAGTCAAACCACGAGATCCCGTTGTCCTGACAGTAGGCATTGTTGTTTCCACGTTGGGTCCGCCCGAATTCATCCCCCCCCAACAGCATGGGTACCCCCAGGGACAGGAATAAGGTCGCCAGGTAGTTCTTTTGCATCTGTAGCCGCAGTTCGTTTACCCAGGCGGCTTGCGTCTCGCCTTCCACACCGCAATTGATGCTGATGTTGTCATTGCTGCCGTCGCGATTCCCCTCGCCATTGTCCCAATTGTGCTTTCGCGTATAAGAGACAAGATCCCGCAACGTAAAGCCATCATGACAGGTCACGAAATTGATGCTGTGCGACGGCGTACGTCCGGCGTGTTCATAGACATCCGCACTGCCCATCAGACGGGAAGCAAAATCCCCGCGGGTGCCCCGATCCCCGCGCCAATAACGACGCACGTCATCCCGGTAGCGCCCGTTCCACTCGGCCCAGCGAATATCCCCGAAGGAGCCGACCTGGTAGGCCCCACCGGCATCCCAGGCCTCGGCAATGAGTTTCACATCCCGCAACACCGGATCTTCGGCGATGCGCTCTACGAGGGGTGGATTTTCAATGATCTCGCCGTTCTGATCGCGCCCGAGAATGGATGCCAGGTCGAAACGGAATCCATCGACGTGCATGACGGATACCCAATAGCGCAAACACTCCAGAATGAAGTCCCGCACAAGGGGATGGTTGCAGTTCACCGTGTTGCCACAGCCGGAATAGTTGAGATACCGGCCATTCTCGTCGAGAAGATAGAAGATAGAATCGAGCATCCCACGAAAGCAAAGGCTGGGCCCCCGCTCGTCGCCTTCCGACGTGTGATTGAAGACCACATCGAGAATAACTTCCATGCCTGCATCATGGACCGCCTGCACCATTTCCCGGAACTCATCCACATGCTCCCAGGTCTCTATGTGGCAGGCATATTGCCCGGTGGGCGCAAAGAACCCAATACTGCTGTAGCCCCAATAATTGTTGAGCTCCGCCGCACTCGACAAACTGCACCGCCCCAGGCGGGTCTCCCCCATCTCCTGCACCGGTAAGAGCTCGATAGCCGTAATACCCAGCTTCTTCAGGTAGGGTAATTTTTCGATGAGGCCGCGATAGGTACCCGGATGGCGCACGCCCGATGAGGGATCACGGGTTAACCCACGGACGTGGGCCTCGTAAATGACCAACTGGTTCATGGGTATACGGGGACGGGTATCTTCCGAACGCTCGGCGACATCGAGGATGGTCACGCACTTGATGGTACCGTCATACACGTTGCCCACAAAGGCTTTCGCGCGCGGGTCCAGCAGATAGGTCTCCGCATTGAAGCGTTGTCCAATTTGGGGCTCCCAGGGGCCATCCATGCGATACTTATAATAAACCCCCGGCCCAAGCCCCTGGACGAAAATGGACCATACATCGCCGGTTCGGTGTCGACGTGCGTCGAACTCGAACTCCCAGACGGGTTCCAGATCATCCACCTTACGAAAGAGACTCAGCCAAACCCGGGTGGCGAAACGGCTCACCACATTGAATCGGACGCCGTCTGGCCGCACGATCGGGCCGTGGGGATAAGGACGCCCCGGGGTAACCGCAAGGCTGGCCAGCACCGAGTCCGTCAGGGCAAATGGAGCATATTCAGTGGCAGTATTCTTTGACATGGTGATTTTCTATTCCAGATACGCCGTATCCGTGTTTTGGGGGGGCATCCCAACGCGACTCCCCCGTTCTCGCACATTCTTCAGCCCTTCCACTCCTCCGCATCCGGCAGAATAGCGTCCCAATCGAAGGGGGTGTCGCCTGCTTCCGCTTCTTGTTCTTCCTCCGCTTCCCAACGGCGCACGATAGCACGGTTACGCCAGTGGCGCACAAGGAAGGCAAGAATACATAGAAAGCTGATCGCACCCCAGAAGGAACCGGTCCGCAATACCGAAATGAGGGTAAGCAGCCAGAGACTGGCTTGATATCGTTCCCAGAATTCCCCGGGGCTCATGCCGCCATGGGTCACCAATGACGCGGCAAAGGTCTCGTCTTTCGTCCCCAACACCACCGCCCAGAAGGCGTCTTCCCCCAACTGATCCCGGAGCTCCCGGGTCATAGACAGGGCCTGGGCATAGGCGTTTCCGAACTGGTGATCGGAGCCCGGCATGGCAAAGGCACGGTCCAGCTCCCGCAACGGGATCATCTGCCCAGACAGGTGCATTTGCGCCACCTGAAGGGTACTCCCCCACCGCAACTCGTTGGCCAGCAACATGCAGACCCCTTCATTGAGCCACCGGGGCAACTTGGCCGTGTCGGTATTTCGATGGAGCAATACGTGGACCAGTTCATGGCGCACGGTGCCGCGATAGTCGTCCCCCAGGGTACGGAGCCGGGGCGATTTCAGGGCGATAAGGCTCTGGGAAGCCCGGGTCACGCCATTGACCCCCACATGGGCATAGGTCCCGCTGAGGCCGAGAAACTCGTTGAGGCTGGAAGCGATACGTACCCGTACGGTCTCTTCGCCAAGGGGCAGGTAGGGCGCAAACTCCGCTCCAGCGGCCTCCAGATAGGCCAGGGTATCCTCCGCCACGTCCCTGTCTTCCGCATCGAAATCGACGACGAAGGGGACGCGGGCGAAGGTTTCCGCCGGGGAAGGGCAGATGCCTCCGACAAGTAACAGCGCGAATCCTATAAGACTTCCTGATTTCATGGGCTGATTGTACCCCATTTGGCACCCTCTTTGCCGGGAATACCCCCCCTGCCTGAGGCCCTATCGCCATCGGGGTGCCCCGGATGCTTTGAACACTTGGCGGGCACTGTGCTAGCATACGGCGCTGTAAACCCCCTCCGAAAGTACCCTTTTTATGCTGAATGTTGGCACCAACGGCGAAAGCGCCGCTCCCCGTCCTGACACGCCGAAAGGCTCCGCCTGGACCGTCTATCGCCGTCTTCTCGCCTACACCTGGCAATACAAGGTGCGGCTTATCGTCTCGCTCCTCTTTGCGGTCTTCATCGCGGTCTCGTTCACGACCATGCTGATTGCCGTGCGGGAAGTGGTTAACCTCACCTACTACGAGGCTGAGTTTGACAAGATCACCGGGGAATTGCTCCACGAAGACCCTCAGATAAGCCATGTGGCCGCCATCCAGACGGCCCAACAGTCCCTTCGTGACGCCATTGTCTGGCTCCCCGGCGATTTCTGGGAGTCGTTTCTGACGGTGCCCGATATTGAGCCCGGATTCCGTGCCATGGTGGCCTCCATGCGGGAAAAACGTTTCACGGTCATGAAGGTCACCTGTATCCTGCTGATCATCTTCTCGTTGGCGGTCGGCATTGCCCGGTTTCTACAGGAATTCTTTGCCGGGAC
Organism: Candidatus Hydrogenedentota bacterium; assembly: GCA_034669905.1. Taxonomy (GTDB): domain Bacteria; phylum Hydrogenedentota; class Hydrogenedentia; order Hydrogenedentales; family JAEUWI01; genus JAEUWI01. Next base: position 23,892 of record JAXMOL010000001.1, read on the forward strand.
CATCAGCGCCAATGTCTCCACCGAGATGGCGCGGAATATGTACGACAATCTCATGGCCCAATCGGTGGGCTTCTTTGAAACCAGTACCACGGGTGACGTGCTGGCCCGTTTTACCAACGACATCTTTATGGTCAATCGGGGCCTCGAAGGGGTACTCGTCAAGGTGATGCGCGAGCCCGTGAAGGCGGTCTGCTTCCTCGGATTCGCCCTCTACACAGACCCCGTGCTCACCTTAATCGGGGTCTGCGGCTTGCCTCCGGTCGCCCTTATTCTGACCAAAATCGGCATGAAGATGCGCAAGAGTGTGCGCCGCTCGCTGGAAAAGATCTCCAGCATGGCTTCCGTCGTCCATGAAACGGTCAACGGTATCGCCATCGTCAAGGTCTTCACCATGGAAGACTACGAAATCGGTCGGGTCCGGGCAGAAATCGCCCGGCTTCGCAAGTTCCTCTACCAGATGGTCCGTCTCCATGCCACCACCGGCCCCGTGACCGAGTTCATCCTGGTCATCGGCGTGGCCCTCTTCCTCCTGGTGGCCGGGCAACGTATGGACAGTGGACAGCTCGATCGCGGCGAGATGTTGACCCTGTTGCTGGCCCTGGCCATGTTGCTGGATCCGGTCCGAAAACTCTCTGCCGTGAACAACATGGTGCAAACCAGCATCGCCAGTGCCGAGCGGGTCTTCGAGTTTATCGACATGAAACCCCACGTGGACGAAGGACTGAACACCGGCACCCTCCCCACCATGAAACAAGGCATCCGTTTTGACCATGTACGCTTTGGCTACAATCCGGCGGAACCCGTGTTAAAAGATTTTTGCCTGGACGTTCCAAAAGGGGAGACCGTGGCGCTGGTCGGCCTCAGTGGCTCGGGTAAGAGCACCTTTATCAAGTTGCTGCCCCGCTTCTACGATGTACAGTCCGGGTCGATTTCTATCGATGGCACGGATATTCGCACCGTATCGGCCCGGAGCCTCCGTGCACAAATCAGCCTCGTCACCCAGGACACCATCCTCTTCGCGGAAACGGTGCGGGAAAACATCGCGGCCGGCCACACCGATTACACCGACGAACAAATTGTGCAGGCCGCCAAAGCCGCCAATGCCGCGGAATTCATCGAGAAGCTGCCCAAGGGATACGACACCCGCCTGGATGAAGCGGGCAGTACGCTTTCCGGTGGTCAGCGCCAACGCCTGGCCATTGCCCGGGCCTTTATCAAAGACCCGAGTATCCTCATTCTGGATGAGGCCACGTCGAGTCTGGACACGGAAAGCGAGCGCCTGATTCAGGATGCGCTGGACCATTTCCTGGACGGGCGGACGGCCTTTGTCATCGCCCACCGGCTTTCGACCATTCAGCGGGCGGACCGGATTCTCGTGATTCAGGAAGGCACCATTGCGGAGCAGGGCAACCATGAGGTGTTGATGGCCCGGAAAGGGGTCTACTACCGCCTGTATATGACCCAGTTTGGCGGCAAGGAGGAGTCATAGTCATGCGCGGTTACCTGGCAGCCGGTCTGGTTGTATTGCTTTCTGCCTGTGGCGGGTCGGACACGCCGTCCGACGAGACGACCGACAAGGCGGTGCCCGTGCCCGTTGAGGCTCCAGATGGGCCGCCCCCTGCGCCCGAAGCGGAGGCAGCCAGCCCGACGGCCACCTCCTTATTTGCTTCCGTCCAGGTCGTCGATCTGGAGGGAGCCCCCTTGCCCAACATGGCGCCCATCGCCACGAAAGAGCCCAACGCCTTTGACGCCCCGGTGGCCACGGGTAGCGCTACGAATCCGGAGGGCCGGGGGACCATTCGGGTACCCACCACGGAGCACTTGTACCTGCGCGCCTTCGACCCGACCTTAAACTACTTCCCCAATAATTTCTATGAAGTATTACCGGGGGGCGGTAAGATTGAGGGCGAGTTGGTGATTCAGATGGTTCCGGCTGCCTCGCTTTCGGTGCAGTTGATTCTACCCAACAATCAACCGGCCGCCAATATGGCCGTGGGGCTCATGCTGTACCATCCGACCCGTGGCCCCTGGTGGCCAGCGGAAGCGCAGAGTAACGCGGATGGCTTCGTGACCTTTCCCCATCTGCCAGCAGGCGAATTTGTCTTGCGGATGAAAGTGGCGTCTGGTGCACGGCTGGAACACCCCCAGACCGCCCTTGCGCCCCGTAGCGCCGTCGATCTGGGCGTCTTGTCGCTTCAGTAGCTTCCCAGCGCCCCATCGGACCAGCTTTTATTCCCACGGGGGAACGTGGTACCATCCCAACCAATAATCAACCGTTTCACCACCCTGCGGCTGGTGGATTGTACGTGTTAATACCTATCCAAGGAGGAGGCGTCATGCAGTCGTCGCTGATTATCGAATCCAATGGCTCCAACAAAGAAAAGTTGGACCAGATGCTGAAGGAAGGCTGGACGGTCGTTTCGATCACGGCCAACCACGGCAAGAGCTACAATGACTTTCTGGTTATCGTAGAAAAAGACTGAGCATCGTCTTTAGCGTGATTAAAAAAGGCCCTGGAACTGAGGTTCCAGGGCCTTTTCTCGTCGTCATGAATCTCTCGGCTGCTTAGATGGGATCGCCCTCTTTCCACTCAAAAATCAATTCGGGATTGTCGAAGTAGCGCTTGATGTGTTTTCCGAAGGGGAAGGCTTCTCCCGCATCAAAAGCGCGGTGATCCATCGAGCCGGTCACGGTGATGGTGTACCGGGGCACCACTTCGCCATCCACGACCCAGGGGGCCAACTTCAGGTCACCGATACCAAACATCATGACTTCCGGGGGAATAATCACGGTGACGGTCTGGTTCCCGGAAATCATCATGCCGATATTGGCCACCGTGCAGGTGGAACCCAGTATGTCATCGACTTTGAGCTTCTGCTCTTCGGGGATCTTGTCATAGCCGGGCTCCGGCTTGGGGCGCTGCCACAGCATGCCCCGCAAGGTGATCCACAGGGCGCCAAAGGCCTTGAGATCCAACTGGCGGATCCCTTCCCAGGCGTAGATTCGGGCCGCTTCAAAATAGAGTTGCTCGGGATCGGTCCGGCGGGCGCGCCGCACGAGGTCGCGCATTTCCGAGGCCACCTGTTCCAGCGATTTGAGGTGGGGATTCCGCAACACCGGGCGCACGACGCCGTATTTGGTGTGGGCGGTAAAACTCAGGTTGATGTCTTCGGCACGGTAGAGGGTACCCCCGTTCAAGATGGGCGCATAATCGATGAATCCATTCATGCAGGGGGTATGATGAAGACCATGGGCGATGGCCTTGAGAAAGAAAGCGGAGAAGTTTTTGTGGATAGCCCGGCGGAAGAGATCTTTCTCGGTCATGCCGGAGGCTTTCTCGGCGATTTCCCCCTCTTTGGCCTGTCCGTATTCCACCAGGGGCGTCACATCATACTGGGCCACCATGGCGGCGTGGGGCGTTTTTCGTGCGGCTTCGGCGAGGAAATAGGCCACCATCTGGCGCAGAAATGAAAAGCGCTGCGCTTCCCTTACCTTGACGTGCTTCCGCAGATAGGCGACCCGAAAATCTTGAAACATGCATTCTCTCCCTACTCGGTTTAACGCCGCTGAGTATACTGAATGACCGGCCAGTGAGTACAGCCCAGACTTTGCAGGCCCCCGCCGCCACGGGGTATGATACCCGCTTATTGCAGTGCACTTTTTCATCTGGCAGTGAACTGGTTTCCCCAAGTCGGGGTTGTAAACAGAGGAGTTCCCGTTGTGAAACGTAATTTCATCACTTTCCTGGGCGTCGTCGTCATTGTCGCCGGTATTGTTTTTGTCCGTTCTGCCTTTGAGCAGAGCCCCAAAACCGAGGCCGAGGTTCAGGAAGCGGAAGAGGCCAAGACCCAGTTGGAAGAGGCGGCCGCCATCACCGATGAAGCCGAAGCTGAGGCGGAACCCGATGTGGACGAACACGCCCACAGCGAAGGCGACGGCCATGGCCATGAAGCGGAGGGCGAAAAAATGGTCGTGGCCCAGGCCGACGGCACCGAAACGGAAACGCCCAAGGCCGCTGCGCCAGCGGGTATCGATTCCTTTGAAGAACTCTCCGAGTGGCCTGCCGAGTGCCCCGACGTATTCCGGGTGAAGTTCGACACCTCCACCGGCCCCTACGTCATCGAAGTCACCAAGTCCTGGGCCCCCATCGGCGCAGAGCGCTTCTATGAAATGTGCAAGGTGGGCTATTTCAATGACGCACGCTATTTCCGCGTCATCCATGGCTTCATGGTTCAGTTTGGTCTCGCGGCCGATCCCAAGCTGACGGCCCAGTACAAGTCCAAGAACCTCCAGGACGAGCCGGTGCGTAAGAGCAATCAGCGCGGCAAGATCACCTTCGCCAAGTCGGGTGCGCCCAATTCCCGGACGACCCAGGTCTTCATCAACTATGGTGACAACAGCCGCTTGGATGGCATGGGCTTTGCCCCCTTTGGCGAGGTCATCTTCGGCATGGAAAATGTCGACAAAATCACCGACCAGTATGGCGAGCGGCCGAGCCAGGGGGCCATTACCTCCCAGGGCAACGCCTATCTCAATAAAGATTTCCCCAATCTCGATTACATCAACAAGGTGACGCTGGTTAAATAAGCCTCGGCGCGCCGTTCAAAAAACACTGCACAGGAGTCAAGCATGTCTGTCAAAGTCAAAATGGAATGCACCTGCGGCGATTTTGTCGTAGAAATCAACGAAGACTGGGCCCCCAAGGGTGCGGCCCGCTTTCTTGGCCTCGTAGAAGAGGGCTTCTTCACCGATGTCCGCTTCTTCCGCGTGGTCACCAAGCCCCGCCCCTTCATCGTCCAGTTCGGCATCCACGGCGACCCGGACGTGTCGGCCAAGTGGCGGGATGAACGCTTCCAGGATGATCCGGTCAAGGAAAGCAATCGCAAGGGCACGTTGACCTTCGCGACGGCAGGTCCCAACACCCGTACCACCCAGTTGTTCATCAACTACGCGGACAACAGCTTCCTCGACGGCCAGGGCTTCTCCCCCATCGGCGAAGTGGTGGAAAACATGGACACGGTGGAAGCCATCTGTGATGAGTATGGCGAAGCCCCCGATCAGGGCATGGTCCAGCATAAGGGCAATGCCTACCTGGAAAAGGAATTCCCCATGCTCGACTACATCAAGAAGGCCTACATTCTCGAAGACTAAGGCCAATTGAGCGAGACGTTACCGCCCGCAGTATCTGATGGTGCTGCGGGCGTTTTGTTTGGGGGTGATGGACTATGCACGCCAAACGCCGATGGGGCACATTGAAGTGCTATGACTTCGCGCTGCGCGTGTTTGCGATCGTTTAAGGATTTTTCCCCAATCCACTCCTCCCCTAAACAAGATTGGTGGACTCTTTGGAGTGCGTAAGCTTGCTTACGCTCTGACGGAGTGCGCTTGCTCACGGAAACGCCCGGAGAGCGGCCACGCGTTGGACCCAGCAAGGGGGGAGCAAGCTCCCCAAAAAAAAGCGGCATCAAGCTGCCGCACTCCAAGGAGTCGCCTGTTCACGCCCATCAGTTGCACCACCACGAACATCGCGCTGTCCCACCGAGTTCTATTGCCACACGCGACCTCAATCTGAATTGGTGGACTCTTTGGAGTGCGTAAGCTTGCTTACGCTCTGACGGAGTGCGCTTGCTCACGGAAACGCCCGGAGAGCGGCCACGCGTAAGGGTGGCACCCTGCATGTCGCTGGTTCCGACGAAAACGCCCATTCCCATTCCCATTCCCATTCCCATTCCCATTCCCATTCCCATTCCCATTCCCATTCCCATTCACTATTCAACATTCAACATTCTAACTTCACTATTCCCCCTTGCCCCGTTTCAATTCCTCGACCTTGGCGAGTTTGCCTTTGGTGAAAAAGCGCACCAGGCAGCGGAAAGACCGTGGAAAATGGCGACAGAGGAAGGCCGCGAGAACACCGTGGCCGGTGAAGGTATATTCGGGCGTGCGGCGGTAGATGGCCCCCACCATCTTGCGGGCGGCTTTCTCCGTGGGCATGATGAGCCAGGGCGCAACGGGGTCTTTGCGGCCCGTCTGCTCGCCCCGGTTGTTCAAGGTGCGAATCTCGCTCGCCACAACGCCAGGATTGATCGTCGTTACGCTGACCCCGAGATCGGCGAGGTCATAGTAGAGACACTCACCCAGCCCCGTCACCGCGAACTTGCTGGCGCAATAGGGTCCCGAGGCCGGCAGCCCCACGCGCCCCATGACACTACTCACCAGGGCGAGGCGCCCTTTGCTGGCTTGCAGGTGGGGCAAGGTCGCGTAGACCGTGTCCACCACGCCAAACACATTGGTCTCAAACTGGCGGCGGAAGTGCTCCGTTTCCAGTCGGGTGGCGGTCCCGCTGACGCCAAAGCCCGCATTGGCCACCACCACATCGAGGCCACCAAACTCGGCGACCGCCTCGGCCACGGCATCGTCGAGCTGGGCACGGTCCGTCACATCACAAGTAACGGTCCGGACAGGGCGGCCCAACGCCGCTATCTTGCTCTTCACGGCGTCGAGGCGGTCGGCACGGCGGGCCGCCAGCACGAGTCGCGCCCCTTCACGGGCGAATTCTTCCGCCATGGCGGCACCGAGGCCCGAAGAGGCCCCGGTGATGAAGACTACCTTGTCCTGAAAGCGCGCCGACATGTTTCGCTCCTAGTGCTCCACGAGCCACATGTTACGGTATTGCACGTGGTTGTGGTGGGCCTGGAGTCGGATACTGCCCGGCTCCTTGGGATGGGGCTTAATACGGTCTTTGTAGGAGTTGGTGGGCAACATGGGAATCTCTTCATCGGTGTGAATGAGTTTTCCATTGTGGTTCACCGTAATGCGGGCCAGGGCGATTTGCTTGCCCTGGGCATCAAAACGGGGCGCCCGGTAGTCGATGTCGTAGGTCTGCCACTCGTTGGGCGGGCGGCACATATTGACCTTGGGCGCGGAGACCTTATAGAAGGCACCACACTCCCGGAAATAGCCGGGAAGGCCGAAGGAATCGAGGACCTGCACTTCGAATTCGTCCTGCAGGAAAACGCCACTGTTACCCCGTTTCTGCCCGCGCTCATTGGGCAGGTAGGGCGTGCGGAATTCCACGTGCAGTGTCACATCTTTGAATTTCCCGACCGAGACGATTTCATCGGCGTCGGGGCTTACCGGCATGAGGTGGCCATCTACGATCCCCCAGCCCGCTTTCTCGCCCTTATCCCACGCGTCCATAGACGTGCCATCGAAGAGGATCACCGCATTTTCCGGGGGCTTGAGGCCCATCGTCGGGGACTCTTTCACCACCCGCTTCATGGCAAACGTCGCCGACTTGGCCGGGTCGTCTTCCACCTTACCGCCGCTAAACCCATCGGGGGTAACGGTGCCGTAGTATTTGCCGCTCTTAAAGGTGAGCTGGTTATCCTTCACCTTTACGTCGACAACGGCGTAGGGCTCACCGCGGTGATCCAGGGCGGGGATAAGATGAATCTGGTAGGTATCCTTGCCGAGCGCAATAATCTGCGCACCGACAAAGGGATCTTTTTCTTCCTGTTCAGACCACTTCCCTTCCCAGTTCCCCATGAAGGGCCCCGTGGAATCAGGATATTGGGTTGCCATCACCGCCGCGAGGTCGAATTCGGCAAAGGCAGGGACGACGGCGCCCGCGAGAGTGACCGCCACAAGCATTCCAAAACGCTTCAACATTCCGTGCATTCCTTCTGTATCGGACGACCGCGCGCCCCTATGCATTTCTCAGGCAATAATACGTTTAATCAGGGCGTCGGTGAAGGCCGTGGTACCTGCCTTCCCCCCGAGATCGCGGGTCAATTCCTCGGGATTTCCATCGGCCAGCAGGGCGTCGTAGGAATCACGCAGCTTGCGCGCCTGCTCTACTTCGCCCAGGTGGCGCAACATCATCACGCCACTCATGATGAGGGCGAGGGGATTGGCCAGATCCTGACCGGCAATATCGGGGGCACTGCCGTGGACCGCCTCAAAGACCGCCACTTCATCGCCGTAGTTCGCACCCGGTACCACGCCGAGTCCGCCCACGAGGCCGGCGCACAGGTCGCTGATAATATCGCCGAAGAGGTTTTCCAGGAGCAGCACATCGAAGCGACTGGGGTCGCGCACCATCTGCATGCAGGCGTTGTCGATAATCAGTTCTTCGTACTCGATTTCCGGTGCCACCTCTTCATGGATGCGGCGCACACAATCGAGGAAAAGCCCATCGGATTTCTTCATGATATTGGCCTTGTGGAAGACCGTCACTTTTTTCCGGTTGCGTTCCTGGCAATACTTGAAGGCCGCCCGGGCAATACGCTCACTCGCCGCGCGGGTCACCACCTTGAGACTGGTAACCACCCCGTCGGAAATCTCATTCTCCAGGCCGGAGTACAGGCCTTCGGTATTTTCCCGGAAGATCACAATATCCACGTTGTCGTAGCGGGTCTTAATGCCCGGCAGATTGCGCACGGGGCGAATGGCGCAATAGAGATTGGCCCGTTTCCGCAGCTGGACATTGACGCTCTTGAAGCCCTTGCCGATAGGGGTGGTCACCGGGCCTTTCAGCGCGATCTTGTACTCTTCGATGTGGTCCAGGGTGTGGGCGGGAAGGGTTTTGCCATATTTCTTGACCGCGCCCGCACCTGCAGGCAGGCTGATCCAGCTGATATCGACACCCGTCGCGGCGATGACGCGCTGGGTTGCTTCCGTTACTTCGGGACCGATTCCATCCCCTTTGATAACACATACGGTGTGGGCCATTTGACTACTCCTCTTGCTTGTATTGGCGACGTGGATAAACACAGGGGTTCATGGGTGCACGACGCCCCGTGCTCGAAATTACTATACGTCGTCCACACAACTATGGACACGCAGCCCGACGCGTAATGATATCACGGGAAAGCAACCCGATGCATGAGGAATGCACTAGGCGAAGAGGGCCCGGATGGGTACCCCACCATCTGTAATGGGTACGGGACGGTCGCCATCATAGAGGTTTTTGGTGTAATCGATGCCCGTGGCCGCGAAAATCGTCGCAAAAAAATCGGGCACGCTGACCGGGTCCGACACGATTTTCCGGGACCGTTCGTCCGTCTGGCCGTAGGCACCACAGTGTTTCAGTCCACCACCGGCCAGGACGCAGGAGAAGGTGGTACCCTGGTGGGCGCGTCCACCCCGGGCATCAAAGGAAGAGGGCCGACCAAACTCGGAGGTAATGACAATGAGGGTCTTATCGAGCAACTGGTGGGCTTCCAAGTCGGCAATGAGGGTCGCTACGGCCGTATCCATTTCCTGAATGAGCTTGTGCTGATTCTGGATGCCTTCGAAGTGCACATCCCACCCGGCGCCATTCAGGAAGTTGAGGTTGTGGGACACCTCGATAAAACGTACGCCCTTCTGGACCAGGCGTCGGCTCAAGAGACAACGCTGCCCAAATTCGCCACCATAGGCCATCCGTAAATCGGCGGGTTCTTCGGCCAGTTGGAACACCTGATTGAATTCCGGGCCGCTCAACTTGAGGCTCTGGGCAATGGCCGACTCGTAATCCGCCAATCGGGGATCGGTCGGGCCACCGGGCGTACCCAGGGACGAAAGTAAGGCCTCCCGACGGGCCTGGCGGACATCCGTAATCCCATCGGGACGGGACAAACCGGCTGGGCCCTGGCTCGTATCCGTGAGATAGAGGTAGCCGTCACGGGCCCCCAGGAAACCGGGACCCCGGGTGACGTTGGGGTAGCCAATCAGCACATAAGGCGGTGCACCTTCCGCTGCGGCACCCAACTCGTGGGCCACCAGCGAACCCAGGGAGGGATAGGTGACGGTGCCGCTGATGGGACGTCCCGTGTGCATGCGGTTGGTGGCGGCCGCATGTTCATCAATGACTTCATGGTGCACGGTCCGCACCGCCGTCACGCGATCCATGAGGGGTGCGAGGGTCTTAAGGTGCTCACAGACCTGAACACCCGGCACGGCCGTATCAATGGATTCGTAAAGAGAGCCCGCCACGTTCTTGACCGGATCGCCCTTCGGCATGGGGTCAAAGGTATCGACCTGTCCCATACCACCCCCCAGCCAGATGGAAATGACGTGCTCCGCCTTCCCTTTGAGCAGGGGCGTGGATTCCGCCGCACCAATACGGGGCACGGCGAAACCGGCAGCCAGGGCCGCGCTGGCGGCGAGATACTCGCGACGAGATAACTTGTTGTCCATATGCTTCATTTCAACGTCCAATCATTTTCGTACAGGATATCACGGCAGCCACACAAATTCACGGTGGTTAATGAGACTCCAAATCACATCTTCATAGGCTTCACGCCATGCCGCATTCAGCCGTCGGTCGCCGGGCGGGCCCTGTCGCAGCCTCCGAGCCCGTTCAATTTGTATATCGCCTGCCTCCACATTCAAATTATTGAACCACGTCGTACGGGGCAGGGGCGGCAAAACCGGGGGCGGCACGATTTCTTCCGCAGGAAGGAGGCGCTGCTCAAAGCCTTCCTCAAGCACCGGGAGAAAAGCGTCCGATTCTTCCGCAAGGGGGAATCGCCCCAGGATCCGTGCGAATAGCGATTCCAGGAGGGCCTCCGGCGACGTCGCGTCCACCGCCAACTGGGCCAGGGCACTCCCATCGGCCGCGCGGGTCAACTGAATGGAAAGGGTCCCATTGGCGAGAATACCCGGCTGAAGCACGTTGGGGTCGGTTTCCCGGTGCGTAATAGGTTTCTGCCGGGAACCCGTCCATCCGAAGGCCTGGAGCACGTCGACGATCGCCTGGGCCCGGGGCAGGCTGAGGCCAGGTCGGTCGCGCTCGTTGGAGAGACTGGCAAACATCCACGCGCGGTGGGGTTGACCCAGGTCCTGTCGATTGTCCACAGGCTGACGGCCATCGTGGACAAAGGTCAGGCGATCCGCTTCCATCGGCACCTCGGTGACCGCGTGGAGGGAATCCACCACCTGCTCCGCGCTGAGCCGTCGGCGCTCGGGACCATTAAAGAGCCGAAGGCGCGGCTCGGCGTCCTGATTTTTGCCCACCGCCGCCCGCTGGTAGGTATCGGAGGTGAGAATCAGCCACATGACATGGCGCACATCATAGTCGTGGCGGATGAACTCCCGGGCCAGCCAGGTCAGCAATTCAGGATGGCTCGCTTCGTGGCCTTCCCAGTCATGAACGGGCTCGACAATCCCGACGCCGAGGTAACGCTTCCAGATGCGATTGACAATCACCTGGGCGAAACGCTCATTCTGCGGGGCCGTTATGAGGGCCGCCAGTTTTTCCCGGGTATCGGCCGTGTCCTGCATGAGCGTCGCAAGGGGGACATCATCGTCCGGATTTACAAACTGTGGAAACGGCCACTCGGGCGCAATTTTTTCACCGGGCTTCAAGGTAACGCGAATCAGAGGCTTGCGGTCCAGATCGGCGAAAAAGGCCGCCGGTACGGTGCTGGATTCCGGGGTCACCACACGCTTGCGGTCGAGCATGGCGGCCAGGGAAAAGAGATCCCGTTGGGTCGCGCTATGATAGGGTGCGTCGTGGCAACGGGCACACTGCATTTCCACCCCCAGAAACGCCGAAGCGATAATGTGCCCCTTCGCCGCCATGGGTGCGTCATTCTCTGCCGCCAGGGCAAAGCCCGCGCTCCCGCCGCGGTTGCGGTCCCCGCGCATGAGGATAAGTTCGGTCACCAGGCGATCCAGCGGCAGGTTATCCCGCAGCGCGTCGTAGAGAAACCAGCGAAAGGGGCCGGTGCTGTTGAGCGACGGGTTCGCGAGGGTGGGATTTTCGGCGAGCATATCCAGCCAGAAATCCATCCAGGCGTCGGCTACACGTTCGTCACGGAGCAGCCCTTCAATAACGCGAAACCGTTTGTAGGGACTGGGGTCGGCGAGGAAGGTCCGCAAGGCCTCTTCCGTCGGGGGCACGCCCACCGTATCCAGGTATACCCGCCGCAGGAAAGCCCCATCGTCCAATAGGGGCGGCAGGGTGGTATTCTCGGCGACATTGGGGGGCAGGGGCCAGGCGGCACCACCCGCAATCCAGGCCCGGAGGGCTTCCACCGCCTCCGCAGGGAGCGCCTTGCCGGTCGGTGGCATACGAAGGTCCTCGTCCGCGGTCTGGATGCGGGTCAGGAGCGCACTCGCCTCGGGATTGCCCGGGACGACTGCGGGCATTTCCGAATCACCCGATTGCAGGATCGACGCCCGACTGTCCAGCCGAATGCCGCCCTTTTCTTTTTCTCCATGGCAGCGAAAGCAGGCGTCTCGCAGCACGGGCAACACCGTTTCATGGAAGCTCCGGGCCGCCTCGGGGTTGGCCCCCGATGCCCCTGCACGTAAGCGGTCTATCTTCGCCAGGATAAAGGCGTCGATGGGATGGGCAGTGGCGGCACTATTGCCCACCGGCGGTGCAGGCCCTGGGTGAGCCTGTGCCCATTCCCGCGCCACGTCATGACGTTTTTTCCAAAAATCACCGTGGGAGGAGGCCATGGCCCGCCGGGTGTTGTCATCGTATTCCTGCAGGGATTCCTCCATTTTCGTGAGGATCGGTAACACCGTCTGGTCGGTCAGGGGGATAGGCGCGCTATCGGCCAGCGCGGGCACGAGGACGTTGTAGGAATCTCCCTCTTCCGTCTCGATGGCCACGTTTATCTCGCCCGATTCCATCTTGAAACCGGCGCCCCCCACGAGCACTTCCAACACCACCCGGCTCCTGGAAGGCCCCGTTGCCTGATCCGTCGCCAGGGTCACCTGCCCGAAGACTTCCTGCATCCGGTGCCCATGGACCCGTAAGCCCGGGTGGGGCGGCGTGGCCAGGGGCGTGATAGCCTGCTGTCCGTCGGTTTTCAGACGGGGCGCGGGCTCGGTACGGGCGACAACTTCTCCATCAACCCAAAGACGACTCAAGCCTCGCGCACGAAGGAGTATCCTGGAGCTTCCCGGGGGTAAGTCCACATCCGCGACCATTCGGAGGAGCATCGTATCGGTCCAACGGGAGCGGGACCCGGAATCGTCGTAGCGTACGGGAATTCGGGGCAGTAGAAAAGCGTCTCCCATCCAACGGGCCGTCTCTTCTGGCCAGTACTCCCCCTGCTGCAGCCAACGCTTGGGGCTCGGCATACCTTCCGAAAAGGTCACCAGCACGCGCCCCGGTGGCACATCGTCGATGACCGGCATCACTTCGGGCATGGGCTCCTGGGTACGCGGGCCACCCGCCCGATTAAATCGCTGAGCCATTTCCGCATCTGGCACGAGCCGACGGTGAATCGCCACGCCATCGAGGTATCCCCGGAAGCTGTTGGTGGGATTACCCCCGAGGGCCGAGCCTATCCATACTTCATCATCATCCTGCACGGGCGGCCGGGTGGTCTTCCCGCCCCGGTCCCAGATTCCGGTCGTGGGCTGGCCGTCTATCCAGCCGCGCATCGTTTCCGGGTCGCCGAAGTGATAGGCCATGGCAATGTGGTGCCACCCCAGTTCCACATCCAGGGTCTCTTTCGAGGTCCACCGGTGGAACTGATACGCCCCGCTATCTGCGGTCGTGGCAAAAATAATGCTCAGGACAGCCAGGCCATCCCCAACACCCACGATCCGCAGGGACCAGTTTTGATTATTCTTGGGAAACTCGGGGGACCCGGTGCGGCCTTTTCCCACGACGTACATGGGCTGGCCTTTACCAATCCGATCCACCTTGATCCACGCCTCGAGGGTAATGGCGTCGCCATTGCCAAAATCATAGGGACTGTTCTCTCCAGGATCGGCCAACGAGAAATAGCTTCCCCTGCCGTCCAGGTGGACCGCCGTATTATCCGGGTCCAAATCGGGAAACTCCGGTGCCGAGGGACCCGCCAAATCCCGTCGGATATTTCCGTGGGACTTCAGACCCGTCATTTCCTCCGTACCGAATTCCCAACGGGCCGCAAGCGTTTTCTCCTCCGCCCACCCGTCGCCCAGCACCGATGCTCCCAACAACAGCAGCGGGAGGGTGTGGCGCCACACGGGGCGTTCCCCCCGCCATCGATTGATGTGCCGCGCCTCGCCAGAGGGTCTTGTCACCATCGTTGCTCCCTTTAGTCTTCGCTCATTCCCGCCCCCGACGGGGCGCCGCTTGCCCTCAGGACACCCAGACGAATTCCCGGTGGTTCACCAGACTCCAGACGAGATCTTCATAGCGCTCACGCCAATCGGGTTCCAGCCGTGGATCGGCGGGAGGTCCGCGGCGAACCCGTTGCTCGATTTGCTGCTGTATGGTATTTGCGTCGGACTGGAGGTGGTTGAACCAGGTCACGAGCGGCAGGGGCTCTTCCTTGGGCAGGGCAGGGCGTGCCTCGGCGGGCACGATGCGCTCTACAAAACCGGCGGCAATGGTCTCCGCAAAGACCGCCCGCTCAGCCTCGTGGGGCAGGCGCCCGAGAAAGCGTAAGAACAGGGTATCTACCAGGCCTTCCGGTGCCGTCGCTTCCACCGCCAGATCAGCCAGGGTACTACCGGCCGCCGCACGGGTGAGTGAGAGCGACAGGGTGCCATTGGCCAGGATGCCCGGCTGCAACACGTTGGGTTCCGTCTCCCGATGGGTCACGGGCTGCTGCCGCGAGCCGGTCCACCCGAAGGCTTCCAGCACATCGGATACGGCCTGGGCCCGTGGCAGGGTCAGGCTGGGTCGGTCCCGCTCATTGGCCAGGCTGGCAAACATCCAGGCCCGGTAGGGCGTTCCGAGGGTCAACCGGTTACTTACCGGGCGTCGGCCATCGTGCACGAAGGTGAGCTCTTCCACATCCATGGTGGTACCGGTGGCCGCGAAGAGGGAGTCTACCACCTGCTCCGCCGTGAGACGGCGGGGTTCGGGCGCGTTAAAGAAGCGCTGCTCGGGGGTGGCGTCCAGGTTCTTCCCGATGGCTTCCCGCTGGTAGGCATCAGAGGTCATGATCAGCCGCATGATGTGGCGCAAGTCGTAATCGTGGGCGACGAACTCCCGGGCAAGCCATTGGAGCAGTTCCGGGTGGCTGGCGGGGTGTCCCTCCCAGTCGTGCACCGGCTCCACGATGCCTGCGCCCATAAGCCGTTTCCACACGCGGTTCACCATTACTTCAGCGAAGCGCTCGTTCTGCGGGGCCGTGATAAGGGTGGCCAGGCGCTCCCGGGCATCCTCCGGCGTTTCCATAAGGGCGTCGATGGCTTCTCCATCGGTGGCCCCCGTAATCTTTTCAAAGGGCCACACCGGCTCCACGGCTTCCCCGGGCTTGAGGGTTACCCGAATGAGCGGCTCCCGGTCCATGGTGGCAAAAAAGGCCGCCGGCACGGTGCTCGATTTGGGTGCGGATACCGCCTTGCGCGACAGCATGGCCGCCAGGGAAAAGAGGTCCCGCTGGGTGGAACTGTGATAGGGCGCGTCGTGGCACCGGGCACATTGCATTTCCACACCCAGGAAGGCCGAGGCCAGGATATGTCCCTTGGCCGCCATGGGGGCATCATTCTCCGCGGCCATGGAGAAACCTGCGCTCCCCCCTTCGTGGCGACTTCCCCGCATCAGAATCAGTTCCGTGATCATCTGGTCCAGGGGCTTGTTGTCCCGCAGGGCGTCAAGCAGGAACCAGCGGAAGGGGCCCGTGCTGTTCAAAGAGGCGTTGATGATGGTGGGATTCTCCGCCAGGATATCCATCCAATAGCCCATCCAGTGATGGGCACTGCGCTCATCGGCCACCATGCGATCCACCCAGGTGAAACGCTTGTAGGGATCGGCATCGGCCAGGAAATCGCGCAACTCGCCTTCCGTGGGCGGCAGGCCCACCGTATCGAGGAAGAGCCGGCGCAGAAAGGCGGCATCGGACACGACAGGAGCCAATGCGGTGTCGGCGGCGGCATCGGGCGAGGCGGGCCAGGGTGCGCCATCCGTTACCCAGGCCTCCAGGGCCGCCACCTGCTCCGGGGGTAACCCGGTACCCGTGGGCGGCATCCGCACGTCTTCATCGGTACTCCGGATCCGGTTGATCAGTTCACTCGCCACCAGATCACCGGGAACAACAGCGGGTATCTCTGAGTCGCCTGCTCCCAGGACCCCATCCCGACTATTGAGCCGGAGGCCACCTTTTTCTTTTTCCCCATGGCAGCGGAAGCACCCTTCCTGAAGGATGGGTAGTACCGTCGTGTGAAAATGGCGTGCACGCTCCAGATTATCGCCCGATGCGGCTTCCTGGGCCACGGCGATTTTGCGCAGTAAGAAGGCGTCCACGGGGTGGGCCGTCGCGGCGCTGGCGCCTACCGGGGCGGGCGGTGCGGGTTGCTCCGCCACCCAATTCCGGGCGAAGTCGTGGCGTTCTTGCCAGTGGGCGGTCCGGCTGGCGGCGGCGGCCTGGCGGTTGGCATCATCGAATTGGCCCAGGGAACGTTCCGCCCGGGCGAGTACGGGCGCAACGGCGTTGTCGGTCAGGGGCAGGGCGGCATCGCTCCCGTGCGCCTGCAACACGTCAAAGGATTGGCCATCGGGCGTTTCCACGGCGACCAGGGTTTCGCCCGATTCGGTGCGGATATTCTTGCCGCCCACCACGGTCTCAAACACGACACGATGCACGGCAGGCCCGTCTTCCGGGAAGGTCACTTCGCCGAAAACTTCCTGCAGGCGGTAGCCCGGCACGCGAAGGCCCGGGTGGGGCGGCACGGCGAGGGGCGTGACAGGCTCCTCCCCATTGGGGGGCTGCTTCGTCATGGCCTCAGTACGGGCGATGATTTCGCCATCGACCCAGAGACGGCCCAGGGCACGGGCCCGCACGAGGAAGCGGTGGGTCCCCGGCGGAAGCGTCACGTCGGCCGCCATGCGCACGAGGACAGGGGCCCGCCAGCTATCCCGGATGCCCCACGTGTCGTAACGGAGGGGAATGCGCGGCAGGAGAAAGGCGTCGCCGCTCCAGCGGAGGGTTTCCTCCGGAAAGGCTTCGCCCTCATTGAGCCAGCGGACGTGGGTAGCCATCCCCTCGGAAAAGGTCATGAGCACCTTCCCCGGCGGTAAGGCATCAAAGACGGGCATGACTTCGGGCAGGGGGCCGATTACCCGGGGGCCGCCCACGCGATTAAACTTGGCGACCATGACGGCATCGTCGGGAATCGTGCGATGAATGGCGATGGCGTCCAGGGCACCATGAAAACTGTTGCCGGGATTGCCTCCCAGCGATGAACCTATCCAGATAGCATCATCGTCCACCACCGGGGCCGCGTGGGTTGCGCCCCCCATATCCCAGGTGCCCCCCGTGGCCTGCCCGTCGATCCAGCCCCGAATCGAGGCGGGGTCGCCAAAGCGATAGGAAACGGCGATATGGTGCCACCCGGTGACCACGTGAAAACCCGTCTTCGAAGTCCAGCGGTGCCACTGGCTCCCACCCGCTCCCGGGCCCGACCGAAAGAGAAAGCTCAGTTTCCCGACGCCCCCATCGGCCCCCACCACACGCAGCGCCCAATTCTGATTGTCTTTGGGAAAGCGGGGATTATTGGTGCGGCCTTTGCCCACCACATACATGGGCTGGCCCGTGCGGATTTCCCCGATGTTTACCCAGGCCTCCAGGGTAATGGCGTCGCCATTCTTAAAGTCGAAGGGACTGTCTGCACCGGGGTCGTCTACCGCGAGATAGCTGCCCTCCCCATCCAGATACACGGCGGTGTTATGGGCGGGAAAGTCGGGAAACTCGGGCGCGACGGGTCCCGCCTGATCCCGTTTCACGCCACCATGGGCCGCCAGGGGAGTGGTTTCTTCCGTGCCAAAATCCCAGCGGGCGGCCAGGGTAGACTCCGCCCCGTGGGTCGTCCCAATCAGGCCCAGGGCCAGTCCCACAACAGCTATTCGTTTCCAACACATAGACTAAAACACTCCCAGAATTCTCGATAAGGCATCGTCCACCCATCGTGCCGTCGGCAGTGGACGCTCACAGTATCCTGACATTGCTACGGAACGGTATGCAAGAGCGCGGTGCCATAGCAACGGCACGGGAAGGAAGGCGGAAAGCCTGATTTCGGACCCAATACGCCCATGAAACCCACGGGGACGCCCGAATCTATGGACTCGGGGCGCGGGCCCGCCGCTTGTCCTCCACGCACACGAAACCTCGTTGCACCCGGCATCGCGTGGCACAGGGCCTCCAATCTGGGGTTGGGTAGACGCCCCCGTTGTCACAGGACGGCACCCCGATACCCTGCTGGATTCCCGCGCAGGCCAAAAACGGTGACGGGATCTTGACATCGCTGCCGGGGCTTTGCTCCAATGGTCGCTCTACTGTCTCGTGGTGTGTCTGCCACAAGTCCTTGCCACACGGAGGTTTTACGTGTCGACCCAACTCACGAAACGTGATCCCTGGCGCTGGCCGATGATCCTGCTCTGGGGACTCTTTTTCGCCATCGGTCTCTGGCCAGAGTTCAGCTACTCCCTTTTGCGCAGTGCCGGGTATGTCTTTTCACAGAATGCCATCGTCAATTCCTATCACTTCATTACGTGGTGCCTCACCGGTTTTGTCGTGCACTTTGTGTATCACCGGTGCCTGGAAGCCCGCGTCCCTTCCATCGAAGCCCTGGGAAAAGCCCTCCAGTTGGGCGTCATGGCCTTTGTGGCCTTCATCGATATTCCCCTGCAGCAGATTCCGGCCATTCGTGACACGACCAGTCTGTCGCTCGTGCTCGGCATGACCCTGACCAAGCTGCTTTGCTGGCTCTATCTCTATCTACTTTTCGTGCGCTATCACTGGCGTCGCAATCCGAAGATCATCTCTTTGTCCTTGAATTGGCTCGCCCTCGGCGCCCAGCCTGCTCAAAAGTCGGCCGTGACCGATAGGGAGCCGCCATCGGGAGACCCGGAGCGCCCCTCGGGACGGGGAAATTCGCTCAATGAATCGGCGGACCGTCAGGCCTGATTCCGCGGGCTGTCAACGAAACGCCACGAATCACGTTACCTAGATGACGGGAACCTTTCGTGTCCAGGTCAGGTCGGAGGAGGTCTGCCCGGATTGATATGTGGAAATCGGGAACCCCGCGGCGGGTTATGCGCTGTGTGGACCAACCTGTGGAACGCCGGTAATGTGGAATAGCACTTTTTTGACGCAACGCAATCCTGGGAACGCTTCGCGCGGTTTCGCCGGACTCACCTTTTTCGCCACCCTCATCGCCGTGGTCGGTGCCTCTGCCGGGACCTTGCGCCTGGGCACACCGACGATTAACAACAACCAATACACCTTCCCAGTGGTTTTACAGGGGGACGCGGAGGGGGTTGCCGCCCTGGACTTTCGTCTCGCCTATGACCCCGCCGTCTTCAATCCCGTCAGTGCTCAGTCGGGTACCACCGCCCTGCAGGCCCAGAAGCAGGTGAGCTCCAACATCGCGGCACCGGGCGAATTCGTGGTCGTACTCATGGGCTTCAACCAGAACACCGTTGGCGCTGGAGAAGTGGTCGAAGTGGTGCTGGAGAAAATCGGCGAGCCAAGCGGGGGGGCCACCACGCTGCGCATTGCCGAACCCACCTTGGCGACCAACGTCGGCATCGAAGTGGACTCCCGCGGCATCGGCCGCACGTTACGTTTTGAAACGGACGAGGTCAAGGATTCCGAAGCCGAGACCGAATCGGATACGACGCCGGAATCCCCCGACTCATCCAAGGGAAACACCCCGGAAGCCAACAGCGAACCGGGATCGGAAACCGTCTATCCCAGTGGCCCCCTCTTCGTGGCCCGTGCGGAACAGCCCTCCGTAGCGGGTGACGGGGACACCACCGGTGCCAACCAATCGGGTAGGGGCGAGACGGGCGCACCATCGGATTCCGGAAACGCAGCCCCTCCCACTTCGCAGCCCGGGAACGGAGATGGCGCCACGGGTTTCACCACGGGCATGGCCATCTCGGAGACGTCCCAATCTGAAAAAGTTACTCGGCTCACCGGGTCAGATGCTGCGAAAAACGCCCCTGCAGCGCCCATGGACGCGGAAATTTCGGCATCACAACCCCTTGATTCAAAAGCACTTAACGACACCAATCAAGAAAAGCTCGTATCGGACGAAAAAAAGAGTAGACATGGGGTCCCAAAATACGCTACACTTCTGTTGCTCGCGGTAAGTATCCCCGTCGGGTTACTGGCGATTCTTCGCATAGCGGGCAAGTAACTCAGTTTAATCCCACTACGGTGGTTATGATCTCTGCGGTCTGCTTGCAGACCGCACCTCACCGGAGATGTCGGATGCCCCCTCCGGCATCTCCTCCTTGGAATAAGCGAACCCCATGGGCCTCGGCCCATGGGGTATTCCTTTATCTGGATGAATTAGTGTGTGGGAAGGGGATTTGCGCCCGGCTCAGGCTTGGACCTTGATGCCGTGACGCAATCCGATCTCCCGACACGCCCACGAACCGGGAATACCGGATCGCGCGGCGCGATTGTTGGGCTCCCTTTACCTTGGCGGTGCGGGTCTTGCTGCCCAATCCCTCTCCCGGCACTTCCTCCTCAAGCCCCACCGACGGCCAGGACGATCTTCCCGAATTGCTCCCCGGCCTCCATCCGTGCCTGGGCGTCCCGCGCAGACGCCAGGGGATACTCGCTGTCAATGACCGGCTTGAGTCCACTCGCCGACACGGCGGACAGTAAGGCCCGAAAGTCTTCGTGGGAACCCATGGTGGAGCCCATGATGTTCAACTGCTTCCAATAGATGGCCGAGATGTTCGCCTCCACATGGGCGCCCGTGGTCACGCCGCAATGAACGATGCGCCCACCCTTGCGACAGGCTTCGATGTTCACCGGCCAGGTCGCGGCACCCACCGCATCGATCACGACGTCCACCCCGCGCCCATCGGTAATCTCCAGGATGTCCTCCACCATATTATTGCGCCCATACTGCAGACCATGGTTCGCCCCATAATCACCGGCACGAGAAAGCTTGTCCACCGTGGAAGAGGTCACGATACTTTTGGCACCGGCCAGCTCGGCCAATTGGAGGGCTGCCAAGGCCACTCCGCCGCCGATACCGTGTATGAGTACGGTCTCCCCGGCGCGGAGTTGGGCCCGGCTCATGAGCATGCGCCAGGCAGTCATGTACGCCAGGGGCAACGCGGCCGCTTCGCTCCAGGACAGATGGGAGGGCTTTTCCTGGAGATTGGTGGCCGGCACGGCAACCTGCTCGGCAAAGGTGCCCGGCCGCCCCATCCCCACGATGCTGAACTCGGGGCATTCACTTTGCTCGCCCCGCCCGCAAAAATCACACTGCCCGCAGGAAAGACCGGGATTGATGATGACTTCATCTCCCACCGACCAACGGGCCACGCCATCCCCCACCGCCTTCACCACGCCGGCGGCATCGGAACCCAGCACATGGGGAAAGGGCAGGGGCGCACCGGCCCGACCGTTTCGCATCCAGATATCCAGATGATTGAGCGCGGCCGCCTTCACTTCCACCACCACCTCCCCCGCCACAGCGGCGGGTTCGGGCACCGTTAATTCCTTCACCTTACCGATATCGCCGTGGGCTTCGATTCCTGCTGCTTTCACTATTATCTCCTTGGCAATAATTTTCTATTGCGTTTTACCTGCCACTTCCGTTATGATGGCGTAATACCCGAAGAATTATGACAATCGGGTAACGAATATGTACTTATTTGCTGCGTCAGTGTAACAAACTGGAGCAAAAAAAGTATATTAGTCAGGTGTCTCTCGGTTGAGGCACACAGAAATTGGGTTTGTTGTCGAGCAAATCTAGCAATGTCAACACTTGACAAGCTGCTTTCGCTTCGCATATAATGCGCGGCAAGTAGATGGTCGGGTTATTTGGCAGGGGTATGCGCCCCGTGCTTAGTAGTTTTCTCGACTAGAATTGGAATGGAGATTCGCTTATGAAAGGGATAGGGATGAAAAGATTCTCAGGTATTTCCGTAGCTGTAGCCGTCATGGCCGCAGCCACACTCGCAGGTTGCCCGAAACCGGCAACGACCGACAACCAGTCGCAGAACTTCGCCGCTGGCGCTGCGAAAACCAACTTGGAAGGCAAGCAGCTGTACTTCCAGCCTGATGGCAGCATCAGCTTCTACAGCCGCACGGTCACCGACGGCATCACGGCTTTCGGCGTACCGACCGCCGGACAGGCAATCGTCGACTTCAGCGTTGCTGACCCCTTCGTACTGAACCTGGCCGCTGGCTCTGAAGTTCTGTACTACGGTCAGTCCTTCAGCACGCTGTACATCGGTTCCGACGGCACGATCTCCTTCGGCGTTCCCGGATCGGGCAATGCCAGCGTAACCGACCACTTCAGCTCCAAGCAGATTTCGCTTCTCCCCGTAGACGCGGCTGACGCTTCGGAAACCGGAACGGTCAGCTGGCAGGTCTTCACCGACTCCGTCGTTGTTACCTTCGACGCTGTTGACGGAAGCTCCTTCCAGGCTGAGTTCTTCATCTCCGGTGCCATGGACGAAGACATCGCCATCACCTACCCGACGGTCAGCGCGACTGCCGGTGGTGTGGTTGGTCTCTCCAACGGCCAGCTTGCTGGTTCGAACGCCGCTCAGATCGCTGCTTTCTTGAGCGCCTTCGGAACGGGTTCCGACCTCGGAACGACGAACACGGGTTCCTGATAACCCCCACTAGCTAGAATGCCAAAGCGCCCTTTCTCTTAGAGAAAGGGCGCTTTTTCTATGGGGAGCGCCTGTTTTATACGTCCCCCCCACGTATCGCCGGGTATTCTCTTTACATCGCCTGACAGCATTCGGCTTTCAGCGCAGCTCCCTGCTCGTCACACTTTCGCCATACCTTCTCGAACTATCGGAGCCCCAGAGGGAGACGATAGTGAGCTTTGGGCGGTTTCGCGCGCACGATACCAATAGCGCCAAGGACCATGATGGTCGCCGGAGGCGGGGGGCACTTTCTCATCGCGACCAGAGGCGCCGGAATTAATTCCTTCTTGGCGAGAACCCGCCATCCATCCTCCACGCACACGAAAGCTCGTGGCACTCATTATCGCGTGGCGCGGCGTTTGTACCGGGGATCACCCTTCGCGAAGTTGACGGGACGGGAGCCAGGAACACATCTACTAGTGGTCTGAATCGCAGTTGAAGACTTTTATTCTTTCATAAAATGAATCGGGCTTTCAGCCCTGTCCATATTCGTTGGTTCGTATTCCTGGGGCTTCGCCCCAGGCTGATATGGGGCGCGCCTTTGGCGCTGAACAAATCGCCTTTGCAGTTTCCATTTTTTAGGGCCAACGGCCCGGCTACATACCAGCCCTGTCCATATTCGTTGGTTCGTATTCCTGGGGCTTCGCCCCAGGCTGATAGGGGGCGCGCCTTTGGCGCTGAACAAATCGCCTTTGCAGTTTCCATTTTTTAGGGTCAACGGCCCGGCTACATACCAGCATGGGGCAAAGCCCCATGTTTTCGGACTCTTTCATTCACAGAGGGCTGAAAGCCCGTCTCATAGATCGTCGCTGGAACCCATATCGGTTCCCCAATCTATATCGGACCCGTAAGAAGGCGATCTATAACGTCCCATCTGCTTGAATCAGCCCCCTGGAAGGTCGTGACTGCCCCTTCATGAAAGGTTCATGGCAGCATTTCGGGTGCTGAGAGAAGGTCGTAGAGCGCGCTCCCCAGGAACGCGGGTCGAAGACGCGCCGCAGGAGAGTTCGCGCGTCGGGGCCGTTGGCGATACGTTCCCTGAACTGAGAGAGCCCGGTGATTACCGCACCCTTCGGAGGAGGTCTTATTCCTGCAACGCCCATTGGAAATCTCCCACGAACCCGTCAGACCCGTTGAAACTCGCCTTTTGCGGATCGCGCGGCACCAATAACGCTCGTGTCTACGCAAGAGAGACTTTCCCCACTTTTTGCCCATAGAACCATAGAAAAACCGACCAACGTGACCTGTGAGACACACGTGGTCGGTAAACGCTTGTACAGGCGGGCGCGCAGGGCCCGCCGAATGCAATCGGGTCAGTCTTTTTCCAGCACGACAAGGAAGTCGTTGTAACTCTGGCCATTGTTGGCCGTCACCATCACCACGTTCCACCCGTCTTGGAGGAGATCCTCCAAGTCATGTTTCCCGGTACCATTCGACTGAATAATCAACGCACGCTGCATACTACAACTCCTGCATGTTAATCGATGTTTGTGGCGTCAGAACCCTGATCCCGAGTCGACGCCATCCCCTGAGGATAGAAACTACTAAGATACGTGAGTGTATCCTGACAATTCAACTGTCCCGGGGCCGTCGGCTCTCCGAGAAAAGTGTAGGTAATAAGGGAGCCCAACGCGGGGAAAAAAATGCGCGACGCCATCCCATAAGGCCCCATACCCACCACAATCACCTGCTCACTGCGATGGGCCAAGGTGAATTCGGCGAGGCGGCAGGCGTCCTCCGGGCTATTGCACCGGGCAGCCACCTTAACAATGTCTACCCCCTGACTACGCCCCTGGGCGTGCACCGCTTCGAGACGCTCCTGGGTGGGCGTGGCATCAAAGTCGTGAAAGGAACCAATCACCAGGCGGCCAGCGTCGTGTGCCGCGGCCACCACCGATTCGGTGATGGACCCCACCGCAATTTCGACGTCAACGGCATCCACATGGGGAATGACCGCCCGAAAACAGGCGAGCCGCGCTGCCTCTGGCCCCTGCCATCCTCCCCCCTCTTCGGCATGGCGAATCGTGGCCAGCAGGGGAAAACCGGTGTAGCGCTGTGCGAAGGCCTGGGCAGCGGCCGGTGCGGGATCTTCGAGGGCATCCAGCCGAAGCTCGATGATGGCTCCGGGGGCCGCATCGCGGAGGGCCTGGGGCGCTTCAGCCCGCTGTATGGCAATCGCCACAGCCGGCCGGGGGCCCAATTCAATTGCTCCAAGGCGTAGCATATCGTTTCAATTCCTCTTGCCGTTCTGCACGTCATCGACGCATGGGGCATTACTTATCTTTGGCGGTCTTGCGCGCCCATTCCTCGGCCAGCCGCGGGCGCTCTTTCCAGCGGCGGTGCAGCCAGAGCCATTGCTCCGGATGGGTCCGCACAATGGCCTCGATCGCATCCTGGCAGCGTTGGGAATTCTTCACCAGGTCCGCCCGTAAATCTTTGGTCCGTTCCATTTCGATGGTCGGGTAGAAGCGCAGGGTATAGCTGTGATCGGGATTTCGCGCAACGGACAAGGGCAAAATGGGAACCTTGGCCCGCACGGCGATCATAACGGGGGCAATGGTGGCCCAGCAAGGCTGGTCAAAAAACGTAACGGGTACCGCGCTGTCCCGGGGACTCTGATCGATCAAGACCCCCACCATGTAGCCCTCTTTCAGCACACGAATAATTTCTTTGCCGGCGTTGTCTTTGGGGATCGTCAACACGTCGTTGGCACGGCGTATTCCATCAATCGCCTGGTCCATGCGCGGGTCATCGAAGGGGCGGACCACCTCCGCGACCTTGAGGCCGGTGTGTGCCATGAAGGGGCCGGCCAATTCCCAATTACCCAGGTGGGCACCAATGCAAAGGTGTCCCACGCCCGGCTGGATGTGCTCCTCCCCCACGACGGTCACCTGGGCGCCGAGGGCGCCACCGTGCATGGTGGGAATGTGGGCCATCTCGGAAGCCACCAGGGCCACGTTGTCGATGGCCCCGCGAAAGAGTTTTTCCTTTTCTGCAGCGGAGAGGGAATCGCCATAGGCCCGGTCGATGTTTTCGCGGGTGACCTTGCGGACGCGGGGCACGAGGGGCGCCACAACACGGGCGATACGGAGGGCCAGCCAGCGGTTCCAGGTAAGGGGGAGCCGACGACTTAGCGCAAGAAAGGTGAGGGTGAATCCCGTGGCCAGCGCCTGCACCAGGGGGTTACGGCGTCGCGCCATAACCTCAGGGCTCCAGGGTGATGGTCTGCCCAATCTCGGGGGCGTAGGTGGTGTAGCCGTTTCCCGTGTTGGCATTCATCCAATCGATGGCCTCCCGGTCACCGTGCACGAAGACCACATTCTTGGGCTTGATATGCTCGATGATGCCTTGCAGGGCACTACGGGGGGCATGGGCGCTGAAGGAAAAGCGCTGGATGTTTTCCAGGCTGATCGGGACTGCGGCACGGTCGATGCCGAAGGAAAGGGCATCGCCCACTTCGGCCTGGGTCAGTTTGAAACCGAGGGTCTCATGATCCAGGTACCCCACGAAGAAGATACCATGCTTTGTCGACTGGACCATCTCTTCGGCGATAAGGGCCGAGGGCGTATTTTCGAGCATCATGCCTGAAGTGGCCACGATGATACTGGGCTTGGAAATCAGTTTCTTAACGACACCGGGTTTCCACACGTTGCCAATGCGCCCGAAGGATTCCAGGGGACGCAAGATGGCTTCGGGGAGCATGTAGTCGGTGAAGCGGTCGTAGAGTTCATACACCGCACGGCCGAGACCAGAAGCGTAGACTGGCACCGTGGGTACGAGCCCTTCTTCCTGGAGGCGAGAGACGAAATTGAGCACTTCCTGGGTGCGGCCCAGGGCGAAGCTGGGAATGAGCACCGTGCCGCCCGCCTCGAGCACTTCGGCCATCTGGACGCCCATGCGGTAGATTTCATCCTGATAACTTACGGCGCCCCCGGCGTCATTGGCACCGTGGGTGGCTTCGATAATCAGGGTATCTACATGAACATCTTCGGGAAGGGGCGAAAAGCCGTCAATGAGTTCCTGACGGGTTTCGCACACGTCTCCCGTATAATAAATGTTATGTCCGGGGGTCTTCAGTAGAATACTCGCACTGCCCAAGACGTGTCCGGCGCGGCGAAAGGTGGCCTCCACGGGAGCGCGCATGGGGAGTTTAAAAGGCGTATCGAATTCATGCCCCACGAAGCGTTGCATGGCATATTCCACGTCTTCATGCTCGTAGAGGGGATAGTCCTTGATGCCACGCTCCCGGGCCAGCAGGCCCATTACGGAAACGCTGTTGTGCAGCATGCGGTCCACAATGCGCACCGTCGGTACGGTGGCATGGGCCTTGACGCCGGGATACTGGCGCATGAGATAGGGGATAGAGCCGCAGTGATCCTGGTGCGCGTGGGTCACGAGCAGGGCATCGGGTGCCCGACGGATCAAGTCGAATTCAGGCAGGGCGTTACGCCCATCCTTTTTGGGATGGGTGCCGCTATCAAGCAGTACGTGTTGGCCGCCAATGGCAAGTTGGAAACAGCTCGCTCCAACTTCCCCACCGCCGCCCAGTACGCTGAGTTCAATCGATTGTCCTGAAGTCATATGCACGCTATTGTACGGTTCCGGGACTAAACATGTCAAAGAAAGGGCGCACTTTTCTCATTCAGAAACCATTCTCATCACTTGAGATAGGTGGGCCGAGTGGCCGTGCAACCCCGCAAAGGAATATCTTGCCGGAGGGGAGCTACCGCTCGACCAGCTGCTCTATCGCGATCTGGTAGGGAATACCCGATTCATCCTGCTCAATCTTGAGGTAATACCGGCCCGGGTCGTCATAGACCCGCATACGCATTTGCATAAAGTCCGCCCCATCAATCCGGGTAAAAGGCCGGCCGTTTTGCGCATCGTGGATGGTAATGCTGAACTTCGACGGCCCCATGTCATCGGACCGGGAACAGGTAAGGCGCCATACACCTTCCGGCACAACAACTGGCGCAGTCTTTTGACTTCCTCCCCCCTGCCACTGACCGATAGCAACCGGTCGTAAGGTGTATTGGTACCCGTTTCGGAGGGCCAGTTCCAGGTCATCCAAGGTCGTGGCGTAGGAAAGAAAACGGTGAAATTCGTCCAGCGCCTTGTCTCGCAGCGCCAAACCTTCACGGGCATGATGGAGGGCGTCTCCATAGGTCGGCGTGGCCGAAGCGGACGGCGACTTGACCTGACGTGGCAGCGGCGTGGCCTGCAGGTTGCCCCCGTTGCGAGACACTTCAACCTGCTGGCCGGCCTTTACACGGGGCGCTTGTTGCGTCTGGGCACGAACCTTGGCGCTCGCCCGGGCGAAGGCCTCGGGCGCAATGGTCTGGAGCTGTCCCAGCTTGAGCTCCATCTCCGCCCCGCGACTCCCCAGACGCTGCTTGACCCACGCCAGGAAATTATTGAGTTGTTCCTGGCGGCGGCTCGCACCCAGGGCCTGCCAGTGCACCAGGCGCGATTCAAACTCGGCCCGCTCGAGGAGTTCTTGCTGCAACGTGTAGGTGCTGGTATCTGCCACGGCGCGACGGGGTTCATTTTCCCCGGGATGTCCGGTGGCCGGCCCGGCTTTTGCCGCCTGATAGCGCGCCAGAAGCGCCTCCCGGTCGGCATCATCCTCGTCGATAACCACGTCGGTCACATCCAGCCGTTTGCGGCTGTGTCGCTCCAGGACACCGGTTTCGGGAAAGTGGACGTAGTAGAATTCTTTCGTCTGCCCCACATACACATCGCGGTGCCGTTGGCCAGCGATACGAATCTCATCGGCGATGGCGGAAGCCGCCCCCAGCAATAAGACCGCGATCATACCCTTGAATGGATGCCCCATGGCCCCCCCGTCAATCTGTCGTCAACCTACCAAATTTTCGCCTTCAGTGCTACTACAATATCCAAGAATTCCCGCCACTTTCAAGACCATTCCTCTTGCGACTGACCGGGGCGCTGGCCTACAATAAGGCCCCGAACGTCCTCCTTGGAGCCCCTTTTCGGGCCCCCCATCGAGAATGACTCACCCCAGACCCCGTCGCCCTGTCTGCCAGGAAGGATTGCCCCATCGCCCCATGGACCATACTGCTGCGTCATTATCGCTGAACGTTCCGCTGGGCGAAGCGCAATACGCCGACCTTCTCGCCGCGTTGCGGGATGAGGCCACGGGCGGAAATTACGTGTCCGGCTCGCTGATTCGCGTCGAAGTGCCCGTCGTCTCCGTGGATGCCCTCGCGTGGCTTCAGGCGCAGGCCGCGCAAACCCACTATTATTGGGCCAGCCGGGAAGGCGATTTTGAAATGGCGGGTGTGGGCGAGGCGGATGTCCTCGTACCCGATGGCCACCTCGATGCCACGGGACTCTTTCGACTTATGCGCAAGCGGCTCGACCTGCGGTGGCCGGGACTCCGCTACTACGGGGGCTTCCGTTTTCAGGCCACCGATCTCAGCCAGCACCGTTGGCACAATTTCACCGCCTTCCGCTTCATCGTGCCCCGGGTCGAAGTCATCCGCCGGGGTGAACGGACCTGGCTCGCCGCCAACATCCGATGGACCGGCCCGGATGGCCTGGAGCAGGAATTAGCGACGCTGTCCGATACCTTGAGCCAGCTGGTTCCCGTGTCCGGTGAAGTGGCAATTCCCGCCTTACCGGCCTTGCTCGGTCGGGTCGACTTGCCCGATCGCGAAGGGTGGGAGCGTCTGGTGCACCGCGCCCTGGAGGCCTTTGCCGCCCACGACCTGGAAAAAGTGGTGTTGGCCCGGGAGACGGAGTTTCAATTCGATACCGAGACCACCCTGAATCCGATCGGACTCCTTCGTCGGCTCCTACGCCACTCGACCCAGGCCTACGAGTTTTGCTTTCACCCAACCGCAAACCGGGCCTTTCTGGGGGCCTCACCGGAACGGCTCTTCCATCGTAACAATGTCTATCTCCAGAGCGAGGCCCTGGCGGGGACCCGGCCCCGGGGCAAAGACGACGCCCAGGATGAGGCCTATGCCAATGCCCTGCTCGAGAGTGAAAAAGACCTGCGTGAACACCGCTTTGTGGTGCGGATCCTGCGCGAACACTTTCAGCGCTTCTGCGACACTACCCACTATGATGAAATACCGTCGCTCCGCCAGCTCCACAACTGCCAGCATCTCTATACGGGCATCGAAGGCATCCTGAAACAGCACGATGTGGATGCCGCCCTGGTGGAAGCCTTCCACCCGACCCCCGCCGTCGGTGGGGTCCCACGGCAAAAAGCCCTCGACTGGCTCGCCGAACACGAACCCTTTGACCGGGGGGTCTACGCCGCCCCCGTAGGCTGGGTGGGCTTTGACGAAACGGAATTCTGCGTGGGCATCCGCTCCGGACTCATCGAAGGCAACACCCTCGCCCTCTATTCCGGGGCCGGAATCGTGCCCGGTTCCCGTGCGGAAGAAGAGTGGGACGAAATCGAAAACAAGATGAGCAGCTTCCTGGAGGCCCTCCACGATGGACCTGTCTAAGGCACCCAATCTCAACTATCTCTGGTGTGGCCTCTTGGTAGAAGAGCTCATCCGCCAGGGTGTGGCGGGCTTTGTCATTTCTCCCGGCTCCCGCAGTGCCCCCCTGACCGTCTCTGTGGCGCGCAATGAAAAGGCGAAATACTGGGTCCACTATGACGAGCGGGGCGCCGCGTTTTTCGCCCTGGGCCTCGCCAAGGCCACGGGGAAACCCGCCGTACTCATCTGCACGTCGGGCAGCGCCGTCGCCAACTATTGGCCCGCCGTCGTAGAAGCGGCCATGAGCCAGATCCCCCTGATTTTGTTGACCGCGGATCGTCCGCCCGAGCTGGTAGACTGTGGCGCCAACCAGGCCATCGACCAGACCGATATATTCGGCGACTACGCCCGTTGGCGCACGGCCCTCCCCTGTCCCACGGCCGAGTGCCCGGCAACCTACGTACTCACCACCGCCGACCAGGCCTGGCACCGCAGCCAGCACCCTCAAGCCGGTCCCGTGCATGTAAACGTACCGCTGCGAGAGCCCCTCGACCCGAAGCCGGACCAATCGGTGACCGACGATGTCTTGAAAACGCTGGTCGCGTGGGCTGCCACAGACGCGCCCTACACCCACTATGACGCAGGGGCGTCGACGGTGCCCGATGGGTGGGCGGCCCCGCTGCTGGAACACATGGCATCTGCCCGAAACAAACTGCTGATTGTCGGTAGACTCCATGGCGAAGCGGAGCATGCGGCGGTCCGTAAACTGGCCAAGCTACCCGGCTGGAAGATTTATGCCGACATCACCTCGGGGCTCTACGGCCCATCGGCACCGGCGGGCTTGGTCCAAGACATGGAGCACTTCCTCCAGAACGAAGCATGGCAACCGGACCTGGTCCTCCATCTGGGCGGTGCCTACACGTCGAAACGCCTGCTGACCCATATGGCGGATTGGAACGCTCCCTATATACACGTAAGCGCCTCGGAGCAACGACTCGATCCCAATCACCAGGTTACCCAACACCTCACGGTGGGGATAGCATCCTTCTGCCAGTGGCTCCAGGAAAACGCGCCGAAGGCATCGGTCAGCACAACCACCGCTATCCGCACCGACGCATCCCCCGCGGTGGAACAGGAATGGTCGGAACGGGGCATTGCCCATCAGCTCGGGAGCTTGCTTCCCGAAAACTCCCTTCTCTTCGCCGGCAACTCCATGCCCATCCGCTTGCTGGAGCGCTTTTGTCGGCCGGAGCGGGACGGCATCCACGTTGTGGCCAATCGTGGTGCAAGCGGCATCGACGGCAACATCGCCACGGCCCTCGGCATGGCGTCAGGCACGGGGCAGGCCACGACGGCCCTCTTAGGCGACCTCACGACTCTGCACGACCTGAACTCCCTGGCCCTCCACCAGGCGGTAAAGACGCCCCTGGTCCTTATCGTATTAAACAATGACGGTGGCGGCATTTTTCACCACCTCCCCATCGCCCGCGCCGATGAACCCTGTTTCGAGCAATGCTTCGGTACGCCCCACGGCATGGATTTTTCCGGCGCGGCCCAACAGTTTGGCCTGGACTATGCCGCTCCCGAAGATCCGGATAGCTTTCGCGAATCGTACCTCGAGGCCCTGGCAACCGGTCGGGCCACACTGATAGAAATCAAGACTCCGCGCTTCGCGGGGCAGGGCGACGCCGAGACCAATTCGGCCTCTCCGAAAAACGAAGCGGAAGCCCCCCCCGAAGCGCTCCGTCCGATCGCCCTCGCGGGCGACCCCAAGAACCCGCCCCTCCTGCTCATCCATGGCTTCATGGGAAATGTAAATGACTGGGATAAGGTCGCGGAGGCGTGTTCAGCCACCCACCATGTGCTGGGCGTAAACCTGCCCGGGCACAGCCCCGATTGGGCCGAGGTGGCGCTCGCAGACTTCGACATGGACCGGACGGCCCGTGGTCTACTGGTCCATCTGGACGCCCTGGGCATCGGCGCGTGCAGCCTGCTGGGGTATTCGATGGGAGGCCGCTTCGCCCTCTATCTCGCCACCCAATATCCGGAACGGTTCACCCGGGTCATCCTCGAATCCGCGTCCCCCGGTCTGGACACGGCGGAGAAACAGCACGCCCGTCAGGTTCAGGACGGCGCCCTCGCGGAGCGACTATGTGCGATGGGCGCCGGGAGCGACGCTTATCGGGAGTTCCTCGAGGCGTGGTATGACCTGCCCCTCTTCGAATCGCTCCGCAGGCACCCCGAACTCCGCACGGCCCTCATTCAACGGCGCGTGGCGGAGAACGCGCCACCACGGTTGGGCGAAGCGCTCGGCCCCCTGGGCACCGGCAAGCAACCCAATCTCTGGCCCGCCCTGGCGCACTACACCACGCCCACCCTCCTCCTGGTCGGTGAACAGGACCGGAAATACCGGATGATCGCCGAAGACATGTGTGCGGCTTGCCCGGCCATGGCGATGGAAGTCTTTGCCGATTGCGGACACATTGCCCACCTGGAGAAGTCCGACGCCTTCCTGACGACCGTGCGGGGCTTTCTGGCCCATCGGTAGTGGGGTGAATATGCCCGCGGGAGACGTGGGCCGCGGCACAGCCTCCTCGTGACCAAGCCGTCTCTCCAAGACAGAAAGCGTCTCGGTTGCAGGCTGTAACGCAGGGCACGCCCCCATTCCCCTCACTGGATTTTTCAACTTCGTGTATACTGTTTCCTGTGAGTTGTTCTGGTCCCTATACCACGTGCGAAAAACAGGCCTATGCCCCTTTCAGCCTTCATTGGAGGTTGCGTTGATGACCACGGCCACCCCTATTTTAAGAGCGTTCCGGCCCTACCCCCACAAGGCGAACCATGTCTATACGCGTTGCACTAAATCACCGTACGTCCTATCACTATGACCGATTGGTCACACTCGGACCCCAATCGATTCGCCTTCGACCCGCGCCCCATTGCCGAACCCCCATCCTCAGCTATTCCCTGAACATCCGGGGAGGCGAGCATTTTCTCAATTGGCAACAGGACCCCCACGGCAATTTCATGGCCCGGGCCGTCTTTGAAGAACCGGTGCGGAGCCTGGAAATCGAAGTGGATCTGATCGCCGAAATGACGGTCATCAATCCCTTTGAATTTTTCGTGGAGACTTCGGCGGAAGAACACCCCTTTACCTATGAAAAGTGGTTGAGCCGGGAAATCCGGGCTTTCCTGGAAACCCGCAAGGCGAAACCCCACTTCAAGAAATTCCTCGCGGGCCTCGACCGCAAGAAACTCCGTACCGTCGACCGGCTGGTGGACATCAACCGCCGGGTTCACGACCGGGTATCCTATGTCATCCGCATGGAGCCGGGGGTGCAGTCGCCGGAAGAGACCCTGGAATTGGGCACCGGTTCCTGCCGTGATTCGGCCTGGCTCCTGGTACACACCCTGCGCCACCTCGGGCTGGCCGCCCGTTTTGTCTCGGGCTATCTGATTCAGTTGGCCCCCGATGAAAAATCCCTGGATGGCCCCTCGGGTACGGAAGTGGATTTCACCGACCTCCATGCCTGGGCCGAAGTATTCATCCCCGGAGCGGGCTGGATTGGTATGGACCCCACCTCGGGCCTCATGGCCGGTGAAGGACATATTCCCGTGGCCTGTACGCCGGACCCGACTTCGGCGGCACCCATTACGGGCGCGGTGGACGAAGCGGAAACCACCTTCGACTTTCACATGTCGGTATCCCGTATCCATGAGGACCCCCGGGTTACCAAGCCCTACACCGATTCGGAGTGGGAGGCCATTGAGGCCTTGGGGCACCAGGTAGACGCCCGCCTGGAGGCCGCCGATGTGCGGCTCACCATGGGCGGAGAACCTACCTTCATTTCGATCGATGATATGGAAGGCGCCGAGTGGAACATCGCGGCCGTCGGCCCCGACAAGCGCCGTTTGTCGGAAACCCTGATAAAGCGCCTTCGGGATCGCTTTGCGCCGGGGGGCATGCTCCACTATGGCCAGGGGAAATGGTATCCGGGCGAATCCCTGCCGCGGTGGGCCCTGGCCTGTTTCTGGCGCGAAGACGGGGTGCCCCTCTGGAACGATCTCGATCTGATTGCGGACGTCAATAAGGACTACGGCCACACCACGGAGCATGCGCAACAATTTGCGACGCTTCTGGCGGAAACGCTGGGCGTGGACTCCAAATGGATTGTCCCGGCTTATGAAGACGTCTTTCATTACATGTGGAAGGAACAGCGCCTTCCCGTGGATGTGAACCCCCTCGACGAAACGCTGAAGGATGCCGAAGAGCGGGCGCGCTTGTCCCGGGTCTTCGAACGGGGTATTAACACCCCCGTGGGTTTTGTCATGCCCCTGAAACGCCAGTGGTGGCAAAGTCAGGCCAAGTGGTGCAGCGGTCCCTGGCCGGTTCGGGCGGACAAAATGTTTTTGCTCCCGGGCGATTCCTCGGTGGGACTCCGTCTGCCACTGGAATCCCTCCCGGCCTCCCCCGCCCCGTCGCCCCTCTCGGATGTACCCGTCGACCCGGTGGGCATTCGCGATGCCCTGCCCACACCGCCCTACGCGCAGCAGAGCTACGTGGACGAACGGCCCGCACCCCAGGGTCTGGACGGCATCACCCAACAGGCCGCCCCCAAAGGAACCCGGCTGGAAGAACGCAAGGCCGATGAAAAGAATGAAATCGTTCGGACGGCCCTGTGCGTCGAGCCCCGGGAAGGGCGCATCCATGTATTCATGCCACCCGTTCAACGACTGGAAGATTACATCGACCTGGTTGCCGCGATTGAACACACCGCCTCCCAGCTTAAGATGCCCGTGGTGGTAGAGGGCTATCTGCCCCCGCCCGATCACCGGATTCACAATTTGAAGGTCACGCCCGACCCCGGTGTGATCGAGGTCAACACCCACCCGACCAAGACGTGGAGCGACCTGGTGGATCTCACTGCGGGGCTTTATGCGGAAGCCCGCCTGACGCGGCTGGGCACGAACAAATTCGACCTGGATGGGCTCCACACCGGCACGGGCGGCGGCAACCACGTGGTGGTAGGCGGTGCCACACCCGCTGACAGCCCCTTTCTGCGCCGTCCCGACTTGCTGAAAAGCCTTATCGCTTTCTGGATCAATCACCCCGCCCTCTCCTATCTCTTCAGCGGCCGCTTCATCGGGCCCACGAGCCAGGCACCGCGCGTGGATGAAGGGCGTCAAGACGCGTTGTATGAACTGGAGTTGGCCTTTGAGCAGGTGCCGCCCCGGGGTGAGGATTGTCCGCCCTGGCTGGTGGACCGCATCTTTCGCAATCTCTTGACGGACCTGACCGGCAACACCCACCGGTCCGAGTTTTGCATCGACAAACTTTTTTCGCCCGACAGCAGTACCGGACGACTTGGCCTGGTGGAGTTTCGTGGCTTTGAGATGCCGCCCCACTGGCAAATGAGTTGCACCCAGCAATTGTTGTTGCGGGCCCTCATTGCCCGGTTCTGGGACGAACCCTACACGCAGAAAGTCGTTAAATGGGGCACCACGCTCCACGACCGTTTTCTGTTGCCCCACTACGTCCGGGAAGATATGGCCGATGTGTTGGCCGAGATGGCGGACTACGGGTTTCATTTCGACCCCAACTGGTTTGATACCCACTGGGAATTTCGCTTTCCGAAAATCGGTTCCATCGCCCAACAAGACGTCTCGCTGGAACTGCGGACGGCCATTGAACCCTGGTATGTCCTCGGCGAAGAGCCTGCCGGCGGTGGCACCGCCCGCTATGTGGACTCTTCGGTAGAACGCATGGAAGTGAAAGTAAGTGGGCTGGTGGACGAACGCCATATTGTTACCTGCAATGGACGACACGTGCCCCTGCGCAGCACCGGCGTTGCAGGCGAATTCGTCGCCGGTATTCGCTACCGTGCCTGGTGCCCACCGAGTTGTCTTCATCCGATGATAAAGGTCCACGCGCCCCTGGTCTTTGATATCCTGGACACGTGGTCCAAGCGATCCATTGGCGGTTGTAAATACCATGTCTCCCATCCGGCAGGGGTTAATTCCGACACCTTTCCCATCAACGCCTACGCTGCGGAAGCACGGCGCAATGCGCGCTTCTTTCCCTTTGGCCACTCGCCAGGTCCCCGGGAAACGCCCCCGCTGGAGACCAATCCTCTGTTTCCCGCCACCTTGGATCTTCGCAGGAAAGCCACGCGGTGATGCAGTCTCAACACATGTCGGGTAATGAGCAATCATGGCAGGGCTATGCGCCGCTCGAAGGCGTCTATGACGAGATGAAGACCGCCGATGGCGCGATTCGCCCCCCCTGGGAGCCGAGCGTCGGGGCCTTTGATGCCCTCGGTGCGGCAGAGCTGCAAAGTCGCTGGGAGCAGGGCGAGCGCGAAATCGCCAAGAACGGCATCAGCTACAACCCCCACGATCAGGAGCAGGGTCTCTCCCGTCCCTGGGCCCTGGACCCCATCCCGCTGGTTCTCGATGAAACAGAATGGGAACGTATCCGGGCGGGGATTCGCCAACGGGCCGTACTCTATGAGCTGGTCTTGCAGGACCTCTATGGGCCGCAAAAGCTGTTTAAGGACCGCATCCTGCCACCCCATGTGCTCTTTGCCCATCCCCAATATTATCCCGCCTACCATGGCATCCAACACGCGGATGCGACCCGACTGCAGTTGTATGCAGCAGACCTCGCCCGCTCACCCGATGGACGGTGGTGGGTAACAGAAAACCGCACTCATGCTCCCTTCGGCCTGGGCTATGTGCTCGAGAATCGGGTCATGTCGGCGCGCTTCTTTCCGAAAATCATGCGCGATGCCCACATCCACCGCGTCGCGCCTTTTTTTGCCGCACTCCGTGAATCCCTGGCCGAACTGGCCCCCCGAAATCGGGACAATCCACGCACGGTCCTGTGGTCCATGGGCCCTATGAGCCCCACGTATTTTGAAGACGCCTATCTCGCCCGCTACCTGGGCTATACCCTTGCCGAAGGGGCCGATCTCGCGGTCCGGAACAACCAGGTCATGCTGAAAACCCTGGGGGGATTGCTCCCTGTCGACGTGTTGTTCCGTCGACTCGACGACCACAACTGTGATTCCGTGGAACTCCGGTCTGACTCGCCCTACAGCATTCCGGGCCTGCTGGAAGTCATGCGCTCGGGTGGCGTAGGGGTTTCGAACGGATTGGGCAGCGCGCTGCTGGAAGCACCCATCCTTCGTGCCTTCGAACCCGTGCTCTCCCGCCTGTTGTTGGGCGAAGAACTGATTCTCCCTACCGTGGCCACGTGGTGGTGTGGTGATGCGAAGGCCCTGACCTACGTGGTTGAGCACCTCGACAACCTCCTGGTAACCACGGCCTTCGAAGGGATCGACACGGCCGGCATTCGGCCCGCCCAGTTGAAGCAGGCCGATAAGGAAGCGCTCATTGCGCGCATCAAGGAAAACCCCGAAAACTTCGTAGCCCAGGAAACCGTCGCCCGTTCGAGCACCCCGGTCTGGGAGAAAACCGGCCCGGTCCCCTGGCGCCTCGCCCTGCGCAGTTACGCGGTAAAAAGCAAAGCGGACTACTGCGTCCTCCATGGCGGGCTCGCCCGCGTCTCCCCCGATCCCCTTCGCCTCGATGTGGCGATGACCAGCGGAGATCGGAGCCAGGACGTCTGGATTCGCACCCCCGGCACGGTGGAGGAGACGACCTTGTTGCAACCTCCGGGCGCCACCATATCCCTGAAACGAAGTGGCCGGGATCTGCCCAGTCGGGTATGTGACAACCTCTTTTGGTTGGGGCGCAAGGTGGAGCGTATCGAGAGTGCGGTGCGGCTGCATCGCCTGGCGACCCGGGTTTCCACCAGCGAATATGACAGCGAGTATCTCACACGCTTTCTCTCCCGCGCCCTGAGGGGCCGAGAGGCCTCACCCGGTGACAGCGTCCCGGAGGACGTCCCCATATCCCTCGTCGAGCTGCAGACACGCCTGGAAAAGGCCTTGCTGGAGCCTGCCAGCACCAACAGCCTGCCGAACATGGTGGCCGACGCCATGCGCCTTACCTACACCGTGCGTGATCGCATCGCCGTGGAAATGTGGCGATCGGTGCAACGCATCAGCCAGGAGAGCATCTCGCTCAAGGCCAAT
This sequence comes from Candidatus Hydrogenedentota bacterium, assembly GCA_034669905.1. Lineage (GTDB taxonomy): Bacteria > Hydrogenedentota > Hydrogenedentia > Hydrogenedentales > JAEUWI01 > JAEUWI01. The sequence continues at coordinate 62,027 of JAXMOL010000001.1, forward strand.
TGGAATCGGGGGGACACGGTGCGCCTCGGACACCTGGACACCCTCCTCTCGGGGCTCAACGGTTTCGCCGGCCTTACCGCCGAGAGTATGACCCGGGCAGACGGGTGGCGCTTTCTCGACCTGGGCCGTCGCATCGAGCGGGCCCTCCAGGGCTGTCAGTTGCTCAATGCCACCCTCACGAAGCCCGGTGACGATGAATCCGTGAGCCTGGAGTTGTTGCTGGAGATTTCCGATAGCATCATGACCTACCGCAACCGGTACCTCGCGACGTTGCAGCCGGCCCCCGCGTTGGACCTGCTGTTGACGGACGAATCCAATCCCCGCTCCATTGGCTTTCAATTAACCTGCATTATGGAGCACATCACCCAACTGCCGGGTGATCAGCATACGGCGACCCGCAGTGTGGACAACCGTATTGCCCTTTCCATGCAGAACAGCCTGCGACTTGCCCAGGTCTATGAATTGGCGGAGGTCAATCGGAGTGGCAACCGGGAAAAACTGCACCGTATGCTCGGCAAACTGGGACGTCAGCTATTGGACCTTTCCGATGCGATTTCCGGGCAGTACCTCGTTCATGCCGGCCTGCCGCGCCACTTCGGGAGTGTTTAAGGTACGATGGCACACTACAAGATTGTCCATACCACGACCTACCACTACTCCAGTCCGGTAAGCGTGTGTCACAACCTGCTGATTCTGACGCCCCGCGAAAGTGAGCGACTGCGTTGTCCGAGCCATCGTCTGATCATTCGCCCCACGCCCCTCACCACAGAGCGGCGCTCCGATTTCTTTGGGAACTACGTGCATGCCTTCGCCATTGAAGAACTGCACCGCAGCCTGACCGTGACCTCCACCAGCCGTGTTGAGATCAAGCCGGACGAGCGGCTGAATGGCGCCGAGATTCCAACGTGGGAGGCCTTGCGCGATGGGACCCGCCAACAGACGGACCCCCACTGGCTTGCCTGCGCGCCCTTCCGCTTCAACTCACCGCGCATTTCAGCGAGCCCGAAGTTCGCCGCCTACGCCGCGCCATGCTTCGCACCGGGCCAGCCCATTGTCGAGAGCATCCAGCGGCTCACCACGAAGATACATGGGGAGTTTACCTATGACACCCGGGCAACGAACGTAAAAACGAGTACCGAAGAAGTTTTCTCGCTCCGGCGGGGCGTGTGCCAGGATTTTGCCCATGTGCAACTGGCGTGCCTCCGTTCCATGGGCATCCCGTGCCGTTATGTCAGCGGCTACCTGCGCACCATCCCTCCCGAAGGGCAGACCAAGATGGTAGGTGCCGATGAGTCTCACGCGTGGGTTGCGGCCTATTGCGGAGAGGCGCTGGGCTGGATCGAATTTGACCCCACCAACGACTGTCTTTGTGGGACGGATCACATCCCCATTGCCTGGGGCCGAGACTATAGTGACGTGGTTCCGTTTCGAGGCGCGTTCATTGGGGGCGGCAAGCACACCCTGAGTGTTTCGGTCGATGTACGCGAGCACCCGCCACGGACAGGTTGATTGTCTCCGGACCCGTGGGATAGAGTGATATTACGGTTAAGCCATAACGCAGTGGATGATAGCTATGAGCTGGACGGACTATGAGACGAACGGTTTCTATGACGAGCTTTTCGAAGCGGATGGCGTTCCACGCGCCACGGCAAAGCCCTTGCTGGAGCGCATTCAGTCACTGAATGAGCGGGAAATCGCGCGCCGTCAAAAGGCCGCAGAAGGAGCCCTTCGCGAAGCCGGGATCACCTTTACGGTCTACGGCGAACGGCGGGGCACAGAACGCATCTTTCCCTTTGATATTATCCCCCGCATTGTCGAGGCAGATGATTGGGAAATCATTGAGTCGGGTCTGAAACAGCGTATCGAAGCCCTCAACCTCTTCATTGATGATATCTACCACGACCAGAAAATCCTCAAGGACGGTATCATCCCCTCGGAACTCGTGCTCAATGGGGGCACGTTCCGCCCCGAGTGCGTCGGGCTCGACCCGCCGCGGGGGGTCTGGTGTCACATCACGGGCACCGACCTGATTCGACATTCCGACGGGCAGGTATACGTCCTGGAAGATAATCTCCGGTGTCCCTCGGGCGTGTCGTATGTCCTGGAGAACCGGCAGATACTCAAGCGCACCTTCCCCTACGTGTTTGGTGCCCTGCCGATTCGTCCTGTGGATGACTATCCCAACCTGTTGCAAGACATGCTCATCGGCCTGGCCCCGGCCAATGTGTCGCAGCCCACGACCGTCATCCTGAGTCCCGGCATCTACAACTCGGCCTACTTTGAGCATTCTTTCCTGTCCAAGCAGATGGGCATCGAGTTGGTGGAAGGCAGCGACCTGGTCATCGAGGATGGCTTTGTCCACATGCGCACCACTACCGGGCTGAAGCGGGTCGATGTCATCTACCGTCGTATCGACGATGATTTTCTGGACCCCAAGTGCTTCCGCGAAGACTCGGTGCTTGGTGTGCCGGGCCTGATGGAAGTCTATCGCAATGGGCACGTGGCACTGGCCAATGCGCCCGGCACGGGGGTGGCCGATGACAAGGCAATTTACGCCTATGTGCCCGAGATCATCCAGTACTATCTGAAACAGGACCCCATCCTGCCGAATGTGCCGACCTATGTGTGTGATCGGCCCGATGAATGCCAGCATGTCTTGGAGAATCTCGAGACCATGGTGGTCAAGGCGGTGAACGAATCGGGCGGCTACGGTATGCTCGTGGGTCCGGCGTCTACGGCGGCGGAACGGGAAGCCTTTGCAGAGAAAATAAAAGCCCGCCCGCGAAATTATATCGGCCAGCCCACCATGGCCCTCTCGCGGGTGCCTACCCTCATTAATGGCGAGCTGAAGGGACGACATGTCGATCTCCGACCCTATGTGCTCTACGGCGAATCGATTCAGGTAATCCCCGGTGGCCTTACACGGGTCGCGCTGAAAGAGGGTTCGCTGGTCGTGAATTCCTCTCAGGGTGGCGGAAGTAAAGACACCTGGGTACTGAAGTCGGATGGTGCTTAAAATGATGGACCTGGTCATGAACCGCATTGCGCAGGGGGATCGGACAGCATGTTAAGCCGAGTCGCCAAGAATCTGTATTGGATGAGTCGAAACATTGAACGGGCCGACAACATTGCCCGCTTCGTCGACGTGAATCTTCACCTGCTCATGGATCTCCCCGTGGAAGAGGCGAATCAGTGGGAGTCCCTCATCGCCGTAACCGGTGACAAAGAACTCTTTGACGCCCGCTATGACACGGCGACCAGTGAGAATGTTATCGAGTTCCTTACCTTCGATCTGGAGTACCCCAACTCTCTCTATCGGTGTATCCACAACGCCCGTGAGAATGCGCGGACGGTGCGGGAGGGCATATCCTCCGAACTGTGGCGCCGGATCAACGAGTTGTACCTTGATCTGGGCTCTCCCGGCGTCAAACGGCGCGCCATCGCCGAGCCCAATCGTTTTTACAACAGCATCAAAGACAGCTGTACCCTGTTCCAGGGCCTGAGCGAAGCCACCATGACCCACGGCGAGGCCTGGCAATTCATGCGGCTGGGTCAGGCCATTGAACGGGCGGACAAAACCTCCCGAATTCTGGATGTGAAGTATTTCATCCTCCTCCCCGATGCCAATTACGTGAACACGCCCTACGACAACATTCAGTGGGCCGCTGTGCTGAAATCGGTGAGTGCCCTGGAAATGTTCCGCCTGGAGTATCGTCGAATCGCCCCCCGGTCCGTCGCCGAATTCCTCGTGCTCAATCCCGACTTCCCCCGGGCCATCCGCTTTTGCGTTGCCCGGGCCGAGCGCTGCCTTCACGAGATTTCCGGCTCCGAAACAGGCAACTACGCCAATCCGGCGGAGCGCTGCCTGGGGCGGCTCTCCTCCGAACTTTCCTACACCGACATCGATGAAATCCTCAACCAGGGGCTCCACGAATACATCGATGGACTTCAGGCCCAGTTCAACACGGCGGGTGCGGCCATCGGCGAGACCTTCTTTGGAAACCGGCCGCGCTAGCTGAGGATACCGTCCCCCTGGGCCCTCGGTTCGTATGGGGTCCGTCGTCATACGCGTGCGCAGGAAGCCTCTTCTTTGTTAAACTACCCCCTTTGATCGGAACCCAACCCGAGGCTCTATCGGCACGATTCGCGACGATAGGCCCGCACCCTCTGGAGGAGCTGACTGCCATGGCAGCAATCGAATGGGCAGAAGCCAAGACGTACACTGAAATTCTCTATCACAAGGCCGATGGTATCGCCAAGATCACCATTAACCGGCCCCATGTGCGCAATGCCTTCACCCCCACGACCAACGACGAGATCAGCGACGCCCTCAAGGATGCCCGTTTTGATCCGGAAATTGGCTCTATTATTCTGACCGGCCAGGGCAAAGAAGCCTTTTGCTCGGGCGGCGACCAGAAGGTCCGCGGTGATTCGGGCTACGTCGATGGCGGCACCGGGGCGCACCGCCTCAACGTGTTGGACCTCCATCGTCAGATCCGCACCCTGCCCAAGCCAGTGATCGCCATGGTCGCGGGCTACGCCATCGGCGGCGGCAACATCCTCGCCATGGTATGCGACCTTACGATTGCCGCCGACAACGCCATCTTCGGCCAGACTGGCCCCAAGGTCGGCTCCTTTGACGCCGGCTATGGCTCCTCCCACCTGGCGCGTATGGTCGGACAGAAGAAAGCCCGGGAAATCTGGTTCCTCTGCCGCCAATACAACGCGCAACAGGCCCTCGACATGGGACTCTGCAACACAGTGGTGCCCTATGAGCAGCTGGAAGAAGAGACGGTCCAGTGGTGCCGCGAAATCAATGCCAACTCCCCCACGGCCATCCGTTGTCTGAAAGCCGCCCTCAACGCCGATGAAGATGGCCAGGCAGGTCTGATGGAACTGGCGGGCAATGCCACGTCCCTGTTCTACCAATCGGAAGAAGGTCAGGAAGGCCGCAACGCCTTTAACGAAAAGCGCAAACCGGATTTTTCGAAGTACCCCAGGAATCCGTAAGCGGCCCATGTTGGCGATGAAATACACCGATGAAACCACGGCACAACTGCTGTAGTTTGAAAGAACTGATACTGTGCATCCCGTAAAAATATGGCTGCTCGCCGCGCGGCCCAAGACCTTGGCCGCCGGGCTTACGCCGGTGCTCATCGGCACCGCCATGGCTGCATCGGCCCATGCCTTCCATTTGCCATCGGCAGCGGCGGCCGCATTGGGTGCGCTACTCATTCAAATTGGCACCAATTTCGCCAACGATTATTTTGACTTCGTCAAAGGCACCGATACAGAAGAGCGGGTCGGGCCTACCCGTGCCACCCAGGCCGGTCTCGTGTCTCCCCGGGTCATGCTGGTGGCGACCGTACTGGTTTTTGCCCTGTCCTTCCTGCCCGGTGCCTATCTTATCTACCGGGGCGGCTGGCCTTTCCTGGCCATCGGCATCGTTTCGGTCATCTGTGGCGTGCTCTACACCGGAGGCCCCTGGCCCCTGGGTTACCTCGGATTGGGCGACCTCTTTGTGTTGGTCTTTTTCGGTCCCGTTGCGGTGGCGGGCACCTACTATGTCCAGGCCCTCGCCCTGACGCCCGACGTGTTGATAGCCGGTTTCATTCCCGGATTGTTCTCCACCGCTATCCTGACAGTGAACAACCTCCGGGACGCGGACACGGATGTGCGCACCGGAAAGAAGACCCTGGCGGTACGTTTTGGGAAGACCTTCGCCCGCTGGGAATATGTCTTTTGCCTCGTGGTGCCGGGCATCGTGCTGCCCCTTTACTTGTGCGTGCACACCGGGGGGCACTGGTTTGCCCTGAGCGCCCTCGCCACCATGGCCCTCGCCGTGCCGCTGATTAAGCATGTGTTTTACTCGAACGACGGGGTCGTGCTCAATGACACCCTCGCCGGCACGGGCAAGCTCCTCCTTCTCTTCAGCATCTTTTTCTCCATCGGGTGGCTCTGGTGAAAATCTGCGCGGCAGCTATTTATCAGTACGCGCTGCCGCTGGAAAACCCTATTCCCCTGCGCCAGGGTCCCCTCGCCACCCGCGCCGGATACCTCTTGCGCCTTGAAGCGGCGTCGGGACACGTTGCCTGGGGTGAAGCCGCCCCCCTCCCCGGCTTCAGCCGGGAGAACCTGGAGCAATGCCGCGGCACCCTCTTCAATGCGGCCGAAGAACTCCTCACACGGGACGACTTCTCTGATGATGGCGCCCTGGCCGCGCTCTCGGCCTTTCAATCCACCGCCGCCCACAGCGCCGCCTATTTCGCAGTGGAATCGGCATGGCGCCACCTGGCGGCCCTGGTCCGGGAGCAGACGCCCTGGGCGCAGCACCGGAATCCCGGCGAAGATACCCTCTTACTGAACGCGCTCCTGGCAGGCGACCCCGACACCATTGCAGCGCAGGCCGAACGGGCGGTGACCCAGGGCTTCCGCGCCGTCAAGCTCAAGGTCGGGCGGGAGAAGATGGCCGACGATCTGCGACTGGTTGAGATAGTACGGGACATCATTGGTCCCCGGACGGCTCTCCGGCTGGATGCGAATCAGGCGTGGTCGCTGGAGGACGCCATCCTCTTCGGCAAGGCCGTGCGCAAGTTCAACATTGCCTACGTGGAGGAGCCGTGCCGGGCCCCTTTCGACCTCCCCAGTTTTCACGCCCACACCGGGGTCGACTATGCCGTGGATGAGTCGATACAGTCCCTCCACGACCTGGTGCAGCGCAAATCGGCACGGCCCGGCGAAGGCCTCTTTCGCGATCTGCCTGTCGTACCCGTGGTCCAGGGCGCGAAGGCCATCATCTGGAAACCGACGTTGGTGCACACGCCTGACCTGGGCCAGTTGCTCTTTGAGGAAATCCAGGCAGGCCAGGCCCGCTCGCTCGTGCTCAGTGCTTCCTTCGAAAGCGGTGTGGGCATTGCCGCACTCACCGCCTACGCAGCCCGCTTCGCGGCCCCGGACACGCCAGTGGGTCTGGACACCTACCGCTGGATTACGCCCGATGTTTTGAAGGAGCGGCTGCCCATGGAGGGAGGAAGTGTCCATCTCCCCACCGTATTCGCAGCCGGACAAGCGGTGGACCCCACCTGTATCACGAAGGTCTGGCCCCTGTAATCCCAACGTCCCTTGTCTTTTGGCCCCCTTCGCTTGCCATAATAACGCCCTGACCCAACCCGGAAAGGCCACGCACACGCCCTATGCATTGTCCCGTGTTTGATTGGGCCCAAAGTGAACCCGAGCGCCCGGCCCTGAAGACGCCCGAGGGCCCCCTCACCTATGGCGAATGGAATCATCAGATCGACTGCTGTGCCGGTGCCCTCACCAAACACGGCGTTTCTGCCGGACAGCAGGTCGCTCTGTGTGGCGTCGCCCACCGGGACTACTTGACGACCCTCCTCGCCCTGTTTCGTTTGGGCGCGGTGGCCTGTCCCATCAACCCCGCCTTTCCCGCGGCCTACCGGGAAGCCCGTCTGGCCCAGTTGGACCCTACCCTGCTGATTGGCGATGAAGGCATGACGCCCATAACGTTGAAGGCCCTGTGTGGCGACACAACGACGGCCGACCATCGTGCCGCCCCTCCGGTCTGGCGACTCGACGAAGCGGCGGCCATTATTTTTACGTCGGGAAGCACGGGCACGCCCAAAGCGGCGGTGCTCTCGCTGGGAAACCTCTACTACAACGCGCGGTTTTCCAATGAAAACATCCGCCTCACCCCGGGAGATAACTGGCTCCTCTCCCTCCCCCTCCACCATGTGGCCGGACTGGGCATTCTCTTCCGCTCCATCCTCGCGGGGACCTGTATCACCGTTCCGGATTCAGACACGGCGCTGGATTTGGCGGCGCGCCGTTTTAAGGTAACCCATTTTTCCCTCGTCGCCCGCCAGCTCGCCCGCCTGCTCGACACCCCCGAGGGACAAGGCGTACTTGCCCACGCCAAGGCCCTGCTTTTGGGTGGAAGCGCCATTCCGTCCGAACTCCTGGATGAGGCCCATCGGCGCGGACTCCCCGTGCACACGAGTTATGGCATGACCGAAATGGCCACCCAAGCTACCACCACACCGGCCGGCGCCGATCGCGAGACACTCCGTTCCTCGGGCCGTCCGCCCCGGGAAGGAAGCCTCCGTATCAACGGAGAAGGGGTCATTGAAGTGAACGGGCCGTGCCGTTTCCTGGGCTATTGGGAGGCGGGAAAACTGCGGAGGCCCTTCGACGCGGGGGGCTGGTTCACCACCGGCGACCTCGGACATCTCGACGCCGACGGCTACCTGCACGTGACGGGGCGGGCAGACAATATGTTTATCGCGGGCGGCGAAAACGTTCAACCGGAGCGTATCGAGGCGGCCCTCTGTGCCCTGCCCGGCATTCGGCAGGCGGTCGTGGTGCCCGTCCCCCATGAGGAATTCGGCGCCACGCCCGTGGCCTTTGTGGAGGGGGCTCCGTTGGAGGCGACGGTGCTCGCGAAGCTTCTGGCAGCGACCCTGCCCCGCCACGAGATTCCCCGGCATTTCTTCCCGTGGCCTGAGACGCTGACCGAGGCGGGCATGAAAATTCAGCGGGCCGCCTTTCAGGCCGAGGCCCTTCGGCGGCTGTCGTAATTAGGGTTGCGCACCGTTACGCCATCGGTAGACAAATTTTGACTACTTTTGCCCAAATTATGGGCACCTGTTGGCCTTGCCTGGGCACCGTCTCTGAAAAGGGTCCACGTACCACTTTTATTCATTTCCCGTTATGAATAGATGACCTTGCAAGAGAATTATCCAGCCTTTATGGCTTTTCACTCTTGACAGTCCGGGCATCTTGCCGTACGCTGCTATCGATGGCAGTTGTTTGAGGTCGTAAGGCAGTACCACCTCGCCTGGAAGTCTCCCGGTCCCCCCCTGTGGCTACCGGGTTGTGGGCACACGATTCCGGTTGCGCAACGGGATCGCGAGGGGTGCCCCTACTCCGCTGATCACGGAGGCCGTACGGCGGCAAGTGCCGAGGGCTTGAGGACGGCAGTAGAACCAATGGGAGGTTTCTTTCACACCCCACTCGCAGTAGTTCCATGGTCTCGTGCGACCCTGGAGCAGATTCAATGAAGCAACTTCGAATGATTCCAACGAAGAAGGAATTCCTGCAATGGGTAAATTGACTGCAGTCACCGTGGCGATGTTGTTCCTGGGAACAACGGCATTCGCCGCACCGGTTGTCTACGATGTAGCAACCGTAAATGGACACGACGGCTACCTGACCGCCTGGGAAACCAGCGGTCCGGTGGACAAGGTGCTGATGCTGGTGACGGGCTTCGACACAGACAATGATGATCACCCCGTCGACGATCTCTACACCGATTTCCAACCCCTGATCGATGAGATTGGACCCCTGGGTTGGGATGTAATCATCTTCGATTATGTGGATGGCAGCACCTATCTCGAAGACAACGCGGACAACCTGGCGCGTTTCATCGAGTACCTGGACACGCAGGCGGTGCCGGATTATCACCTCGCCATTGTCGGTGGCTCCATGGGAGGCATTGTGGCGCGCACAATGTTTGTGCAGGAGAATAGCGCCATGGGTGCCGAGACCTTTGTCACGGTGGACTCCCCCCACTGGGGCGTCTATCTCAGCCCCTGGGTGGAAGACCTCGCAGAGCTGGCCATCGACTATCCGGCGGCCCACCAGATGCACAACGGTGACCCGGCCTATAACAGCCACTATGGCTGGTTGCGGAGCGTGGAGACTAACGGCACCTTCCTGCCCAATGTCATCGACCCCATGGCCACCTTGGCCATCGCCCTGAGCAATGGGGAAAGCTCCTGGAAACTCTATTGGGATGATGCCCTGATTCACACCAAGTACCATCCGGTGTGTTCTTATGTCATCAGTAACCCCTTTGAGTCAGACTATATGCCCTATCACTCCACGATCTATATGGACAACATCTCCACGTCGCGGAGCCTTCGCTGGGGCTACACCAAGTACTGGTACAACAACACCAGCACTTCCTATTTCGATCAGAAACAGGCCAACCCCAAGACCGAGCACAGTGCCCCTGCCTTCGCGGTGGAACAGGCCGTGAACTTTGTTCTGGCAAATGGTCCGTGATAGAAAACTGATAGTGCCCACCTGAAACCGGATCGGGCGGAAGCACCTGGGGTGCTTCCGCCCGCCCGGAGGGACGTTCTGCCGCAGGTCTATGGCAGGGAGAGATGGCGACTCCCGCACGAATGGCGCAGCCCTGCGGTACGGGCAACCACGACGGCGCGGCAGCATGTCCCGGTGGGAATATAGACCCACGGGGTGGAAAACGGAAGGCACCTGCAGCGACACCCCATCCTTGTACTGCAGGAAATGGGCCGGACGCCCATTCATGCGGGGATCGTCCATCCCGGTCTAACGGGATAGCACCAGGCCCCTGACGCCCAACCAGGTTTCCGAGCGCGATACCGTCCCTCCATAAAAAACGCGGTCGAATTCACCCACTGGTGAACCCGACCGCGCTGGGTAACCATGTCGCGCTAGAGCTTCAGGTCGATAAAGCGCCAGAAATTGCCGCCGAGCAATTGCTCTGCGTCGCGTTTGATTTCGGCCTCGGTGACGGTCCAGCCGGATTCCACCAGGTCGGCGTACTTGTGACGCAGGACCTTGGCGATAATCTGACGCGAATGGGCCCACTTGTAAATCACCTGGTCGAGCACCCGCGCGTCGGAGTGCTGGGGAATAATTGACGGCCCGAGAAGCTCGAGGCGCATCTCGGTCATTTCCTGGATGATGCTGGGATTGTTGAGGAACCACCAGCAACCAAAAATCAGTAAGTTGCGGAATTTGCGCGCCGTCACACACAGGGTGTGTTGGTCTTCCCGGGACAAGGTCGTGACCATGAATTTGTTCTGCGGGTACTTCGCACAGAGGTATTCCACGGGAGTGAGACTGGACTGTCCCACACTATCCCCGGCCAGACGGAGCAGCGGATTAATCTGACGCGTAACCCCAATCATCATGGCGAAGGGGATGTTGAATTCCCGGGCCACGGGCAGGATGCATTCCTCTATCAGCGTCGCACGGGCCGACTCTTCGGGCATGGCAAAGTCAGGGGGCAGCGAGACGGCCATGTAGAGGGCCTTGAAGCGCTTGACCCAGTCGGTGAGAAAGCGGCGTACTTCGGCGCGGGACTTCTCATTCAGGGAGACCTCTACGTCGTAGTTCATCCCTTGCAGCATTTTGTAGCTGCTCTCCCAGGAATTGAGGAGGGGGTCGATGCGCAGCACGCCGTGAAAACGGTCATCGGTCTGGTAGTCCCCTTCCCACACGGGCTGTTCCAAGGGGTCAAAGGGGTCGTTGGTCATGACCGCACATTTCAGCCGGGCCACTTCAAAAACCCGATCCACGTGGGCGCTCGTTTCCTGCGCAGCAAACCAGGCCCGATACCCTTTCAGATCCCGGCTGCTCACATCGAGTCCCAGGGCATCGAGGACGGTGATGACGCCGCGACAGGCTTCGCTGATGGGACTGTTCTCGATGAAGAGACACTGCCAGATAGCGTCGGCCTGCTGGGACTTACTCAACGACCAGAACTGGTCGTAGGACATGTCGGAGAGACGAAAAAACTCGGCCACGAGATAGTGGTACGTAAGCAATTCGTCGACACCCCACAACAGCAGCTCGCCAAAGTCGGTGGCATAGAGGTGGGTGTGGATATCGGTAATCGGTGTCTTCATGACCGCGTCATTGACGGCCGCACGCAATCCAACGGCATCGCTCCGGCTGAAAGAGGCGGAAGTACTCATGGTGATAGATTCCTTATGGGTTTTCGACCAGGCGCAAGGGCCGCAGTCGCGATGTCACATAGTATGGGGGTGCCGGATGCCTGCGCCGCTCAGTCCGTCAGATAGGCCTGGAACGCTTCCGTCTGCCGGGTTTCGAAGCCGCCGTTCTCTCCGTGGGAGACCAACATGACTGGCAACGCCAGGCGCTCGGCCAGCGCCATCCCCTTGTCCGGCCCCAGAACCATGAGCGCTGTGGCGTAGGCATCGGCCAGGGCACAGCGGGGGTGCAAGACACTCACAGAGGCCAGGCTATGGGCGACTGGTTTACCGGTGGCCGGGTCAATGGTGTGGGAATAGCGCTTACCATCCACCTCATAAAAGTTTCGGTAGTTTCCGGAAGTCGCGAGGGAGATATTCGATAGGCCCACCACCTCCTGAAGGACCCGTCCTTCATCGACGGGTTTTTCAATGGCAATTTTCCACGGAAGGCCCACCGCGTTTTTGCCCGCAGTGCGCACTTCTCCACCCACCTCAATCATGTAGTCGCGATAGTCTTCCGCTTCCAGGACCGACGCGACCAAGTCGACGGCATAGCCTTTGGCTATACCCGACAAATCGCAATACACCCCACTGGCACGCTTCTGCACCGACTGGGTGAGTGCGTCCAATGTAATGGCCTCGGGTCCGCAGAGGGCTTTCAAGGTCGCGAGTTCTTCTTCGGTGGGCGGCTCCTGCTTGTCGTCGGGTCCGAAACCCCACCGATTGACCAGGGGACCGACGGTGATATCAAAGGCCCCCTCCGTCTCCCGGTTCACCTCGAGGGCAAGCTGGAGCATGGCGAAGACTTCATTGGAGACGGGGGTGTAGGCCCCGCCCGCCATACGGTTCAGCACGGAGAGCTCCGAGTCCTCCTTGTAGGTCGACATCTTCCCATCGACGTGTTTCAGGGCCCCCTCGATCGCCTCCGCCATGGCTGTGGACACGTCGTCCTCCATGGAGGCGACCACCGTGATGTGATAGGTCGTGCCCATGATGCCGCCGGTGAAGGCCACCGTCTCTTTGGCAGGCGGAAGGGGATCGCTACAGGCGCTCAGCAGCAACGAAAAAAAGAGCGTGGCAAATACCACGCTCTTATGGGTGTAACAATAGGACATGAATGCTTTCGCTTATCCGAAGTCGTCGTATTCGATCATCTCGTCTTCGACACCCAGGTCATGCAGCATGTTGGTACACGCCGTCAACATCATGGGCGGCCCACAGAGGTAGTATTCGATATCCTCTGGTGCCGGGTGATCCTTCAGGTAATTCTCCAACAAGACCTGGTGAATAAAGCCGGTATAGCCGGTCCAGTTGTCTTCCGGCAGCGGCTCGGAAAGGGCCGTATGCCACGTGAAGTTGGGATTCTCCGCCTGGATGGCATCGAAATCTTCCTGGTAGAACATCTCACGAAGGCTTCGTGCGCCATACCAGAAGGTGGCCTTCCGGTTGGTCTTAATCCGACGGAACTGGTCGAAGATATGGGAGCGCATGGGCGCCATACCGGCACCACCACCGATGAAGCACATTTCCCGATCGGTCTCGTGGGCAAAGAATTCACCGAAGGGACCGGAAATGGTGACTTCATCACCGGGCTTCAGGTTGAAGATGTAGGACGACATGATGCCCGGGGGGATACCCTCAGTCCGCGGCGGCGGGGTAGCCACACGAACGTTGAGCATGATGATGCCCTTTTCTTCGGGATAGTTGGCCATGGAGTAGGCCCGGGTAACCGTTTCCGGCACCTTGGACTCATACTGCCAGATGTTGAATTTGTCCCAGTCGGGGCGATACTCCTCCTGCACGTCGAAGTCTTTGTACTTCAATTCGTGGGGCGGACATTCGATCTGGATGTAACCACCCGCACGGAAGGGAACGCTTTCGCCTTCGGGAAGTTCGAGTACCAGTTCCTTAATGAAGGTCGCCACGTTGTCATTCGAGCGCACTTTACATTTCCACTTGCGCACGCTGAAGACTTCGGCCGGGATCTCGATGGACATGTCATTCTTGACCTTGACCTGGCACGAGAGACGGCAGCCTTCTTTGGCTTCGCCGCGATTAATCCAGCCTTCTTCCGTGGAGAGCATGGAGCCACCGCCTTCTTTGACGTTGACCTTACATACCCCACAGCTGCCCTTACCACCACACGCGGAAGGAATGAAGATCTTATTGGCAGCCAGTGTTCCAAGCAACGTGCCACCTGCCGGGGTCGTAATGGCAGAATCGGGATCACCGTTAATGGTGATGCTCACGTCCCCTGAGGCCACAAGTTTGGCCTTGGCCGCCAGCACTACCGCGACGAGCGATAGAATGACGGCGCAGAACATTATCACACCCATGATAATGGTAGTCATCCGGTGTACTCCTTAGCGTCGAGTCGCTTCAATCAGTCTTAAAGTTGTATACCAGAGAACGCCATGAAACCAATGGCCATCAATCCGGTGAGGAGAAAGGTAATACCCAGACCACGCAGGCCAGGGGGAACATTGCTGTAGCGCATTTTTTCGCGAATAGCGGCGAGGGCCGTAATGGCCAGCAGCCAGCCCACACCCGAGCCCAGCCCGAAGGTGATGCTCTCGCCGAAGTTGTAGTCGCGCTCCACCATGAAGAGGGAAGCCCCCAGAATGGCGCAGTTTACGGCGATGAGCGGAAGGAAAATTCCGAGGGACGCATACAGCGCCGGCACGAAGCGGTCGAGCACCATCTCTACAATCTGAACCATGGCGGCAATGGTGCCAATAAAGGTCAGGAAGGAGAGGAAGCTCAAGTCGACCTCGGCCAGATCTGCGCTAATCCAGCCCATCGCACCCGGTGCGAGGAACATGGTGTAAATGGCATTGTTCAGCGGCACCGTAATGCCCAAGACAAAGACCACGGCACAACCTAAGCCGAAGGCGGCGTCCACTTTCTTGGAGCAACCCAGAAAGGTACACATGCCGAGGAAGAAGGCCAGGGCCATATTCTCGATGAAGGCCGAGGTGGTGAAAATACTCAGGTGATGTTCAATCATAGTCTCAGCTTTCCTCGATCTGTTCAGGCTTCCAGGTGCGCACGGCCCAGATGAAGAAGCCAATCAGGAAGAAGGCACCCGGGGACAGCACCATCAGGCCGTTGGTTGTATACCAACCCCCACTGGTAACCGGCGAGAGGATGGTCACACCGAAGAGGCTACCGGAGCCGAAGAGTTCGCGGAAGAACGCGACAATCATCAGAACCAGGCTGTAGCCCACACCGTTACCGAATCCATCCAAGGCGCTCATGTAAGGGCCATTCTGCATGGCATAGCCTTCGGCACGGCCCATAACGATACAGTTGGTAATAATGAGGCCCACGAATACCGAGAGCTGCTTGCTGATTTCGAAGAGATAGGCCTTCAAGATCTGGTCGGTCAGAATCACGAAGGTCGCGATAACCGAAAGCTGCACGATAATGCGGATAGAGGGCGGAATGTTGTTGCGCAACAGACTGACCACGAGGGAGGAGCAGGTGGTGACCGCAATCACCGCCAGGCACATCACAAAGGCCGTTTCCATTTTGGTGGTGACCGCCAGTGCCGAACAAATCCCCAGCACCTGAAGGGCAATCGGGTTGTTGTTGAACAGGGGGTCGAGAACTGTCTCGCGTTCTTTCTTACCGAATTGCATGGTTACACGCTCCCGTTTTCACGAAATGACTTCAGATACGGACCGAAACCCTCGTCACCCATCCAGAATTGCAGCATATTGGTGACGCCACGGCTCGTAATGGTGGCACCACTGAGTCCGTTCACGCTGTAGGGGTCATTTTCCGGGGATTCTGCGGCGCCCTTGATAACCTGGATGGCCACATCCCAGTCTTCGTCGTATACTTTGCGGTCGGGCCAATAGCTCTTCCAAACGGGATTGTCTACTTCACCACCGAGACCAGGAGTCTCTTTGTGGCTGTAGTAAGTAATACCGCGGACCGTCGTGGTATCGGCGCTCAGGGCGAGGAAGCCGTAGAGCGTACCCCACAGACCCTTCCCGGAAATGGGCAGGACCAGCATATCGACTTTGCCGTCTTTTTCCACCTGGTAAATCTTGACCAACTCAGGCACTTCGGAGAGTTGGGCCTCGTTACCGGGCACCTTCATGAGCGGTGCTTCTTCCTGGGCAAAAACCTGGGGATCAACGTCTTCCGCATAGGTGTCGGTGGTCAGATCCACGACCTTGGGGGTAATGGTCGCGAAAAGCTCCTGCACCTTTTCCGGCGTAACACTCTCGCCCGCGGTGATAATCCGACAGGCCTGGAGGACGCTCTTCTGCTTATCAAGCTGCTGATTGGTTTCCTGACGCTCTTTCAGCGCCACCGCCGCCACAGAAAGCAGGACGGAGCAGATGAGGCACAAGGTCAGGGAAAAGAAGTAGGTATATTTCGTGCTAAACTGCTGCATGGCGTGCCATCCTTCTCTTGATGTTCGAGCGCTTGGCCATCCAATCGAGCAGACCCGAGAACATGTTCATGAAGAGGATGGCCAGCATCATGCCCTCCGGGAACGCGGGGTTGACGACACGAATCAGAATGGCGAATACGCCGATAAGCAAACCGTAGATGAGCCGTCCGCGATCGGTGTAGGGCGCGGAGACGGGGTCGGTGGCCATGAAGACCAGTCCAAAGGCCCAACCACCCAAGACCATCTGCCAGTGGAAGGGCATATTCATGAGGGCGTTGGTTTCGGAGCCAATAGCATTGAGGCCGAGGGTCGTGAGATAGCTACCGACCAGCACACCCAGCATCACCCGCCAGGAGCCGATACCCGTCATAATCAGGATACCCGCGCCAATGATACAGGCCAGGGCCGACGTCTCACCCATGGAACCGGGCACCTTCCCGAGGAAGGCATCGAGCCAGGTAATATCCAGTCCCGTCAGGGCGCTCTTCCAGGCGTCGGTTGCGGCAGGGTCGGCTACACCGGCCACCGCACCCAGGGCCGTCGCGCCACTGAAGCCGTCGACCTGATTAGAAGCGGTTACCGCCGTCCAGACCTTGTCCCCGGAAATCTGCGCCGGGTAGGCGAAGAAGAGGAAGGCGCGGGCGGTCAGGGCCGGGTTGAAGATGTTCATCCCGGTGCCACCGAAGATTTCCTTCCCGATAATCACCCCGAAAGTAATGCCCAGGGCCACCTGCCAAAGGGGAATCGTCGGGGGAAGAATCAGGGGGAAGAGCATGCCGGTGACGAGGAAACCCTCGTTCACTTCGTGTTTTCGAATGACGGCAAAGAGTACCTCGATATGACCACCCACCACGAAGGTGACGATCAAGACCGGCAGGTAATAAAGCGCGCCGTGAAAAATACAGGCCAGGGGGTTGGCGGGGTTGTAGCCAATACCGAGCACATTAATGAGCCAGCCACGGAGCCCTTCGGCGGACATTCCGTCGCCCAGTGCGGCGTTGGCCTGGTAGCCCGTGTTGTACATGGCCACGAGAATGCAGGGGATCAGGGCGAAGACGACGGTAATCATCATCCGCTTCAGGTCCAGGGCATCCCGCACGTGCGACGCGCCGTGGGTAACTTCACCCGGCGTGAACATGGCCGTGTCGTGGGCCTCATAGAGGGGATAGAGCCGCTCCAGCTTGCCACCTTTGTGGAAGAGGGGCTCGAATTTATCGTGTATTTCGCGAAGGAATTTCATAGACGGACCGCTTTATCCTTCTTTTGCTATCGTGGTCAGGTTGCGACGGAGGAGGGGACCGAATTCGTACTTGCTGGGACACACAAAGGTGCACAGGGCAAGGTCTTCTTCATCCAGTTCCAGGCAGCCAAGCTCTTCGGCGCTCTCCAGGTCATCCACGGCCAGGGAGCGCAGGAGCTCGGTGGGCAGGATGTCGAAGGGCGTGACCTTTTCGTAACTGCCAATGGGCACCATGGCCCGGGCACCACCGTTGGTCGTGGTCGTCATGGCAAACTTTTTCTCGGGAATGAAGCTGGAGATAAAGGCACCGACCACCGAGAATTTCTCGAGACCCGGCTCAAGCCAGCCCATGAATACCCGTTCGCGGTTTTCTTCCAGCACGCTCACCTGATGGTGGTAGCGGCCAAGATAGCCGTGAATGTCGCCCATGGCCTTCCGACCGGAAAGCACCGAGCCGGAAACGACCCGAATTTCACCGTCAGCCACTTCCCCAGCCGTTAATTCGTCAAGGGAAACACCCTGACGCACCTTGAGGAGGCGGGGCTGATTGACCGCAGGACCCGCCAGTGAGATAACCCGTTCGGTATCCAGGGTGCCGGCGCGGAAAAGCTGCCCAATGGCGAGCACATCCTGAATTCCCAGATACCAGCAGGTCCGATGGTGGCCTACGGGCGCCAGGGTATGAATGTGGAAGCCCGGGTTGCCCGCCGGATGGGGCCCCTGAAACTCTTCAATGAAGGCTTCGGCGTTACCGGTGGGGTGTACCTGGCTCTTCGGCGACTTGCAAAAATGCACGTTACCGTCGGTCAGGGCCCGAATCGCAGCAATACCCGCATCCAGGTCGACTTGACGATCTCCCACGACCACATCGATATCGGCCGCCAGCGGATTGGTATCCATGGCGGTGATAAAGATGGCATAGGGCGAGGAGTCCAGTGCGGGCACCTTGCTGAAGGGCCGTGTACGGAAAGCGGTCCAGAGTCCCGATTCCACCAACAGGGCCTGAACGCCACTGCGATCGTAACTGGAAATGTCCTGGCCGGTGTAGGCCTCAAAATCAACCGCCGCATCGGGGTCGTTCTGGTCCAGTTCAATCACGAGGGTCTGGAATGCGCGACGTTCGCCACGATTCAGCGCCACGATGGTGCCGGCTCCGGGTGCCGTAAAGCGTACTCCGGGGGTCTTTTTGTCTTCAAAAAGACATTGCCCGCGTTTAACCGTGTCCCCGACCTGCACCTGGAAGGCCGGCTTCATGCCAATGTAGTCATCAGCCACGATTGCAATGCGTTTGGGGGAAGGTCCAGATCCGATTACCTGCTCCGGCGCACCGGTGATAGGCAGATCCAGCCCCTTCGTTGATACATGTAAGGCCATACGTCGTTCCCGTTGTGGGTCTGTATCAATCTCGAACGAACAGACTAGCGTAAAGAGAGAATTGGCACCGTCGGAAAGGCAGATAGCACGGTCCCAACACGATGCAAAACAGCCTGATTATGCCACAGCATGCCGGGAGCAAACAAGCCAAACCGGCGAAAAAGCACCTGCCTCCACGGCAACGCCCCCGAACGGCCCGGAAATCGCTACGTCTCGGAGACCACATCTTCCTTCACGACCGCCCCGGGCAGGGTCATCGTGTGGGGCCACATCTTGCGCCCGGGATAAATAGACGTATTAATGCCCGTGTGCACGCCGTCAGCAATGATGGCACCCAGCTTGCGCCGCCCACAGCCCCGGGAATCGCCACTCAGATTTCGAGTGATTCGCGCATGAAATCCATAAACATCCAGCAATCCGGGGGCTCCATGCCGCCCAGGAGGGCGTAGCCATTCAAAGCTCCCAAGGCGGGCACCCCCCATCTCCCCCCGCTGAACACAGGCGGCGCTTCCACTTCCCCCCACGCGGAGCCTTCTTCCACCGTCCGGAGATAAATTCGTCGCGTCGCGCTCGCCACCATAAACATAGTCCCCGACATCGGGGGAAGCACTAGCACGTCGGCGGCGGGCTCACTTCCCGTCTGGGCCAACAGGGCCCTGCCATTCTCCCCGGTTTTTCCACCCAACTCCGAGAAATACCATTCCACCAACAGGGGCAACGACTCGCCGGACGTATCGAGCTCCGCCAGGAGCATCGGATATATCTCTACTCCAATACCTGCGCCCATCCAATCGTGGTCATAGACCTCCCCCGCCCGACGCAAGGCCCGCTCATGGAGTATCCGGTCTAAGACTTGATGGGTCGTATCCAGCATGGTGCGCCGCTCTTCCGCCGTACCATGAACGGCCGCATGCAGCAGGGTGGCAAATCGGGGATCTTGTAGTAAGTATCGTTGGACATCTTCGACAAGAGGGCCCCGTGATTGAAGGCGCGCGAACGCGTCCGCTGGCATCAGCGTGTGGGCCTTTCGGAGAAGCGTTTCGACGGTTTCTGACTCCAGCTCCTCGAGAAGGGCAGCCCGTTCTTCGGGGTACCGCGCTATCGCCTCCAGCACGGCCCGCTCCATGTCATTCTTCGGTGCTGGCCGTGGTGGGGGAACGGGGGGCGACTCCAGCACCAGCCAGGGTTCCGGACCCGATTCCGGTCTGTCTATCGGTTTCGCTTCGGGCTCACGACGTCCTGACTCTCCTGAGTGAGGCGGCAATGGGTGGGGAGTCACTTCGGGCACCACGGGTTGCCGCCCGGGCGACACTGCCCACTCGGAAGACCGCGACAGATAGTACCCCCCTGCCGCGAGTACGCTGGCTATGATTAGCAGGCCCGCTATAATTCGACCCATAAATCCTGGTCCCTTACCCTGTGGCTATTCGAGCACGTCTTCCTTCACCACCGCTCCCGGAAGGGTCATGGTGTGGGGCCACATCTTCCGTCCCGGGTAAATGGAGGTGTTAATACCCGTGTGCACGCCGTCGGCAATGATGGCACCCAGTTTTCGCCGTCCTGTGTCGACGAGTTCCTCCTTAATCTGACTGCGGTGATTTTTTCCATCATGCCGGAAATTGGCGGTGATGGTGCCACAGCCCAGATTGGCCTTTTCGCCAATGACGCTGTCGCCCACGTAGCTCAGATGGGGCACGGCGGACCCGGCCATGAGTATACTATTCTTTACCTCGCTCCCCTGCCCCACCTTGGCACCGTTACCAAGCACCGTGCCGGGCCGGAGGTAGCAGTTGGGACCCACGGTGCAGCCTTCGCCGATCATGACGGGCCCTTCGATATAGACGCCGGGACGAATGACGGAGCCTGCGCCCACGTAAAGAGGCCCCTTAACCTCGGCCTTGTCACTCACTTCACCATGAATTTCACTGGTCATGTGGTTGTCGAGCATATAGGCGTTGGCATCAAGAAGGTGCCAGGGATAGCCAATGGGAAGCCAGTACCCTTCGGCAGTGACCACCTTAAAGCTGCCCTGTTCGGCCAGGGTCTGGATAGCGGACGTAATTTCAATTTCACCCCGCTCCGAAAGGGGTGTGTGGGCCAGCACCTCAAATACCTCGGGCGTAAACTTATAGGCCCCGATATTGGCGAGGTTGGAGAAGACTTCTTTGGGCTTTTCCACGAGGCGGACGACATTGTCATTATCATCGACTTCATAGATGCCATATAGCCGGGGGTCATCCACGACCTTGGCGAGGGCGGCCTGGTCGTGGGAGGCAAGCCGCGCAAAGTCTTCGGGCGCATAAAGATCGTCGCCATTAAAGGCCATGAAAGGCGCATCGATAAGGTCGGCGCACTGCAGGAGGGCGTGACCCGTACCTTTTTGCTCCTTTTGCTCCACATAGACCATTTTCCGGCCATTGTATTCGGTGCCCATGGTCTCGCGAATCATGTCCTGACGATAGCCCACGATGGCGATGACCGTATCCACCGAGTCAGGCAGGGCATCAATCTGGTGGGCCATGATGGTCTTGTTGGCAATAGGCAGCAACGGCTTGGGCCGCGTCAGGGTGAGGGGATAGGTCCGGGTCGATTTACCGGCGGCAAAAATAACAGCATTCATCAAGACACACTCCAATAGATTCAGCCAATCGCCTGCAGTGCAGGAGGCCCTGCAGCATGCTGACCCGGATGAGGGGGACCCCAAGGGACGGAAGACGGCACAGCAATTGAACATCGATTTTGAATAGTCACAGGAAAGGGGTATGATAACCGTAACGTGGCTGGTCAAGCTAGGTCGTGCATGCTACAGGACGCGTCTACGGGGTACCCGTGCGCCTGAACGACCGAAAGGAAAGACCATGCTCACCACCTTGCTCGTTGCCCTCTCCCCCCTTTACCTCCTCAATGCCCCCTATGAGCCCACATGGGAATCTCTCGACGCCCGGCCTAATCCGACGTGGTTTACGGACGCCAAGTTCGGGATCTTCATCCATTGGGGCGTCTATGCGGTGCCCGCCTGGGGGCCGAAGGAACGTTATTCCGAATGGTACTGGCACGACCTCATCAAGGGCGACGGCCAGACCAAGGCCTTCCACGAGGCCACCTACGGCGAAGACTTCAAGTACCAGGACTTCGCGCCCCAGTTTCGCGCGGAACTCTTCGAGCCGGCCCAGTGGGCGGATACCTTCAAGCGCTCAGGGGCCAAATACGTGGTGCTGACGTCGAAGCACCACGAAGGCTTCTGCCTCTGGCCCAATCCCCAGGCGTGGAACTGGAACTCCGTGGACATTGGCCCCCACCGCGATCTCGCGGGCGATTTGACCGGCGCCGTCCGGGAGGCGGGACTGAAGATGGGCTTCTACTATTCCATGTATGAATGGTTCAATCCCCTCTACAACTCCGACGTGGACCGCTATGTGGACGAGTACATGCTGCCCCAGATGAAGGATCTCGTCGAACGCTACCAGCCCGACCTCATCTGGCCCGACGGAGAGTGGGGCCACCCGAGCAGCACGTGGCGCAGTACGGAATTCCTCGCCTGGCTCTTTAACGAGAGCAAGGCCCCCAAGGATGTGGTCATCAACGACCGTTGGGGTAAGGAGTGCCGCAATGTGCACGGTGGATTCGCCACACCGGAGTATGGGCACATTCCTGACGGCAGGCTCATCCAGCGGGGCGACTTTGAAGAGTGCCAGGGCATGGGCCGCTCCTTTGGCTACAATCGCAACGAAACGGCCGACAACTACCGCAGCACCGAGAAATTGCTCCACCTCCTCATCGGCAATGTAAGCCGGGGCGGAAACCTTCTCCTCGACATCGGACCTACCGCCGACGGGCGCATCCCGGTCGTGATGGAACAACGCCTCCTCGAAATGGGCGAATGGCTGGCCGTGAACGGTGACGCCATCTACGGCACCCGCAAGCCAGACGAAGCGCCCGAAATGGACACGGTAAAATTCACGCAAAAAGGGGACGTCCTCTATGCCATCAGTCTCCAATGGCCCGGCAAGACCCTCACCCTGCCGCTGGAAAAGAAGGTGAGCCACGTCACCCTGCTCGGCCACGAAGGCGACGTGCCCTTCACGCAAGAAGGCGGCACCCTGCGCATCGACGTCCCCCAACTCACCATCGACCAACTGCCCTGCCTGCACGCGTGGAGTTTCAAGCTGGAATAACCCTCATCACGAAACGTGCTCCGCAAAGAAAACGGGCACCTTGACGTCAAGGTGCCCGTGGGAACGCGGCGGCGAACGGCGTGATTTTCTACTTTACAGGGTTAGTGGTCTGGCCTTATTGCCAGAGCAGATCATCTTTGAACAGGGCCCAAGCCTTGCTGTAGGGACCATCGGAGGGGTACTTGCGGAATTCGACGTGTCCGTCCATATAGAGCACGTTGCCACCACCCGGGATATGATTCATCCACTCCGGGTTCTGGTAGTTATAATCGTCATACATGACAAAGATGTTGCTCTGCGCTTTGGCGCTCGCACCGGGGTTGTTGATATCGGTAATAAAGAAGCGCTCCATCCCTTCGCGAAGACGGTGGATGACGACCTCTTCCCCAGAGCCGAGGGTTGCTTCAATGGACTCATCGAAAAGACTATGGCCCGTAAGGGTAGTTTGTTCGGCCGCAGGGGGATCGGCGTCGCCGCCACCGTCGAAGGCATGGTTGGTATCAAAATCATTGAAGTGGGCAGTCGTCGCATTGCTCACCCCCATGTCGAGATCACCGGGCACATTGACGGCATTCACGTCGACACCCGCCGGCACCAGCCATTTTTCATCGAAGGCCCAGCCATGGTAGATGTAGGACAGGCCGTCGATTTCGCAGGGAGCAATCGGGTTCGCCGGGTCACCGCCCACGTTCCACCGTCCCTCGGATACTTTTATCCCATCCGAATCGGACGGGCACACCAGGACCTGGACATCCGTCAGGTATTCGGGGTAGATGGACGTACCGTCGATCTGCCAGGGGGCCATATCCCATTCGGAGCAGAAGTCCTTGTCGTATTTTCCACAGCTCGGAAAAAGATTTCCGTTGGACTCGTTGGCGTACATCTTCATGACGACGCCCATCTGTTTGAGGTTGTTCTGGCAACTCGTGCGCCGGGCCGCTTCACGTGCGCGGGCAAGAGCGGGGAGCAGGATGGCTGCCAGGATGCCAATGATCGCAATAACGACCAGGAGTTCGATAAGGGTAAAACCTTTTTTGTGCATTGGGGTACTTCTCCATAGAAAATTGACGAGCTCGCCAGAAATGTGTTCCATGACCGAAGTCTATCCACCCCACATTGCACGCCAATTATTGAGACGTTAGGATTTCACAAGCACCCTTATATCATATATTTTTATGTTTTCTTATCTATATTCACCAGTTACATAATACGCAATTAGAATTCCGACATGAAAACTCCAAAACGGCAACACCGAGCAAGGCAGGGAAACAACATTGGAAGTGGAACCACGAACAAACACGAATGGACACGAATTTTGGGAGGCCGTCTTCGCGGGAATGACGACCTCGCTCAATGATTGAATCCATCTTTCTCCATCCGTCATATCCGTTTCATCCGTGGTCACAACCGATAGCCGATCCGATAAACGGGAAATACCAAGCCGCGACTACAAATGAGGCATACTAAGACCATAGGCAAGAAAGCGTCTACCTATAAGAAAAGTGCGCCTGCGAGGAACGTTCAGCCCCCATCGTGGTATAGACGCTACAGGGAGACGCGCACCCCCCACACGATGCGATTCATAGCGGCTTGGAGGCCATCCCCATGAAATTCCGAATGCTATTGCTTATTGGCGCCCTGTTTGCTTCATGCCTTCCCAAGGCGGCGGGCCTTTCCTATAGCCCCGAAGCCTTTCTCAGCTGGGAGGAGGTGGTGGCCAACAGCGACTTCGTGGGCGTCATCGAGTGCGTTCGCGCCGGTGCCCACGTTTCTGAATTCGTCGTGTCGATTCCTGGAAAGGCACCATCGAGCAACCGAGTTTCCGTCTGCAGTCGGCCAATCAGGTCGGTGATCTCTATCTGGCCGCCCTATGTTCTCGTACGCCCACCCCCCCACATCTTGAAACGGTCGAATTGATACTTTCCCCTATCGGCGGAATCGAATGGCATCTGGGCCTCTGGCCGGAAGAAGGGCCAGACTATCACATGACCAGCCCTATTTCAGGGAGCATCGTCTCCATACCTCAAGGCGTAGAGGAAGAGACCGGTGGCCCCGCGCGCCGCCATCAATTCATGACACCCCGTTTCGAGACACTGAAAAAACAGGCTCAAGCCGTCATGGAATCGTCGGGGGAAGCGCGGGAAGCGCTCCTGATTGTCCGTGCCCTGAACCATCTGCGGGAACATAGCGCCGCACCCGGTGAAGCACCTGGACCGGATCTCGTAGATCGAGACGAACGACAGCTGAGCAAACTTTTGACCGTGGTGCTTGGGCCCCACACAGCTCCCGATCGGCAGTGCATCGCTGGGGCACTTTCACGTGCTGGCGGCAAAGAAACCCTGGCGCGACTCGAGGCCTGGACCTACGAACGCGAAGCAGATCGAGAGTGGCTTGAAATCGTCATCTCGCGACTCCGCCACTATGAGTCCGCAAGACATACCCCCCACCAACCCAAGCAACCACCGCCCATACAAATCGTCATGGGCACCCAAGAGGCCAGAGAGGCGCTGGAAAATTCGCTGGCGAACTACGAACCTCCTTCGAGGAAGCCGCTCAAACTTTGGTGCGACGCCCTTGAGGTAATGACCACCCGAGACCCCTACTACGTCGCGACATACTTGCGCGACTTCGATCCATCCGTGTTTTACGGCTATATGGCAGGACAAAATATCGCGGTCTGGTATGCGACACACGTCCGCCAAAATCGCGTGCGCTGTTTCCAAACCTTAGCCACCGCCAAGCACCCCGGCATCGCGCTGGCCGGTGCTGCGTACTTGCTCCATGAGGACTCCGTACTGGGAACCCGCACATTAGAATCCTGGGCAGATGCCGACGGCCCTCTTCGCATACCCGCCGCCCAGCTTCTTGTCGCCCATGGCCAATTAGATTTCGTTCCGGTAATGTTCGAACGCACTCCCCCCACCATCGCGCAAGAAAGCATCTGGCAATCTTTTCAAGCAGCAATGGCAACCCTATCCAACGCAGCGCACAACGCCAAGGTGC
Source organism: Candidatus Hydrogenedentota bacterium (assembly GCA_034669905.1). GTDB lineage: Bacteria > Hydrogenedentota > Hydrogenedentia > Hydrogenedentales > JAEUWI01 > JAEUWI01. Next base: position 88,007 of record JAXMOL010000001.1, read on the forward strand.
CGCAGCCATTACTGGCCCAAGGGGCAGACCCCACCGGTGCGCCCCAAGACTCCGTGCTCTCCTGGTGGCAATCCTATGAACAAAACCTCACACCCGATCCCCTACCCGTCCAATGGCCACCGCCCGCAGAGTGATTCCAGCGGTCCCCACGAGATTTTGTCGCCCGCGCCAGGCTGAAGAAACTACGATGCCGCGATGCAATAGAGAAATTCATTTCCCTTGAGGTAGAGGGTATCCCCTATCACCACGGGCGAGGCATCAAAACCATCGTCCAACTGGTTCGTCCGCAACACCTTGAGGGACGCATCGTCAGAAAGCACCGTTACGGCGCCATCGCGGTCGGCCACATAGACATGGCCACCGGCACCGACAGGGGAAGCATAGACCCGCCCCAAATCGTCCAGGGATTCGCGGGCATAGTAGAGTTCACCTGTCTTGGCATTCGCGCAGGAGAGTTTGGGATTCATTCCATCCAGAAAGTAGATGCGCTCGCCATAGAGTAAGGGCGAAGGCACGTAAGGCGTTCCGTTGTCGATGTTCCATACGGGCTTGTCGGTCACGTCACCTTTGCTCTTCAGGTCAATGGCCGTGAGGGCCGCACCCCGGAATCCGCTGGCACAATAGACATTGCCAAAGCCCACCACCGGCGTAGGGATTACATTGACGGTCATGCCGCCACACTCCCAGAGAAGATCGCCGTTGGCCACGTTGTAGCTTCGGATACGGTTCGTGGCATTCATGATGACCTGGGTGATGCCATCCACTTCGACGGCATAGGGCGTGGACCAGGTGGTGCTTTCATCCCGGGCCTTTTCCCAGCGCAGTGCTCCCGTCTTCTTATCGTAGGCCCCGATGCGCGATGGCCCTTCATGGTCCTGCACGACGACGATGCTGTCACCGGCAAGTACCGGCGAGCTGCCTTCGCCGAAGCCACGGCGGGTGGACATTTTCATGAGGGGCGTGCTCCACACATGGCCACCGTCCAGGTCATAACAATGAAGCCCCCGCGAGCCGAAGCTGGCCCACACATGGGTGCCATCGGTCACGGCGGAGTAGGGCGCAAAGCTTCCGGTGGGGTGATGGCCTTCCTGCGGGACTTCGGTAGCCGCCGTCTTTTGCCACAGGGTCTTCCCGGTGTTGCGATCCAGGCAGACGACGTCAAAGTTCCAGGCCTCGGTGCCCGCCTTCTCCGATGCCGCCAGAATGAACAGCTTTTCTCCCCAGATAACCGGCGTGGATTGCCCCGTGCCGGCGAGGGGCACTTTCCATTTCACATTCTTGGTCTCACTCCACTCCGTGGGGGGAGTACCCGTCGGCGCAACGCCGCTATTGTCGGGCCCCCGCCAGGCGGGCCAGTTGCTATCCGCCACCGCAGCGGTTGCGAGCCCCAGGAATGCCAGAAGTAAGGCGGTCACACAGCGAAACGAGGTCATGGAAATATCCTTTCCAAAAGTGGTTGATGAGTCCGGTGCCTGCGAACACCGGTGGTGGCCGCACTATATCATTCTTTACCCCTCAAAAATCGAGGTCACGATCAGTGAAATAAGTCAGGACATATAGAAGTACCAGATTTCATCCGCTCTTCATACTCGTCCGTCACGGCGTTGAGGTGGGTGAGCTACACATCCGAATTCCTTCCATACTTACAAAATCGACTGCGCCCAACGCGCGGCGCGGGCCAGTCGAACCTCTAGCGCCAATTCACGTGCCGCCGCCATAGTTCCATTGTCCACGCCCTTCAGGTCCAAGAGCTGTTTGGCGAGCTTGGCCGACTTGCCGCTGCACTTTATTTGGCCCAGCGCATCGGCGGCGGGGCTATCCAGCGCATCGCCCAGTTGGGCGAGAGATTCCAACAACAGCGTCAGGATATGATGGCCGTTTTTGGGAATTTCGCGCCAACTCCCTACTATGGGCTGAAGCATGCCCGCGACCGCCCAGGTGTGGAGTGGCGATACCTGGGCGACTTCGCCAAGGCAGGCGGCCATGCGCGCTGGTTGGAACCACTTCATCGTGCAAACGCGCAGCATCGGTTCGGTGAACTGGTCGGGGTGGGCGCGGCCGTCGGCAATGGCTTCGACCAGCACGTCGATGGCCGTTCTGGAAAGGTCACCCGACGGTGCGAAAAGCGCCAGTCCAATCGCCATGGCGGCCGGGAGCGTGATGGGCTGATCCGGTTCGAAGAGGGGCGTAAGACATTCGCACTCGGGCCATTTCTTGGACGAACTGTTGCCGTAGGCGTGGGCGATGAAGAGGAGCGCGGAGGCAAAGAGGGTGTCGCGGTTGTGGGGCCAGGTCAAGGCACCCCATTCGAGCTCGAAGGCCTCTCGCCGGATAACTGCACCGCCGCTGGGGAAGGCATGCAGCAGCACACTGGGGCGTGACAGGCGATCCCCACCATGCACCCATAGGGGGGTTACTTTCAGGGAGAACTCTTCGCGCAGGGGCCGGTGGAGCCAGCCGCCCCCGGGAACCGCCGCTTCGAACTGGTCCACCGAAGCCAACACAAGATCCAACCCCCTCTCGGAACTCTCATCGAGCTTCTCCAGGGCTTTCTCCAGCGCCTTGTCCGCTTCTTCGCGCGCTTCTTTCTCTGCGTTGGCCATCGCGACCTTTTCGTCCCTGTCTATCCAATCGTAAATCGCGGGCCCAGCACCATCGGGACCGAAGAACTGGTCGCCCTTCAAACCAGGCACATCAAACACCTGATGGGGATGGCGGCCCCGGGCGGCGGCCAACCATAAATCGGGGTCATCGCCTTTTTTGAAGCCGCCCTCGCCCGTCAGGGCCCAACGGACCACCCGCAGCAGTTGCGTCTTTCCGCCGGCCAGCTTGCTGGCTGCCGATTCACGCCCATCGGGCGCGAGTCGAAGCAGGGACTGAACAAGGTCGAGGGTGCCCGGAGTCGCGTCTTGTTCGGTGAGCGCGCAGAGACGGTCTACCAGGGCCGACGCCATCAGCCAGCCCCCTTCGTGGGTAGGCGTGGCAAGCAGGGGCAGGTAGGTGCCCTTCAGGATTCGCGCACGAACCGCGCGGATGCGCTGGTTCTGGTACTGCCAGAAGGTGGTACCACGAATTCCAGCGGTTGGTAGTTCCTCCTCGAAGCGCTCATGCACCTTGCCCCGGGAGAGCCACGTGTAAAGAAGGTGACCGAGCTCCCCCGCCGCCCAGTCCATCCGCTTCAACAGGGGTGCCGCCAGGCGGTCGAAATTCTCTTCGGCGGCGGGGTCGGTCTCGCTGATGGCACCCAGTAATTGCTCCATCTCCATGGCCGAAATCGTCTCGTCGATCTGCCGTCCCGCCAGCAAGATGATGTCGTCCAACGTCTCAGGGGGGCAAACCGCCTTCAGCCCCGTGAGCACCGGCACCGTGCCCGAGTCGATCAGCAACGGGGGTGGCATGGTGTCCGTTTCCAGGGCCGCCCGTGCCGAATCTACCCCCGCCGACGCGCACCATGCCGCCGGAAGCTCGGGCTTCTCAGGTGCCTTGGCCTTTTTCGCCACCGTCGCTTTTGGCTCGCGCGGCGCAACCGATGGGCCCGTCCCCGCGAGCGCCCGAACACGATCTTGAAGGGTCGTCGCCACATCCTCCACATGGACATCGAGGGCCGACCGCGCGCGTTCTCCCAGGGAATCCTTCCACACCTCCAACAATTTCAGGCAGGCCTCCTGAACGTCGGTGTCGGGATGAGCCAGCCCCTGCTCGCCCACGGCCTCAAGAATGGTGGGTAATTGGGCGGGCGAACGCTTCCCAATCTTCTGCAACTGAGCCAGCACCGACTTGACCAGCCCCTTGCCCTTGCGCCCAAGCAGCGGGATCGCCCCATCCACAAAGGCCCCGTCATCCAGCGCTTTGGCCTGCTCCACCTTCTTCAGCATCTTGATCGCAAAGGCCACGACGCGATCAGACTGCGCAGACAAGAGCGAAATAAGCTGCGCCTGCGACGCCACCACCTCCGCCTTCGATGGATTCATCCCCTCGTAGAAATTCGCCAGTCTGGAAAGTACGTTCGCGACGTGTCCACCGGCCAGCCCGTCTAAACTGGCGCGCAGCAATCGCTCCCGATCCAACAGGCCCTCCTCGGACAGCGCCCGTAGCGCATGGGCCAGGGGTTCGTCGTCGCTGTAGTCGGACTCGGCCCAGGGGTCGTCCGGACTCACCAACGCGTACGAATCTACGCGGAGCACGCCATACATATCCTTCAACAGGTCGGGGTGATCCCGCAGGTAGTCTGAAGTGCGATAGGTCCCCGGGCTTTTGGGGCCGCTCAACCCACCCTTCCAGTAATTCGTCGTGACGCCCCGAGCGAGAAGATGGTAGTAGTTGTCCAGCGTCGGCTTCCCACAAACACCGCGCTCCATCAACGCATAGACCGGAGGCCAGCACACGAAAGACCACCACCGCTCCCGTCCAAGCCAGTGGGCCAACCATTGGTCTGCCCATGGTGGTCGTCGATCATCAAGCACCTTTACCAGAGCCGCCCAAAATTCCTCGTTGTTGTCCATCTCCACCCGCTTCGCATCCGCCAAGGTTCCCAGTGCCAGCCGCAGGAGTCCAACCTTGTGTAAAACCACCGGCGTCGCCTTCTCGAACTGGGGAACGATCCATAGGTAGTCCTGCGTCAGATACTTCGCTGGATACATGACCCACTCGTAGTGGTCGGGTATGTGGCCTTTCCTAAAGCCTTTCTTCTCGAAGTGATTAAAGTGGACATAGAGCGCCTTGCGCTCTTCTTCCGACATTCCGGTGACGGCGGACGCCATCTCGCCTACGTTGCAGGTGATAAGCGTCTGAATCAGTTCTTCTTCGGTCATGTTCTCTGTGTTCCCTTCAATTCACCCGCCCGTCCACCGCTCCGCGCGGGCGATGCGTGCCGCCAGCATCAGGTTACGCGCCTCCCGCCATCGCCCAGCAGGGTCTTCCTTGAGCGACATCAGTTGCTTCGCCGCCTTCGTGGCCTTGCCCGTCAGTTTCAGTTGGCCCAGTGATTCACCGGCCGCAGGCGATTGCCCTTGTCCCAACAGGGTCTTCCACTCAAGCAGGGGATCCAGTACGGCGTGGGCGTCTTTGGGCGCCTCTTTCCAATGGGCGACCAAGGTATCCATGAGCTCCGCGCACACCCAGGCATGCTGGGGGGAGATTCGGGCCACTTCGATGAGGCTCGTCGCGAGTCGGCTGAGCATGAGGTAGTTTGCCGTACTCAGGTGAACCAATGTAGGCGCGAGCGTCGCCGGATGGGCGCGGCCATCTTCCACGGCCGTTATCATCAGGTCGATGCCAGCCCGCTGAAGATCTCCGGTGGGCGCCGAGAGTGCCGTCAACAGAAGCGTCGCGCCCAGGAGTGAAAAGGGGCGATCCGGCTCGTGAAGGGGTTCAAGGGCAAGGAGCTCGGGCCAATTTTTCGGCGATTTTTTTTCCAGCTTGGAGGTGATGGAAACCAGGGCGGCCATAACGCCGGGGTCGCTATTCAGGGGCCAGGCCACAACGCCATGGCGGATAAGGATAGGTGGCATGAATTCGAGATAGCTCACTTCGGGCACGCCATAATCGAGATTGTGGAGCTGGGTCGTGGGCCGTCCCATGTAGTCCACAGTTTTCGACCAGCCGTTTTCGACGGCGATGTGTAAGCGGTAACTCAAAAGGCCGTGGGGCGTGGTGCATAGCCGGGTTTCGTCGCCAAATACGGCGGCCTCGAGATCATTTTGAAGACATTCGGCGGACTTCCTGTACTTCATGTTCATCCGCTGCAGTTTGAAGTGTTCCTTGAACGCCGCCTTGGTGCGCTCCTGTATGCCTTTCCCTATTTTCGCCGCCTCCTGCCAACGGACCGCGAAGGCCTCCCGCTCTTCGTCACTCATGAAGGAAAACTTTGTGGGATATCCGCCGTCCGCGCCCTCAACCGTCTCCGGGTCAATACCCGGCACATTCATGACGTCGTGGGGCGCACGGGAACGAGCCGCCGCGAGCCAGAGCGTCGGGTCATCGTTGGGCCCCGCTTCTCCCTGGCCGGTCAATACCCAACGTAGTGCGCGCACGGGTGGATAATTCACCGCCTCCAGGGCAGCACCAGCGGCGGCGCGTCCATCGGGTGCCAGACGGAGCAGGGCCAGTATGAGATCATAGCGCGGAATGGCCAGTCCGTCTCGGATTAGCATGTTCACCCGCGCCACGAGTACCTCCGGCAATATCCAGGCCCCCTGGTGGGTGGGCATGGAGAGCATGGGGCCCCGTTGTCCCTTGGCGACCCGTTTGCCGATTTCGAGCAGCCGCTGATCGTAGTTATCGTCGATGGGAAGGCCGGGCATGCGGTTGCGGTTCAGGCCGGGCAGTTTGTTTTGCTCACGCTCGGTTTTCCCCACGCCGACCTGGGTCTTGCCCCGTGTAAGCCAACAGCGGACCAGGCCGATATAGGCTGATTGGCCTTTCATTCGTTGAAGGATTGGTGCGGCCTGCTTGTCGAAGTTGTCCACTTCGTCGGCAGATAGCTGGCTGATGCCGTGGAAAAGCCGTTCGTTGTCAACGAAACTGCGGACCTCCTGATTCAGGATATCGATAATTTCCTGCGCACGTTCCATCGGCGGAATGGGAGCGAGTCCGGTAGTAAGTGGCACCTCTAACATGTCGAAGTCGAGGGCGGGTGGCATGGAATCGGACTTCATGGCTTGCATCGCCCCATCCACCCCCGCCAAGGCGCGCCAGTGCTCTGGAATGGAGGACACGTCTATATCGACCTGGACGGGTGCGGCTGCAACAGGCGGGGCTGGCACTGCGGGCGCCTCCCCTCCCCTGGCGCCGCACAGATTCCGGGCGCGCTGCTGCAAGGTCGGCGCGATGTACTCCACGTGTTCCCGGATGGCTTCGATATGCCCATCCCCGAGGTCATTGGAAAACATTTCCAGAAGATCCAGGGCGCGCGCTTGTACGTCCGTATTCTCGTGTTGAAGAGCCGTTTCCGCCGCTGCATCCAGGATGGCGCTTCGCAAATCGGGCGTGCGTTTCGCAATAACTTCAAACTGCTTGAGCGCCTTTACAACCAGCCCTTTCGGCTTTCGGCTGAGCAGAGCGGCGGCGCACCCGACAAAGGCAGGGTCGTCCAACCGCTTTGATTTACCCAGTTTCGCGAGCCCATTGAAGGCAAAGGTAGCGGTCCGAGCCGCGGGAACCGAAAGCAGTCCCAGATAGGCGTGCTGATGCATCTCAAGTTCGTCGATGGTGGGCGCCAGCTTGTCATGGAGTTCCATGACACAGGTGACGCGGTTTTTTTTGGGATTTCCCTGCAGGGCGGTAAGGCAGGCTTCAATAACGCGGCCGCGCTCCACGATGCCTTCGTCGGCGAGTACATGAAATGCACGACCCCAGTTTTCCCGCGCCCATGCTGCGTCGGGCTCCAGGATGTAGGCATGGCCCGGCTCGTCGAGAAAACCAGCCGTCTGCAATTCGAAGAGGCGCCAGACATCATCGAGCAGGTCGGTGTGATCTCGCAAGTACTCGCTGATGGTCGGCCAAGGCTGGTCGCTCCTGATGGTGAATGCGTGGGCGCCCACACCCACCGCCATCGCATGGTAATACCCGTCTATTGTCGGCTTCTCACAGACGCCCTCCCGAAGCAGTCGGTAGAGTAGTTCCCATGGCGGTGGCATCCAGTCGCGGGTAACCCGAAGGTTCTTCGTCTCGATCCATTTTTGCAGCCAGCTCGGCTTCCGCTCCCGGAGTACTCGAAGGACAGCTTCAGCATGCTCGGGACGAAAACTGCTCAACGGCGCCTTGGCGGCCTCCGCAGCTGTTCCCGTACCGAGCAAGGCGAGTTTGATGGCGCGCCAGGACCGATCGGTCCACAGGGGAACTAACCGGTCGGCATAGGGTACCAGTGATGGTTCCATCCTGGCCAGGGTTTCGGCGTCGATATCCCGTTCCAGACGGTCCAACGCAACCGCGGTACTGGCCAAGGCGCGCCGTTCCTTTTCCTTTAAAGGTGACAAGAAGGCTGCCACGGCCTCTACGTCACCCCCCAAAATGACGTCAACAAAATCGGACTCCGACACAGCAATCCTCCTCAGAAATGGCTTAGATCCAACTCTTCCCGGTAGCGCCCTATGCCCCACCGCGTTGCCGCATGTTGCGATGCCGCTGTGGAAACGACAGCGGCCATGCTATGCCGCCGCCCCTACTCTTCCCCCGCCTTCATCCGCGCCGCCAACACATGCTTGCACGGCCCACGTTGGCCCTGGTGCTTGCCATACCACGGACAGGTACATTTGTCGCCCTCGTCCCGCAGGCGAATAAAGTGGGCCACGTCCGTGCCTATGACTTCCACGTCGATGCCGCCGTCATCGTGGCGGGTGAGGATGGTGACCTTATCCTCGTCGAGCAGTTTTCGCGCGCCCTTGAGCCGGGGTTGCTGCTGCTCCACCTTGCCGAGGTCGAAGGGCAGCTCGCGGTGGAAGAAGAAACCCTGGTGTACGTCGTAGCCCGCGAGACCCCGGGCGCCGAGGGCCGTGAGTGCCGCTTCGATGTCGGCCTGGGGCAGCCCCAGCTCTTCCGCCAGGTCAGCGGCGTGGAGTTCGTTTTGCCAGCGGAGCGAGGCCTGAACTTTCGCCAGATGCTTCTCCCAAGCCCCGGTCGCCAATTGCTGGAGGGCCTGGCCCTCGCCGGAGAGTCCCCGATACAATTCGGGACTGAGCAGCAGAAAAAAGCGTCCACTTTTGAGCACAGGCTCCCACGCCGAAACGCCGGTGGTGTCGTCGTACCAGACGCGCAGAGACTCAATCAGCGGCATGAGGGGCTCCAACACCTTCACACGGTGGGTGCCGGAAAACTGGACCGTGCCCGGCCCGGAACGTTGGGTCAGCCGGAAAGTGCGGCCGGTCTGGGTGAGGTAACAGGGACGCTTGGGCGAATTTTTCGGCAGACCGCGCACGAATCGTCGCGCCTCGGCGGCGGGCAATTCATAGCGCAGGCTGAGCCCCGGCTGGTATTGCTGCACCTCGCTGAAACACTTCACCCAGCGCACGGGGAGCTTCACCTTCTTCTCGATGACCTCGGTGCCCGCTTTTTCGATGGCCACCGCATCCCGCCCCACGGCGAGGCGTACGTCGTCGCTGTCCCGGAGGCGTGCCAGGGCATTGCGCATGGGGGTGTTAAAGTCGACGTTAGTGGTACCTCGTTCCATGAGTTCAGTCTTGAAGGATTCGGCGGGCACATCGGCACGGGCATAGACCCCGCAACAGTCGCTGAAACCTTCGAATCGGAGCATGGCCTCGTTGCTGGTGACGACGGGGTCGAGGTTGCGCGGCACCGGCTTGAAGAAGTGGGTACCCACGACCTCGCTCAGGACGAGCAGCAACTGGGCCACATCGCGCGGATGGCGCATGTGGCCCTCAAAAAAGTAGGGGTGCTCCTTGCGGGCATCGCAGGTGGCGAGATGGAGTCCCAGACCTTTTCCGAGATCTTCGACCCCGGAGGTGTGGGCGTAGAGATAGGTATAGTCACGAATCGCGCCTGCCATGGTAGGATTAGACTAGCACGGTCCTGCGCGGCATTCAAACGACTTTGCGGGGTCAACGTGTATCGAAACTGCCGCGTAAAATGAGATGTGGAGTGGGCTTCGAAGAGCAACGCGCACATTCTGTACAGGCAGGTACGTCAAGGCCTTCAAAATGAAAAACCACCGGATTCTGTGGAAGAATCCGGTGGTATTACGCGTTAATCAGGGGGACGTAAGCCCGAGGCTTACATCATGCCAGGCATTCCGCCCATGCCGCCCATGCCGCCACCGTGGTGGTGATCGTCATGTCCGCCGCCCGGTTTCGGGGCTTCGGGGATGTCGGTCACGAGACATTCGGTGGTGATAATCATGGTCGCCGCACTCACGGAATTCTGCAGTGCGCAACGGATTACCTTGGCCGGGTCGATGATACCGGCTTTCACCAGGTCTTCATATTCGCCGGTCGCAGCGTTGAGGCCATTGTTGCCCTTGGAATTCATGACCGCTTCCACAACAACGGAGCCTTCCAGCCCGGCGTTGGAAGCAATCTGGGAAAGGGGCGCGCCTACGGCACGGCTCACGATGGCCTGGCCGATGGCTTCATCGCCTTCCAGCTGGAGGGCGTTGATGGCTTTGCGGGTGCGGAGCAGCGTAACGCCACCACCGGCCACAATGCCTTCTTCGATGGCGGCACGCGTGGCGGCCAGCGCATCATCGGCACGGTCTTTCTTTTCTTTCAGCTCGATCTCGGTCGCGGCGCCGATACGCACCACGGCCACACCACCGGCGATCTTGGCCAGACGTTCCTGAAGCTTCTCACGGTCATATTCCGACGTGGTGGCTTCGATGGCGCGGCGAATCTGCTCGCAACGGCCCGTGATGTCTTTTTTCTTGCCACCACCCTGGATAATGGTGGTGGTGTCTTTGTCGATCTCGATGCGCTTGGCCGTACCCAGCTGGGTCGTTTCCACGCTTTCGAGCTTGGAACCGAGGTCTTCGCTGATGTATTCACCGCCGGTCACGATGGCGATATCACGCAGGATGTCTTTACGACGGTCACCGAAAGCCGGAGCTTTTACGGCCACGACCTTGAGGATGCCACGAAGGCTGTTGACCACGAGGGTCGCGAGGGCTTCGCCTTCCACATCTTCCGCGATGATTAGGAGGGGCTTGGCCGCCTGCGCAACCTTCTGCAGGAGGGGAAGCAACTCACCGATGTTGGTGATTTTCTTCTCCAGGCAGAGGATGAAGCAGTCGTCCAGCACCGCAACCATGTTTTCGTGGTCGGTCACAAAGTGGGGGGACAGGTAGCCGCGGTCAAACTGCATACCGTCGACCAGGTCCACTTCCGTTTCCAGGCTCTGGCCTTCCTCGATGGTAATCACGCCATCTTCGCCGACCTGTTCAATGGCCTTGGAGATGATGTCACCAATCGTGGAGTCGCCGTTGGCAGAAACCGTGGCGATCTGCTTGACTTCTTCCGGGCTGTTGACCTTCTTAGCGGCCTTCTGCACGGCGGCAATCGCGGCATCTACGGCTTTGTCCATGCCCCGCTTGAGGTACATGGGGTTGGCCCCGGCGGTTACCTGGCGCAGTCCTTCGTGGACCATCGCCTGGGCAAGCACCGTTGCCGTGGTCGTGCCGTCACCGGCATTGTCGTTGGTCTTGCTGGCTGCCTCACGAAGCATCCGGGCGCCCATGTTTTCATAGGGCTTGGCCAGATCGATTTCCTTGGCAACGGTCACCCCGTCTTTGGTGATGTGGGGTGCGCCGAAAGACTTTTCAATCAACACGTTACGACCCTTAGGTCCCAGAGTCGCCTTAACCGCGTTTGCCAGTTTGTCGACCCCTTCGATAAGGGCCATCCGAGCTTCCTGACCAAAAATCAGTTGCTTGGCCATGGTCTAATTCTCCTTATGCTGCGCACACGGGGTGTGCATCAAAAAAAAGTACAGGTACCGTACCGTTTCAATGGAACTTAAGGCCATCGAGGCCTGTTAGCACTCCATCCGATGGAGTGCTAACAAGAGCGCATACTAGCATATCGCCACGGGAGTGTCAAGCTTGCGCCCCCCTATCCGGTCCGCATTCGCACCCGGAAATACGCCCGGAGAGCGTCCCCTAAGTAACTACAAACACTTGCCTTAGTCTATCCCGCCGGGCGAGAGCGCATCCGGCTGGCCCCCAGACGTGCGCCCCTCCCCACCCGGCGCAGGGCAATAAGCGGGTGACGCTCAGGTGCCCTCGGGCAGGCGTTTCCAGGCGTGGGGGGCCAGCGGCTGGCGCAAACCGGCCTCCAGACGCTGCATGAAGGCCGCACGGGAGATTTCACGGGCTCCGAGCCGTTCCAGGTGGGGATTGGCCACCTGACAATCAATCAGACTCAGCCCCCAGTCCTGCGCGGCCGTCGTGAGGGTGTGCGCCGCCACCTTGGAAGCGTTAGACTGGTGTGAAAACATGGATTCGCCAAAGAAACAGCTGCCCAACGCGACGCCGTAGAGCCCCCCCACCAAGCGTTCTCCGGCCCAACATTCGATGGACATGGCGTAACCGGCCTCGTGCAGGTCAATGTAGGCCGCTTCCATCTCCGGGGTAATCCAGGTGCCATCCTGCCCGGGACGGGGCGTAGCACCGCAGGCCCGGATCACGTCGGGAAACGCCTGATTGAGCGTTATGTTAAACATCTTTTTCTTGATGACGCGCCGTAGGCTGCGGGAGCAATGGAACTCATCGGGCAGGAGCACCATACGGGGGTCGGGGGCCCACCAGAGCAAGGGTTCCCCTTCGGAATACCAGGGAAAGATGCCGGAGCGGTAGGCGAGCAGCAGACGTTTACGCTGGAGGTCGCCCCCAACGGCTAACAATCCGGTTTCTGCGGCTTCCACGGGCGGAAAGGCGATTTCATGGGTGAGTCTGAATACGGGCATAGGCCACCATGGTACGGATGGGCGAATGGAAAAAGAAAGTCCGTCGGCACACGTTCTCAGGTGGGCGTGGTCGCCTTGTGCTGACGCGCGTGGGCTTCGAGAATATCAGCGGCCCGTTCGGTGGCACCGCCCGCCGTCACTTCGGCCTGGAAGCGGCGCGCGTTTTCGCCATAACGGGGGTCGTTGATTAGGGTATCGAGGGCGGCGAGCATTTCTGCCCCCTTCATCTTACGGGGCACCCCTTTCAGCCCGAATTCATGTTCGAGCATGTAGGCCGTACAGAGTTGCTGCTCCAAATGACCGGGCAGGGCCAGCATGGGTTTCCCGGCGGCCAGGGCCTGATACATGCTGCCGTTGCCCCCATGATGTACCACCGCTGCGCAGTGCTCCATGATGGCAAGGCCGGGCGCATAGGTGGCAAAGCGGAAGTTGTCCGGTGCCAGGGCCATGCCCGCTTCAGACACCTGGCCGGCCGTGGTAACCACAAAGCGATAGTCACTGTTACCCAGGGCCTCATAGCAATTACGCAGTAACGGCTCCAACAGCCCCGTGGACCCCATGGTGATATAAATGTTGGTCGTCCCATCGTCCAACTCGTCATACCAGTCCGGCAGGGTAGACGGCGGTTCATACAGGATGGGTCCGATGGACTGCCACAAGGGGAAGTCATCGTGGCTCTTGTGGAAGGCCGGCAAATCGGGCGAGAGCAAGGGGGTTTTGCGCAGCAGTTTGATGCCGTTGACTGGCTTCCGCCCCAGCTTGCGATAAACCCGGGCACGCATGCGTCCGAAGTGGAGTAATTCCGCGGTGTGAATCAGGAAGTTAAAAAAACTCCACGGGCGCACGAAGTAGGTGTTGTAGGCATTGAAGACACCGGCGGCCGGGATACCGAGGATATCCCCCGCAGGCGATACCCCCACGCTGGCATCACCGAGGATCAGATCGGGTTGCTCTTCTTCGCAGACCCGGATGATATCCTCCAGGATCTCATCGAGGGGGGCCCACTTGCGGCTGTGTAACACATCCCAGAGGGCGACCAGAATGCCGTAATCGTGAAAACGATCCCAGGCATAGGGCTGGTAGGGCTCCTTCACTTCCAGCACCCGAAATCCCTGCACCTCGGCCTGGTTCAGTTTGGATCGGGGGTCGCTCGTGCTCACGCCGCCGAAGACCACTTCATGGCCCCGCTCCCGGAGGGTCTTGGCAATTTCTACGCAACGGCCCACGTGGGCGAGGCCGAAGCCCTGGGGAAAGAACATGAACTTCAACGGGCGGATCGACGGATCGACCGAAGTAGCCTCGCTTTCTGACGGCTGGGTCATCCCAACTCCTCCTGTACCTTGGGCGTCTCCACGGTGCGGTTGGCACGCCAGGCGGCCAGTCCGGCTTCAATCTCACCCAGAATCGTCTTTCCGAGTATGCCCTTCTTCTTGAGGTCAGCGGCGCAGTTGTGCCGTCCCGAGTCGAGGGGCATCAGGGTTATACTTGGAATGTCCTTGTGATAGGCCGCCTGGGCGGCATCGGGTGCACACCGCGCACCGAAAATAATAGTGGCCCGTGGCGGTGCCGGCGTTACATCAAGATAGCATTGGGTGATGTCGGGCACGTTTTCTTCCCCGTGGATACGGCAGATCTTGCGCCATACCAGTTGGGCGCCCAGTGTAACCAACACCACTTCCGCATAGGCCGCCGGCTCGGTGAGGAGTTTCTTCACATTAAAATAGGTCTTGAGCTGGTTGCGGGGATCGGTGTAGACCCGGGGCGGAAAGCCCGGGGCAAAGGTCACGATCTGGTGGATACGTGCGAAGGAACTGACGTAGAAAGCGCCCGCACCGCCGGCAGAGGCCCCGATGGCCACGTTGTAGGAAGAACCCAGCTGCTCCAGCGTCTCGTTCACGAGGGGCATATAAAAGTCGATGCCACCCGGGCCGCCGGTGGGGTGCTCAAAGTAGCCTGCACGGCGCGGATCCCGCACAAAAACGAGGTTGTAGTTGTTGTCGTTTTCCTTGAGCATCTGGCGAAACTCAAACTGGGGCATCCCCGCATAGAGCACCGCCATGCCCGCAAAAGAGACGATGGTCACATCCGAGCCGTTATCTTCCACCTGGATGAAGTGACTCCGATCGAAGTCACCCGAAGAAATCTGGGGGTCGGTGAAATCGAAGGTACCCTCTTGCTCCATGCTCTTAGCAAGGCTGGGCATGAAGATTCGGCTGAGTAATTTGATGAAAAAGTTCAGAAATGCCATAAATCCGGGGTACTCGATTGCTGCAAGATGTGAACGGGTTGGGTGCACCCCAGTATACCCGACCTGCCGGGGGACGTTACAGAAGGAAGGCCTGGGCCGCTGGTTCCCCCCGGGTGGAGACCATGAAAAATCGGGCGCGGGCCATTTGGCAGCCAGCGCCCGATGTCGTTCATCGTTTTGGAGTGTTTCCCGTGACCGGGGCTAGTTGGAAAAGATCTCTTCCAACGTGACCTTGCGAATCGGCGCCACCTTGGCGAGGGCCTCCAGGTCGATCTTGCTTTCATCGCCCACAATGGAAATCAGCTTGGGCCGTCCCTTAATCACGGACTCGTGAAAAGCCAGCACGTTGCTCAGGTTGCTTGCCTGGATGGCTTCATAGCGTGCCTCGCGGGGGTCACCCACCAGGCCCAGGTCTTCCCAACCGCGGACGGCACCGATGACGCCACGAAAGTCCACTTTTCCGGTGCGGTAGCGGTTGATGAGGGCTTCCCGCGTAATGGCAAAGCGCTCTTCAGATGCTGGCAGGTTGTCCAACAAATCGATGAAGGCCTTGGTGGCTTCCACGGTCTTGTCGGCCTGGCTGCCAATGACGCCCACCATGATATTTTCATCATCCAACTCGCTGCCTTCGATATAGCGGGCACCGGCGGAGTAGGCCAGGGCGCGGGCTTCCCGCAATTCCTGGAAGACAATACCGGCCATGCCGCCGGCAAAGTAGTTGTTGTAGAGCTGGATGGTGGGATTGAGCCCTTCGGAGTAAAAGCCACTGCCAAACTCCAGACGAATCTGGGCCTGGGCCGCCTCTTTATGGTGGAAGTAGATTTCCGTCTGCTCCGGGGTACGGGCAAGCCGATTGGCGGCCTCGGGGGCTTCCTTCACGTCCTTGCGTTCCCCATAGAAGGTCTTGATGGCCGCGATCACCTCTTCCAGGGGCAGGGTACCGACGTAGCTGACGTTCTGTTCATACTGCAGCACGTTCTGGGCATTCTGATAGAGGGACTCGGCAGAGATGCCTTGGATTTCTTCGTTGGTCATGCGGGTCAGGAAATCCGACTCGTCGCCATAGCGGTTATACTGAACCACCGCCTGGGAAATGCTCTGGGCTTCCTTCTGGGCATCGGCACGCTGTACCAGGACGATTTTCTTCAGCTCGTCGAGGGTCTCCGGCGGTGCCTGGGGCGTGTGAATGGCATCGTGCAAGAGGGCCATCGAAGCCGCGAAATTTTCATCGAGACCGGAGATCGAAATGCTGACGTCTTCATCGCCCGCGCCGAAGCCCATGTTGGTGCCGAGCTTGTACCACTCTTGCTGCAGGGCCTCGGGGCTGAGTTTATCGGTGCCGGACTTCGTGTAGAGGGCGGCCGCCAGGTTGAGGGTATTGTCGTGACGGGTACCCACCGGGGCATCAATCGAGAAACTGAACAGGTCGTTGAGCGGGTTCTTCACATAATACAACCGGACGCCTTCCATCGCTTCCACGATCGTGAGGTCCTGGTCCCGGTCCACGAAGGTGGGCTTGATGGGGTCTACCGCTACACCGAGCAAGTCGCGGGCAAACTCCGACTCGCGGCGGGGATCGATGTCGATGGCCGCCAGTTCGGGCTTCTCGATATCGGGCACACTGTGGGGCGCGTCTTTCCGCAATCCGGCCACATAGTTGTCGCCAAAGTACTTGTTAGCCACGCGCACGATATCATCCTTCGTGAGCTTTTCCATGCGCTCAAAGCGGGCGACGTGTTCGTCCCAGGGCTGGAAGGCTAACCAGGACTGCCGCATGTCGGAGACCCGGGCCGGGTCTGATTCGAGGCCTGCCTTGGTATTCTTCTTGAAGTCATTGATGATGGCGGGGACCAGCCAATCGCCGAACTCACCTTTCTTAACCAGCGCGAGTTGCTCCAGCAGCAGGGCTTCCACCTCTTCCAGCGTCTGCTCTTCCTTGGGAATGCCCCACAGATACTGGGCCCCATAGTCATTGAGCAACATGGGGTTGGAGCCTGCCTGGCGCACCCGCTGCTGTTGATTGAGGTTAAGGTTAATCAGCCCGGCACTGGCATTGTCGAGAATCATATCAATGAGACTCAAGGCCTCCGCATCTTCGTGATCTTGCGGAGCCGTGCGGAAGGCGAGCAACACAAATTCTTCGCCTTCATAGGTGCGGACGACTTCCTCTCGTCCATCGAGGGGCGCTTCTTCCCACGTTTTGGGCTCGGGAATATCGGCCGGTTTCCAGCTGGAGAATTGGGCATCGATAATATCCATCGTCTCTTTTTTATCGATATCGCCGGAGAGGAAAATGGCCATATTGTTCGGCACATACCAGGTCTCAAAGTATTCGCTGATATTCTGCAACGAAGGATTCTTCAGATGCTCTACCGTGCCGATGGTGGGCTGGGTTCCATAGGGGTGCTTCTTGAAGAGCTCCTCATTAACGGCATAGCGAATAATCCGGTCCTTGTTGTCGAGGGCCCGGTTCATTTCTTCATAGACGGTTTCCAGCTCCGTCTGAAAGAGCCGGAACACGGGATTGGCAAATCGCTCGGCTTCGAGGCGTGCCCACTGCTCCAGCCGGTTGGCGGGCAGGCTCACCTTGTACACGGTTTCTTCATGCCAGGTGTGGGCATTAACCATCGAGCCCCCCATGGACTTGTAGACCCGATCCAACTCGTTGGGCACGGCGTATTCCGCCGCCGCGAGGGAAGCCTCATTGATCTGGGCATAGATGGCCTTGCGCTTCTCGGGATCGGTTTCGTTGAAGTGCTCCTGATAAAGGGCTTCAATCTTTTCGATATAGACCCGCTCCTTCTCATAATCCAGGGTTCCGAGGTGGGTGGTCCCTTTGAAGAGCAGGTGCTCGAGGTAGTGGGCCAGGCCAGTGGACTCGGCCGGGTCCTGTTTGCTGCCAGCGCGGACGGCGATTTCGGCATAGAAACGGGGCGTCTCGTGGTTTTCGGTCAAATAGACTGTCAACCCGTTGTCCAGCTTATAGATAGAGACTGCCATCTCATCGTCGGGATTGGGCGAATTGACCTGCTCATAGGCACCGTGTGCCTGGGAACCCAGAAGAACACCGGCGGTGAACAGGACAAGGGCCGCGACGCGTAGATACATTCGTTTCATAGTCAATCGTTCCTTCTGTAGCAACCAGGGGGAAACCGAATCGGGGCGTTTTTAATAGATTCATCGGGGCCGACGAAACCGTGTGCCTCGTCGGCCCCGATGGCATGGATCAGGTGAGTTTGGGCACTTCAAAACCCTGGCGGTATTCCTTGGTCAACAGTGCGTTGGCTTCGGCGTCGCTCTTAATGAGGTGATTCTCCGCGTCAAAGTGGACGGTGCGTCCCGTACGGAAGGAAATATCGCCGAGGTGACAAATCGCGGCAGCCTCGAGTCCCTGCTGGGCCGTCGAAGTAATCCGGCTCCGGTCGTCCCCGCGAATGGCCTCGATAAAGTTGTTGAGGTGCGTATGGGTGGCGTTGACCCGCTCAAAGCCGACTTCATCGGGGATTTCTTCCCCTTTGGTGTTGTAAAACTTACCCTCGGCCATCCAGCCTTCCGAGCCGTAGAGGAACATCCCGACCTGGGTATTGTGCTCTTTCGGGCTATAGCGGCCCCGAACTTCGTTGACCAACATGGTGCCGTCGGCGAAGGTCGCCGTGGACACCTGGGTGTTGGGCGTCTCGGCCGGGTCGTCGTAGCCAAAGCGTCCCCCTTCGCTGTGGACCTTGACCGGCAGCCCGCGGTTAAGCGACCAGTTGGCAATATCGGTGAAGTGCACCAGATTGTTGCCTACTTCTCCGTTGCCATAGCGCCAGAACCAGTGCCAGTTATAGTGCACATAGTTGGGATTGAAGGCCTGCTCCATGGCCGGCCCCTGCCACAGGGACCAGTCCAGCCATTCCGGGGGCTCTTCATCGGCCACGACCGGCAGGGCATCCCGACGGTTGAAGCAGACGCAGCGAGCCAGATAGATATCGCCAATCACCCCACTGTTCCCCCGCTCCACCATCCGTTGCCAGAGGGGTTCGGAGCGGCGCTGGGTGCCGTGCATGAGAATCTTGCCATACTTCTTCTCGGCCGCGACGAGTTGAAGGCCCTCCCAGTAGGTGTGGCACATGGGCTTTTCCACATAGACATGTTTGCCCGCTTCCAGGGCCCACATCGCCGCGAGCACGTGCCAGTGATTGGGAAGAGCGATGGTCACGGCGTCGATTTCCGGGTCGGCCAGCACATCGCGCATGTCGCGGTAGAGCTTGGGCTTCTTCCCCGTTTTCTCTTCCAGGGCCTTGGCTTCCCGCTCCAGCACCTGGCTGTCCACGTCGCACAGGGCGACTATCTCGCCGTGTTCCGAAGCCAGAACACCCGCGATGTGGGCTCGGCCTCGGTTTTGCACACCAATGGTAGCCACCCGAATCTTTTCGTTGGCCCCTTGGGCTGATGCGGGAAGAATACTTGCACCGACCGCGGCCACGCCGGTGGCGGCCAGAAAATCTCGTCGGGATAGGGTCATGATACATTCCTCAGTCGTTTTGTGAATTGTGATGCCCGCCTGATGGGGTATATATAGAGAGGAAATGGTACACCATGCCCTCCGGCCCTGTAAAAAAATATAAGTGCCCCCCGTGCCCCCAATAACAACGCCGCAGCACCCGGGTGGGCACTGCGGCGTCAGGCCGGTCGCTTCGTTAATCAGGGAATCGTGGTGGGGTCACTCGGATCAAAACACGTCAGGTTGCCCCGAATGGTCGCTTCCGGGTCCGCGCTGCTGATTTCCACGTAGACCCCTTCCGAATCGAGTAGTAATGCGGCATCCTCTGGACCGAAGCCCACCCGAATCGGGCTGGTCGCCGTACCCAGGTCAATTTCCACATCGCCGGTCTCGCCCGGTGCACCCAGATGGAGGGTGGCCGACAGGGCATCGGGCACGTCATGGACGATGTGAATCCGTACGCCATCCTCCTCGGTTCCGTCAAAGACGGTGAAGAGTCCCAGACCACGAAAGTCGTTGTTCGTAGGTGGCACGACGTCCCCGCCACTGAGGAAGGAGTCACACACGATGGGCGCGGGCTCGTTGGGGCTGAAGCAATTGAACTGGCCCCGAATTTCCCCATCGACATGGGGGATGCTTGAAATCTGGACATAGAGGCCAAAACCCCGATTCTCGCCCAGTAAGGCCAACTCTTCGCGGGTCAACATAACCTCAATGGGGCTTTCCGGGTTGCCCAAATCGACCAGAATCTCCCCGTCTACACCGGGGAATCCGACGAGAATCGCAGCGTCCAGGGCATCTTCGATGGTGTGTTCCAGATACAGGAAAGCACTCAGCCCCGTCCCATCAGCATCACGAAGAATATCCAGATAGGCAAAACCTTCGGCATCGGTCTCGACGGGTTCAAAGAACTGGGTGCCATCGAGGTAGGTATCGCAGCCCAACACCAGGTCACCGATACCGATACCGAGAATCGTTTCCAACTCCACCAGGTCCACTTCACCGTCCCCGTTCAGGTCCAGTAAGTCGAACTCCTCGCCGAGCAACATGGCGATGGCTTCCTGGGCTTCTTCCAGGCTGAGGCTTCCGCTCATGTCGGTATCGAGGTCCTCAAAGTCGGGATAGAGGGCGTCTGCGATGGCGCCCACGCGTGGCGTTCCCGACCCGGGCACACCCCGACCGGCGCAGTCCAACTGTCCCCGAATTTCCCCACCGGGGAAGCTGGCACTGTGAATGTTGACGTAGAAATCCATGCCGTTCGAGCCATCAAAGAGGATATCCAGGTCTTCTGGCGTGAGGTCAATCTCGATGGGACTGGTGGGATCCCCCAGATTAATCACGACCGGACCATTCTCTTCGGGGCCACCCGTGTGGATGTGGGCCGCCGAAACATCGGCCACCGAGTGTTCAACGAATAGTTTGGCATGGACGACCCCCGTGAACTGGTTTTCGAAGACATCCAAATAGGCAAAACCCGTGGCTTCACTCTCGTTGGGCGGGTTCGCCTGGTCGCCACTCAGCGCCGTGCCGCAGGAACTCACCAGCACTTCATCGAAGAAGAAGCAATCCAGCTGACCACGGATCTCACCATCCGGGAAGGACGGGCTGTGAATGTTGAAGTACGCTCCCCCTTCCAGCGCGGCGAGGAGTTCTTCCAGGTCGTCCCCATCAACTTCCACCTCAATGGGGCTGGTCGCATCACCGAGATCGAAGATAACGTCGCCGTTATCATCCGGTCCTCCCCCGTGGATATGGGCCGCCGTGGCACCGGACACACTGTGCTCGATGAAGATTTCCGCCTTCAGCGCGCCGGTGAGGGGGTTGCTGACAATGTTGAAGAAGGCACTACCCCGCGCGCTGCTCGCGTTGGGCGGCAGCTCCCGGGCACCGGCGAGGTCGCTGGAGCAGCCGCCAATGAAGACTTCCTGCTCGAAGTTCAGGGCAGCGATGAGCTCGTCCTCATCCAACACCCCATCCCCGTTGGTATCGAGTTCATGGAAGACATCTTCGGTGAACCCGGGGTCAAACTCCTGAATCTCGGCAAGACTCAGTCCGCCGTCTTCATCCAGATCCAGGGAGACGAACAACTCGAGCAAGTCACTGGCCAGCTCTTCGAAATCGCCCTCGGGATGCTCCACTTCAATGCATTCGAGCTGACCACGAATTTCCCCGCTCGGGAAGGCCGTGCTGTGCACGTTCACATAGATGCCTGTTTCCAGGGCACCGAAGAGGGCCTCAATCTTGGCCTCATCCAGTTCCACCTCGATGGGACTCGTGGGGTCACCGAGCTCGAACAACACGGAGCCCGATTGACCGGGCCCCCCGGTGTACACGAAGGCGGCGGTCGGATTATCCACATCGTGCTCGATAAGGATGCGGCCCGTGCGGGCACCGACGAGCGCGGAATAGCGCACTTCCAGGCGCCCATCGCCCTTCGCCGTGCTGCTATTCTGCGGCACAATGTTTGCCCCTTTCAGGTCGAAGTCACACTCCGTCAGGAGGATGTCGTCGTCGAAAAGGAAGCAATCCAACTGCCCGCGAATCTCCCCGTCAGGGAATTCGGGGCTGTGAATATTGACATAGACACCCGAGGGCTTGGCCTCGAGGAAGGCCCGCAACTGTTCGCCGCGCAAGACCACTTCAATCGGCGATGAAGCGTCGCCCAAGTCCACCACGACGTCACCGTTTTCTTCGTCACTGCCGATATGGAGGTGGGCACCCGTCGCGTTCTCGACGTTGTGTTCAATATAGACCCGGGCACGCTGCTCCCCACTGAAGGCATCGGAGAGCAGGTCGATGAAGCCCCACCCATCGCGATCGCTGTCATTGGCGGGAATCTCCTGATCGCCAGAGAGGAAGACCTCACAACCACCCAGGTAGATATCCGTTTCGATCCCCAGGGCCAGTAAGAGCTCACGCTCTGTCAGGCCACCATCCGCCTCGTCGTCGAGGGCGTTAAAGATGGCCGCTGTAATGGGGCTGTCCGCCAACTCATCCAGGCTCAACGCCCCGTTGCCATCGGTGTCCAGTTCTTCGAAGCGGTCCAACAGAGTACCGGCAATCCGGCCGAGGTCCCGTTCGTCGCCCTCTTCACCTTCCTCTCCCCCATCATCACCGTCTCCCGCAGGACATCGGAAGGCGCCACGAATTTCACCGTTCGGATGGCTGGTGCTGTGCACGTCGACGTAGACGCCACCCAATCGGGCCTCTTCGAAGCGTTCGAGTTGCTCCTCGTCAAAACGCATTTCGATGGGCTCGCCGTCGGCACCGACCTCCAGCTCGAAAAGAATTTCGCCGTTGGTGCGGGGTTTACCCCGGTGGATGTGGATGGCGGTCACGTTGTCTACGTCATGTTCCAGGAACAAATGACCCGTGGTTTCACCGGTCAACTCGTTGAAGAGTACGTCGAAATAGCCATTGCCGAAGGCACCACTGTCGGTCGCCGGGCTCACCTGTTGACCATCCAACTGCACGTGGCACGAATCCACCACGAACTCGTTGAAGAGATAGCAGAAGAGATCGCCGCGAATTTCACCCATGGGGAAGTCGGGGCTGTGGATATTGAAGTAGATTCCTGTTTCCTGATGGCTCAGCAGGGCTTCTACCTGTTCCTCATCCAGCGCCACTTCAATCGGGCTCGTGGGTGCACCGAGGTCCACCAAGACGTCGCCATTTACCCCGGGTGCGCCGGCATGAATGTGGGCGGCCGTGGCATTGCGCAGGTCGTGCTCGATGAAGACCTTGCCCGACACCTCGCCCGTGAAGGGGTCCACGAAGATATCGACGAGACCAAAGCCCCGCTTGCGACTGCCATTGGGCGGCACTTCCTGGCCACCACCCAACTGGGTATCGCAGCCACCGAGGAAGACATTGTCGTCGATTCCGATAATGGTGCGCAGTTCATCTTCGGTGATGACGCCGTCTTCATTCAGATCCAGTTCGGCGAAGAGTTCGGCATCCACGTCGGTGAATTCCAACTCGTCCAGGTCCAGACCACCGTCTTCATTTTCGTCGAGGAAGAAGAAGTCTCCAAAGAGCCGGTTGGCCAGCTCTTCCAGCTCTTCACCGGGACGCCCGGCACACAAGAGGGCACCGCGAATCTCGCCATCCGGGAAGTCGGTGCTGGCCACCACCACGTAGAGTCCCTTTTCGCCGTTGCGGAACAGGGAGTCGACCTGCGTGGCGCTCAACTCCACCTCAACGGGTGAGGTGGCATCACCGAGGTCAATCAGCACGTCACCCTCTTCACCGGGCATTCCGATGTGGAGCGTCACGCCCGTGGCATTGTCTACCTCATGCTCCAGGCGGAATTTCCCGCCCAACGCACCACTCTGGCCACTCAAGGACACCTCAATGGTGGCGAAGCCGGTGGCCTCAGAGCCGCTGGGCTCGGTGAGTTGGTCCCCATCCAGGGGGATATCGCAGACGTCGAGAATGGCTTCATCGATGAAGTCGCATTCCAACGGGCCACGAATCTCTCCATCGGGAAAGGCGTCACTGTGGATGTTTACATACAGGGAAGTTTCACTGTTCAGGATGAGGTTGGCGAGTTGGGCATTCAGCTCGACCTCAATGGGACTGGCCGCATCGCCCAGTCCAATGAGCACATCGCCATTTTCACCCGGACCGCCGATATGGATATGGGCACCCGTCGGATTATCGACATCGTGCTCAATATAGACCATGCCCCGTTTGCGATTGGTCAGCGTGTTCTCGAAGATGGCCACGTAGCCTTCACCAACGGCTTCGCTGTTATTGGACGGCACTTCATTTTCGCCGGTCAATTCGACTTCGCATTTACTTAGTTCAATCTCCGGGTCAAAGCCCAGGGCCTGGAGCAGTTCGGCCTGGGTCAATTCCGTGTCTTCTTCGATGTTCAGGGCATCAAAGGCTTCCTGCGTCGCGTCGGGGAAGCGGGCCTGAATCTCCATGAGACTGAGGCCACCGCTGCCGTCCGTATCGAGGCGCATGAAGGAATCCAGGAGATCGTCCGCCAGGTCGGCCGGATCGGTTTCCGGTGTTTCATCGAGACGACAGCGGATGGGACCGCGAATCTCGCCATTGGGGAAGCGTTCGCTGTGCACATTCACATAGAAGGGACCCGTGGAAGGATCCAGATAGAATCCCAACGCTTCTTCCGTGAGGCGTACGCGAATGGGGCTCTTCCCATCACCGAGCGCCAAAACGACAGGTCCGTTTTCCTGCGGCGTACCCTGGTGGATGTGCGCCGCCGTGGGATTTTCCACATCGTGGAAAATCGTGAGTTCACCGGAGAGACTGCCGGTCAACTCGTTCTTAATGATTTCAATGCGGCCTTCACCAAAAGCAGGACTGTTGTTGGCCGGCTTTTCGTTGCGTCCGGTCAGTTCCAATTCGCATACATCTAAGACAAACTCATCGAAGAAGAAGCAATCCAACGCACCGCGAATTTCTCCGGCGGGGAAACTATCGCTGGCCACTTGAAGGTAGAGTCCCTCTTCCAGCGCATCCAAGAGCCGGTCCACGTCCTCTTCTTCCAATTCGAATTTCATCTCGATGGGACTTTGCCCATCGCCCAGATCGAAGATAACTTCGTCCGTGGCGGCCGCGCGCAGCGTGGCACCCGTGGCGCCCTGAACGCGGTGATCGATATAGATCTTCGCTACCGTCTCATCGGTAAACAGGTTGCTAAACAAATCCACCACGCCCCGACCTGTGGCCGTGCTGATGGTGGGCGGATCGACTTGATCGCCGGTCAGTAAGACGTCACATCCGCCGAGGAATACCAGGGGGTCAAAGCCCTGGGACAACTCAATCTCTTCACCATCGATTTCGCCATCCCCGTTCATGTCGATGGCGTCAAAGAATTCTTCCTGGAAATCTTCGAGTTCGGCCAGAATCTCTTCCAGCGTCAATACGCCATCTTCATTCGCATCCAACAGGAGAAACAATTCCGCCAGGGTTTCGGCGGCCGCTTCCACGCCTTCGGAACCCGTTTCGGCGGGATTGAACGAGCCACCGATCAGCCCATCCGGCGCGGCTTCCGTGGTAATGATAATATCCGCGCCCAGCTCGTAGCGCGCAAAGAATTGGTCCAGCGCATCATCATCGAGTGTCACTTCCAGGGGGCTGGTGCCGTCGCCCAGATCGATACGATCGCCTGCTTCCGAGCCATCACCCAGGAGCAGGAAGGCCCCCGTCGGTGCGCCCATATCGTGCCGCGCCGTCAGCACGCCTCGGACCCGACCGGTTAACTCGTTGAGCAGTATTTCCAGACGGGCCTCACCGGTGTCTCCACTCCCGGAGGGGGGCTCCACGCCGTCGCCGTCCAGTTCGGCTTCAAAGACTTCGATTAACAGTGCGCCAAACAGTTCGCATTCCAGCTGACCACGAATCTCGCCGTCCGGTGCTGCTTCCGTCTGTATTTCGGCGTAGATGCCGCCTTCGGCGTTCTCCAGCAACAACGCGAGCACCGCGTCGGTCAGATCGACTTCAATGGGACTCGTCGCCTTACCGAGATTGATCAGGATATCCCCCACTTCACCGGGGGCACCGGCACGCAAATAGGCCGCTGACGGACTCTCCACATCGTGGCGGAGGAAAAGCTTGCCCCGTTTTTTCCCATTGACCGGGTCAACGAGCACCTCGATTTCGCCTTCACCGATAGCCGCGCTACCGCTATCCGGAACGACCTGATCCCCGGTCAGCGTGATGAAACAACTTCCCAGGAAGACCTCACGGTCGAGTCCCAGCTGGTTGAGGAGTTCTTCCTGCGAAATGATACCGTCCCCATTGGTATCCAGCATGTCGAAGAATTCATCGGAGAAATCGACAACCCGCTCCATGGCTTCCTCGCGGGATATACCGTCGTTGAAGTCGGCGTCGGCCTCGTCGAAGTCGCCCAGCAGGGATTGGGAGAGGGAGCGCAGCGTTACTTCGCCTTCGCCTTCGCCTTCGCCTTCGCCTTCGCCTTCGCCTTCGCCTTCGCCTTCGCCTTCACCTTCACCTTCACCTTCACCTTCGCCTTCACCTTCGCCCTCACCTTCGCCTTCGCCTTCACCTTCACCTTCACCTTCACCTTCGCCTTCACCACCCACGCCCGCGGCCGCATCCAACTCGGCGGAGGATAGTAGGCCATCGTTGTTGGAATCGATAGCATTAAACTGCGCTTCCGTCAGGGCACTATTGGCGGCCTGGGCCTCCTGAAACGACAATTGGCCGTCACTGTTGGTGTCGGCCGAAGTAAGTTGGTTGCGCAGGTCAGAGGCGACCTCTTGCAGGGTTGCCGCAGGGGGTTCGCAGCCCGAAAAGACCAGCACGCAGGCGAGTCCCAGGAAAAGTACCTTGGTCAGGAAATGCAGTTTCATTGTCGATCCTCCCACGCCGAGTCCCATAAGTGACGTGTTTTGGCCATCAGGCCGTTTACAGTCTCACTCAATCTCCGGAATCACGCCCGTATACCCCACGCCCCACGTGAGATATACCGTACAATACTGCACGCTGTTTCCAAATTAACCGATAGGAGCAATTCTGTCAAGAGTTTTCTAGAGTAAGGAAGAAGGGCCACGGGGATACGGCGTGTCCGGGCTCGGAAGCCCTATTGGAGGTAGGAGGGACCGCCCAGATTGTGCATCTGGCCAAGCACCCAGGCCTGGCGCTCACGCAGGTACTCGGTCGGTTCGAGTGGGGAGCGGGCCCGCGGTGCCGGGAGGACGGTGACGAGCAGGGCGCTCTCTTCGCGGGTCAGTTCTATCGCGGTCTTGCCGAAATAGTGGCGTGCCGCCGACTCGACCCCATAGATACCGGGACCGAATTCGGCCACGTTGACATACATTTCCAGGATGCGTCGCTTGGGCCAGCAGACCTCGATAGCCACGGTGAAGTAGACCTCCAGGCCTTTTCGTATCCACGAGCGATTGGGCCAGAGAAAGAGGTTTTTGGCCACCTGTTGGCTGATAGTGCTCCCACCCCGGAGGTTACCGCCATCGAGATGGGTCTCAATGGCCGCCTGGATCTGTTTTACGTCGAAGCCACGGTGCTCAAAAAAGAGTTGGTCTTCCGCCGCCACCACAGCCAGCAGGAATTCGGGGGAAATCTCGTCGTAACTGCGCCAGCGGTTGCGGATATCTTCTTCTTCCTGGAAGTGGCGCAGGAGCATGAGGGGCGTCGCGGGCGGATTCACAAAGAGATAGGCAAGCACCCAGCAGCCCGTAATGGTCACGAAGATAAGTCCGAAGACAAATCCGGCCTTGAGTCCAAACACGAGTGCGCGCTTGCCGCCCAGGGAAGGCATGGACCGGCGCGGCCCCGACGAAAGGGGTGCGGAATCCCCTTTTTTTCCGGTAGCAGGGGCCTTTTTGGCGGTGCTGGCCTTTTTCTTGGCAGACGCCTTCTTTTTCGCAGCAGGCTTCTTCGCCGTGGCTTTCCGCTTGGCACGGGGTTTCTTTTCCGCCGCCTCGGGGCTCATCGTCTGGATCCCTTGCGGCCTACCATTGGTAATTCCACTGGACGGGCCAGTTCTTGCAGTCGGCCGTGCCGTAGAAACGACCGGTATTGGAATCGAGAATCGTGACGTGACGCCGGCCGGGCTTTTCCTGGTAGGTGGCCCAGAAGCCCGTACCGGGCTCGAGACGTCCGGAGTGGAAGCGCTTGGACTTGGACTGGAACCACTTGAGCATTTCCTGGGCCCGCACGACCCGCCCGGCACCACAGGTGCAGCGCTCGGTAATCAATTCGGAATCGAGTAATTCGGTATAGCCCGCGCGAATGAAGGCGTCGGAGAGGAAGTGGGCGCAATTGTTCGATTCCCGGTCGCCGCCGACGCAGGTCTGGGTGTAGGCCATGGCCACTTCTTTGAGGGTGGGCTCGAAATTGGCTTGGGCACCACGAAGGTCCCGGTCATGATGGCGCCTGGCGCAACCCGGTACTATTGTCATCACCAGGGCGAGCAAAAGGGGGAAAATAAACGTGCGGTTAAACACCGGAGGCCTTCCTGCTTTTAATACGGAGAATACTTACTTTCGACAAGCAATTATAGCAGAAAGCGGGGCGATACGTCTAAATATTGTATCTGTGAGCCCTGATAGATACAACCCCTAGACACGGAGGGCTTGGGGTGGCGCGCTTGGTGCTGACCACGGAATGGGCGCGGTGTTGAACCACGAATGGACACGAATTAACACGAATAAGGGATTTCGGGGCCACCCCGCTGGGAAATGCTGATTTTCGCAGACGAATGGATTAATTGAGTCGGTTGAATCGGTGATTACGTCGGCCGGAATCGCGTCGCGGAAATTTTTTTCCCGTGAATTTCCGTGCTTTCCGTGGTCAACTTACAAAACGATTTCTACCACGGAATGCACAGAAGGGCACGGAAAAACTTTCTCTTCGAACACGTGCAAGAGCCCGTTACGATCACATATACATCCCAAAACTATTCGTGTTGATTCGTGTCCATTCGTGGTTCAACCTCCCCTTTTTTCCGCGTGGTCAGTGGGCTGCCTCTGCTTCTGGCGCCGCCTCCCCGCGGGGAAAGGCTTATTCTCGTGGAGGAATGGATTAATTGAGTCGGTTGAATCGGTGATTACGTCGACCTGCATCGCGTCGCCGGAATTGTTACCTTCCGTGTATTTCGGTGGATTCCGTGGTCAATTTATAAAAACGTTTCTACCACGGAATACACGGAAGGGCACGGAAAAACCACGGTGGAAACGGTTACCCACCTCACCATGAATTGACTCACGTATCCATTCCAAAACTATTCGTGTTGATTCGTGTCCATTCGTGGTTCAACTTCCCCTTTTTTCTGCGTGGTCAGTGGGCGGCTTCTGCTTCTGCTTCGGGAGCCGCTTCCTCGACCGGTGCCGGGGGCAGTTCATAGCACACCGCCTCGGAGTCATTGCGCACGAAGAGCTTTCCGCCCGATACGACGGGATGGTTCCAGGTCTTGCTGTTCAACGCCTGCATGCGGGCCACGATGTTCCCCTCTTCGGGGAAGGCCGGGATCATGAGCACCTCGCCCGACTCCGTGAGCACCAGCAGCATCTCAAACTTCGAGAGCAGCAAGATCTGACCCCCGACCCGATCGCCCGTCCAGCGCACCTTGCCGTCCGTCGTATCCATACAAGCCAGCCGGTTGCCGTCGAAGCCGTAACAATAGCCATAGTAATAGACGAAGTCATTGAAATAGGGCCGGAAGCGGTCACTCGTCCACATGGTCTTCGTCGTCCAGACGTTGGTCTCGGCGTCCACTTCCGCCTTGATAAGGCGGGCACCTTTGCCCTGTCCCCCACCGCCGATGACATTGTAGAGATCCATTACAAAGGGCTGGGCGACCCGGGGGTTACTCCGAATGTCCCACTCCTGATCCCAGAGGGGCGTACCCGTCTTGGGGTCGAAGGATTCGATACCGTAGTTGCTGCTGATGAGCACCTGGGGCCGAAGGGCCACCTCGCCAAACTGGGGCGACACATAACCATTGCCCCCCTTGCCGGCCGTCCAAACGGGTTCGCCCGATGCCGCGTTGTAGGCCAGCAGGCTCTTGCCGTCGCCCGCCGCCGAATAGGTGATCACCAGGTCATTCACCACCAGGGGCGAGCTGCAGAAGCCCCACGTGGGGATACGGGTATCCGCATCTTCCGCGATGTTTCGTTGCCATTGGGTGACCCCGGTGGCCGCATCGATACACTGGAGTATGCCCGTGGCCCCCTGGGTGTAGAGCAATCCCTTGTTAAAGGTGGGCGTAGCCCGAGGACCATTCCCCATACGCTCGACGAACTGCGCCTCCACCAGATTAACCCACACTTGCTCGCCCGTGGCGACGGCGTAGCACACGACCGCTTCCTGCTCACCCCGTTGCTCCTGGGTGAAGCAATAATCGCCCACGACGGCAAAAGAGGACCAGCCGGGTCCGACGGGTCGACGCCAGAGCTCCTTGGGCGGATTGTTTTCCCAATCGAGCCCAAAGGTATCCACCCGGTTGCGCCCTTCCCGCTCCGCACCGCGAAAACCGGGCCAATCGGTGGGTGCGGCCGTCTTCGGCACCGCCGCTACCTCGTTTTCCTGGACGGCAATGGGGTCGGCCCCCTCCCAGCGCCAGCCCAGCAAGGGCGCCATGTTTCCGTTGACGCCGACGACCTGCAAGAGGCTGAAAGCGACGGTACAACAACCCAGGGCGACGAGCAACCCTTTACGCTGTGCCTCCCAGGCCATGCCCCGGGTACAGACTGTCATAACCACCACGGCGGTGGTGACGGCGGGCAACAGATAAATCAGGAAAAAGATATCGAAAGGCCGGGCCGTGAGCAAGGGAATGGCTATCGCCAGGGCAGCGAGACCCACCCCCATAAGCCTATCCCTGAGGGGAATCGACATGGAGAAGAGCCACCAGCCCAAGAGAAGCACGGCCGCCACCAACGGCACGATGCCAATACCTACGTAGGTTCGAAAGGGCGTCGTGCTTGTTTCGATGAAGTAAAAGGTCGTGGCCAGGTGGACCACCGCGACGAGCAGGGGAAAGACGACGGACAGACGCGGTATGCGGGGTGCGGAGGCTTCGACTTCGGTGGCCGCTTCCTCGGCGGGACTATCACTTTCCACCGTTGACTCCGCACCCTCAGAATTTTCGGGCGTTTCGGTGGCTTCCGTTTCCGGGGTATCTTTCTTTTCGTCGGTCATTACCGAAGGATCTCCGTAGCTGCGGGGGGACAAGAAACGTGGGCATAGTAAGACCATTCAGACACGGGTATCAAATGAGGTCGCTGTACCAGCCGTTCAAACACGAACTCCTGACGGACGAGCGGGAGTGGAAAAGTACCCAACAGGTTACTGGTACAGGGCCACGGAACTAATCACCCAATGTCCACATGAAACCTGCTGCTACGCCAGCAAGGGCCTGAGCACCCGGCCATGCACATCGGTGAGCCGCATGTCGCGACCTCCGAAGCGATAGGTCAATTGCTCGTGGTTCATCCCGAGTTGGTGAAGAATCGTAGCGTGGATGTCGTGAATATCGACGAGGTCTTCCACGGCCGACATGCCCATTTCATCGGTCGCTCCGTAGGTCATCCCCCCCTTGATACCGCCACCGGCCATCCAGACGGTATAGCCACTGACATGGTGGTCCCGCCCGTCGCCCCCGCCGCTGTGGGGTGTCCGGCCCATTTCGCCGGCCCAAAGCACGAGGGTTTCGTCGAGGAGGCCCCGGGCCTTGAGGTCCATCAACAGGGCGGCCACGGGCTGGTCGGTGATGCGGGCGTTTTCTTCGTGGCGCAACTTCAGTTCGCCATGCTGATCCCAGGGCGCGTTGTTGGGGTGGGTCAGGGGACAGGTAATCTCCACGAAGCGCACGCCAGACTCCACCATGCGCCGGGCACGGAGGCATTGCAAGGCATAGAAGCGGTCATAGTCGTCTTTTCGGTCGACCCCGTAGAGGGCCAGCGTCGCCTTGGACTCGCCGGACACATCGCACAAGTCCGGCACAAGAGACTGCATGTGGGCTGCCGTCTCGTAGTTGCGAATGGCTGATTCGATGGCATGAGAACCGCCTCGCGCCTCCGCCACAGCCCCGTCCTGGGCGCGGAGAAAGTCGAGCTTGGCCCGTTGCACGGCCGCGGGATCAGCGGGGATGATGTTGTCCACCGGATCGCCCTGGGCGCGCACGACGGCGGCCTCGTGGGTGGCGGGCAACCAGGCACTCGCAAAATTCTGCGCACCGCCATTGGGCACCCAGTCGTTGTTCAGCAGGACATAGCCCGGAAGCTGTTCGTTATCCGTTCCCAGGCCGTACGACACCCAGGCCCCCATGCTCGGGGCCGCACCGATGCTGCGCCCTGTGTGGAGCAGAAGATTCTGCGCCCCGTGAAGGGGCGTCTCCCCCACCACCGAACGAACCACGCACAGGTCATCGGCGACGCGGGCCACGTGGGGAAAAAGGTCACTGACCCAGAGGCCCGACTCGCCCCGTTGCTTGAAGGCCCAGGGACTCTTCAACCATTTCCGCGAGGGGCTGATACTCTGGGAGCCTTTGTCGGCTACCCAGTCCGCCTGCTGGCCGTCCCGCTTGTCGAGTTCCGGCTTGGGGTCGAAAGTATCCACGTGGGACACGCCCCCATCCATGAACAGAAAAATCACATGTTTCGCTCTGGGCGCGAAGTGGGGCGTCACGGCGTGGGACTCGGCCGCGGCCCATTGATTCGCCAGTCCGCCGAAAGCCAGCATGCCAAAGCCCATGTTGCTCCGCTTCAGGAAGCCCCGGCGGCTCATGACCGGCGTGTCGAAGCCGGGGCATCGGGGGTTTCGTGAGTCTACGCCCGGGAGCGTGCGCTTACTGGACATAAATGAATTCCTTGAGATTGAAGATGGCGTGGGCCACATCCTGCCACACGGGCTGACTCGATAGCAGGGCTTCCATGGGCACGCCGCGAAGTTCCGCGCATTGCCCGGCAAAGTCCACAAAGCGGGCCGTCTCTTCCGCCGAAGGGGGGCGGGCAAAGGCGGTGTTGAACATCGTAGATACCCGCGCAGCGACTGTTTCGTCTTCGGTGGCGACCACCTCCCCACTCCACCTGGCCGCCATCGCCATGACAAAGGGGTCGTTAAGCATGGCCAGGGCCTGGTTGGGCACGTTGGTCGTGTCACGGCGGCCCGTCGTCAACATGGGGATGGGCTGGTTAAAGAGGGCCAGGAATCGGGGCATCTCCATGAGGGTCATTTTCTGGTAAATGCTGCGACGGCCCAGCCCATCGAGGGGACCGGCATAAAGGCGTTTGGTCGAATCTTCGGCCACGCGGTAGGGATTGATGGGCGGTCCGAAGAGATCCGGCTCCAGCCGCCCCGAGGCCGCGAGCATGGCGTCCCGGATGGCTTCGGCTTCCAGACGGCGGAGGGGCATGTGGTGCCACAGGCGGTTTTCGGGATCCACCGTCACCCCTGCTTCCGTGGGCACGCTTCCCTGTCGCCACGTGGCGGAGGTGACCAACCGTGTAATCAGTTTCTTGGTTGACCAGCCTTCTTCCACAAAGCGGTGGGAGAGCCAATCCAGCAATTCAGGGTGGGAAGGTTGCTCTCCCAGATGGCCAAAGTCGTCTACCGTGCGCACGATGCCCGCGCCGAAAAGGTGGTGCCAGATTCGGTTGACGTAGACCCGTGCCGTGAGGGGATTGTCCGCCCGGGCGAGGTTCTGCGCCAGTTCCAGACGACCACTGCCGGTGGAGACCCCCTCCACGCCGGGCGCGTCCAGAAAGCGAATGGTCCCCCGGGGCACTTCCTCGCCCAGCGCGGTATAGGAACCCCGAATACCAATCTTCGCATTCTCACCATCGTACCAATCATCCGCCGAGCCCACGGTGCGCTCGGGCTGGAGCCGGGCCTCGGTTTCACGGTAGCGGGCGACCAGGGCTGCGAGGTCGGGGTGCTCGGCCGTGGTGTTCGGTAGCCACCCGGCGATTAACACCTCGTTTATGAGTCGCACATCATCTTCATCGCAGGTACCGACCCGCCAATGCTCCACGGCGGCCATGACCGACGCGGTGATACGGGATGTGGCCTCCGCCATCGTCGCGGGCGGTGACGACAGGGCAAACAAGGACGCGAGGTACCCCCATTCGTCGACGGGGGTATAGCCCGGTGTCACATTATAGGCGTGGGTTACGCCAAACCAGGAGCGGGGATCCGCTTCGATGGCCTGTTTCAAGCCGCCGTAGTTATCCCGGGGCGGATAGTAGTTGTTGAGGGATTTGGTCACCATTTCGAGATAGACCAATCGCGGCGTATTATCCGGACCACCGGCCAGGGCAGCGTGGTTCCCGGCCGTGAAGGTCAGCCATCCCATGGTGGGCTGCTTGAGAAACTTCATGCGCTCGCTGTGAAAGGCATTGTCCACCACCAGCGATTCGGCGGCGTAATCACCCCCCGCGTAGGCCAGGGCCAGGGTCGGCGGTGGGTCCTGGGGCAACAGATCACTGCGCAAGGCACCCGCCAATCGTTTGGACCACACGTGGGACCAGCGCCCGGCGGGCAGGAGCTGTGCCACGAGGGCATCTCCTTCGTCCGCCACCACGAGGGCACCGTGATCGACAAGGCCATGCTTCATTCCCAGCCCGTCCGTGCGCCACCCCTCGGGCACCGCCTCTCCCGTGAAGTCGGCGGTGAGCGTCAGGTTTTTCTGGTTACCTGCCACCCGTGCGGCCCGCTCTTCGCGATAGCGGTCTGCCAGGGTCGTCCAGACGGATTCCACCGTTTCTCCCCCTTCCACCGCCTGCAACAGGTAGTCACGGAGGGCCACGACCTGCGCCGGGAAAGGCACTTCTTCCGGGGCGGCCTGCACTTTCTTCGCCGTCTTCTTCTCATCTTCCTCGGGCACCGGCGGTGCCGTGGCGATACGTGATTCCACCAGGCTCCGGGCATCGGACCAGAACCCGCCAAGCGCCTGCTTCATTGCCGATTTAATCGTCGCCAACTCTTCGAGGACGGGGCCATTCGGGACCTCCGCCTCGGCACTGCGCACAGTCCACCGCGAACTCATCAGGACACCCGCGAGGCTGTAGTAGTCCCGTTGCGCCACCGCGTCCAGCTTGTGGTCATGGCATTGGGCACAGGCCACGGTGGTGGCAATAAAGCTCTTGCTCACCGTGTCAATCATGTTGGCAATGGCTTCCTGGGTGACCCCCTCGGCCGCCGCATTATCGCCGTGACGTCGTTCCCCCATCCGCATGGACATGGGACCAATCATGGCCTCGTTGAGGCCCGTTTCCTGGTCCACCCGGGGGGGCAGCAGGTCCCCGGCGATTTGCTCAAGCACCAGCTGACGATAAGGCACATCGTTGTTATAGGCCCGAATGAGGTAATCCCGATACCGCCACGCATTCTTCGCAGGCGCATCCCATTCGTAGCCGTGGGTGTCGGAATAGTGGACCACGTCCATCCAGTGGCGTGCCCAACGCTCGCCGAAGTGTGGGCTGGCCAAATAATGTTGCACGAGGGCCTCGTAGGCGGCATCGGTGGGATTCGCGGCATAGTCCGCCACTTCCGCAGGCGTGGGTGGCAATCCCGTGAGGGCGAAACTCAATCGTCGCACGAGGGCCCGGGGCTCGGCTTCGGGCACCGGGGTCAACGCGGCAGCCGTGAGGGATGCGAGTATGAAGGCATCCACCTCATTACGCGGCCAGGACGAATGGGTCGTTTCGGGGGGCGTAACCGATGCGACGGGCTGGAGGCTCCACCACGCTTTTCGCTCCTGGTAGAGGGCCTCCCATCCGTCGTCCGCGGTGGCCCTGAGCTCCGTAAGGGGACGGGTGTCCATGGCCCCAGCCTCAATCCATTCGATCAACGTGGCGATTTCTTCCGCCTTCAGTTTGGCCTTGGGCGGCATCTGAAATTCTTTGTCGATGTGCTGCACCGCTGTGATAATGCGGCTTGCTTCGGGCTCTCCAGGCACCAGGATGGGCCCCCCTTCACCGCCGCGCACGATACCGGAGCGGGAATCGAGGGCCAGGCCTCCCTTGATTCTATGGGCGTGGCTGTGACATTCGAAGCAATTGGCCTCCAGGATGGGCCCTACCCGGGTGGCAAAGAAATCCTCCGAGACCCCGACTGGCGCGGCGAGCAGGAGGAGCACGACGCCAAGCCCAGCGGGCCAACGGGTCCAGAAAAGGGCTTTTGAGCCCTGAGGGGGTGGGGTTATCATCATTGTGGCCACTCACGCTAATAGGGCACGCCACCACCACGGCCCGCCACGTCCTGGTCGGCAACCCTTCCCTTGAAAAACTAACAATACCATCATGCCAATATAATGCCACTTTTGCAATGGACCTGTCTGATAAGCCGGTAGGACGCCGTCCTGCTCGCAGGCGGGCGTTGCATTGCCTCCCGCTGCTTGCCATAATCCAATGCATAAGCAACTGTAACGTTATCTTCCAAGGAGTCCCCCATGCGTAACTGGAATTTCTCCCCGATAGTATCGGGAGCGGTTGGCGGGCTTGTCGCCCTCCTCAGCCTCGTTGGATGTGCCACCGCCAACACGGAGGGGAACGCACCCGCAGCACAGGCCCAATCCGTCGCACCGGGCTCGCTGGTACTGGCCGTTACGGGCGATGGCCCCCGGGGCGAAGAGGACTGGACCCTCCTTCCCGAGTATTTTGAGGCGGAAAAGGCCGATGGCCGGGCGAAATATCTCATCCACACGGGGGATCTCTGTAAGGGTTCCCAGCTCTTCGATGCCGGTTACAGCGCCAAAGTGGCCGCCCTTTACCGCCGTTCCCCGATACCTGTCATCTTTGTGGTGGGCGATAACGAGTGGAATGACCAGCCCGATCCCGACGCCAGTTGGCCCTTGTGGGAAAAAGATTTCATGCGCCACTACGAGGCCTATCCCAATGGCCCGAAGGTAGCGCGCCAGGAAGGCTATCCCGAAAACATCGCCTGGATGGAAGACGGCGTGCTCCTCATTGGCATCAATCTCGTCAGTGGTTTCATGCACGATGCAGAAGAGTGGGGCTATCGCCACCGCGCCAATGCGGAATGGGTCGACCACAACCTCGCGCTCCATGGTGACGACGCCTATGCGGTCGTATTAATCGCCCAGGCCGCCCCCAAGCGCGTGCATGAAGACTTCCTGACCCCCTTCGTGGAGTCGGTGGCCGCATACGGGAAACCGGTCCTCTATGTTCACGGCGATGGCCACGTATGGCAAATCGAAGAAAACTGGCGTGCCCCTAACCTGACCCGGATCCAGGTGGACCAGGTCACCCGCGCGCGGCCGGTCCATATTATTGTATCCCCGGAAAACCCCACTCATCCCTTCTCTTACGACCGCCACGGTGCGGGCATGGACACGAAAGAATGATATCGATGAAACACTGCTGTACCCCCCTCCTTCTCGCCTTTTTTACCCTCATTGCCACCGGCACCACTTCGGCCCAGGAACAGGATGGAATGACCACCGGCTTTGTGAACAAGACCATCACCGTGCATTCCACCGAGGAACGCTATGTTGTTTATGTACCGGAAAACTATACGGCGGAGACGGCCTGGCCGCTGATTGTCTTCCTGCACGGTGCCGGCGAACGGGGTGACGATGGCGTTGCCCAGACCATTGCCGGTATCGGACCGGCCATCAAGAAAGACCCCTCTCGCTTCCCGGCCATCGTGCTCATGCCCCAATGTCCGAAGGAGCAGGTGTGGAATACCCGGCATGACTTCCTGGAAGCGGAGCTGGAAGCGACCCTGAAAGAATTTAACATCGACCCGAAGCGCATCTACTTGACCGGTCTCTCCATGGGTGGCTACGGGGCCTGGCTCTGGGGCGCCCTCCATACCGATACCTTTGCGGCCATCATGCCCATCTGCGGCGGTGGCGACCCCTATGAAATCCAGAAGCTTCTCAACGTGGGCGGTGGCAACCCCTATGGCAGCCTGGCCTCCCGCGTGCGCGCCCTCGCCACGGTGCCCATATGGGCCTTTCATGGCGGGGCCGATGGCGTGGTCCCTCCCGAGCGCACCCGTGAAATGGTGGCCGCCATCAAGGCGCAGGGCGGCAACATCCAACATACCGAGTATGAGGGCGTAGGGCACAACTCCTGGGACAAAGCCTATCAGGAGAGCGAAGGCATCCCCTGGCTCCTGTCCCAGAAAAAGCCCTGATGGCGTGCCCACAGTAGGCATAATTCCGGTCTTGACAGAAACCTTGCACAGGAAAACGTAGATTGGTTCCGATTCCGTATGTACGAATACTCCCATCCGCGCCCCATGGTCACCACCGATGTCGTGCTCTTTCGCAATCACGAAGACACCCCAGAGGTTCTGCTGATTAAACGGGCTAAAGAGCCCTTCGCCGGTCAGTGGGCATTCCCCGGGGGCTTTGTGGATGAGGGCGAAGACCTGGAAGCGGCCGCACTCCGGGAATTGCAGGAGGAGACGGGCCTGACTGCGGTGACCTTGTTTCAGTACCGTACTGTCGGGACGCCGGGCCGGGATCCCCGGGGCCATACCATATCCGTAGTCTACGCGGGGATGTGCCCCTTGGAAGACAGCGCGGTCACCGGGGGCGATGATGCGGCCGAGGCCGCCTGGTTTCCCCTGGGCGACTTGCCCGAGCTGGCCTTTGATCACGCCGAAATCCTGGCCACCATGCGCCACGGAAACCTGGAGGAGTTGGACGATGAAAGTGAATGACACCGACGCCCTGATTGTGGTTGATGTGCAAAACGACTTTTGCCCCGGCGGTGCCTTACCCGTCCTCGGGGGCGAAGGGGTTGTCCGTGTCATCAACCCCCTCCAGCTCAAGTTTTCCCGCCTCTATTTCACGCGGGACTGGCACCCCCAGGACCACTGCAGCTTCAGCGATTCGCCCACCTTCCAAGACGGCAGCTGGCCGGAGCATTGTGTGCAGGATTCACCCGGGGCCGAGTTTCACGGCGACCTGCACGTGCCATCTGATGCCATCATCATCAGCAAAGGCACCGATTCCAACGCGGAAGCCTACAGCGGTTTTCAGGGCACCGACCTCGCGGAACGTCTCCGGGCGGCGGGTACGACCCGGGTCTTTGTCGCGGGACTGGCCACCGACTACTGTGTGAAGGCAACGGCACTGGACGCCCTGGCCGCAGGTTTCGAAACCGTGTTGATTGAAGATGGCTGCCGCGCGGTAAACGATGCGACCGGCCAGGCGGCCCTGGCAGAAATGGAGGCCGCCGGTATCCGTCGTTGCCGTGGGGTGGAGGTAGCACCATGAGCACCGGCAAGAACCCCTGGTTTCGCCGGGAAGGGCTGGCCCTTCTGACCGACTTTTATGAACTGACCATGATGGCCGGTCAGTGGAAAGAGCAGCGCTCCGAGCAGCGGGTCACCTTCAATTATTTCTTTCGCAGTCTGCCGCCCCACACCGGATTCGCCGTCTTTGCCGGGCTGGAATCCTTCCTCGACTACCTCGAACACCTGCGCTTTGGCGACGACGACATCGACTATCTTCGTTCACTCGGCATTTTTGGCGACGATTTCCTCGCCCATCTCCGCACCTTTACCCCGACCTGCACGGTGCAAGCCGTTCCGGAAGGCACGCTGGTTTACCCCTATGAGCCCATACTCCAGATCGAGGGGTCCATCTTCGAGACCCTGCTCATCGAGTCGGCCCTGCTCAACCTGCTGAATTTTCAGACCCTCATCGCCACCAAGGCGGCGCGCATCTGCCTGGCGGCCAACGGCGACCCCGTGATGGAGTTTGGCCTGCGCCGGGCCCATGGCCCCGATGGCGGCGTCAGCGGCTCGCGGGCGGCCCACATCGGTGGCTGCAATTCCACCTCCAACGTTCTGGCGGGCAAGACCTTCGACATTCCCGTAGGTGGTACCCACGCCCACAGCTGGGTCATGAGTTTCCCATCGGAACTCGAAGCCTTCCGTACCTTCGCCCGCCACTACCCGGACCGCTGCGTCCTGCTGGTGGACACCTACGACACGGAAACGAGTGGCGTACCCAATGCCATCACGGTGTTTAAGGAAATGCACGCGGCAGGTATCAACGTCCGGCCGGCCATCCGGCTTGACTCCGGCGACCTTTCGCGGCTCAGTAAGATCGCCTATCAAAAGATGACCGAGGCCGGGTTGGAAGACCCCCTGATCGTGGCCTCCAACGATCTGGATGAGGAGTTGGTGGCCGATCTGAAACGTCAGGGCTCCAAAATCAATGCGTGGGGCGTGGGCACCCACCTGATTACGGCCTACGATGCCCCGGCCCTCAGCGGCGTCTACAAGCTCGTGGCCATCCGCGAAGGCGACACCTGGCACAGCCGCATGAAGATTTCGTCCAACATCGAAAAAGCGACGGATCCCGGACGGAAACAGCTCATCCGCTATTTCGACAGCAACGACCACCCCCTGTGCGACGTCATGTATCTCGATGGGGAAGAGTTCCACTCGGGAGGCCCGGTCACGGGACGAAGCCGCACCTGGCCCCATCGCAAGGTCCACGCCGCCTCTCCCGCCTGGCAGGAAGAATTGCTCCAAACCGTGGTGATGGACGGCAAGCGGATCCACGAATCGCCGCCTATTGCCGACATACGCGCCCGGGCCCTGGCCCAGATCGCCGCCTTGCCCGAGGAGTTCAAACGGATGCGTAATCCGCAGATTTACGACGTCATGCTCTCCGAATCCCTGGGGCAGCTGAAGGATTCGATGCTGAGCAATCCCGACCTGGCGTGAAGTGCGTTCGGGGACGATGGGGGAGCTCGCGGGAATTTGTGGTCCTGAACGCGCTATACTTCCGGGGTAAAAACCTTTCCCCAACGACCCGATTTGAGACCTGTACCCGATGGAATCCCAATTACTTTTTCGTGAGGACCAGCGCTTTCGTAGCCCTTTTCTCTGGATCCCCCTCTTCGGGGCCACTGCGTTTTGCTGCGGCACCATCCTCTGGATGGTTCAGCGTCAGGTCATTCAAGACATCCCCTTCGGGGAAGACGCCATGTCGAACAGCCAGATGCTGCTTCTCGGCGGCGCCATCATTCTGCTTGATCTCTTGTTTCTCGGCTTTATGGCCTCGCTGAAACTACAAACCGAAGTCACGACAGAAGGTCTGTTCATCCGTTTCTGGCCCCTTCACCGGAAGACCCGCCTCATCGATATGGAAGACGTGGCCTCCATTGGTGCCGTCGAATACCGCCCTGCCATGGAATATGGCGGGTGGGGTATCCGCTATGGGCGAAACGGCCGGGCCTACAACGTCACCGGCAACCTCGGTGTCCGCATTGACTACGGCAGTGGCTACCACCTCCTTATTGGCACCTGCCACCCCCAGGAGCTGGAAGCCGCCCTCGTGGCCATGATGGCAGCCCAGGGCAAAGAAGCGGTGCCGTCGGACGACGTGCCGGAGCTTGATGCCAGCGAAGGCCCCGACGAAGCATAAGCCGTGCGCCCGGGGGCGCATTTGAACATTTCGGAGAAGAGGACCCATGCAACTGGTGCGAATCGGAACGGCCGCGGTTTCCGTCAAGGTAGGCGACTTCGCCTGGAATGCGGGTCGCCTTCGTGCGGCCATTGAAGCGGCGCGGGAACAGGGCGTTCACCTCCTGGTCACCCCCGAGCTGGCTATCTCGGGCTACAGCCTGGAAGACCGCGTCAGTTGGACGGATATCACCCGTCACAGCTGGGCCACCCTCGTGGAACTGGCGGAGCACTGCCACGACATCGCCGTGGTCATCGGGCTCCCGGTTCGGGTCGGCCCTCTGATCTACAACGCGGCCGCCCTGGTGGCCGGTGGCAAGGTGCAGGGCCTGGTCCTGAAGCGCCACCTCCCGATGTACAGCATCTTCTACGAAGGCCGCAACTACACGGCCTGGACCGGTGGCACCACGACCATCAACGGCGTGCCCGCAGGCGATCTCATCTTTGACCTGCCCTTTGGCATGGTTTCTGCCGAAATCTGCGAAGACCTCTGGTCCCCCAATTCTCCCGCGCGGGAGCGGGTACGGGCCGGTGCGGAAATCATCTGCAACCCCAGTGCCTCACCTTTCATCCCCGGAAAGAATGAAGAGCGCAAGCGCCTCGTTCACCAAGCCGCTTCCGGCCTCAAGGCAGTCTATGCCTATGCCAACCTGCTGGGCTGCGACAACAGCCGCCTCATCTTCGATGGCGGGGGCCTGGTAGCCGACCCCGAAGGCCTGGTCGCCGAAGGGCGCATACTCAGCAAACACTCCTGGTCGGTCAGCAGCGGGGTCGTCGATTTGGACAACCTGGCCCGGATTCGGGGTGAAAACACGACGTGGCGGGAAGGCAACACCTTCGACGAAGAGAACGCCCGCATCAAGGTCATCCCCGTCGAGATGCCCTTCACCCCCGCCCCGGTTTCGGCCTATGCTGACCAGCTCCCCGACAATTTCTATGTACCCACCCTGACCGAACGACGCGCCGACCGAAACCCCTATCTCGACGATCTCTTTGATGCCCTCGTCCTGGGACTGCGCGACTATTTTGAGAAGGTGGGTGTCTTCGAACGATTCATCATCGCCTTGTCCGGCGGGCGGGATAGTGCCCTGTGCCTCCTTATGGCGGTGGAAGCCGCGAAAGCGCTGGAGGAAGGGCGTAAGGCCGATGCGTATGCCAAACGCATCAATACGGTCTACCTGCCTAATTCGAAATTCAGCAGCAGCGGCACAGAAAACGCCGCCCGGGATCTGGCCGAAGAACTGGGCGTGCCCTTCCAGGTCGTGAGTATCGATGATGAGTCCCGCATTGCCTTGGAGAAACAGATCGAACTCCTGGGCGACAAATCGGCTATCCACCACCTCGCCAAGCAGAATCTACAGGCCCGCGTCCGGGGCAATATGATTCTCAACTGGGCCAACAGTGCCGGCGGCCTGGTGCTGGTAACCTCCAACCTGAGCGAGATGGGCGTGGGCTACAGCACCACGGGCGGGGATAACCAGGGCGGTTACTCCCCCATCGCCAACGTGCCTAAGACCCTCGTTTCGGAGCTCCTCGACTACATTTCCAAGCGGGACGGCATACAATCGCTGCAAGACGTGTTGGCCATGCCGCCCAGTGCGGAGTTGGCCCCCGACCAGCAGGACGAAACGGATCTCATGCCTTATCCCGTGCTGGACGACTTGCTCTACCTCTATGCCCGTCGCCGCATGTCTCTCGTGGATTGCTGGCGGGTGTTATGCACCCGTCATGAAGCCTATGATGCCGAAGATCTCCGCTCGTGGGCACGGGACTTCGCGGTTCGCTTTTCCGCGAATCAGTGGAAACGGGACCAGCACCCGGTGGCGCTCAAAGTCATGGACCTGGATCTGGATCCCAAGACGGGCTTCCGCTTCCCCGTGACCCAGAGCATTCAGTATGAGCTGGATGAGCTGAAAGACGCCCCGCGGGACTGAGCGAAAGGGGGCGGGTCCTTTTTCAGCTGAAGAAGGACACGATACCGTAGATGAAGAAGAATATCACCAGGAGGATGGCGATACAGCCACTCGCGCAGCAGCCCCGTCCATCGGTGTTGATGTTGTCGATACGGACACTGCGTCCCCAGACCTGATCGCCCGTTGCGGGTCCCTGGGCCTGGGGGTTGAAAAAGGGATCTTCTTCGTAGCGAAGGGTTTCTTCCTCGTCGCCCACGGCCTCGGCGTGCACTTCAATCACCTGGGCCGACGCGGGTACGGGGACCGTGTTAGACGCGCCGCACTGGGGGCAGATAACGATTTGGCCCGCCAGTTCTTCGGGGGCCTCCAGGAGGGCCTGGCACTGTGAACAAACTACTTCCATGAATACATTCTCTTGGTTTAATAACTAAGCCAGCCCCCGCGCATTAGACTATTCGCGGAGACCGGCTGTGTATTTCAATCCGAGGTGCCAAAGCACCGGCTCTGTAAGCTACCACAACGGGCAGGGGTTTATTCACCCTCGTGTCAGCTTCCGGGGGGCGTATTGTCGTAGCCATCCACCCGGAAGGACTGACCACCTGTCGTGCTGTAGATGCTGTTATCAATATAAACCGTGCTGAAAAGCGGGTCGGTTTCACCCAGCAGACTGTCGTAGGTAACCCGTAGCAAGGGGCCGAACGTGCCAAAGGGTATAGGGTTCCCGGGACTCTCGAAAAAGAGGGTCACGCCCCCGTTCTCCGTATCGGGCGTCTCGGTCATGGTCCACCCGGCAAAGAGCCCGTCATTGTCCCCATCCACCGCGCTTACCGTGAATCCCGTGTCGCTGTTCAGGTAGATGCTGAACTGGCGAATGAAGCGCGGTACGTAGTCGGCACGCAGGAAAACCGTGGTCGCCGTCTCACTGTCGGACGTCACAAAGCGCAGCCGGCCTTCCAGGACCCCGTTACCTGCGTAGCGGGTGGGCACAAAGTTGTCGGTGGCCGTATAGCTCACCGAGTCCCCCCGGAGGCTCAGGGTAAAACCGGGCATGAAGGGGTTGGCATCCCGCGCGAGGGAGGCCCACCGGATGGTGTATTGACCATCCAAATCCTGCACGATACGTTGGAAGGAGCTGTCCAACTCCGAGACGGACTCGGCGCTGAAGAGCATGCCCTCCGTGCGGGAGGTTAACTCCTGCAAGTCGGTCGCCAGCCCACCCGTTCCGAAATTGATGGCGTAGATGCGCACGCCCCGGTTCGTCGCGAGATTCACCACGTCGTTGGTCGTGGCCACACTGGAGGTGTCATTGCCATCGGTGAAGATGATGATATAGCGGTCTTCCTCCACCACCGAGCCCGCAGCAAAGGAACCCGCGGCGTCGAGCACCGCATCAAACATGCGGGAGGCGGCGGAGAATCCCTGCACCACCTCGGATTGAATGGCGTCAATACGCTCCCGGGTATAGGCCCGATCCACGGTGAAGGGCACCACCTGGGTCGCCTGAAAATCTTCCCGGTGGAATTCGGTCACGCTAACCAGCGCATCTTCGTTGAGGGACGAGAGCAACGTGTCTTTCGCCGCCGCTTCCATGGCCGCAATGGCGCCATTGGTGGACTGCATGGAGAGGGTGTAGTCGAGCACCAGGGCCACCTTGAGCTGTCGGGCCGTGCCCCGCTGAATATGTACACCGGTCTCACTGCCTACTGCCCGGGAGCCTTCCCGGGCCGACACAAAGAATTGCCCCGGATCCCGGACCACAGCATTGCCATCGGCATCGTGGAGCGAAAAGGCGAAGTCAATCAGATAAGGGGAAGAAAAGAGGACGAAAGGATTCACCACATTGAGGGTGTCCGTATTGCCATCCGTGTCCTGGGTAACCGTGACG
Organism: Candidatus Hydrogenedentota bacterium; assembly: GCA_034669905.1. GTDB lineage: Bacteria > Hydrogenedentota > Hydrogenedentia > Hydrogenedentales > JAEUWI01 > JAEUWI01. The sequence continues at coordinate 132,859 of JAXMOL010000001.1, forward strand.
GCCACTTCCTCGGTGACGATGCCGGGCGCGGCAAAGACGATACTGCCCGTATGTTGCCCTGCCGTGAGCCGGCTCCGGTTGATAGACACCTGGACGGTCTGCCGGTTATTGGGCCCCGTACTGGTGACGGAGCCGGTATTCACGATGATCCAGGACGCCGACGGTGTCACCGAAAGGGTGAGGGAATCCACATTGGGGTTGTCATTCCAAACCTCAAGGAACCGGGGCAACTGGCTGCGCTCGAAATCGAGGCTCGTGTTGGAAAAGGCAATGGCCTCCTGGGGCTCCGGCGGACAGCCGGCAATAAACAGGCCGAAGGAAAGCATCAAAACCACGTTGGCAACTCGCATCAATGACGACATGAACACCCCTTTCTCTGGGAATACCGGCCCAACCGCAGACCACGTCATTATAGAGCAGCCTCCGCCTGGATAGCCACGCAGGTGGCTGGTCTCTATTCTACCCTTTCCCACGCGTTTCGTTGCTTTTTCCCGCACTGGCTCGGTATACTACCCGGACTTGATTTTGGAGGAAAGTATTCAAAATCAACGGGTCCGGGTTCCCGCGTGGTCACTATGACTCACGTCAGATACGGGGACAGACCCGGGCAGGAAGGCACGCCCTCTCTCTCACAACCCCTTAACTCTCAATTGGTTAGGTGTGGAGTAGTGTGCAACCTTCCCGCTCAGGCTATCATTCATCGTTACCGGTGTGGTTCCTATTCTGCTCACGCAGCGGGCCCCCCACCACCAACCCGCAGTCAGCTGGAAGAAGGTTTTCGCCATGATTATCATAATGGCCTCTCGCGAAAAAAAGGATGTCGACCACGTAGTGGAGAAGGTCGAAGCCTTCGGATATCGCGCCCATATCATTGAAGGGGTGGAGCGGACTGTGGTTGCTGCGGTCGGCGACGAACGGGGTAAAGAACGCCTCCATGCACTGGAGAGCCTGGCCCACGTGGAACAGGTCGTCCCCATCCTCAAGCCCTACAAACTGGCCGGTCTGCAGGTCAAAGCAGAGCGCTCGGTCGTCTCCTGCGGCTCCGTGAAAATCGGCGGCGGCAACTTTTGCATCGTCGGCGGCCCGTGCTCGGTAGAATCCCGCGAGCAGATCCTCGAAACGGCGGAAATCTGCAAGAATGCCGGGGCGAATATTCTCCGAGGCGGTGCCTACAAGCCCCGCACCTCGCCCTACAGCTTCCAGGGCATGGAAGAAGAAGGCCTCATCCTCCTCGAAGAAGCCGGCAAGGCCTTCGATATGCCTGTGGTGACGGAAGTCATGACCGTGGAACAGGTTCCGTTGGTAGAGAAGCACGCCGACATGTTCCAGATCGGTGCCCGTAACATGCAGAACTTCGGATTACTCAAGGCCGTGGGCAAGTCCCGCAAGCCGGTCTTCCTGAAGCGTGGCATGATGTCCACCATCCAGGAATTCCTCATGTCCGCCGAATACATCATGTCGGAAGGCAACCCCAACGTGGTCCTCTGCGAACGGGGTATCCGTACCTTCGAAACCGAGACCCGAAACACCCTCGACATCCAGGCGGTGCCCGTGCTGCAGAAGCACACCCACCTGCCTGTGGTCATCGACCCCAGCCACGCCGCCGGGCAGTGGGACCTGGTCGCACCGATGTCGAAGGCCTCCGTTGCCGCCGGTGCCGATGGCCTGATGATCGAAGTACACCCCCGTCCGGAAGAAGCCTTCTCCGACGGCCCCCAGTCGCTCAAGCCCCAGCGCTTCGTCGATCTGGTAAACGACCTGAAGCCCTTCCTGGAACTCATGGGCCAGAAAGTCAGTTAATTCCCCTTAGTTTTTGTTAGAATACCGCGGCAGCGGGCCATAGCGTCCGCTGCCCTTTTTGTTCCACTCCATACGGTAGTTGTTTACAACCAGCTAAGCGATTTATATCATGGCACCTGCAGATGAAGAGACGGACGTAACATCGGAATCCATCGACGATGAAGTCGCATCCCCCGAAGAGGTGGTAGCGGACGAGGCAGGCGTCTCCGAAGAAGCAGACGGGCTCGACGAGTCCGACGAGTCCGACGAGTCCGACGAGTCTGATGACGCCGATGACGCCGATGACGCCGGTGAAGCCGACGAGTCCGATGAGTCCGATGAGTCCGATGAGTCCGATGAGTCCGATGAGTCCGACGAGTCCGACGAGTCCGACGAGTCCGACGAGTCCGATGAGTCCGACGAGTCCGACGAGTCCGACGAGTCCGATGAGTCCGATGAGGCCGATGAGTCCGACGAGGCCGATGAGTCCGACGAGGCCGATGAGTCCGATGAGTCCGATGAGTCCGATGAGGCCGATGAGGCCGATGAGGCCGATGAGTCCGATGAGGCCGATGAGGCCGATGAGTCCGATGAGTCCGATGAGTCCGATGAGGCCGATGAGTCCGATGAGGCCGATGAGTCCGATGAGTCCGACGAGTCCGACGAGTCTGATGACGCCGATGAGGCCGACGAGTCTGATGACGCCGATGAGTCTGATGCAGCAACCAAGACCACTGCTGCGGACGAGGCAGAAGACGAAGACACGATGGACGGCGATGTAGACGACGAAGAGCCGGAGGAGCTGGGTCGGGACGAAATGCGTCAGGCCCTCTACGCGCTTCTTTTCGCGAGTGACCGTCCGATGAACGCCACCCGTCTGGCAGAAGCAATCGCCGATGAGATGGATCCCGAAGTGGTGACTATGATCATCGAAGAGCTCCGGGACGATATCAACGGCCGCGACGAGCTCCCCTATTTTCTGAAGGAAATCGGCGGTGGCTACCAGTTGATGACCAAATCGGCCTATGCGCCTTTCATCCGTCGCCTTTACCAGATCAAAAAGAGCAAACGGCTCTCCAAGGCCGTGTTGGAGACGCTGGCCATTATCGCCTACAAGCAGCCCACGACCCGTGCTGAAGTAGAGGCCATCCGTGGGGTAAGTGTCTCCCACGCCTTCGAGCAGCTCCAGGAAAAGCGCTTTATCAAAGTATCCGGCGTCGCCGACAGCCCGGGCCGCCCGAAACTCTACCGCACCACGGAAGATTTTCTCCTGCAGTTTGGTATGGGCAGCTTGAAAGAGCTCCCCACCCTGGAAGAACTTCAGGAAATGCGCTAAGCCGTGGAACGCCTCCAAAAATACCTGGCCCATTGCGGCGTCGCCTCCCGCAGAAACGCCGAAAAGCTTATCGAAGCCGGCCGGGTCACCGTCAACGGCGAAACGGCGACCTTGGGGTGCACCATTGAACCCCGCAATGACCTCGTCTTACTCGACGGGGAGCGGGTCGGCCGCGAGGCCCCGGTCTATGTGCTGCTCAACAAGCCTCCCGACGTGGTCACCACGGTCAAAGATACCCATGGCCGGGAAACCGTGCTGGATTGTCTCGAAGGGGTTTCAGCGCGGGTCTATCCGGTAGGTCGCCTGGACATGGATGTGGGCGGCGTCCTGCTGCTCACCAATGACGGCGAGCTTGCCAACCGACTCATCCACCCGAGCTACCAGATACCCAAGGTCTACCTGGCCTGGGTATGGGGACGGGTCGACGACGAATCTCTCCAGCAGTTGCGTGACGGCGTGGAACTGGAAGATGGCAAAACGGCGCCGGCCCAGGCCCGCATCGTGGAGCGCGGTAAACGGCAGACCCTTCTTCGTCTCCAGATCCATGAAGGCAAAAAGCGGGAAGTAAAACGGATGTGTGATGCCGTGGGCCACCGGGTGGATACCATGAAACGCATCGTCTTCTGTGGCCTCCAGGTGCGCGATCTGGAGCCGGGTGAATGGCGCTACCTCACCGACGAAGAAGTCCAGGCCCTCCGGGACGCGACCGGCAGCTAGGCCCGGGACCGGCTCCGTGCCTCTCCGACCGTTGCGGATGACTTCTGGCAGTTTCTATTTCGCTTCGCTATAATCGGAGCATAGCGCTCCAACGCGCTGAGCGCCCATCTGGAAACCGCACGCGAAGGCCCCGCCATGTTGAGCCCCGAAGACATTGAGCACTACAAGACATTGCTCCTCCAGCGCCAGCAGGAGATCTCGGACCAATTCTCTCAACTGGAGGAGATGTCTCAACCCGTCTCACCCGATCCCGCCATCGGGCGTCTGACCCGTCAGGACGCCATGCAGCAGCAACAAATGACCTTGGAGGCACGTCGCCGCCTCGAACTGCACGGCACCCAGTTGAAAACGGCACTCCAACGCATCAACGATCAAAAATTCGGGATATGCGTCCTCTGCAAGACGCCTATCGCCACCGCCCGGCTTGAAATCGTCCCGGAATCCCCCCTCTGTGTCCCCTGCCTCGAAAAAAGAAGTAAGGAAAATCCCCGCTAGTCGTCTTTACTATGTTCAGGTGACCCCGTTGTCACCTTGTTGCTATCCCCCGTCCTGAAGGAGTTGCCCACGATGCCCCGTACCCCAGCCTTCATCGCCCTATTACTCGCGGTGTGTGCACTGAACCCCACCCCTGCCGAAGATCTTTCGGAATTACCCTTTCCCCTATGGAATGTGGTCCCGCCACTGACCTACAAACACGATGTCGCTATCGTGGAGTCTCGCCCCGCCGACCGCCTGCCCATTGTCGTCCCTCCCTTCGAGGAGCATGTCCGCCAGGCGGTACCAGATACCATTCCGGTGGCCCCGATCGACGCGGTGACCTTGCAGAAAAACACCCTGGTCCTGGGCACGGGCGACAAGACCCTGACGGTCGATACGAGCACGTGGGCGCCGCCGGCTTCGGCCGAAGCGGTACCCGACCCCCTCCTTTCTCCCCGGGTGGCCATGGGATTAAGCGTGGACGGACGCACCCGCCTCGCCGCCCATCGGGAAGTCCTCGAATCGGAACCGGGACTGCGCATCCTGGACAGCGCCGAAGACTCGGAATACGTGTGGCTCGCCACCAACCGCGGCCTTTATTGTCTGACCCGAAACGAACTGCAGTTCCACCCCGAATATGGAGTCGGTGGTCCGCTGGCCACCCACGTCACCGCGGTCTCCATCGACAACCGTGGTGCCCTTTGGACCGGATCGCCCCTGGGCCTCAGTGTCCGTGACGTAGACGGCACCTGGCGTGCCATTCGCGGGCGCGATGGCCTGCCCGTCGAATCCATCACGGCCATTGCCGTGGATGCCAATGACCGGCTATGGGTCGGCACGGGCCACGGGCTGGTGCACTATCGTCCCTACGAATCCGGTCGGCAGTGGTTCTATCGCGAGGGGCTCCGGTATCTTCCGGGCAATTCCATTCACGATGTGGCGGTGACGCCGGAGGGGCGCACCATCTACACCGCCACCGACGCGGGCCTGGGCCGATTGGAAATCATCACCACCACGTTGCTCGAACGGGCGAGCACCATTGAAGAACGTATCAACACACACCATCGTCGCCTGGGCCTGGTGGCCGCCGCCGAACTGGCAGACAAGGAAGATCCCGATTCGTGGGTTATCCGGGATGATGATAATGACGGCCTCTGGACCTCGTACCACATCGTGGCCATGTCTCTTGCCTATGCCACGACAGGCGATGAGGCGGCCAAAGCGTCGGCCCGGGAAGGCATGCACGCCCTGTACATGTTGCAGAATGCCTCGGGCACGCCTGGACTCGTCGCCCGCACGGTGCTCCCCCTGGAGGAAGCGATCGCCGCTGGCAAGGACAAGGATGAGCAGTGGCGACTCACGCCCGATGGCCAGTTCTATTGGAAGAGTGACACGTCTTCCGATGAAATCGACGGTCACTACTACGCCTTCTACACCTATTGGGAACATATTGCGAAGAACGACCCGGCAGAACGGGAACGCTGCATCAAGCAGGTTCGCGACCTGACCAATTACATCGTCGACAATGGCTATGTCTTGCTGGACTGGGACGGCGAGCCAACCCGCTGGGGTATCTGGTCCCCGGAACGACTCAATGACGACCCAAACCGTTACCTCGAGAACGGGCTGAACAGCCTCCAGCTTCTCTCCTTTCTCAAGACCGCCTACTACATTACCGGGGATGAGAAGTTTCAGCAGCACTACATGAAACTGATTACCGAGCACCATTATCTCGCCAATGTGCTGCTGGAAAAGAAGGTCTTCCCCGATTCCGAAAACCACTCGGACAATCAGCTGGCCTACGTCGCCTGGTATCCCATTCTCCAGATAGAGCAGGACCCCGCTATCCGCGACACGTTACACAAGGCGGTGCGACGTCACTACAAGACCCTCGATCGGGACCGGAGCAGTTTCTTTTACTTCGTGACGGCCACCATCGACCCGGGCATGGTCGATCTGGAGTCCGCCGCCTTGAATCTTCGCCGCATCCCCACGGACCGACGGCAGTGGCAGCAGTTGAACAGCCACCGGGCCGATGTGGTCTTTGACCCACGGATCGACCGTTTTGGTAAAGAACAGTTGATCACGGCGCTGCCCGTTGATGAACGTCAGTTTGGCCGCTGGAATCGGAATGTCTACCTGCCCGAGGAAAAAAACTCCAATCACCGCATCGAGACGGGGGCCGATTTTCTCATGCCCTACTGGATGGGCCGCTACCACGGTTTTATCGCCGAAGCTGCCGTTGCCAAGACGCCGGAGCCCTGAAGACCGGGCAAGCACCTACTGAATTGATACCGCCAACGGGGTCGTTGACCCGCCCCGAAAAATTTCATCTGAAATCAGATTTACTCCCCTCCTTGGAGGGGCTGGGGGTGGGTCAAGGCACGGACAACGTCGCGAACCCACCCCTGGCCCCTCCCGGGAGGGGAATCGTCCTGGACGCCAGATGAAAGTCGCTGGTGTGATAGATGTGCCCATCGTTGCATCAAGCCAATCCCCCGGCCCGCCCGCACGCCACTTGGCCTTGCAGGCGGGTTCTCGCTATAGTAGCCCCTTCCAATCCAATCCTTGCGGCTGCCAAATGAAGGAGTTCCCCGTGTTCCGTCGAATCTATTTTACCCTTGCCCTCGTAGTCCTTTCCTGCCCCCCGGCCCTGGCCCAGGTCAACGATGTGCCGGGCCTCACCCCTGTCACACCCCTGATTCGGGTCGTCGATCTCAACGTGGGTGAGAGCACAATCGTAACCCTTCACGACGGCCGTAGCGTGACGGTCACCCTTTCACACCTGGCCGAGCATGCGGAGCCCATCCGCAAGGCCATCCACAGCAGCACGCTGAAGTTAAAGGTGGATGAAGAGGAAGTCACCCTGGAAGCAGGCCCCTACCGGTTGCCCGTTACAATCGGCCCGGTCCAGATCGATTGTTCGGTGACCAAGGGCCTGAATGGAAATGGCACGCCGGCCTTCTGGGGACTGGACAAAGACGCCCGCCTTCGCCTCTGGCCCAAGGACTCCCCCTACCTCCATCCCGGCTCCATGATTTACCCCGTGAAGCAGGGCTGGTACTCCACCCGCACCTGGTTCGACAACGAGCCCGTCCATGGTGGCAAGAGCATTCTCCCGAAGATCTATTACCATGCGGGCATGGACATTGGCGCTTCCGAAGGCCTGGCCCCCGTCATTGCCGCCACCGATGCCCTCGTGGTCCAGCGGGGCATGGACGTGCTGGAAGGCCATGGCGAAGACACGCCCACCAGCCCGCGCTATGATGTGGTCTATCTGATGGATGGTCGCGGCTGGTATTACCGCTATTCCCACCTGAAAGAAATCGCACCCAACATCCAACTCGGCGCCGTCATCAAGCAGGGCGACCCGGTCGGTATTGTGGGCAAAGAAGGGGCCAGCGGTGGCTGGTCGCACCTCCACTTCGAGATCAAGAGTCGTCAACCTTCGGGGAAATGGGGCAGCCAGCCCGCCTTTGCCTTTCTGCACGAAGCCTATGTAAACGAATTTGGTATGAGCCTCTATGCCAATGCGCGGCCTATGCAAATGATTACGGCGGGCGAGACGGCCCACCTCGACGGGCGGCGCTCCTGGAGTGCCAACGATTCGATTACTTCCTATGAATGGACACTCTTCGACGGCACCAAGGTGGCGGAAGCCTCGGTGAAAAAAGTCTACCCCACGCCCGGGTTTTACTGTGAGACCCTGAAAGTGACGGACCGCGCGGGTCAGGTGGCCTATGACTTCGCCTATGTCATGGCGCTCGATCCCGCGGACCTGGAACACTACACGCCCAACGTCAACATCAACTACTACCCCACGCGCAATCTGAAGCCCGGCGATCCCATCACCTTTAAGGCCCGTGCCTTCCGGATACAGGGCGGTGAAGAAATCTGGGACTTTGGCGACGGCAGCCCGACCCAGACAACCCGCTCGCCGGAAGACGCCAAGCCCCTGGCTCCCGAGGGCTATGTGGCGCTGGAACACCGCTACGAAAAGCCCGGCGATTACATCGTGAAAGTGTCACGAACGCACGACAATGGCCAGACTGCCCACGCGAAAGCCTGGGTGCACATCGACTAGGCCCTGCCACCTGCAGACCTGTCGCTTCGTACAGAATTGGCTCATTGGGAGCGCTGGCAAACCGCCTGCGCTCCCAAGCCCCCATTCGAGAAGATGGCGGCCGAACGACCTGGAGAATGTCCGAGCTGACACTTCGCCTATTTAGAGGGCGGATAGCATGCGGACTATCTGCTCGTGCCCCTCTTTCCTGGCGACATCGGCTGCCGTGTCGCCTTCGTTGTTCTTGATGGCGGTGTCGGCATGGTGATCGAGCAGGACCCGCACGACGCTTTGGCCTCCGTTGTGGGCCGCCCGGTGCAGTGCCGTATCCCCGGTCTGGGTCTGTGCATTGATAGCGGCCCCCGCATCGAGCAGCGTCTGGACGACCTTCGCGTTTTCCCGCGCGGCCGCATAATGCAACGCGGTCCAATTGGCGCGGGTGCGTGCATCGACCTCGGCACCATGTTCCAGAAGAAAACTGACATCGTGATCATGGCAACGGGCGGCGGAAATGTGGAGGGGAGTCAAGCCCCAGTCATTCACCGCATTCACATCTGCCTGCCGCTTCATCAGATAGGCCATAATATCGAGATTGCCCCATGCGGCCGCAGAGTGCAGGGGCGTCATCCCATATTCACCGCGGCTGTCTATGGGGATACCTTCATCCAGAAGTGCCGCCACATCGCGGGGCGTACCATCCGTGACGGCTTCATGGATGGTCTCAAAACGCACTTCCGGAGTCACGCAACTGCTGAGCCCCAAGGCCAGCGCACCTAGTAGGACACGTGATTTCATGACCACTCCTTTCCGCCCCAACCCGGGGCAACCGGGTATCGGAGGAGACGCCATTGCATTCCGCACGCCTCCATCGCTCAACCGCTACTAAAGCCCCAGCACACCCAGTATCTCCGGATTCTCCTCCTGCCACGTAACCACGTTGTGGCAACTCGTGCAGTCCTGGCTGATGATGTTTGCGCCATCGCGGCTGCTGTGACCATCATCGTGGCACCGAAAGCAGCCATCGAACTGGGTATGCCCATTGTGGTCCGGATAGGTCCCCCAACCAATATCCATTGCGGGAAATATATTCTTCCGATAAATATCCTGAATCGCACGAATCGCTTCGTCCAGGGACTCGGCCCGTTCTGCCACAATCTCACCGTGGTTCTCCGCATAGAAGCCTTCCAGATGGGATTGGATGAATACCGTGGCATCTTCGGCATCAAGCGCCCCCTCCAGGGCGGCCAGTCCCGCCATTTTTACAGAGGGCAAGGTCTTATCAATCCGTCCTTCATCCAGGGCCTCGTTGAGTGCGGGCCCGGGCATCTTGAAGCGGTGGGTGGCCCGATTATGGCAGTCCGTACAGTCCATTTGGCGGAGCGCCTCTTCAGGAATCTCGTTGCCCTCCTGAGAAAATCCGTCGGCATAATATTCGACGACCGAGCCATCCGGATTTACCGAGCGTATGTAGCCGATTTCCTCCCGTTTGTCGTCGGTGGAGTAATAGCGTATTTCCCGGCCTGGCGCCAGGTGCCACGTATGAATACCGGAGCCCGCGGCGTCGCGGCCTCCCACGTGCATGAGCAGGACGGACGTCAGGGGCGTATTGTTTTCGTCGGAGGCATAATCCGTGGTCACCTTCAGCACATCGCCCAAATCCATTTCGGGATTGTGACACTCCCCGCAGGTTTCCTCCGCCTGGGCCAGGTTGTGAACGGGCACGGGTATGGGGGTTTCGTAGCTTCCGGTAAGCACCCCATAGACCTGATTGAGCCCATTCAACTTCGCATGGACCAGTGCGGGTACCCCCGGCCCGATGTGGCAATCCACGCACTTGACCATGGCGTGGGGAGAATTCATATGGGCGGTAAATTCAGGTTCCATCACCGTGTGACAGGTTGTCCCGCAAAACGCGACAGACTCCATATAGACGGCCCCCTCGTAGCTGATAAGGGAGATCAACATGAAGTTGAAGGCGGTCAGAAAACCGACGATGATGGCGAGCCGTTGAATGCGCGGGCTGTTGAAATCCAGTTTGATGTGGGCGGGTTCGTCGCTGTTGAGCGCCCGGCGACGGCGGCGGTCCCACCAGGCCCCCACGGGGATTATCAGCAATCCCAAGACGAATACGGCGGGCAACAGCAGATAGGTCAGAAGCCCGATGTAGGGCGAAAGGGGCACGCCTAAAAGGGTCATCACCATAAATACCAGAATGGCAAGGGCGCTCACGGTGGTCAGGCTACTACCGAATAGGGTAATCCAGTTACGCCAAATCAACTGCCCTGCGGCTCCCAGCCAGCTTTTCTCTGGACGATTCATCCGTCTATTTTCTCCCCGCGTTCCGTATGCTTTTAGGGGAAGGGGAAGGTGAACGAGTCACCTTCCCCACACTCCATTAACCTTGTGCTATCACGGCCCCATATTGTGGACATCAATGACGGCGAAGTCCGCGCCGCTGTCGTGACAAACGGAGCAGGATTCTACCCGTGCACCGGGATCCGTATTGAGGATGGCGTGCACTTCGGCCACCAGACTATCGTGACAGGATGTGCAGGAGGCGCGCTCCGGCAACTTCTCGGAGACGATTGTGGTGCCGTCAGAGATAACGGTCGAGATGGCATCCATGGACAGGGGAATCTCGAAAGAACCGTCCACGTGACACATCTCACAGTTTCTCAAATCACCGGGGAATTCGATCTCGGTGAAGTCGTGGGCCGTACCGCCGAATCCGAAGACCGTAAACGCCATCTCCAACTCGGAGCCACGGTGAATCTTATGGATCATGTCTTTGAAGTTAATCGTCTCCGGCGGCAATTGCTCCTCCGTGCGCCGTGCGATATCGGTCCCATTGGGGTTGTGGCACATCACACAGCTATCCACACCGACCCGAAGGCTTCCGTGGAACCGCAGCTCGCTGTGACAGGCGTTGCACTTGGCGTCATCGATGATCTGACGACGTTCCACCGGCTCACTATTGTTCACCGTGAAAATCATCCGTCCATTGGACGCCGTCCCCTGGGTAATCGTCTCTCCCAGGAGGTCAAAGCGCACCCGACCTTCCATCGCTACCGCGAAGGTCGCTTCGCTGTCGACCGGCACCTGTTCTGTGAACGTGTAGCTGAAGGTGCCATCCCCGTTGTCCGTCGCGTTGGCCGCTGTGATCGTTTCGCGGAAAGCCTGTTCATAATCGCTTACCGGATAGGCCAGGGTCGCGGCAACGGTAGCCAGCTCGCTCAGGTCGCCATAGGCTTCCCCAGCGCCATTTTCCGCCGTGAAATTTATCGTAACTGCAGCACCGGTCTCCAGGGCTTCGGTGGTCACGCTATTCACGGTCAAGGACAGGCCCGGAGCAATCGGGCTATCGGTAGCAAGACGGTGGGCCTCCAGAATGGGGGCAGGCCCCGGGGCCGTGGGGGTGTGACACAGTGCGCACAGACTGTTGTCCACCTGCTGGCCCGCCACGTGGTTGGTGAAGCCCTCCGGCGTGGCCAGGGGCTCGCCAAACCAGGCGCGATCATGACAGGAAGCGCAGCCTTCGATGGTCGGTGTCGTCATGTAAATGTCGGACATGGCCGCATCGGTATGACACGCCGTACAATTCTCCACCGGCTGGGGAAAATGCACGTCGGAATAGTCATGCACCGAATTGCGGAAGCCAATAATCTGATAGGCCACACCTGCCTGCACGCTTGGCAGACCGGCGCCCTGGTGAATCTTGTGGATCATCTCGGCAAAGTCAACGCTATTGCCGGAATTCGCATCCACGGAACCCTGATTATGGCAGAGGATACACAACTGGACTTCCCGACGGGCACCGCCGTGGATTGCCAACCGGGTATGACATACGTTGCAGGTCTCGGTATTCACGATCTCCCGTGAACCCAACGCTGTGCCTCCATCGGGACGGAAAGCCAGTACCGGATTGGCGGGATACTCTAATTCATCAATCGGGAACAACCGTTCCAACTGTCCCCCCACCTGATGCGTCGCATCCCGCGGGTAGTCGGCGGGCAGGCTGCTTGCAAAGCGGTAGGAAAATTCCCCGTCATCGCCCTGGACCACTCCGCCCAGTCGGGCGCTGTCGTAGGTCGCTTGCGTGCCCTCGTCACCGGTCCCCGCGGTCCCGTCGGGGTCTTCGGTTTGGGAAATGTAGCTCACATACCGCGCGCTACTGCCTTCGGGCGGTGCCTGCTCCAGATAGGCCAGAATGAAACGGACGTCGGAAAGCTCACGAAGGGGAATCGGTTCACCCGCGTCATCCTGCGCCGTAAAGTGCACCACCGGGCGCAAGTCAGCGGGAATCTCGACCGACAGGATATCCACCTGTAGCCCCGGCGAAGTCGAAACGGGCGTTACCATCACCGGATCCGGGTCGGGATCGGGGTCGGGATCAGGGTCCGGATCGGGGTCGGGGGTCGTTATCAGAGGACACCCGGCCAGTAACAGGACCGCGAGCAACGGGGTCCAGAGGCCCCACCATCCCCCGTTGCGTTCATGTGTTTTCGGTGTATACCCAATCACAACGACCTCCCTTCACAGAATCACTATCTGATTCTCGTAGTGCCAAGATTCGCTCTCAGCGCGGCGATTAAACGGCTCCCGGGCTCTGGAAAGTGCCCACACGAACGACCTTGAGCATCTCCCTACTGTCATATAGAGGAAAGCTTAAGTCGTGCCAACTTTCCTGATATACCCCGATCTCGTTCCGGACCCTGCGACATCGCCCAAAGAAGGGGCGATGCCATGGCATTGGCGGAACGTCCGGGTGTGCCAAGAGTGTCCATTAGTACAGTACTGTACTGCCCACAATTGCGCAAGTACCATCTTAAGCCGATGCGCGGAGGGAAGCCCTTGACAGCATACCCGAACCGTGATAGCGTGAGTGGACGTTACAGGCGGGCGCACCAGTGTCCTGTTGGCACGGAATTCTCTATAGCGACTTACAGATCGACGTACGCCACGTGATATTTCACGATACTCGGAAGTCTTTTACACGACCGAATCGGAGGTTGTCGTGTCAATGTGTCGGTACCACGTAGAGGGAATGGTGTGCCGTGAGCAATACAGCTGACAAGCGAACTGGACGGGCCATCGCTTCGGGGATTCGCCGGGGGAGTTGGGTCCTTTGCCTGCTCGTTCTGGGAGTCTTTTCCCTGGGGGCAGACAGCTGTCAGAACTCTTCGCTCGGGCCCGGCGAAGTGGGTAGCGCCACCTGTCTGGCCTGTCACGATGGCCGTAGCGCCAGTAACCACCTGGAATTTCTGGACAGCCCTCACCAGGGTTTGTCGTGCGAGTCTTGCCATGGCCCCGGCCTGACCCACGTGCAACAGGGGGGCCGATTGGGGCTCTTCATCGACAATCCCAATCGTTATCCCTTTGACACGCGGCACACGGCCTGCATCACCTGCCACAGCGACATCGTCTCGCCCGTTGGAATCGGTGCCCAGGGCTTTCTTGCGACCAACCATTTCCTGGAAGGCGCCGCAACCTGCACCGATTGCCACGATGTGCACAAGCAGGGGGGCATGCTGATCAGCAGCACGTCACCCGCACGGTTCGGGAATGCAAACTACGCCACCCTCTGCGGGAGCTGTCACGTCGATCAAGTGGAACAATTCTCGCTGAGCGGCCATGCCCAAAAAGACGTCGCGACGTGCTCCAGTTGCCACGACATGCACGCGGGTGACATGTTCCGTGCAGACCCCACAACCAATCGCCTTTGCCTCCAATGCCATCAGAGTTTTGCCCTGGGATTTCAACGGGATGTGGACGTGGATTTCCATACGGGCGACATGCACCCCGTCGATCCGGCAGGTTCCGGTTCAAGCCGATGCACCGGGTGTCACTTGCCACCCAACGCAGGCAGCTCGGCGGTTCAGCCAAGCCATGATCACACCCTCTTTACAATCCCGCCGATTGCCAGTAATGACGCCGTCGCAATGGGTGTGGAACCCGCTCCCCCCAATTCCTGTGCAGGCGTAACGGGGTGTCATGATCCCGTACAGCCGAATTCCGGTCCCCCTTACGACGAAAATGACCTGGAAAGCAATACGCGACTGCAGTCGCTCTACGAAATCATCGGAGCACGGCCATGAAGGGTGTCCCAAGCCCACTATCCCCGAGGAGACCCTTTGGCAGAAAAATCGTTACGGAGCTGAACGCCCTGAACTCGTACCTGGGAAAAGGATTGGGGGCCATACTGCTTTGCCTGCTCCTGCTTACCTGCTCCCCCGCGCCGTGCTTCGCCGAGGCGGAAGACGGGGCGCCCGCAGCGGAGGCCACAGAAAACACCCAGGACGACACCGCCTCGGACACAGCGGAGGAGGAGGCCGTGCTGCCAACGGACTCGGACACTGCGGCAGGCAACGGAACACGACGTTGGTACCGGGGCACCTTTGAAACGGAGATGGACACGGTTTTCTCTCGCAGCGACGAGGACATCGATTTCAGTCAGTTTCTCCGGTTAGAGGTAGACCCCCCTCAATACAGTCGCCTGCACCTCCGGGGCTCGCTCTGGCTACATCAGGATTTGAGTTCGGATAGGGACAAACCAAACACACTGCGGGACATCAACGATGCTTCGAGTGCCGATGTTCAGGCGCGCTTGCTCTATCTCTACGCGAAGATCGACGATGCCCTGGGTACCAACTCCGAGTTAAGAATCGGACGTCAGCGGATCCAGGAGGGCGCCACCTACAATCGTATCGACGGGCTCTATGGCCGAAAGCGCGTCGGGCAGTGGGAAGGCTATGCCTTTGTGGGAGCCCGCGCCTCGATATACCGGGACACCACCGATGATCTGGTGCTCGGTGGTGGCCTTGCATGGATCCCCACGCCCCATACCCGTATTGCCCTGGATGGTTACTATGCGGAGGAAAGTCGCTACGGAGTATCCGACAGAAGTCGCCGGTTCGGGGGCTGGATACGCCCGGTGGCGTCGGAGCTTAATGACAGTAAGACGACCCTGAGTCTGTGGCACAATTTCGGTGTGAACACCCGGCTCTTCGCCCGTATCGGTATGTTGGGTAGTGACGTGGACGAGCTGTCGCTGAGTCTGAATGGGTACATACCCCGGCTGGACCTCCTCTACGACCTCCACTACCGCCAGCTGTTTGAAACGACGGGCGACACCACGGCCGACCTCTCCCCCTTCTACCAGATTCTCGGTCAGTACCGGGAACACCAGACCCTCTACCTGGGCCTCCACCGCCCCTTGACGGAGTCGGTCACCCTTACCCTGGAAGGTGAGATTCGCAATGCAGAGAACGATGACTTTTACTCGGGAAACCGAGACTATGTTCGGGTTGGCACCGTGTTGTACGTGGATGACGTCTTTCAGGAGGTCGACGTCTCGACTTCCCTGGAGTACTGGGATGTCTCTGGCGGTGAAGGCACCTGGACAGTGACCGGAGAAATAAGCCGCTCGTGGGGCACCGTGGACGGGCGCTTCGGCGTCGATTACGTCCGCTACAAGGATCGTGTCGTGGAGTATGACCAGCGCGCGGCCCTGGTAGACGCGGCCCTGGTGGCCTTTGTACCCGGCATCTATCCCGGCTTCTCTTACGCGGCCCGCAGGGCCAGCACCCGGATTGTGGATACCCGGGAAAATGTCTACAGCGTGTATGCCGAGGTGGAGTGGGCCTTTCAGGAGGATCAGGATGTCTACACCAAGATTTCCTTTGAAGAGGACGATAGCCCCGATTCGCCCTATTGGCGAATCCGCGCCGGCTATCGGCTGCGTTTTTAGTGAGTAAAGGAGCAACCATGACGCACAGGCCTGGATTTCGCGGGATCGCGTTGGCGATGATCGCATTGTTTGGCGTCACCGTTGCCTCCGATGCGGCCCTGTTCGGCCGATCGGGGAAATCGGTGGACCGCGGCCTGAAATCGGGCCACAATGCCCACATCGAGCAGCAATTGGACTGTGCCACCTGTCACGTGTGGGAAGAAAACCGGCATGTAATGCCAGGACACAACCTGTGCAGTATATGCCACGAGATCGATGAAACTGCGACCGACAAGGCTTCCTGTAACTTCTGCCACACCCGGGAGGACCAAAGTGTCGGTCCCGTCATCAAACGGATGAGTGTGGAAACGATTTTTGGGCATGAAGCCCACCTGGACGTTTCTCTGGATTG
Source organism: Candidatus Hydrogenedentota bacterium (assembly GCA_034669905.1). GTDB lineage: Bacteria > Hydrogenedentota > Hydrogenedentia > Hydrogenedentales > JAEUWI01 > JAEUWI01. The sequence continues at coordinate 149,369 of JAXMOL010000001.1, forward strand.
TATGGAATGTCACAAGACGCCCGGTGAAATACCGGATCTGCCGAAGGGGCCACTCATGCCCTGGTGCATGACCTGCCACGCGACGTCAGAACCACCCAAGCTGGAATCGGGCCTGCCCGACCGGGCCTTTGCGTCGAATGACTGTGCCGTCTGCCACCGCGAACTCAGCCTGGAAACGCGGCCCCAGTTTCGGGGCGGCGCCCGGATCGCCCACGATGCACCCGATATCTGGTTGAAGACCCACGGCCGGGAAGCCCAGTTTGACCCCCAGTATTGTGCGATGTGCCATGATACGGTCGCGACCTGTGAAGATTGTCACAGCCGCATGAAGCCCGACAACCACACGATAGCGTGGCGCCGTAAACCCCACGGATTGCGGGCGGTCATCGATCAGAACAACTGTGCGGTTTGCCATGAAGAAGATTCGTGTATCAAGTGCCATGAAAAAACCAAACCGACCAGCCACCGGGCTGGATTCGGCGGCTCGCTCAACCGACATTGTGTCTCGTGTCACTATCCCCCCCAGGAAAGTTCCTGCACCGCATGTCACCAGAATATCGAGCACCGTAAGGCCCGCCGGTCGCCCCATGGACTGGGCATCTACCCGGTCAACTGTGCCGCCTGCCATCCGGGCGGCCTGCCCAACCGCGCGCCCCATCTTGTAAACAATTCGGTAAGCTGCCGGACCTGCCATGAATAGCTTGTTACTTAGTTACCGCGTCTGCCCTGCGGGACTGCCCGCTCGGGTCGGCGCCAGGAAAGGAAAACCTATGCATACGCTTTCACGGAATGCCCTCATCACCCTCAGCCTCCTGCTTGCTGCCAGCCTGGTCCAGGCCGAGGAGGCCAAAGACTTCATTGGCCATGACCAATGTAAAGTCTGCCACAACAAGAAGCCGGAAGGAGCCCAGTGGGACGTCTGGAAGGCGATGAAACACGCCAACGCCTTTGAAGCCCTCAAGAGTGATGCAGCCAAGAAAATTGGGGAAGAGCGGGGCCTCGCCAAGCCCCCCCACGAAGCCCCGGAATGCGTGAAGTGCCACGTGACGGGCTATAATCTGGAAAAAATGGAAGTGCCCGCCAAGATCAAGATGGCCGACGGCGTCCAGTGTGAAACCTGCCACGGGGCGGGGGCCGCGCATGTGGCCGACGGTCGCGATGTAATGTTTAAGAAGAAGACCGCAGACGAAATCGACTGGACGGCCCACCTGAAGAAGGTGGAGGAAGCGACCTGCCTGGCCTGCCATAACGAAGAGAGCCCCACCTGGAACCCGGAACAATTTACCCGGGAGGATGGCACGAAGGTGGGATTCGACTTTGAGCAGGCCAAGGAAATCGTTTCCCATCCCAACCCAACCAAGGCCAAGTAAAAGGTGGTCAGGCCCCTCGCGGAGCGATAGGGCGACGGAACGCCGGACGGACGGGCTAAGTGGCGCATGCCCGGGTCCGGCGGGGCGAACACGCATTTCATGGATAGTTCAAGCGGCCAAGGTACGCAACCGTTACCTTGGCCGCTTTATTCATTAAGGTCGCGAAAGCGTATCAGGGGAAATCACTTCCCGGCCACATCACGCTTTGATAGAACCCACTGGCAATACCCTCCTCGCCGGGTGCGAAGATGTGGTTCGCAATGTGCAGAGCGATGCCTGCCGCATTGATGGGGAACTGGCCGCCGGTGGGCAGGGGCGCGCTTTCGAATACCACCGTACCCGTCGATTCTCCCGGATACTTGAAGAAGGCCACGTGCCCGTCGGCAAAGAGCACATTGGCACCACCCGGCACATGGTTGAAGCTCTCGGCCGCATCCGCAATGTTGTCAAGCATAATTGCCAACGTCGATTGCGAAGCTGCCGACGCAGCAGGGTTATTGATGTCGGTTATGAAAAACCGTTCAACCCCTTCCCGGAGCCGCAGCGCGCGATCGTAGCCACCGGGCAAGGGCACCGCGAAGTCCCAGTCTTCCTCGACCCGATAGACATTCTCGTAGATGCGCGCACCGAAGTCCTGCACACTGGCGTAGAACGCGGCCGACTGGGCCGGCGTTTGAACCATTTCGTTACTGATGGCCCATCCCAGGTAGGTGTAGGGATGACCCAGGAACTCACACGGCTCAATGGCGCCACTGTTGGTGAACCCGGGCGTATCCACGTAATTATCGGAACCCACGTTTCCCCCATCATAGGTGCTCAGTGCATCGCCGGTCGTTGAGGCGGCACTCGGGCAAATGAGGATGTTGGCATCATTCATGTATTCGGGATAGACCTGCTCTCCATCGAAGATGGTGTCGAGGGAAGAGACAGTACCATCGCATCGTCTGGTCTTAATGGCGGGAAACTTTTCTCCCCGGCTTTCGTTGGCATACATCTTAAAGATGATCCCAAACTGCTTCAGGTTATTCTGGCAGCTTGCCCGACGGGCTGCTTCCCGGGCACGGGCCAGGGCCGGCAGCAGGATGGCTGCGAGAATTCCAATGATGGCAATGACCACCAACAATTCGATCAGGGTAAATCCCCGGGTGGAATGTTTCTTCATGAAATCGCTTCCTTGGAAATAGCCGTGCGGACGCACCACGGTTCCATACCCGTGTTGGTCGACGTTACGCACGGCAGACGATCGGACCCAAGATGGTCCGGCAAGTGAATAAATCAGCGTGTCTGCATCCAAAGAGAAGCGGGTGGTGCCCGGGCCTGCCGGGCTGTGGAAACGCCCCGGCCCCGGTGGTCGACATAAGCCCCGTGTCCGACTGGGCCAACGTCTATGGCCGCCGTTGCCACCGTGCCCGCACCGACGTGCAAGACCATGGTGGCCGCACTGAAATAGGTGTTTTGCAAGGGCTCGGGTGTAGGCTCCGGCGTGTCCTCCCGGGCTGGAGTTGTGGGCTCCGGCGCGTGATGGTGGTGGGGCTCGCCCTCCCCATGGCGGTGCACCATGCCCCCGGCACCATGTTCGTGAACCAACGCGCCGTGGTGGTGGGGCGTGGAAAAGAGCGAGAATCCCGTAAGAATCCGAAACGCCAGCAGGACCACGACCAGGAAAACAATGTCGGAGAAGTCAGCGCTGCCCGCACGCGCCCTGGCCCCACGAAGCATCGTGGACACGGCAAGGGTAGTACGGGGGACAAATTTCAAGGTCATGCCTCTCTGGATGGCGCACACGTGGTCTTCATGCGGGGCGGGTTGGTTTTTCCACTCTGCCGGGGTGGAACGGGACGGGCTCGCTGAACCACCCTCCCCTAAACTGTATCGGCACGTCAGCGATGCGCCGTGCTCCGACGCGAATCGCCACCGTATTCTGAAAAATTCGAAGGGGTGCCCACCGGGGTGTAACACAGCGCCCGGGTGGGTGCACTACCTTGTAGAACGCAGCGAAACTTTAGCGACGCTGCGGGGATAAATAACCCAATACAACACAAAATTGAATCGACACCATGCACCCGCTTTCCGTACCGCGGGTTTCTCCAAACAACGCCTGCCGTATGCAGGCTAACGGGCAGACCAGTCCCTTCGACGTCTCTCCAGGCAGGGGTTCGGCCTATCTCCACCGACTCCCCTGTTGACGTGTGTACTGGCAACGCTTGACCAGCGTGTTGCTGCCCACATCCCCGCCTGGCTCCGGTACTCCTCCCCCTCCCGTACCCACACCACCGCCGGAGCCAGGCACTCCCTTTTCAGGCAAGGAGGTGCCATCCATTAGCGACGTAGAGGATGCCCGCGCTAGTGGTTTGAATCATGCGGATGAGCGATTATTTTGCGGCGGAGCATTCACCAAATTCGATAATATACTCCCCTCCTTGGAGGGGAATGGTTAGGCGGGTCGAATAAACGCTGCTGGCAGAATAAACTCCCCTGACTTTGATTCAGACCATTAGTCTGACTTCAGCAAGCCCGCTTTACGCTTGCGCCAGGTGTCGTAGAAGACCAGCGCCACAATCAACACGCCCACCAGCACTTGCTGCCACGACGTGTCGATATCTTCCAGGTTGCAAAAATTCTGCAAGACATACATGATCAGCGCACCGGCCACGGCCGCGATGGCTCCGCCTTCACCGCCCATGAGACTGGCCCCACCAATGACGCAGGCCGCAATCGTATGCAGCTCGTACATTTCGGCCGCCGTGGGTGAGCCAATACTGGTCTTGGCGGCCAACATCATGCCGCCGAAACCGGCCATCAGGCCACAGAGCGTATAGGCCCGAATCAGCACCCAATCCACCGGGATGCCCGAGAGCCGTGCGGCCTGTCGGTTCCCCCCCACGGAATAAAGAGAACGGCCGAATCGGGTGAAGGCGAGCATGAGGGCATAGCCCGTTGCGAAGACGGCCACGATGACCACCGGAATACGCCAGTCGCGGGTCTCACTGAGCCAACTCAGCGAGTCGGGCAATCCGAAAACCGGGTTGCCGCCAGAGACCCAGAGGGCGAGGCCCCGGGCCACCATCATCATACCCAGCGTAACGATAAAGGGTGCAATGCGGCCCTTCGCCACCAGGACGCCGTTGGTGAGGCCACAGGCCGCCCCCACGCCGCAGCCGGCGAGAACACCCACGGGCATGGGCATACCGGATTTCATGGCCAGACAGCCCACCACACCCGCCAGCGCCGCCACACTCCCGACGGACAAATCGATGCCCGCCGTGAGTATGACAAGAAGCTGGCCAAGGGCGATAATGCCCACCACCGACGCCCGGCCCGCCACGGACTGGAGGTTGCCGCTGGTGCGGAAACTCTCCGAGTACAGGGCCAGGCAAATACAGAGACCCGCCAGGATAAAGAGCGGCGAGTGTTTGGCTATAAACTGCTTCATCGAATGGGTTTAACCTGTACGTCCGTTAGTTGAAGGGGAGGGCGACGGGTTTGCCCGTTTCACCGGACTGGTCGGCCGCGTAGCAAATCTCGTGCGACTTGAAGGCGTCGGCGATGTTGGCGTGGGACTCCACATTATTCTCGATGCAGTCGACCAGGTGAGAAGCCAGATCGCTGAAGGGGTGGTGGGTCACGTCGCCGCTATCGGGCATGATGGTGGGTACGGTCGCCCAGGTGGTCTGTCCCGGAAACTTGGTAGGAGACCAGATCTGGTTGTTCTTAATGGTGCCGTGGGTACCCACGAGATTGATGTTAAACACATAGGGCTGGACACACTCGATGCAGGAAGCCACCTTACCAATCCGGCCGTCCGCAAACTTGAGGATGGTGCAGGTCGTGGGAGGGTATTCGTAGGCCTTGAAATGTTCGCCGCCGCCCGAGGTGGCATACTGGGACACTTCGGCCACTTCGCCGCCCATGAAGAAACGGAGCGCGTCCAGGGCATGGCAGCCGGCGGAAAGGAGGGAGCTCGCGCCCACTTCCTTCTTCACGTTCCATGCGTATTGGCCATACCAGGGGCCGATGCCGTGGAAGTAATCCACTTCGCCCATGAACACCTTACCGATGCTGTCATCTGCGATTTGCTTGCGAATAATATCGAAGAGGGGATTCCAGCGCAGCACAAAGCTTACGGCGGATTTCACGCCGGCTTCCGCCACGGCATCCCGAATGGCCTTGGCATCGTCGATGCCCGTGGCCATGGCTTTTTCAAGCAGGATGTGTTTCCCCGCCTTGGCCACGGCGACAGCCTGGGCCTTGTGCACGTGGGGCGGCGTGGCGACTACCACGATATCGATGCCGTCCTGTGCGAGGAGGGCGTCCAGGTCGGTGTAGGTCTTGCACGTGAGGCCGAGCCCATCGGCGAAGGCCTGGGTACGCCCGGCATCCCGACCACAGACGGCCCGCACTTCGGTGCGCGCGTCGGCGTGAAAGGCTTTGACATGCTCTCCGGCGACCCATCCGGTCCCCAGGATTCCAACACCTAATTTTTCCATGGGTCTATCTCCTTAAATTTTCTGACGACGAGCGCCACGTTATCGTTCCGCTAAAACACCGAGTGTACCATTCGACGCCGTGTCAACACATCCCCGCCCCGATGCCTCCTTGTTTACCTTATCAATCGGCAATGTTCCTGTAAGGTATTGGCCCCCCTGGCCCCTGTATGCTCCCATCAAGATACTGGAACCCGGAATGAAGACCCATCCCTGCTGCGCACACGGTGGTACCCCCAATGCACGACGAATCCCCTTCCCCCCAGAAGATGCTCCTGCTGGCTCTTGGACTGACCATACTGACAGCCCTTTCCTTCCAAGGCAGCCGTGGTCTCTACGAATCCACCGAAGGACGCTATGCCCAGCACTCTCCCTTCGGGCACGCTCCTTCTCGCCCGGAGCAAGCACCTTGATGCAGTGTCGGCCTATCTCCCTGAAGACGCTTTTTCCACCCGCTACGAAGATTCCTACTGGTGCCTGGCCCAACTGAATCGCCCCCTCGTATCGGAAAAACTGGGTACTTGGTTGAAATAGACTTTCCAGGTAAGCGTTGGTGTAAGCCTCTGTCCTCAGGCGTCTGCATCGGCCGCTTTCCATCGGCAGGTTCCGTGTCCCATCCCGGGGAAAGTTTTTTGTGACAGGGTCGCCAAGGTTGATGACCCATTTCCGAGATCAGGACCAGCCACCCATGCGTATCCAATCGGCGCCGCAGTAGAGGAGCCCGAAAACGTCCCCATCGCCGATTTCCCTGGTACCGGGCATCGCAATGCGGCGTGCTCAACCTGCCAGGAACCTGCAAGTAAATCACGAATTGCCCTGAGGCGGTATCCATGGCATAATGCGTTTTACGTGGGTGCTCATCGCAGTATTAATTGGGTAGTGGCCAAGGGGGCCATACGGTGAGACTCTCAGGAGGCAATCGGTATGCGGCAGGTATTTCTCGGGCAATTCAGGGGTATTCCCTCTAAGTCCTTACTCCTATGTAAGCGATGTCATATCGGCATAATGCTCAGCCTCTTATTGAGCATCGGTGTTATGCCAGACGTTTATGCACAGGATTTGTTGTTGGGTTTTGCGGGATCGATTGGCGGGAGCGGCACCGATTTAAGTCAGAGTGTCGCCGTCGACAGTGTGGGGGCGGTGTATGTAACGGGTAGATTTCAGGGCACGGTGGATATGGACCCCGGCCCAGGCGTGTTAACCGTTACAAGTGCCGGTGACTACGATATGTTCGTGTACAAACTGGACGCTGCGGGCGTCTTGCAGTGGGCGACAACTTTTGGTGGAACTGGCCGAGACGCAGGCTTAGACATTGCCGTGGATGATTTCGGCGGGGTTTACCTCACGGGCACCTATGTCGGACCGGTGGATTTTGACCCGGGTGCGGGGGTTTACGAACTTTCGAACATCGGGGGCTTTGTCCTGAAGTTAGACGCTACGGGAAATTTTCATTGGGTTGGCAATTGCGGCACTGAACCCAATAGTCTCGCCCTGGATTCATCCGCGAACGTCCATGTTGCGGGATCATTTCGGGGCGCAGCCGACTTTGATCCCGGGCCCGGTCTGGCGAAGTTAACGAGCGCGGGTATGAACGACAGTTTCGTATGCAAGTGGGATACCTCGGGCACGTTTCAATGGGTCGGGGCCATTGGCGGGAGCAACATCGTCCTTGGCACAGGCATATCCGTTGATGCCTCCGGGGGCGTTTACATCACCGGGCCATTCACCGGTACGGTGGATTGCGATCCCGGAGTCGGAACCTCCTTCCTCACCAGCGCATCAGGCTTCGAGACATACATCAGCAAACTGAATGCTACGGGCGCATTTCAATGGGCCGGCGCTATGGGGGGCGTTGCAAACAGCTATGGGTCGGCGATTGCGGCAAGTAGCGCGGGTGACGTCTATGTCACCGGCGGGTTTAGCGCGACGGTAGACTTCGACCCCGGTCCTGGAAACTTTTTCCTGTCGCACAGCGGCGGAAATCAGGATAACTTTATTTGTAAGCTGGACGCCTCCGGCGCGTTTCAGTGGGTCCGCTCCCTGGGGGGCAGTGGGGAAGAAATCGGCCGAGGCATCGCCCTGGATTCCGCAGACAATGTCTATTGTGCCGGGCTTTTTTCCGGCACGGCAGATTTTGATCCCGGACCGGGAGTTTATTCATTCACGAGTGTTGGCTGGGATCATTTCGTCTGGAAGTTGGATTCGGCGGGCGCCCTACTGTGGGCCGGGCCAATGGGCGGGGGACGGGACGGTTTGCTCACCGGGGCCACGGGACACGCCGTAGCGCCTGGGGCCGCTGGTAATGTCTACAGCATAGGCTGGTTCAAGGGCACGGCCGACTTCGACCCCCATTCGGGTGTGTATAACCTCCGTGGCGCCGGAGGCTTTGATGGCTTTGTGTTGAAGCTCGAGCCCCAATCTATACCGGTTGCCACAGACGACATGGGAGAAACGGACGCCAATATACCGCTCTCCAGATTAAGTATGCCCACGAATTCCAGCGTCCTGGCGAATGACACGGACCTGAACTCCCTCGCCGCGCTCTACGTGTCTGCCTACGACGCGACGAGTGTGTTGGGAGCGCGTGTCACCGTCAACCCAGATGGGACTTTCAATTATGACCCGACTGCGGTCGGCGCACTACAAGCCATGAGTTCCGGGGATTCGATGACCGACAGCTTCACCTATACCGTCAGTGATTCTATGGACACCGCAGTTGCTACTGTGACGATTATCGTTTACGGGCCCGGAACCTCGCTGCCTGCCACGTCGATGGGGACCACTGTTCTGTTGTGCCTGGTATTGGTACTCGCAGCGATGTGGACACAGCGTCGGGCCTCGTCATCGTGATGTGAGGCGTGAGGTCAATGTCGGCCCGTGACCTTCACTCCTGAAAACTCCGGGGAGCACATGCGCGTGGCACATTCTGAAGGGTGCCCACTGCACCGATAAGCTCCAGAGCGGGCATCTATTCCGGGGCCATGACCGTGTGCCTGGGGTGAGTGCGTGGAATGCGCGGCACGGGTCGCGGGCGCCCTTTTGAGGGAGCAAGTGCTTCCGAGCCATTCTTACCGTTGGACGCTCGACGCGCTGGGAAGATGGCCGAGCGCGCCCGGCCGCCCCGTCACCACACTTGCCAAAAGAAAGCAAACATTCCTGTTGTTTTTTATGCTTAACAGGTGTATACTTTCACAATTCTATGTTAACAACCACCCCATGCGACAAGAGGATTAAACAGGCGGGCACGTCGCACCCCACCCGGGAAGCCTCGGAGGAGTCCCCACCCCGGCCTTGAGACAATTGCGCTAACGGCCCGTGAAGCCTGGCGGCAGCGTCTTCCAGGCCCTATCACAAAACAACTACCCTCAAAAAAAGTAGCCGAGCCTGCGGCCACCCATTGCGATCCGGCAAGACTTCAATGGAATGGTACGTGCAGGCCCGACTGGGAGAACGTAATTATGAAGATCCAACGTGGATTCACGCTGATCGAGTTGTTGGTGGTTATCGCCATTATAGGCATTTTAGCCGCCATCCTTCTACCTGCCCTCGCCCGCGCACGGGAAGCCGCACGCCGCGCCTCCTGCCAGAACAACCTCAAACAGTGGGGCCTGGTCTTCACCATGTATGCCAACGAGAGTGAAGGCGAAACGTACCCCCGCATGCAGACCTCGTGGGAAGCCATCCATGACTGCGACACGGACACCGAGGTGTATCCGGCCGTCCCCTTCGTCGGCGCACCGACCCATTGGCTCAATCCCCAGTTTGATTCGGTCTACCCCGAATACCTCAGCGATGGGGGTATCGTGGTCTGCCCCTCCAATTCCAGCTGGAGTCCCGACGACTTCTTCCAGGGCGCCCGTGGCATCAATGAAGTCAGCAAAGTCTGCTTTGCGCCCAATCCCGGACCCAGCTTTGGCCAGTTTGACAATAAACGGGGCCTGGCCCAGGTGGCGGAAAATTATTTCTACACCGGCTATGTGCTCGACCAGGTCGATGATTTCTCGCCCCAGGAAGCCATTTCGGTCCTCGAACCAGCCTCCACGGAAACCGGTCCGGCCCAGCTGATCTGGACCATGAACCTGGCCATTGGCCACTTCTTCGGCGACGTGGTCGGACAGGACATTGAGCTGGGCACTACGGCGCCAGGTGCGGGTAACGCAGGGGGCGACACGGTCTTACGCCTCCGCGACGGCATCGAGCGCTTCCTCATCACCGACATCAACAACCCGGGTGCCAGCGCGCAGGCCCAGAGCACGGTGTGGGTCATGGGGGATCGACTGAGCACCTATGCAGCCGAATTCAACCACATCCCCGGTGGGGCTAACGTGCTCTACATGGACGGCCATGTGGAATTTATTCGCTATGAAGACGCCGCCCCCGCCGTTTCGGGTGTCGCCAAGGTCTTCGGCGAGCTTTCCCTTCACAGCTAAGGACACCATCATGCATTACCCCTCCTTCTATCGCCTTGTCGGCTTCGCGGCCCTCTCAACCCTCATGGTGGCCCTGCCTGCCGCAGCAGCCCACCGGATCATCAGCACGGACGGCATTACCACCGAAATCCTGTTCGCGCTGGGCGCCGGTGATCAGGTGGTGGGCCGTGACTCGGGCTCCCTCTACCCGGAAGCGGCCGCCCAATTGCCCGATATCGGCTTGGGCCATCAGGTCAATCCGGAGTCGATCCTCCAGATGAAGCCCACCATCGTCATCGGGCGGGATCGCCCCATGAGTCAGCCCGCTTTTCAGGTCCTGGAGTCTACCGGCCTGAAGGTCTTCCGCATCCCCTCCGATCCCGGCCTGGATGTGGCCCGGAAGAATATCCGTACCCTGGCCAAATTCCTGGGTAAGGAAGACGCGGGCGAAGCCTTGATTGCCACGTTGAATAACGACGTGGCCAAGCTGGAAGCAAAGCAGGAGGCACAAAAGGACGTGGAGGCGCTGAAGCTTCTTGTGGTCTACCTCCGCCCCAACGCCACGCTCATCATGGGCGAAGACAGCAATGCCACGGCGCTGGCCCACCTGGCGGGTGCCAAGAGCGCGCTGCCGGGCATCACGGGCTATAAGCCCCTTAATGCCGAGGCGGTGGTTCAGGCACAACCGGACGTTATCCTTTGCTACAAGAAGGGGCTGGAATCGGTGGGCGGACTGGAGGCCCTGTACAGTCAACCGGGCATTTCCGAAACCCCGGCGGCGCGCAACAAACGCGTCATCGCCATGGATGATCTCCTGCTCGGTGGCTTTGGCCCCCGTAGCGGAGAAGCCCTCCTCGAATTGCACCATGCCCTCTACGACGTGGAAGGTCCCTATACAGGGAAATAGGACCTGCTCATGCTCCGTGGTAAATACAGATTCGCCCTGATTGCCCTGGGCATTTCCTTGCCCATTATCCTGGCGTTGGCCGCCGGTCTGGGCGCGTACTACATACCCCCATGGAAGATTCCATGGATACTTTGGCACCGCGCGGAGGAAGACGGTTATCGTGTCCTGGCTTACATCCGTTTTCCCCGCGTGGTGCTCGCAGCAATCGTCGGTGCATCGCTGGCCTGCTCGGGGGCCTGTCTGCAGGGGCTCTTTCGCAATCCCCTGGCCGACCCCCAGTTGGTGGGTGTCACCGGTGGTGGGGCCCTCGGTGCGGCCTTGTGGCTCATGTTTGTGAGTTCCCCCGTGCTGGGCATGTGGGGCCTGCCCCTGGCGGCCTTTGTCTCCAGCGCGGCAGTGGTTTTCCTGGTGTGGCTCATCGCCCAACGGACCCACGCCAATGGGATGGTGACCATCCTCATGGCGGGTATCGCGGTGAACAGCATTGCCTTCGCGATTATCGGACTCCTGACGACCCTGGCCGACAACGAAAAGTTGCGCAGTTTCACCTTCTGGCAACTGGGCAGCTGCGGCTATGCCACCTGGCCCCTTACCTTCTGGACCCTCGGCCTCTCGTGCATCGGGCTCGCGCTCCTGCTTCGGGCAGGCAACGCCCTGAATGCCTTGGCCCTGGGCACCACGGAAGCCTTCAACCTGGGCATCGCGCCCAACCGGGTAAAGCGCCAGATCATTCTGGGCTGTGCCCTGTCCGTTGGCGCGTCGGTGGCCGCATCCGGGGGCATCGGTTTTGTCGGACTGGTCGTACCCCACCTCATCCGCATTGCCGTGGGCGCCGATCACCGCTGGTTGCTTCCCGCCTCGGCATTGGGCGGCGCGTCGCTGCTCGTCCTCGCCGATCTGGGGGCCCGGACTATCGCCATGCCGGTGGAACTCCCGGTGGGTGTCATTACGGCGTTGGTCGGCGGTCCGTGGTTTGTATGGCTCTTGATTCGAACCCATAAGGAACACGCCTATGCTTGAGGCAAACGCATTGTCCTACCGCATTGGCACGAAGTTGCTCCTGGATGACTTTAATCTGACCGTCCATCCGGGGGACTTCGTGGCCCTCATCGGCCCCAATGGCGCGGGAAAATCCACGGCCCTCCGCTTACTGGGTGGCGAGCTACTTCCCGACAGTGGCACCGTCACGTTGGAGGGAGAAGGGCTTTCTGAACTGTCGCCCACCCAGTTGGCGCGAAAGCGGGCCTGCTTCCAGCAGAACCCTTCGGTGGACTACCCTTTCACGGTGCGCGAGATCGCCGACCTGGGGCGCCAACCCCATCGCCTCGGCCTGTTCGAAAGCCCCCATGACCGCCGTGTGGTGGACCAGTCCCTGGCGGCGGCGGGCATCACCCATCTGGAAGGCCGACTCCAAACGACCCTGTCCGGCGGAGAAGCCACCCGGGCCCATCTGGCGCGGGTGCTGGCCCAGGAACCCCGCCTGCTCCTGCTGGACGAGCCCACAAACCATCTGGACATCCACTACCAGCAGGAAATCCTCCAGGTTTGTCAGCAGCGTCGCCAGGAAGGCTGTGCCATTATCGCGGTGCTCCACGACCTCAACCTGGCCTCCCGCTTTGCCGACCAACTGGTGCTGCTCCACGAAGGGCGCACAGCGGCCCAGGGCACACCGGAAGAAGTCCTGACAGCGGCTTGTATCCACGACGTGTATGGCATTGAGAGCGTGGTCTGGAAACACCCCTGCGGGTGCCCCTGGGTCGTGCCCCTGTTGGACAGTCACCCCATTGAGACCCCAGAGGCCCTGCCCCTTGCAGCGGCCCATTAAACCCGTTCTAGCAGCGCCCCACCTAGTCGTCTGATTTAGACAGATGGGCTGGTATTTCCATGGTAGATCTTAGTTCATGACCGGAATTCCGTGTCGCCCTTATATTTCGGCGTCTCTGCGAAGGGCGATGGAACGGGCTTTCAGCCCTGTACGAATTTATTCGTCCCAAACATGGGGCGTTGCCCCATGCTGATATGCTTCCGGGCCGTTGGCCCTACAAAAGTCTTCCACCATGGAACCAAGGCTGCTTCCATAGCGCCAAAGGCGTGCGACATACCAACCTGGGGCGAAGCCCCAGGAAACCAAGGTGTTAATTACGATAAGGGCTGAAAGTCCGATCCAAGACGGTTAACAAAAACACCCACAACTTTCAATCAAATCATTTGGAAGCTATCGAAAGGAACACAAATATGAATACGGCAGAAGCTACCCAAAACACCCTGAGCACACGTTGGAACGCCTACCGGGCAGAACACCCGCGGGCCCGCATCTATGATGCCGCCATCGCACTCGAAGTCAGCGAAATGGAGTTACTCGCCACCGACTGCGGTGAAACGGCGACGCGCTTAAATGGCCCGTGCGGGGATATTCTGAAAGCCCTCGAAAAGGCGGGACCCATCATGGCCTTGACCCGTAACCACTGGGCCGTCATCGAGAAGAAGGGGCAGTATAGCCCGGTCTCTTTCCACGGCCCGATGGGCCTCGTTTTGGATGAGGGCATCGACCTTCGCCTCTTCATGACGACCTGGACGAATGCCTTCGCCGTCTACCACCCCAGCCACCCCCATTACAGCTACAGCATCCAATTCTTCGATGGCAGTGGCAGCGCCCTTCACAAGGTCTACCTGCCCCCGGAAGCATCGGGTGCCTGGCAGGACATTGTGGCCCAATTCAAGAGCGACGATCAGTCGAAAGAAGCGGAAGTCAGCCCGGCGTCCCCGGCGCCCGCCATCACCCCCGATGAGGATGTTGATCGGGAGGGCCTCCTGGAAGCCTGGGGCGCGCTGAAAGACACGCACGATTTCCACGGGATGTTGAAAAAGTTTGGCGTGGCCCGCACCCAGGCCATTCGCATGGCCGAGGGCACCTTCACCCGCCGCCTTCCCGTCTCGACGCACCGCACCATATTCGAGACGGCCGCGCAGGATGAACTCCCCATTATGGTTTTCGTCGGGAACAACGGCTGCATCGAAATCCACACCGGCCCCATCGAAAAAGTGCTGGAAGCCCGCGGTTGGTACAACATCATGGATCCCGACTTCAATCTTCATTTGCGCGAAGAGGGGATTCACGAAACCTGGCTGGTCCGGAAGCCCACCGAAGACGGCGTGGTCACCTCGGTAGAACTCTACGATGAGACCGGTAAGGAAATCGCCCAGATCTTTGGCAAACGTAAGCCGGGCATACCGGAATTGGACGCCTGGCGGACCCTGGCCGAGTCTCTCCCGGGACTCTAAGCCGAAACTGGCAGGGGTGGGAACGTGCAGCGGACCTGGTGCGAAGAGGCACCGTTGCACGTTCCCGATGATGCGCCGGGCAATGCCCCCCGGTGAATCGAGGCGAGAAACAGAACCTCGGCGGGGAACGAGGCGCACCTTGGGAAAACAGCGCCCCTGCGCGCGGCAGGGGCGAAGAACGGGTAAGAAATCCGTCGGGGCGTCGACTAGATCAGGTTGTAGTTATCCAGCAGGACGTACGTCACGAAGAGCGCGCTGAGAAAGGAAAACCAGAACGCGGGCAGACGACTTGCGTGGGTGCCGCAGTGGATGCAGAGTTTGGCATTGGCACGCATCGATTCGTTACAGGATCGGCATTTAACGTAGTAGACTTTCATGGGCTTAATCCTCCTCTTCTGGGCCTGCCCCGGGGCGCCCCCTCGGTAACGCAAGGCTTGTGCCAACCCCCCTGAAACGACGTAACCTATGCATTACGTTCTTCTTAGGGCACATTCCCGGCCGCAACCCGTTGGGAAAGATGACGAAAAACTGTCACGTTGACCAATTGAAGTGCCGAACATTGGTCAACGTGCTCCGTCGCGAAGGGATTGCACCCGACGCCTTCAGGCCCGTCCCCCCCCTGCGGGACCCCGTACACAAATTGACTCCCCTCCTGTGACATGCTACGCTGACAGATCGAACTGAATACTGGCTGCGAATCGATACGTCTACGAGGAAACTCATGTACCGAGCGTTCTATGGCTTGCGGGAAAAGCCGTTTAATCTGACCCCAGATCCCCGCTTTCTCTACTTGAGCGATAAGCACAAGGAAGCCTTTGCACACCTGCTCTACGGCATTCGCAGCCGAAGCGGCTTCGTCATGGTGACGGGTGAGATCGGCACCGGCAAGACAACCATTTGCCGCAATCTCCTCAACCAATTGGATGAAGATACGGAACTCGCCTTCATCTTCAACCCCATGCTCAGCCCCTTGGAATTACTGAAGAAGATCGCCTCGGAATTTGGCGTGGACACCAAGGGTTCAAACACGCTGGAATTGACCGAGGAGCTGAACCAATATCTCCTCGAAGCGGCGGCCATGGGAAAGAATTGCGTCCTGCTCATTGACGAGGCGCAGAATCTTGACCCCCAGGTCTTGGAACAGATTCGGCTCCTTTCCAATCTGGAAACCGAGACCGAGAAACTGCTCCAGATTGTGTTGATTGGCCAGCCCGAGTTGGCTGAAAAACTGGCCCTTCACGAACTGCGCCAGTTAAACCAGCGCATCACGGCCCGCTACCACCTGAAGCCCCTGAGCGAGAAGGAGGTCATGCAGTATGTGGCCTACCGCCTCCATGTGGCCGGTGGACGACGGAAAGTAAAATTTGCCCGCTCAGCGGTGCGGGCCATCTACAAGATATCGGGCGGTACCCCCCGGGTCATCAACGCTTTATGCGACCGGGCCTTACTCGTAGGCTTCACGAAAGAGGTCCACACCATTACGGCCTCTATTGTGCATCGGGCCTACCGGGAAATACGGGGCGACGATATTTTCGGCCAGCGGGGCGCGCGGAATTCTCTGGGCCGTCTGCTCTGGAATCCGATCACGGCCATCTCGGTGGTCCTTCTGATTGCCATTGTGTTCGCCAACTCAACCGTATTGCGACAACGCACCCAGGGCTACCTCAATTGGCTCGCCGCCAAGCTACCCGAGGCGGCGCCCGTTCCGGTAGCCCCCCCCGCTCCCCCGACGTCCGTGGCCCCCACAGCGGCCGCGATCTCACCGTCCGTGGGAGCGACACCGGCTCTCCCGACGGAAAACGCCACGGAAGCGGCACTGCCCACGGAGACAGCCACCCCACCTGCCCTGTCCCCCGCCGCGCCTGCCAGCGCCATTCCGGATGCCCTGTTCAGTGCGTCGGAATCGGCCAGTAACGAAGCCGCCCTTCGGGCCATGCTGCAGGCCTGGAACAAGACAGTCACCGGGCCGGTACCCGAACAACTGGAAGGTGACGCGCTGGCGCAGTTCGCAGCGACCCATGGCCTGGCCGTCGAGTTTCTGAATCCTGCGGTGGACCAATTGCTCGCCCTGGATCTGCCCGCGGTGGTACAACTGCAACACGGGGAGGCAACCCGCTCGGCGCTGCTGAACGGCGTGAACGAAGACGTCTTGACCCTCGTCGCCAAGGACACCACGTGGACCATGGATCGGGGCCGCTTCCGGGCGGCCTACACCGGCGAAGCCATTGTCATGTGGGACGATCCGGCACCCACGGCATCGGCCTTACTGCCTGGTGCGCGCAATGCCAACGTCCGGACACTTCGAACCCAGTTGGCGGCCCTCGGCCGTATCCCGGCGCCCGACAATGGCGATACCTACGATGGCATGGTCTCCAAAGCCGTCGCCCGTATTCAGGCGGAGACCAGTCTCGATGTAGACGGTATCGCGGGCAAGCAGGTCCGTATGGTGCTCCAGAGCTGGTCGAATTCACCCGGAACGCCCAACCTGGGTAGTCCGATAACCCGAATTGCCTCGGCGCCGATTGTGACAACAGCCCCCGCCACCCCGACCGTGGAACCCACCGTGGCCCCGGCGAAAGATGGGCCCCCAACCCCGCCGGCTGTGGAAGCCTCCGAAGAGCAGGCGGTGCGTAGGGCGACGCCCCCGGCACCCGCTGCGGAGTCGGTCCCCGAGAAGGTGGCTACGAAGACGCCTGAGCCTGCGGAATCGACCACCCCCGAAACGACCACCGAGGAGCCGGTGCCGGAAGTTCAGCCCGAAGAGGAGCAAGCGGAGCCCCTTCAGACCGCCGAAGCGCCGGAAGAAACCCCGGAGGCGGAGGACCGGCCAGCCCCGGTAACCCTGACCAATGTGGGTGTTCCCCCGGCTGCGGAAACGACGGCGGACAGCACGTCGGAAGCGACCAAAGAGACGCCTGAATTGGCGCCGTCTCCCCCAGAAGCGCCCGAAGCGGATAGCGCAACGACCTCGGAGGCCCCATCGGCACCGGCAGGCACGGAAACCGAAGGAGCCCCGAGCGAACCCGCACCTGCGGCGACTGGCCCTCAATTGACCGTCGTGGAACTGGGAGACCCCGGGACCGAGTCACCGGAAGCACCTGCCGAAGTTCCCGCACCGGCCCCTTCCGCCGGCTGATTCCCTGACGGATACCCGTAGGGAGAAAGCTGGCACACCGGGCTCTGAAACAGTACAATAGACCGCATGAAAATTCTTCCGCTCTTATCTATTAACGCCACCGCGAAAAGGGGCCGCGCATGAGTTCTATCCTCGAGGCGCTGAAGAAGCTCGAAGCGGAGAAAAACGCCCCGCTGCCCCAGGATCCCCTGCCGCTGGACGACGTCCCCGACTATGGCGGCGGCTCCTTCCTGGCAGACAGCTCCGATACCTTCCCCAAACGGCGCCGCGCATCTATTGCGCCGCTCTTGTGGGTTCTTGGTGGGGGCATGTTTACCCTCATGGTCATTGGCGTGGCGGTGTTGCTGGTCATGCTCTTGTTGCAGAACCCATCCGGCACCTCCGGCTTGACGGCCGTGGCGCCCACCACCCCCCCGGCAACAGCCCTGACAAGCCCCGAGCCCGTGGCACCCCCCGCGGAAACCCCTGCGCCCGCGGAAGCGTCGGAAAACGCAGACACCACCGAACTGGCCAATTCGGAAGCCACGTTGAGTGAATCGGTGGAAGCGGTCCCCAGTGCCTCGGAAGCGCCCATGGTGGTCACGCGCGTTGCCCCGACGCAGCCCACACCACCGCCCCCGGCTCCCGTAGAAGCGCGCCCTGCGCCCGAACCTGAACCCGCACCCATCGTCGCAACAGCACCCCGAAAACCGGTCTTGCCTGTCACGATCAATACGGAGCCACTTCCGCTGGAGATCCGAAACCTCCCCATGCTGTCGCGCACCCAGCGCACCCAGTATCGATTGGATGGTGTCCAGCTCAACATGCTGAATCCAGCGGGCCCCACCCGCCCCCTTGGCAATGCCTTTATCAACCTGGAGAAAGTTTTCGTGGGCGAATTTCTCCCCGGGTCCAATGCAAAACTAGTCGACGTAACCAGCCATGGTATCGCGATTGAAATCCAGAGTACGGGACAACGCTACTACATTCCGCGCTAGGCCCTGAGAGCAGGCCGACGGAATGGACGTAACAGGCACAATGACGGAAGGACCTCCTATCATGCGGGCAATCACGCAGCTTTTTTCCTCGAAACACACCCCCACCCTCCGACAGGGAATGACCAGCATCACCCTGGCCCTGGGCCTCGTCCTGATGGCCGGATGCAGCGGACCCGCTGAACCGGTACAGACGGATACAGAATCGAAGGAGGCCATGCCCGCCGCCGAGACCCCGGAGCAGGCGACCCTCCGCATTGCCGTCATCCCCAAGGGCCTGGCCCACCAGTTCTGGCTGACCATTAAGGCCGGTGCGGAAGCGGCGGCGGCGGAAGGAGGCGCGGAAATCCTCTGGCAGGGCCCCCACAAGGAAACGGAAGTCGAAAAGCAGATCAACATCGTCCAGGATATGCTCAACAGTGGCGTGGATGGCCTCGTGCTGGCAGCCTGTGATGAAAATGCCCTTATCCCCATGGTGCAAAAGGCCACCGACGCGGGCATCCCCGTGGTGACCATCGACTCCGGCGTGGCTTCGGACCTCCCCCTTTCTTTCGTGGCCACCGACAATGTGGCGGGTGCCGAAATGGCGGCCAAGACCCTGGCCGACCTGATTGGCGAGGAAGGCAACGTGGGGCTTATTCCCTTCATCAAGGGTGCCGCCACGTCCAACATGCGGGAAGAAGGCTTCCTGAAGGGCATCGCGGCCTATCCTGACATCAACGTAAGCGCCACCCTCTATTGCCAGAGCGACGTCGCCAAGGCCATGGAAGTCACGCAGGACATGCTGACGCGCAACGCCGATCTGAAGGGCATCTTCGCCACCAACGAACCGGCAGCCATTGGTGCGGCCCAGGCCCTGAAAGCGGCGGGAAAGCAGGATCAGGTCAAGCTCGTGGCCTTTGACGCAGCCGAAGAAGAGATCACCGCGTTGCAGGAAGGCTCGGTCCAGGCGCTCATCGTGCAGAACCCCTATCGCATGGGCTATGCCGGCGTGCAGGCCGCCCTCGATGCCATCGCCGGTAAGCCCGTCGAAAAACGCATCGATACGGGGGTGACCGTCGTTACGATGGAAAACTTCAATGAGCCGGAAATTCAGGAACTGCTGTACCCCCTCGGAAAGTAGCCATTTTCGGTGACCGCCCGTGACTGGCCTGGTCCCTGTTCAGAAGGAATACAGCCCATGATGATGCCCCACACGCCGTCGGCCTTTCGCCCATGAGCACGGTAGCCGAGTTGCAGGAAGCCACGTTGCGGGAACGCGCGGAAGCCGAAAAACACTATGGGGACCTCCTCTACTTCTACGGTGTCCAGCGCAATCTGGAGGCCATGGACGCGCTCCTGCCGGATATCGATCCGAAAAACCAGTCGGACCTGTTGGTCTTTGAACTCTTCCAGGGGACAGAGGCCACGGCCCTGGTGGCGATGCTCCAGGACGACGCGGCGGACTGGGTTCGCTACAGCCTGCTGAAGGGCCTGCTGAAAGCCGGTGCCTTCGATAGCGCGATGGACGTGTGGCGGAAAGCCATCCAATGGCAGAATCCGGATCTGCTCCTCGCCAACACCCTGCTGCAATATGCATTGAAGAACGGGCGCTTTGACGTTGCCGGTCAGCTACTGTCCGCATCGGAAACACTTGCACCAGCCCAGGCTGAATTGGATGCCTGGCGGCAACAGATACAGTCCAAAACCACCAGCGGCACCCGGGTCCTTTGCCTGGAGCCCCTGCCATCACCGACTGCCGTGGCCTTTCTCTTGAGCACGCGGGATGCTGCCCCCTATCTGGCGGACACCCTCGGCGGCATTTGCGCCCAGAGTCACCCCATTGCCGACATCCTCGTGGTAGACGACGGTGCCATCAAAGAGCTGGCGGCGCTCCAATCGACCTATCCCTTTCGCATTCTCCGAGACGAAGGAGGCAGTATGCCCGCCGACGTGACGGCCACCCATTTCGCGTCGGTACCTGCGAATGCGGCACCCGCCGTCGACTTCGTACAACAGTTTGTACTGGCACTGGAAAACGGTCCCGAGCATATCCGTAGCGCTTCAGGCCGCATCGAAGACTTCTACCAGGATTCCCCGGGCGACCGCTGGCGGGTTATTCGCATGACCCACGCCATGCCGGAAAAGCGGGCGACCGGTACCGATGCGCCCCACAGCGAAGCCACCTTTCAACCCCGCACGGCCAATCCAGCGGGCACGCGACTCTATCTTCCCGAGGCCGTGGCCTGTGGCTTACAACAGGACACGGTCGATAGCGCCCTCACGGCGCGGTGGAAATCCCGCCTTCCGGAACGGAACGAAGCCGGTCACTTTAAGGACGGTGCGGCCCTGGTGGCTTCCTTCGACGAGCACCTGAAGCAGTGTATCGCCTTTATCAGTGACGACGTGGACGAGGGCCGTACGAGCCTGGTCTTCCCCGATTTTCTCTCGCTCTATCATGCCGTGGCGATGGATGCCCAGATTGCTATGGCGCGGGGCCTTTTTGATGAGGGGACGGCCGCCTATATCCAGCAACAGGTCATTCTATCCATCCAGGAACTGGATAAGGAATACCAGCGTAATTTGGTTAAGAAAGTGCGGGAGGCCCTCGGCGAGCGGCTGCTGAGCAGCACCCAGGCGCCCGACGTCTCCCCCGCGGTGTCGCAGGCCCTCGCGGCCTTCATACAGGATCTGAACGCCCTCTACAACGGCGTTCCCCAGGACCTCTATCTCGCGATTTACGGCTGAGGGATTTGGTCAGCACTACGTTTTCGACTTACAGGGCAAGACTATGCCACGTTGATGTTGAATCTGGCTCGTTTTAACAAGGCGGCAATCACATTCCGCAAGATAGGACCGATATCCGATTGGAGAGTTCGCTTTTACCAACTATCTAAAACCCCGTGCCACGCGATGCCGAGTATTACGAGGTTTCGTGTGCGTGGAGGAAAGGCGTACTTCGCTCCATAAGACCCAATGAGTGCGGGCGTCCGAAACCGCTCGGAGGGAAAGACGCCCGAATTGAATCATCAACTGTGGCCCACGACCACCAGGGCTCCATGCACACGAAATCTCGCAGGGCTCGCTATCGCGTGGCACCGGAACAACCAATACAACGCATTGGCATACCACCACCTGCTTGGAATGTTTACTTTGACCAATCGTACAGGCATTTTTAAGGAAGTACACCATGGAATCATCGCCCCCGCCTCGCCGCTTTGCGTGGAAAACCTTGCTCATCGGGGCCCTCATCGGCATGGGTCTCGGCGGTGTCGGCCTGGCAGCCCTGCTTCTCGGCTCCTATGCCTTTTTCAACCAGCAATCCGTCAAGAAGATCGCCGATACCAAGGAGTTGAAGCCCCTCCTGCTCCGGGCCGATTTTGATTGGGCCGTAACCGACCTGCAGGGGCAGACCGTAGATCTGAAGCAGCAGGTTGGAAAAACGACCTTGCTCCACTTCTGGAATCCCACCTGCGTCTCCTGCATCGCCGAAATTCCGAGTCTGAATACCCTCTATGACACGTTCGCGCCGCAGGGGCTGGAAGTCGTGGCGGTGGCGCTCCATGGCGAAGGCGATTTGGCGGGCGATGTGGCCATGCACAACATCCGTTTTCCCGTTTACACGGTGGACCGGAGTGTCATCCCGCCGGTATTCAACACCCGCGCCCTGCCCACCACCTACCTCATCGACACCGAAGGCTTTGTGGCCCTCCATCACACGGGGGCCGTGGACTGGTCGGAGGGCGATGCCGCTGCCTTCCTGGAACGACTGCTGGCCCCCCCGGAACCCCGCGCTGACGTTGCGTCAAACTGAGACAGGCAACCCCATGAAAATCGAAGAACTACGCAGTGAAATACTTCGGGTAAGTACAGAAGATGGTCACCCCGCGAGCGTCTTTGACGCCTTGGTCTGTGACTGTGGCTCCGAAACCTTTACCCTCTTCTCTGATGAGAAGGTGGGTGGGGCGCTGGCCGTGTGCAGTGAATGCGAAGCCAACCACTCCATCTACGATACGGCGGACTTCCTGGAGGACATCGGACAAAACATCTGCGCCTGTGAACACGATGTCTTGCGCCTGATGGTGGGATTCACCCTGGATGGAGAGGGGGAAAACGCCGACTGGGTCTATGTGGGCGCGGAATGCACCCACTGCGGCCTCGTCGGGGTCTTCGTGGACTGGGAAGAAGTCTAGGCGGCGCAGCGGCCCTTACGCGGGCACGAAGGGCTGCCCGACGTTGTGTTCGATGAAGGCGTCCACGAGGTCGGCGTTGAAGCGTTCGCCCCGCTCTTCCTTCAGATGGGCCAGGGCATCCTCGTGGCGCGCATGTTTACTCCGATAGTGGCGGGGACTCGTCATGGCGCAATACACATCGAGAATTTTCATCATAAGGGCCAATTTCGGTACGGCCTCTTTCTCCAGGCCTTCCGGATACCCTTCGCCATTCCAGCACTCGTGGTGGTAACGCACAATCTCAACCACATCCGTATGGCATCCGTGGGCCACCAGCATGTCCGCACCCATGGTGGTGTGGGCCTGCAACAGCAGCCAGTCGTCGTAGCTGAGTACCGATTTCTTTAGCAGGACCTCGTTGCTGATGAGAATTTTCCCCACATCGATGAGCAGGGCGCCCCGTGCCAACGCGGAAAGTTCATCATCGTCCAAGCCCACGGCCTGTCCAAAACGAAGGGCATGTTCCTGAAGTCGTTTTGCCGAACCCTGGACCCGCCCCTCGCGGCAGTCGACCGCTTCGGCCAGCAGGTGGAGCACCCCGTCATTGGCGGTGGCTACGGCCAGGGCAGCGGAAAGCGAATCAGCGTCTGCAGGCCCCAACACAGCACTGCTACCCGGGGGCACGACCCCGCCCGCGTCTGCAAATTTCAGCTGGGCCCCCTGGGCGTCGGCGGCTTTGATGAGGGCTTCATGTGCGCTGGCGTCACCAATCACTGCAATACGCTTCAACATCCCGTTCTCCTGTAGCAATCTGCGGGTACGACGTGTCGGGCCATGGTAGCAAGCTGGAACGTAAACAGCAACTTGAATTCACCCCGTGGCTGCCGTAGGATCATAGCTTCGCCGCTCCCGGCACCCCCTCCATTGACCAGGTAGTACCCCATGATTTCACTAAATCCAGAGCAACAGGCGGCCGTGACGGCACCCGATGGCCCCAATCTCGTGCTGGCCGGTGCCGGCAGCGGGAAAACCCGCGTCATCATTGAGCGTATGGCCTGGCTCGTGGAAGAGCAGGGCATCGACGCCCGCTTCATCCTGGCGCTCACCTTTACCAACAAGGCAGCCGCCGAAATGAAGGAGCGGCTCCAGCAGCGCCTCGACGTCGATCGGGTGGCTTCCTGGCTGGGCACCTTCCACAGTTTCGGGCTCTTCCTGCTCCGTCGCGAGATGGAAGTGCTCGGACGAAAGCGCCATTTCACGATTTTTGATAGTGCCGACCAGCTGAGCCTGATGAAACGGCTCGTAAAGGACCTCCCCGCTAATCTGGAGAAAGTATCCCCTCGGGATGCCCTCAACTGGATTAGTCGGCTCAAGCAGGATGTGGAAGGCCCCGATATGGCTTCGGAGCCGGAAGATGCTGCGGAGGAAAGCTATCGCCACCTCTGGACGGCCTACCACACCGCGTTGGAAGGGGCCTCGGCCGTCGATTTCGACGATTTGCTGGTGTTGACCGTGAAGGTACTCCGCGATCACCCGGAGGTGCGGGAAAAATACCAGCGCCGCTACCGCCATGTGCTCATCGATGAGTATCAGGACACCAACCGCGCGCAGTACCTAATCGCCCGCTTCCTCTGCGAGGGACATGGCAATATTTTCGCCGTGGGTGATGAAGATCAGAGCATCTACTCCTGGCGCGGTGCCGATATCAACAATATCCTCGACTTTTCGGAAGACTTTCCGGAAGCTACTGTGGTGCGCCTGGAGCAAAATTACCGCAGCACGCGGGCCATCCTCGACGTGGCGAACAATGTGGTGAAGCACAATGTGAATCGCCTCGGGAAGAAGTTGCGCACGGACAATGACACGGGAAGTCGGGTCGGGTTCTACCGCGCGGAAACGGGCGAGGATGAGGCCCGGTTCGTCTTGCAACATATCATCAAGAACGATTATCCCCCTGCGGACGTGGCCATTCTCTACCGGACCAATAACCAGGCAAAGCTGATGGAAGATGCCCTGCTGAGCAAGGGCCTCCACTACACCATCGTCGGCGGCATCAAATTCTACAGCCGCAAAGAAATTAAAGATGTCCTTGCCTATCTGCGGGTACTCGCCAACCCCGACGATGACGAAGCGCTGCGCCGTATTATCAACGTGCCGGCCCGCGGCATCGGGGCGACCACCCAGCAACGGCTGGAGGAGTATGCCAAGGCCCGCAATTGCACGGTGCTGCAGGTCATGCGCGACATAGAGCTCGATGAAACACTGCCCGGGCGCGCCCGCAAGTCTTCGGCGGAACTGGTCCAGCTGATTGACGATTTGGCCATCGAAGCGAAGGGAGGCGACCTGGCCCCCCTGGTCGAAAAGCTGCTCGAAGAAACGGGCTACCGCGATTTTGTGCAGCAGAGCGACGAGAAAGACTACCGCACCCGCCTGGATACGCTGGATGAGTTTGTGGTTTCCTGCAGCACCCACGACGCCAAAGGGGGCAAAGGGCTCCTGCCCTTTCTCCAGGATTTGTCGCTCCTGTCGGATGTGGATGGCTGGGATGAACAGGCCCCCGCCGTGACGTTGATGACCTGCCACAGTGCCAAAGGGCTGGAATTCGACTATGTCTACCTCATCGGGCTGGAAGAGGGACTCCTTCCTTTCGGGGTGGATTTTGACGAAGAAGCGGATCTGGAAGAAGAACGGCGACTTTGCTATGTGGCCATGACCCGTGCGCGCAAGGGCCTGGTGCTGACGGCGGCCGAGTCGCGCATGATCTATGGCCGCACCCATAACAACCGGCAACTCTCCCGTTTCATTGGGGAGGCCGGCACCGATCGGCTGGAGCCGCTGAATGAAAAGAAACGGTCCGCCCCCCGGAAAACGCCCCCCGCCCGCAGCACGGAACCGGCACCGGAAGGGGCCTACAAGGTAGGCACCCGGGTCCGACATGCAAAGTTCGGCCCCGGTACGGTAATGTACACGGCGGGATCGGGTGCCAAACTGAAAGTACGGGTTCGTTTCAGCACGGGACGAACCGCCATGTTGCTGGCCAACATGGCCCCCCTGGAAATTGTGGAAGGAAAAGGCCGCTGATGTTAGAAGAGTGTCGCAACGAAATTGACCGCATCGACGGAGAAATTGTACGTCTGCTGAATGAGCGGGCGGGATTCGCTCAGAAAATCGGCGATATTAAGAAAGAGGCCAATGCGCCCATCTATGTGCCGGAGCGCGAAAAGGCGGTGAAGGACAAGCTGGCGGCCCTCAACGGGGGCCCCCTGCCCGATACGGCGATGCAAGCCATCTACCGCGAGATCATCAGCGCCATGATCGCCCTGGAGCGCCCCATTAGTGTGGCCTTCCTGGGGCCTCGGGACACCTTCAGCCACATGGCGGCCACCAATGTCTTCGGCGGTTCGGCCGAATACCATCCCCTGCCCTCTTTTTCCGACATATTCACCGAAGTGGAGCGCGGGCGCATCGACTATGGCATTGTGCCCGTGGAAAGCTCCATGGGCGGCTCGGTGAGTGATACGCAAGACCGTTTTATCACGTCGGATCTCAAAATCATCAACGAGATCATGCTCCACATCACGCAGAACCTCCTCTCCAACACGCCGTTGGGTGAGGTGAAACGGGTCTACTCGAAAGACAATGCGCTGCTCCAGTGCCGCAACTGGCTGCGCGCCAACGTGCCCATGGCAGAGCTCATTGAGACGTCCAG
This sequence comes from Candidatus Hydrogenedentota bacterium, assembly GCA_034669905.1. Lineage (GTDB taxonomy): Bacteria > Hydrogenedentota > Hydrogenedentia > Hydrogenedentales > JAEUWI01 > JAEUWI01. The sequence continues at coordinate 175,791 of JAXMOL010000001.1, forward strand.
CACGGCGGAAGCCGCTCGGCGCGCGTCCAATGAAGCGGGTGCGGCCGCGATAGCGAGCAAAATGGCCGCCGAAACCTACAATCTGGGACTTGTCGCCGAGCGCATTGAAGATGCCCCCCACAATTTCACCCGATTCCTGGTCTTAGGCCGACAAATCGTAAAACCCACGGGCGACGACAAAACGTCGCTGATGGTATCTATCAAGGACAAGCCCGGGGCCCTTTTCAACTTGTTGACCCCCTTTTCCGATGCCGATATCTCGTTGACCCGCATTGAGTCACGCCCTTCTCAGAAAAAAGCCTGGGAATATGTCTTTTTCATCGATTTGCTGGGCCATATCGACGACGAAAAGGTGCGGGCCGTCATCACCCATCTGGAAGAACAGGTGCACAGCCTGAAGGTCCTGGGCTCTTTCCCCCGGGCCACGACCATCTGCTGAGACCACACCCATGCGATAGATGCCAGAGGCCCCCGTCAGAGCAAGGGGGCCTTGGCCGACTTTCCCTGCCCCCCACGCAGGCGTCCGGGCCGCTCCCCATACGCGTGTCTGCGGCCCCCGGTCTGCCGAACGTCTCCTGAGGCCCCCGCCACGCTGCTGTGACCGGGGCGGGTGCTCTCTCTCTCTCCCCCCTCCAGACACAAAAAAACCGCCTGAGGCAGTCACAGGGACTGCACAGGCGGCTTTGTAATCGTATTGATCTTAGGCTTCGATGGCGGGGAAGCCGATGCCCGTAAGGATCGGATTCAGGATGCCAAGGATGAGGCCCGTGATGAAAGCCGTAAGGCTAACCAGGAAACCGTCAGCAACTGCGCCAGCAATACCGTTCAGAATACCGTTTTCGTACATGTCGTTTCTCCTTTAGTAACTTGATTGTTCCGTACTTCTAGTGTCAACGCCTCCAGAGCGCTTTCACCATACCTTACCAACGTAGGGTGCAAACGTTACATCCGCTCCGTTAATAATGTTACTGCAAAGCAACGGTCGCATGATGTGGTGTACAGATACGCCACAATCACTAGACCTTGCGGAGTAGCTTACACGAAAGTTGTCTAAAAAGTCAATAGTAATTGGAACTTTTTTTCAGATTACGTCATAGTGCCGCCCGCGCAGGGCGGCACAACTTGGCTTCCTGCCTATGGTTAACGAAACGACGCGGCGATTCTGCCCCAGTGCCCCCGGCTGAAAGCGGGCAGGCGCTCCCATTCAGGAGAACGGGGTGCCGCCCGGCCAGGGAACCGCCGTTGTATGGCGTTGTGCCCTCCGTTATAATCGCAGGGAGCGCTTGGCAACGAGTTTTTCGGGTCCGGCGAGACGAGAGAGCACAGAGTAACCAGATGGGGTCGAGGTGAGCATGGGTGAGTTTATTCTTGAAATGAAGGGCATTACGAAGCGTTTTCCCGGCGTCCTCGCGCTGAACGACGCCCATTTATCGCTCCGTCCGGCGGAAGTGCACTGTTTGCTCGGAGAAAACGGAGCGGGCAAGTCGACCCTGATGAAGATTCTGGCAGGTGCCCAGCCGCTGGATGAGGGCGAAATCCTCATTGACGGCGAGCCCGTCACCATCCAATCGCCCAACCACGCCCAGGAATTGGGCATCAGCATGATCTATCAGGAATTTAACCTGAGCCCCTACATGAGTGTGGCGGAGAATATCTTCCTGGGACGGGAGCCGGTAAAGGGCAAGTCACCCATTATCGACTGGGCCCGCCTCTATGCAGACGCAGAGGGCATCTTAAAGCGCATTGGCGTTACCCTGGATGTACGGCGTCCGGTTCATGAACTGAGCATTGCCCAGCAGCAGATGGTCGAAATTGCCAAGGCCCTTTCCATTGACGCCCGGATCATCGTGATGGACGAGCCTTCGGCCACCCTGACGGATCACGAGCTGGAAGCCCTGTTTACCCTGATTCGCACCCTGAAACACCAGGGTATTGCCCTGGTCTATATTTCCCACCGCATGGAGGAAATCTTTGAGATCGGGGGCCGGGCGACCATCATGCGGGATGGAGCCCACATCGTCACCAAGGACCTGTGCGACCTGAGCCGGGAGGAAATTATCCAGAAGATGGTCGGCCGGGAATTGAAGGATGAGTTCCCGAAGGAGGTCTTTCCTGTGGGCACGGAGCGGCTGCGGGTTGAAGGCCTGACCCGTACCGGCCATTTCGAGGATGTGAGCTTTTCACTGCATGAAGGCGAGATCGTTGGATTGACCGGATTGGTCGGCGCGGGGCGCACGGAAGTGGCGCGGGCGATTTTCGGGGCCGATCCGGTGGACCGGGGCACGGTGTACCTCAACGGTGAGGCCGTGCATATTGCCAGTCCCCGCGATGCGATTGCCCGGGGCATCGGACTCCTTACGGAAGACCGGAAGGGCCAGGGGCTGGTGCTGGGTATGTCGGTGGCAGAAAACACCACCCTGGCCAACCTGAAGGCCCTGGTGGGCCGTTTCTTCATGGACCGGAAGCAGGAACGGGACGTAACGAAACAATATATTCAGGAGCTGGCCATCAAGACCCCCAGCGGTGCCCAGATGGTGCAGAATCTTTCGGGGGGCAACCAACAGAAGGTGGTGTTGGCCAAATGGCTGTATACGAAATCGCGCTTGCTGATCTTCGATGAGCCCACGCGGGGCATTGACGTTGGCGCCAAGGTGGAAATCTACAAACTGATGAACGAGCTGGTACGGCAGGGCGTGGCCATCCTGGTGATTTCCAGCGAGTTACCGGAGATTCTGGGCATGTGCGACCGTATCCTGGTCATGCACGAGGGACAATTGGCGGGCGAGCTACACCGTGATGGCGCGACGCAGGAAGACATTATGCGCCTCGCCACGGGGGCCGCGGCCCTATCCGCCTGAGCAGGTCACTCCCCCCCATTCACCAAAAACGCCCCGACTCGAATGCTTCGAGTCGGGGCGATGTCATTTCAAATCAGGGGGTAAGGCGGTACCTTACTCCCGGTCACGGCCACCTGCGCGGGCGGCGGGGGCGGCAGGGGCGGCTGCCCCACCGGGACGACCGGCATTCTTCATGGCCTGTTCGTAGGCCGTCTTGGCGCTGCGAGCCTTCGCGATCTTGGCCTCGGCCAGGGCGATAGCGTCGAGCTTGCCCTGCTTGGCGCTGGCCGTATGGTCATCGGGAATGACGGTCACGATAACCGGTACACGCTCGTACTCCCGAATGGCTTCTTCGTACTTGTTGGTTTCTTCCAGCCGTTCGCCTTGCTCGATGGCGGCGCTGGCCTGCTCTTGCACGTCTCCAATGGTGGAAGAAATGCTCTGCGTAACGTTGCGTTTCATTTCTTCCGCCAGGTCGAACTGGTCGGTAAACTCATCGTCGACGCCCTGCAGCAGGTTCAAGACCTGTTGATAGCCTTTGATTGCCAGGCCGAAATTACCGCCGGTGCCATTGTTTTCCGCTTCTTCGCGGGCACTTTCGGCCTTGGCGATAATATTGACGATCATGCTACGATGTTCGTCCCGTTCCTTCTTACGCTTGTTGGTTTCCTGAATCAGGTCCACAGCCACCTGGCTGGTGCGATCGAAACGAAGGGCCTGCTGGAAGGATGCCAGGGCATTGGGCAACTCCGTCTCTCCCTTACCCTTTATCTCGGCTTCGGCCAGGAAGTCCCGGCCTTCTTTGAGATAGTGTGCCGCCAGTTTACCGGCCACACGTTCCCGACCGGGTCCGCCGAGTTCATACGCGTTGCGCCACTCTTTGACGCTCCGCTCAATACTCTGACGGGTTCCGAAGGCGTAGTAGTGGTCGGCCACGGCCTCGAAGACTTCGGGGTCGGAGGGAGCCAGTTCAGAAAGGTTTTCGTAGACAATGCCTGCCTGATGAAAGTTTTCTTTTTCAGAAAGCAGGTAGGCAATTTCTTCCACGTAGTATTGCTCCATCAGGGAGCCCGTCACGGCGCTGCCCAAATCGCTGGGCTGGGGACGAATAATGGTGTACCACGCATCGGCCGTCGTCTCCACCGCCTTGGTAAAGTAGGTGGCGACACTTTCCTTCAGGAATCCGTCGTAGCCCCGACCACGGCGATAGTCATCGGCGATGAGCATCTCGTTATCACCATAAAAGGCCAACTGGGTGCGAAAATGCTGGTCCACGTTGGTGATAGCCGTCCGGGTTGTGTTGGAGCTGATGTATTCGAAAAGTTTCAGATGATCGTTGATATCCGCCTCCACCTTCTTCTGCATGGCTTCTTCCTCAGGCGTCCAGGCGAGCCCGTAGGGAAGGAAGATATCCGAGATAAGCGCCGAAAGGGCACCCATGCGGAATGCGAAATAGGAACCTGCACCGCTCGGGCGGATGTCGCGCAGCAACTGAATCTGAATTCCCACCGCCTGAATTGCTTCTTCGTCCGAGTGAATCGGAAGGGTCTCGGCAATAATCGCCGCACCCGCTTCCGCACCCCGAAGCACATCCGCCTCATATTTCGCGTCACCAGGGCGAAAGGTGTCCGGATACTTGTGTTGAATTACCTGCATCGCCATTCCCGTAATGGTCCGCTGCGCCCGAGGTCCCCATGCAGTCGCATGGGTCGAGGCCAGCACCATAGTGAGAACGACACCGAATCGAATGATAAACGTTGTGCCAGTCATGACTTTCCTTATCCACCTTTCCCGGCCCCTGTTTGGACTCGGGTCCAACAACCTGCTGATGTAGCCGTACCCCGTAATGGAGTTATCCACGAAGCGGCCTTCGAAACTACGAAAACCTATCGGGCACCGATTGCCCACAATCGTGCTAAATCCAGTGATCACGGTAACATAAGGGGAAAGAAACTGTCAACGAATTCCCTTGACGAGCTTTTCCCATTATTCTTGCGACGTCCGCACACCTTCCTGCTCTGCAATTTGGACGATCCCGTGATGGGGGGCCCGTCCCAGAAAATGTTCTACATGTGAAAAGACATCCTCTCGCCCTTCCCCGTTCACAATACCATGCCGATCGCGTGCTAACACAATCAGTTCTTTCACCGTACTGCCCAATTTCTCGAAAATCAATTGACCACTGACGGGCGCTACGGTAGGGTCGTTGCCCGCCTGAATGATCAGCGTTGGCACGGTCACGTCCGGCAGAACACTCTCCGTCATGTTCATGGCGGCGACCAGTTCACGCACCCCCGTCAGGGGATTCTTCTTATAATTGATGTGGCTGTTTTCCGGCTCGTTGACCACGTAGTCCCAGGACTCCTTGCCCTGACCCAGTGTTTTCAGCAGGGAGTTGAGCGTTACGATAGAGGGTACGAGCCGGATGGAATAATTGTTTACCTGGAGCGGTGCACAGATGCTGAACGCTGCCTGCACCTTGATGCCCTTTCGGGCTGCTGCGATGAGGGCGAGACATCCCCCGGTAGAGAAGCCGCCCACGATAATATTATCGGTCACACTCTTGATCACCGCATAACCGCGATTGTAAGCGTGGTACCAGTCCTCCCACTGGCAGTTCGCCAGGTCTTCGGGCGCGGTTCCGTGGCCCCGGAGCCGGACCCCATAGACGGCATAGCCCCGCTGGAAGAAATATTCGGCCATGGCGCGCACTTCTTCGGGGGCCGCGAGGTAGCCGTGGGCCAACACGATGCCGGCCTTGGGGCGACGGGGACACAAGAAGAAGGGCCGTCCGATCTCCGGGCCGTGACTTTCTTCAGGATCATAGTATTGGGCGTAATCTTCTTCGAAATAGCGTTGGTCTTCCTCCAGAAAGATCTCACGGATACGCTTGGAGAGTTGTGCCCGGGGCATCCTGGCCACTTTTTTAATCAGCTCGGTTGCTTCCGTCAACGGCTCCAGTTCGTTGGCAATGACATTGGTCAATTCGCTGAACCGAGCCGTATGGAAATCCGCGCTTCCCTGTTCGATATCGGCGTTTTTTCGGTAGTTATTCCCTTCGCGAATAATGAGCCCCTCGTCCAGACACAGGGTAGCGAAGTCGTGAAACTTCTCGCTGGGGTCTTCGAAAACGATATCGCGGAAGGTCCGTTCCAACAAGCTGTGCAGGCGGTGCCTCCCCAGTTTTCGCAACTGGTAGGCGCAGAGAAAAATGCGGTTCCGGTAGGCCCGTTCCGTGGAGTAGACCCCCTGCTGATGGCGGATGAGGGTCGCAAAAATATGATCGTAGTTGATCGTGGTCAGTTGATAGATCTCACGCATATAGTGGAGCATCAACTCCCGGGCAGCCTTGTTGAACAGGGAACCGGAATCCATCTCAAGGGATTCCATGTCGTTGAGGCCGCAGGCCATCACGGAGGCGAATTCGGGCGCATTCAGATAGTCGAGTACATCGATGGGTTCACCCAGTGTTATATCAATATCCGTATCTTCGGAGAGTACGGTACCTTCCACCGACAGCTCTTCCAGCGCCCGTTTATTGAGATCTTTGGCGAAGCGCTTGGCCATGCGCAGGACGACATTGTCGCCGGCCCGCATGGGGAAGTAGGTAATATTCACCGGGATAATTACCGTGCGCTTATTCAACACATCGGCTTCGGGGGGCAGGTCAAAGAGGGCCAGGGCCTTGATCAGGCTTTCCTGGTTGTCCGGTCTATCGGCGAGACAGGCGAGCTTGTGGCGGTAGAATCCTGCGCGGAGTGCGAGGACCGCGGCGCCCGTGTGGGGCGGGCGGCGCACACCGCTGTTGTAGACACTGAATTCGCCTTCCGGATCAACGACCTTCTTGTCTTTGATCATGGCCCCTTCGGGAAAAATCATCCAGGGGTGCTCGCCCGTCAGAAGGGAGTGCACAATGATGCGGTCCCGGTCCGGGTCGGCCGTGGATACGGTGCCCGTGGACTGGAGGTACTTTCCGAGCCGTCCCTTGAAGAGGTCGGCCGCCGCGAGGCCCCAGATTTCCTTTCCCGTGTACTTGTGGATCACATAGGGGAGGAGCAGGGTTTCGAGGCGTGTGAAATGATTCACCACAAAGATGATGGCCATATCATCTTTGATGGTCTCGTAATTGTGTAATCGCACATCGGCGCGAATCAGTTGAGAGGCCAGATCCAAGGACCACTTGGTCATGGTCAAGGCAACTGTTGAGGCCATAGAGACGTTCTCCCAATTACACTGCGCGTCGGTCAATCGACTATATCATGCCCGTTGGGAGTACCGCTAGAACGAACCCGCCCCGGGCGGCGCTTATTGACCGACGAGTCGTTGGGTACCGCGCAGGAGGCTGCGCGCACCGCTCTCAAGACTCTTCAGGGGCCCCAACTTCCCGGCCCGGAAGGTCGGGTCAGTGGCCGCCCCCCCGAGTCGCAATTCCACGCCAAATGCCTTGTTCATCATCTCGGCGGCATCGCCCAGGAGCGGTATGTTGCTGGCCACCCCCGTCACGCCCTCCAGGATCTGAAGGTCAATGTGCCCCTCCGCCGTATCCTTTGGAAAATCGAGTATGGCTTCGGCGTCGATCACGTAGGTGGAATCCTCCATGTGGTAGGGCGACAGGTGGAACACGCCCGACTCGATGCTCAGATCGCCTGCGAGGGCCGTGAAGGTCACCCCCTTATCTCGTAGAGAAGGAATACGCAGCCGCAGGATATCGGTCGTACGCAGGGCCGTCAGAAACTTCGAGGCCAGCCCCGCTTTTCCCAGGGTTCCGTTCCGGGCACTGAAGGAAACGGTGCCGTCCATGCCATTCAAGGAGGGCGTATCGTCTTCGTAAAGCGGGATGGACAAGACCGCCCGGCCATCGACTGCGCCACGCATATCGCGGGTGCTTTCACTGAGCAGCGACTCGATCAGACCCAAATCAATGGACATAAGCACGAGGTCAAGATCGATGCGGTCGGTCTTTCCTGCGCCATCCCCCCCTTGCCAAACGACCGTGCCGGTTCCGCGGCCATCGCCGCTCTTGAACTGGAGATTCGAAAAAGTCGTGTCGTCGCCCGCCTGTGTGAGTACCCCGCGCACATCGCTCACTACCGCGTCGCCCCATCCCAGCGTATCGAGGGCTACGTCGATGGTGCCGATGGTGAAGGACGGGGTGTCCTCCTTCGGTGCTACCCCTTCGTCGCCTGCCCACCAACTGTTCCAGGCGGCATAGTCGGCGGTGATCTGGTCCAGCTCGAGTGCCCCACCTGTGAGAGAGCCCGACCAGCCATCCGAACCGTTATCCAGTATCACGCGGGTAACATGGCCCCGGTAACTAAGGTCCAGCCCTTCGACCGCCCCGTGCCTACCGTTCCATTTCACCGGCCCATGGAGCCCCAATGGCGGCACGGATTCCCCGAGTTTCACGAGAACGTTCACCGCGTCGAGGGTAGCGCGTGCGCCATTGGCCTCGAAGCCTCCGTTCACCGTCCCACCAAGCGCCGCCCCCGCCGGAAACAGCCCGGCCAATTCCACCAGATTGAGCGACACGGCATCACTCCCCACGCCCTCACTGCCCAGATAGAACGGGGTTCGGGTGCCGCCGAGTTGAAGCGTACCGGTGCTCAGGTCATTATTCCCGTCCGCCAGACTTCCAGAAATCTCGACGATTGCGGGAAAGCCGGAAGGCTTCGTAATCACCTCCCACGCAGCCGTAACGGGCGTAAAGTCCAACGCGATATCCATGGCATCGCGGGACGGTTCGTAGTGCAAATCCACCCCAACGTCACCGGTCGCCGTGACGCCTTCCGGAATCCATTCCGGGACCAGGCCCATCGGCACGGTGGCCACGGCACGCACCGCGGCAAGCTTCGTGGCTTCGGTCAACCCCACCGTGCCCGAGAAGGCGAGGGGCGTCTCGGAAGAAAAGCTGAGTTGACGGCTCTCCCGGGTGTATTGCGCCTGAAGGGTCACCCTATCGAGCCGCTTCAGGATGTTATCCAACGACGGGTTTTCGGCGGTTTCCACCCCCAACGCCCTCGCGGCCTTCGCAACCTGGAGCACGACCTCCCCCTTCAGGAGGCCCTTGTCCGGGGCGTAATCACCCTTCGCCTGGAGGGGACCCAAGGTGTCACTCTGTCCCTTCAGGGCATAGGTGACCCGGTTCTCTGCCGCCGAAAGGGCCACAGAATCGATGTGTACGGCGTCGACATAGTGGGCAAAGCTCAAGCCCAGGTCGAGCCCCGTGACCTGACCGTCTACGCGCAAATCATGGACCTCCCCGTCGCTCCGGGAAAAACGACCGGATACCTGGGGACAGTTCAAGGTGCCATTGGATACCGCCACATGGGTATCGGGATAGAAAGGTCGCCAGATAGGGCTGATAAGTTCACTACGAAACGCGGCGGCAAAAGTCCAGTTGTCGAAGTGTTCGTCCCACTGCACCTCCGCCGTGACTTCACTCCCCAAGGCGACCAATCGATTGAGGCACAGGGCGCTGTCCTCCAATGAAATATAGCCACCAATATGATCGAGCGGCGTGAATTCCTGGCGATCCCGGTTCCACAGCGCGATGGCACCATCGCGCAGTTCGGTGTCCAGAAAGGTGGCCGAGAGCAGGGGCTGCCCATCGAGGAGCGTCGTGGTACAGCGAAGCACCTCGACCGTACCCCCTTCGAGCTTCAACCACTCCTGCCACGCGGGCAGCAGGGGCACCGTGGGCCCCAGATACAGTTGGCCCGTCAGATCCAACTGCATGGTACCCCCGTCCGATTCCACGAGCGTCCCCGACAGATTCAGAAAGTCGCCGGACAGGTCCCGGATCTCGTAGCGCCCCGGGCTGATGGCCACGTGACTCCGCAACCCGGACACGGCAAAATCGGGCCCGTCGAGGAGGAGATCGACGCCGTCGGTGCGCACAACGCCCGAATCGAGAAAAAACTCCCCTCCCTCATCCACCCCAAGGCGCAGGGTCTCCAGGGCACCCCGTGCCATGCCATCGCTACCGGCGCGCAGGGGCAACTCCGGCACGAAGGCCAGCACCCAATCAACCCCCTCTCCCTCCAGAGAAGCCCTATCCACATGCAGGGCCCAGGCCGCATCGGAAGCGAGGGTCAGGGCTGCCTCTGCGACTACGGGCGGGGTATCGATTTCGAGGGTGGTGATGTCGAGGGTGCCCCCCTCGTAGGTAGAAGCCAAGGCAAAGGTTCCCAACGGCGCAGGCCGGGACGGCGCATAGATGTCGCCCGCTGCGGTCCAGGTAAGTCGGTCGTCCTGCGAAAAGGAGTACTCCAGGTCACCGTCGAGGCGAAAATCGGGGAGCCGGCGGTCGTCTGTGATTTCAGCGAGGGGCAATCCGGAAACCGATGCCACGCCCGCCAGAAGGGGCTCTTCGTTCACGGTCAGGGTGAGGGCACCCTCCAGTTCCGGCGTACCGGCAATCCCCACCACGGTAGCGGTGAAGACAAACTCCGGGGCCCCCTCCGTAACCTCCGAGACCGTCAGGGCCGCCTCCCCATAGCGCCAGTCTCCCCGGTAGATCGTAATTTCTGGCGCGGCTATCTCGGCCAGGGTCACCTTGAGCATGGGTTTTCCGGTCGTGGGGTCGGGCGTGTTGAGGTCCAGCATGTAGTCCGACCAGCGCTCACCAAAGTCGGCGGCCGACGCGGGAAGCTGGATACGGGCTTCCTCAATCAGGACCGTCCGCAGGTCAAGACGGCGCTGGAGCAACGCCCCGAGGTGGGCAGTTACCGACACCTGGGGCGCGGTGACCATGAAGCCGGGTTCTCCCAGCGTCACATCGTTGACCACGAGTCGGGGCGTCGGAAAGAGACGGAGGTCCATGGCACCAAATTCGAGGGGCAACTCAATGAGCAACTCAAGCTCTTTGTCGATGATGGGTCGGTAGCGCTCGATATCGATGAATTGTTTGACCACCTGCCAGCCCCCCACCAGGAGGAGGAGGGGAAGGAGGAGCAACACGATGCGACGGCGGCGGCGTTTGCCCGGCGCCGCAGACTGGGTAGTGGGGGTAGAGGAAGCCATAGCCCCCAATTTTAGCAGGGTTGGTAGTGGCCATCACAGTACCACGACATCCCTCAGGGCGACGGCTTTACGCGGTAGACGGCCCCCCGCCCTTCGTGCCGCACGGCCTCCAGCCAGGGGGTGACATCCAAGGCAGTGCGCGTGTCTTCGGCTACCGGCCAGGTATGGGGGAGGTAGATCCAATCCACGCACCAGGTGTCGGCAATCTGCTTGCGTGTCGCCTCCGAACTCGTCGGGTCGAGGAAGGCCGCCACCGTTTCGGCAAGCATGGGATAGGCCTGGTCGGTCAGATTGAAGGAGCCAACCCCAAAAACGACGGGATTTCGACGCTGGCGGACGACCACATCGCTCGCCGGCGCAGGGGCCAGGACCGTGCCTGCACCGAGGTGTTCCAGGAGCCGTTGGTCGATCAGGGACATGGACTCAGCGTGCAGCGCCGGCCAGGGGCCTTCCGCGTTGTGGCGCCCGAGCGCAGTCTGAAAGGCGATCAGCGCCACTCCCATGGAGGTGAGCCCCATCCCCAGCACGATGCCTTGGGCGACCATGCGGCGTGACGGCGCCATCCAGATCAAGCCCTGGGCCGCGAGAATGGCCAGGGGCAACCAGAGAAATATCTGGAGACGTTGGGGGCCGAATCGGAGAAACCACCCCTGACCGAATCCCGATAGGGACAGGGCGGTAAAGCTGAGAAACCAGAGCAGGATCCAGTCGGGCACGGCCGGTACGGAGGCGGCGTCTCCCCGGTGTCGCCATCCCCATAGCAGCCCAGGCAACGCGCCCAGCAGGGCCCCATCTGAAATCGCGGCCGCAACGGCACCGTCATTCCCCCTCAGCAGATTCCCATAGTAGCCCTGGTAAAGGAGGTAGCCTATCGCATAGGCCACGAGATAGCCCACCGTGGCCGAGAGCAGGATACGAAGGAGCCGCTGTGCGCCCTGGATACGCTGGTAGATATAGGGAGCGCCAATGAGCAGGGGGCAGCCCGCCACCAGAATAAAGGGAGAGAACCACATGGCCATGTTGCCCACGACCACGTGATTTTCCACCACGGCTGGATTGCTCCGAAGCAGTAGGAAGGCCAGTCGAACGCCCAGGCCGCTGACCAGCGGAAAGTACCCCGCCGCCAGAACCCGCCGTTTTGGGGTGGCCGTGCCTTCCAACAGCAAGTACATGAGCATGAGTATGCTGGTAAAGGTCCCGTAGCGGGCATTCAGGAAGCTGGCGAGCAACAAGGCCACCAGCCCCCCCCAGGGCAGTCGACTCCCCGCTCCCCGGGTCCACCGTATCAGACTGGTCAGTGCGGCCAGGCAGCCCGCCAGCGAGAGCGTGTAGTAAAGCCGTGGCCCGTAGAGCACCGGATTAAAATGGGGACCTTCCATGAGGTCATAGACCGCAAAACGAAAGAACCCGGCCTCGAAGTCAGGTGCATCGTGCATGCCCAACAACCCCGTCAGCAGGTAGAGTATCCCCCCCGGTCCGCCCCCCAGGGCAAAGAGGACGAAGGCGGTGGTGGCCAGGCGGGGCACCACCACACCCAGAAAGCGGTAGGTTACCCAGAGAAAGCAGGCCATACCCATCCCATTGGCGAGTCCGTAGAGTAAAAACGGAGGTATGGGAAGGAATCCCTTCAGGAGTCCCAGCAGCCCGTAGAGCCACAGATGGGGTACGCTATAGTAGACCCTGGCCTGGTCGCCTTGAGAGGCCTGACAGGTCGCATAGGGCGACGCAAAGCCACTGGGAAACATGTCCATGCTCTCGATAAAGAGGGCACTGTCGGGGATGTGCAGCCCCGTGGGGACGGTGCCGGGTGGGGGCGCCCAGAGAATGAGGGCATGCACAAGGGGCTGCAGGGCCGCCAGGAGCACGATGAGCACCCCAATCGCCCGTGGCATCGGACGGCTGTCAGCGGTCATACCCGACTCCGACCCCCAGCAGGGCTAAGGCCAGGGCCGTCGTCACCGCACCGGACACGTAAATAAACCATTGGGTCGGGCGGGACCAGGTGCTGTATAGGCCCCGGAGGGCATAGCGCCAGATAGTGGCCGCAGCCAGGCCGTTGCTGAACATTCCGATGACCACGATCCCAATGACATCCTCACCGCGATAGGCCCGGTGCAGTCCAAACACATAGACCATCGTCAGGGCCAGATAGGCCCCACCCAGGAGGCGAACAAACAAGATGGGCTCTGCGATAGGGAGTCGGTAGCGTACCATCAGGGCGTGGGGCAAGAAGAGCATGGGCACACTCCACCCCAGGAAGGTAACCACGATCGTAATCCAGAGCAGGCTGATGAGCATGGGGTGATCCAACGTTGGTACGTGCCACTGTGGAGACCTTACCCCGTGGAAGCCGATGGGGTCAACCGCTCCCCTTTTCCGGCCTGTCCCAACTGGTGTATGCTCGGGGTCTTGGAATGAATGCAGCTAACCTGGCAGGATTAAGACCTATGAAGACCTCACACCCCCTTTTCGTATCGACCCTGGCGCTCTTGTCTGGCATTGTAGGTGCCGCCCACGTCGGTGCCGCGCAACCCACTTTCGTGGATGTGGACCCGGATTCGGGCCTCTCCGCGGCCGTCGTCGTGGAAGACAAGGCCCTGGCCCACACGACCCAACTCTACCCCCTGAATGCAGCGGGTGTGGTCGTGGGTGCTACCTTGGATGAACAATTGGGCACGGTCGTCGGCCACGTGGAAACCGCCCTGAGCGAAGTGGGATCCAAGCTGTCCCTTATCGCCCGGCTCAACGTCTATGTAAGCAGCGACGCACTGGCCCGGGAAGTGGAGGGGCTCCTGGCGGGGAACCTGGGTCCCGACAGCCACCCGGCCTGTACGGTGGTGGTTACACCGCTGGCCGATCCCAAGGCCCTGGTGGCCCTGGATGCCGTTGCGGCCGTTGTAGATGACCGGGCACCCAAGATGGTGCTGCGGCACGCCAGCCCCAATCTTCCCCCCCGTCGCGGTGGGGCCCATGTCACGGTATTGCCCAAGGGACGTACGCTCTACATTTCCGGCATGGCCGAGTCGACCCCCGATCTGGTCAAAGCAACCGTGGGCACCATGAAGCAACTTCACCGCGTCCTGGCGCTGAACAAGACGACCGATGCCGAGGTGGTCCATCTGAAAACCTACATGAAGCCCATGTCGGAAGTGGACACCGTCGAGAAAATCATGGCCGCCTACTATCCGGACAGCCCCGCGCCGGGTATGAGCTATGTGGAATGGCGCAACGGTCTGCCCATTGAAATCGAATTGATTGCCCACCTCCCCACCCCCGGCGATGGCACGGAAACCGTGGCACTGCGTTGGCAGCCCGAGGAAAAACGTTCTCCCGTGTATTGCCGCTTCGCCGTGGTGGACAGCCCGACCCGAATCTACACCAAGGGTTTTCTCGCGGAAGAAGCGAGCGATGCAAACAGCCAGATTCACAGCATCTACCGTCAGTTGACCGACGTCATCACCCCGCTGGGCAGCGATCTGCGCCACCTGGTCAAGGCGACCTATTACCATTCGGCCGATGACACGAGCGTGGCGCTGAATGAAATCCGCCCCGAATACTACGACCCCGAGCGCCCGCCAGCCGCCTCCAAGGCGCTCATCACGGGCACCGGGGACGCGAAGCGCAGCATGCTTATCGACATGATTGCCGTACCCAAACCCTGATTTCATGCCCGTCGTCGTGGGGGTGCGGACGGCTATTCAGTCCGCACCCACCACACGCCGGTAAATCTCCAGATGTCCTTGGGCACTCTCCGCCCAGGAAGGGCCCGCGTGCTCTCCCCCACCCCCGACCACTTCCTCGGATTCGAGCAGGGCCACCAATGCCCGCGCCAACGCTGCGGGATCCTGGGGTGGCACACAGTAGCGCGCATCGTGATGCACCAGTTCGGGCAATCCCCCGGTTTCCGTCACGAGGAGTGGCCTCCCAAAACCCAGGGCCTGCGCACCGACCGCACTCTGGGCATCGAAATGGGTGTAGGGCAGCACGACCAATCGGGCCGCCGCGAAATAATGGGGCACCGCAGTTTCCGGGACGTAGTCCAGCACGCAACGCACGTGGTCACCCAAACCCCGCTCCGTGATGATGGTTTCGTAGGGTGTCCAGGCCCCCCAAGGCTTCCCTGCGATGACCAGCAGCACATCGGGGTGGGTGCGGCGCACCGTATCGAGGGCCTCCAAGAGCACGGCCACCCCTTTGTAGGGTCGGATTATCCCAAAAAACAAGAGGATAGGACGCACCGCAGATAATCCAAGCGTCCTGCAGGCTTCCTCCCGACCTGGCAACGCGGTCGTGCTTTTCGTAATACCCATGGGCACGTGGGAACTCCGATCCGATGGGATGGCGTAGTCCGTTTGTAGTTGCCGTAGGTTGGCGTCACTGTGCACCACGATATGACCTGCCAGGGCATAAATCATCCGGCTTGCCCACCGGAAGGGCCAACTCGGTTCGTGGGGCCGCACATTGTGGGCCGTCACCACGACCGGGATTCCGCGAAGGCGGGCAACGAGGGCAAAGACCACACACACCGGCGTGAGTGCCAGACTCCACCATTGGATATGGAGCACCTCGCTACGCAGTCGAAAGGCCTCGATAAGCCACCCGACCGGGTTGTACCAGACGAGCGCATGCCGCAGCACCAACCCGTCCGCTGCCGGTGCCGCAACGGTGGGATCCATGACCTGGGAGACGCCGGGAAAGAGCCAGGAAGGATACATCGCGCGAAACCCCAATGCGTCCACAGGGGTGCGCGCCGCCAAGGCCTCGGCCAGGGCACCGCAGTATCCGGAAACACCCTGGGTCTGGGGCGGGAAGGAGCCAAGCAGGGTGACGGAAGGGGGTGGTATTTTGCGGGTCGTGTTCGGCACGGAAAGGGGCGCCTACCCGAGGACGGCCTGCATCTCCGCCCATTGGGCCCGTCCCACCTCTTTGATACGTTCGTCGGGCCACGTCTCGAGCTTGGAATAGCAGGGGTGTTCATGTTCTTTGTAGGGGTTGTTCCGCGCCGCGTTGTAACAGCAAATGAGGGACCAGCGGGGGTTGTCGCTCAGGTTGGCGTCAGAACGATGGAGCACGTTGCTGTGGAACCAGAAGGCGTCGCCCGGCTCCAACTCGCAATACACCACTTCCATACGCTCCAGAATCTTTTCCATGCGCTCCAGGTCGGCACCGGTCTGGTTGCCGACGACCCCGTGATTGATGCGGCCCAGGTGATGGGAACCCGGAATCGCCTGGAGACAGCCATTGGCCTTCGTCGCGGCGTCAATACCGATGAGACAGCTGGCCATGAGGGGGTAAAGGCAGCCGTTGTTGTACCAGTAGCCATAATCCTGGTGCCATTCCCAGGCCCCGCCGACCTTCGGCTCTTTCAGCATCATCTTATGGTGATAGTGATAGACCTCGCCCCCCAGCAGTTGCTCCATGGGGATAACCATTTTCTCTGAACGGACGATGGCACTGTACATGTCGTCTTCGAGGGTGTTGCAGACCGTCAGCCGGGTGGTAAACCCATCGGCATCCACCCGATCGATGGCGCCACTGGCGATGGCCTGATCGGTTTTGGCGATGTTATAGAGCAGCCCTACTTCTTCGGAATCGAAATAGCCCTTCTTGAGCAAACATCCGGTTTCCTCGAACTCCGCCACCTCTTCGGCACTCAACCTCGCGTCACGCATACTGTCACCTCACTGTTAGCTTCGGGGGATTTTCCATAGTATTGACGAATCGGCTGGAGAACTTCCAGCAGTAGTCTTAGTTTACTTCATTGGCTCAGTTTCGTATCATAACCCGCTGTGGGAGTAACGGGGTGGAATGTAGTGGTGCTCCCTGGACCTCTTTGCAGGGGAGTGCAATGCGATCGGTACGAGTTCTTTTGCCCATAGCCCTCATGGCCTTGATAACGGGGGCCCTGGGCACGGTATGGATCCTCTCAGACTACTACAATCGAAAGAATACCGAGCAGCTCGCAACACGCATTCAGCAGGAGCTCGCCCACCGCATCCATGCGCGGGTCAGCGCGGTCATGGCCACTCCCCATCGGCTGAACGCGACCATGGCCCAAATCCTTCGCCCGGAATCCATCGACGCCTCACGGGCCGACACCCTCAACCATTACTTTCGCGCTGTGCTCAGTTCCTACCCCTACCAGAACGCCGTCTTCCTGGGGGCGCCCGATGGGGCCATGTATGGCGCCCGCTGGTCCACGGATCACCAGCATTGCGAAGTGATGATCGGCAATGCAGATACAGATGGAACGCTGTCGTACTACCAGGTCGATCGTGACGGCAAACCGACCACCCTGGTGGAGCGTGCCGAAAACTACGACCCCCGGAAACGGACGTGGTATCAGGAGGCCCTCGCGGCGGATAAACCCGTGTGGAGCCCCATTTACCTCGATTTCGTCACGGAAAACCTGGTGATGACGGCGGCCCAACCCCTCTACACGTCGGACGGGGTCTGTTTGGGGGTGCTGGGCACGGGCATCCAGTTTCAGCAAATCGATCAGTTTCTCCATGCGCTGGAAGTGGGCACAACGGGCATCGCGTACCTCATGGAACGGGATGGCACCCTGATCAGCGCCTCGACGCCCGACCCATCGGTGCGCCTTGCGGGAACGCCCCCCCAACGATTGGCCGCCCACGAAAGTCCCAATGCCCTGATTCGGCAGAGTGCAACGCAACTCGCCGAGCGTTTTGGCGCCATCGGGAATATTACCCGCACCGAAGCGGTGCCCATCTCCTTGGCAGATGGTATGGCCCTGGGCAGTGTCTTTCTCATTGGGGACGGCGCCGGCCTGGACTGGCTCGGGGTTATTGTCGTTCCCGAGTCGGACTACATGGCGGGCGTGGCGGAAAAGAATAAGGCCGCCCTTCTTGCGGTGTTGATGGTCGCATTGAGTGCCCTGCTGGCAGGTCTGGTATCCGCGCGCTTCCTGACGGGTCCCCTTACCCAACTGGCCCGAGCCACGGAGGGGATTGCCCGCGGGTCCTGGGACGCCCCCCTGGATGTACACCGCCGGGATGAATTTGGTGCCCTGGCCCGGGCTTTCGACGCGATGCGGAACCAGCTCCGGCGGCGTATCGACGAACTCCAATCAACTCGCAACGCCCTCATAGAGAGCGAGGCCCGCTATGCCCGGGCCCAGGAAGCGGCACGGGTGGTCACGTGGTACTGGAGTCTGGAACAAGAAACAATCCGCTGGACCGAGCAGGTGAACCCCATCCTGGTGGAGAATCCCGGGGAACACTGCATGTCCCCCCAGGAATACCTGGAAATTATCCATCCGGAAGATCGGGATTATGTGGCGACCTGTGCGGAAGAGGCCATCGCCGGGGCCTCTGAGTTCGATGTCGAGTATCGGCTGAACCGTGACGACGGTGCCACCCGCTGGGTCACCTCGAAGGGCGACGTGCTTCGCTCGGAAGACAACATTCCCATTGCGTTTACCGGGGTCTTGCTCGACATTTCCGAACGAAAGCGGCTGGAAGCCCAGTTGCGGGAAGCGCAAAAAATGGATGCGGTCGGCCGGCTGGCGGGCGGTGTCGCCCATGACTTTAACAATCTGCTGCAGGCCATCCTTGGATTCGCGGAGCTCGCTCGGGATGCCACGCCAGAATCCGATCCCGTCCATCAGGACCTGTCGGAAATCATCCAGGCGGGCAATCGGGCAACGGAACTCGTGGGCCAGTTGCTCGCCTTCAGCCGACGGCAGATGCTGAAGTTGGGCAACATCGAGCTGCGGGACGTGGTGCGGGACATGGGCAAACTGCTCGGACGTCTCATTGACGAGACGATTGTACTTCGGGTGGAATTTGAGGCCCAGGACGCCGTGATTCGTGCCGACCGAAGTCAGGTCGAACAGGTGCTCATTAATTTGTGTATCAATGCGCGGGATGCCATGCCCGATGGGGGCACCCTGACGATTGCCATCAGCTCCCGGGCCCTGAGTGTCGACGATTGCGCCACCCGGCCCTGGGCGCAGCCGGGAGACTACCACATTCTACGAGTCACCGATTCGGGCTGCGGGATGAGCCCCGAGATTCAGGCCGTCGTGTTTGAGCCCTTTTTCACCACCAAAGACGTGGGCAAGGGCACGGGACTTGGGCTGGCCACCGTGTACGGCATCGTGGAGCAGCACAAAGGGCTTCTCCACGTCACGAGCGCGCCGGGTGAAGGCACCACCTTTGAAATCTATTTTCCCGCCGCGGAAGGGCTGCCCACTACGAGCGTTGACGAAGCCCCCATCGCTGTTCCCCGCGGCGGAGAGACCATCCTCATCGCGGAAGACGACAGCGCGGTGCGCCAGCTGGCCAGCCGTATTCTTACCCAGGCCGGCTACACCGTGATGGCGGCACGAGACGGACTCGACGCCGTCACGCTATTCGACGCGCACCGCGACGAAATCGGAGCGGCCTTTCTCGACGTCGTCATGCCCGGAAAAAGTGGCCGGGCCGTATTCGAGCACATCCGCAAGGTCGCGCCGGAACTCCCCATCATGTTCGCCAGCGGCTATGCCGAAGGCCCGGTACACACGGACTTCATCCTCGAGAACGACCTGAAGCTCATCAAGAAGCCCTACACGCCGCAGATTGTGCTCGCATCGCTCTATGAGATTCTGCATATCAACGACGACGGACCGCGGCGCTAACAAGAAAAGCCCCGCATCTTGCTCAGGTGCAACATACGGGGCTTTTCGGTGACTCAGCATATCAGTTACATTCGGGCTCCAGCGGACCGGCAAGATCCTCCAGGTAGAACAGACGTCCCGGCAGCGTCGGCATATAGGTACTCGGGATCCAGGAGGTGGGCTTGTGGTGGAGGCTCATCCAGAGCGACATGCCCTGCCACATCATTCCCCGGCCCAGCGTGCCGTCGCAGCCGCCAATAATGCGGTTGGACATGAGGAAGAGTCCCGGCCCCACGGTGTTCGCGCGGGTGGGCACGAGGGTCGTCCGGCTCTTGAAGCTGGTGATGGCATTTTGCTCCACCGTCAAGGCACATAATTGGGCACCCAGGCGGTAGTCGGCTTTCTTCCATGCCGCCTCCGTCTTGTATTCGGCGGCAAAGTGGGGTTCCCAGAAAGCGATGTGGCAGGCGCGCCCAATGCCAAACACGGTAACGAGATCGGCTCCCTTCTTTTTCAGGGCGCGGATTTTCTCACCGTACTTCGGGAGGTTCTGCTTCGTCGCGAAGTTCCGTTGCTTTTTCGGCACCGTCAACTTGCCAAGGGGACCATAGAAGGCCGCTTCCATCGCGTTTTGGAAGGCACCCGGATCGTTGGAGGGTAAGGTCTTCCCTTTTTCGTCGCTCCACTCGTCCATATTGAATCCGTGGACGTGTTTACAATCGACTTTCCATTCTTTCAGAAAGTAGACCGCCCAGCGATACATTCCCATGGGCCCGACCGGAAGAATAAAGGCGATTTGTTTCTTCTTCATCTTCGCTTCGAGAATCGCCAAGGCGATTTCGTGGCCCATCATGGTGTCGAAGTCTTCGAGCGTTGCACAAGGCACAGGCTCAAACTTCTTGTTCCACCACTTTTCCGGTTTGGTCAACGTCTCCGGTTTTCTGCCACACAATTTGTCGATAGCGGCAAGATCCCACCCTTCCGGGAAAAATCCTTCCAGCAGCGACCCTTTAATGGTGCTCATAAGATTGATAGCCATACGCGTCAAGTCCTTCCGCATTCTGCACTCTGCTTCGATTCCTTCGAAGGCGCACGCATCGTCGAGCGCGCCCGAATACCTCCATCATAATGAATGCAATGCCCTGTTTAAAACTTGTGTTGCAGGGACGAAACGAAGGCCCGCTGGAGAATCCAACGGGCCTCGCTCAAAAACGCGCAAACGATCCGATGGCTGATACACCAACCACCTGAATCGATTACGGTACAGGACCTATATAACGGGCTACTTTTTCTTAGAAGCGGCCTTCTTCTTGGCAGCCTTCTTTTTAGCAGCAGGCTTCTTCGTAGCGGCCTTCTTCTTGGCAGCAGGCTTCTTCGCGGCCGCCTTCTTCTTGGCAGCAGGTTTCTTCGCAGCGGCCTTCTTCTTGGCAGCAGGCTTCTTCGCGGCCGCCTTCTTCTTGGCAGCAGGTTTCTTCGCGGCGGCCTTCTTCTTAGCAGCAGGCTTCTTCGCGGCGGCCTTCTTCTTAGCAGCAGGTTTCTTCGCAGCGGCCTTCTTCTTGGCAGCAGGCTTCTTCGCGGCGGCCTTCTTCTTAGCAGCGGGCTTCTTCGCGGCCGCCTTCTTCTTGGCAGCAGGCTTCTTCGCGGCGGCCTTCTTCTTAGCAGCGGGCTTCTTCGCGGCCGCCTTCTTCTTGGCAGCAGGCTTCTTCGCGGCCGCCTTCTTCTTCGCGGCGGGCTTCTTCGCAGCCGCCTTCTTCTTCGCGGCGGGCTTCTTCGCCGCTACCTTCTTCTTGGCAGCAGGCTTCTTCTTCGCTGCTGCCTTCTTCTTGGCAGCAGGCTTCTTCGCAGCGACCATGTCATTTCTCCTTTTCTTACTTCACCGTAGTACCACTTAATCGATGGCAAATACCGTTCGGCAACGGGCCGAATCGTGCCAGCCTTCCGGTTTCCGCGAAGCGGAAGGACATTTGAGCAGGCGCACGTCCTGCGGTAGTGACTGTTGGTGGGCAGCACGAATTCAAGGGGAAGAATTCTGTCTGCCGATTAGATGAAAAGAATGTGCTAGCGAACTGCTTGAATCGCTTTGGCACCGGGCTCTCCCAGCCCTTTCGAAACATGGTCCGTAGTTCTGCTCCGTTGTAAGTTCATCGCCGATCGGCGCGGTAACGATGACCGGTTGCGATGGAGTAACACGAAACGAACCATGTTCTAACGTTGCGAATTCAAATTTCCTCTTACGATTGTGTAACAGACAACGGGCGAAAAGGCAAGTGTTTTTTCAAAAGAGATCGAAAATTTTCATTCGAAACACGCCGTAACATGCCCGCAATACCGTTACCTACGTGCTGCCTTGCTATCCCATTTGTATACTGTGGCACGCCACGATCCGCCCACAGAAACGTCGCGCTACTCCGGTGCGATGACGCCGTCGCGGGCACCCGGCAAGGACGCTCCTGGTACGGGGCCGCCCCCCGTTTCCAGCGACTATTCCCTGCTTCTTCTCCGTGTTTGCTGGAAGACTCCACGCCTTCAAGAAAGGTTTAGCCGCCCAACGCATGCGCCGCTTTTGGTCAATCCAATCTCGCCAACACCCTTTATTTACAGGCCTTTTGCAACAATCCATCGCAACAATTTAATCTCACCTTCGTGCAGGGCCACTGCATGTCCGCGTGCCACGGTCGCCTTTTCACTGGTTGTTTTCTTGCGATGCAAAGCGCGGGTCCATTCGGTGCGAAACGCCCTCAAGCGCGATGGGCAGTGCTGAAAAACAGGTCGTGCACGACACCAACGTGCAAGGCTGGTTCTTACCTTTTCGATGCGTTGCCGAAGCACGTCACAGGACGCGCCGCGCAACAATAAAAACTTCCTGAAAAATATTTTTTCGCCGAAGCTGTGCGATGACGCAAATCGGACCCGAGAACGCAGAAGCGATACGAAGGAAACGAAGCATTCGAAACCGTGGAGAGACAGACCACACGCAGATTGATGCGGCACCTGTGTCCCCCCTTCGACCGCGATGATGAAGCCCCGTCAGTCGTCCGAGAAAAAGAAGATACACGTCTTCCATCGTCCTGATTGGCACCGTGAACGGTCACTCCGCGGACCAGGTGTTTTCTCGCTGGTCACGGTCACGTGCAACGCGGAAGTGCGGTCGGCAGAAATGACACCCCTGGCCACACTGCCCGCCGATCAGCATTCGAAAATCCGTGGCGTCCTGGTAAAGGCGGGACTGCCAGCCCGGCGGGCAATTTTGCAGCCCGGGAAGGGTTTGGAGGCCGCCCCGCATGAAGAACGCGACGTGGTGCACTACCACGCCGCGTTCGATGGACATCAGGGCTATTGGTCGGGCGATACTACCCGTTGGATGGGCCAATTCAGGCCGTGGAAAGGACCTCCTGCTCCCGCAGCAAGCCGTAGTGTTCCAGGCCCTCCATGATTCCTGCGGCATATTCCGCCTTCGCAAAGTAGACCCGGGTACCGTTCTTACGGAGGGTATCGAGTTCTTTCGCGTAGTTACCCACCGCGATGCCGCAGGTACGCCCTTTCAGCATATCGAGGTCATTTCCGGAATCACCTGCGGTGGCGATGTTTTCCAGGGGGATATTCCACTTATTGGAGAGAAAGCGCACCGCTTTTCCCTTGGAAGCACGAAGGGGAAGCACATCGACAAAGACGTCGTGGGAAAAAATTACCGTATGGGGCACACCACTCCGTCCCAGCGCGTCATAGATTTTCGGCAAGGCCACCTCTGAGGGGGTACCTTTGTCGAGATCGTAGCTGATTTTAAATTCACGTTGGGTCTCGGCGTCTTCCTGCATGGTCAAGAACGGCAGGGATTCCAGGGCCGCGCGCACCCGTTCCGGTTTCCACTTGTTGCGCAGGTGGCTGGCCCATCCCTTATCCCGCGTCAGGTTTTTGCCATAGTAAATCTCGGCACCAACGGACGCGATGACCACATCGAGCCCTTCTATCTGGTGCTCCTCCACCACCTCCGTAATCATATCGAGGTGACGGCCCGATGCCACCCCAAAGCCAATGCGGTGGCGATGCTCCTTCATGAAGGCCAACAGGCGTGCCATGGCGTCATCATCACCCAACAGGGTATTGTCGATGTCGGTAATCAACAGGGCCTCCAGCTCGGCGAGGCGGCGGCCCGGTGCGTTCCGGCTGTGCTTCTTGGGAAAGCTGGTCTCGGGGGTGGCTTCTACCAGTTTCCCCACGGCAGCAAGGTAGTCTTCGCAGTGTTTCTGCCAGGAATAGTGCTCGCGCACGCGATTCACCCCGTTGTCACTGAATTGCTGCCACTTTTCCCGGTCCGTGAGAATCGTTTTGATGGCCTGCCCGATTTCCTCGGGTTTGTGCACATCAACGAGGAGACCACACTCGCAGTTTTCGATAATATCCTGGGGACCACCGTTTTCCGTCCCGACAATCGGAAGCCCACAGGCGGCCGCTTCGATGTAGGTCAGGCCAAAGGGCTCCACGAAGGCACTGTTCACAAAAACTCCGTGCTTGGAGGCCGCCAGGCGGTAGAGTTCGGGCACATCCACCTCCGACTCATGGTTCTTCGGCACGGCCATCTTTCCGTAGAGGTCGTAACGATCCATCATGAGCAACATGTCGGTCAGTACCTGTTGCTCCGCTTCGGGCATGTCGGTGATGGACTTTCGAATACCGGCGAAAATCGCGAGGTTGGCCAGGGCCTGCAGTTCTTTGTCCTGTCCGTAGGCCTCCACCAGGGCGTTGATATTCTTTCGCTTATCCGGACGGCAAAGCGCGAGGATAATCGGACGGTCGGCATTGAAATGGAAGCGCTCCAACTCGCCCTGCATCCGCATGCGGGCCTGTTTCCAGTATTCGCCCACGTTGTCGGGTGCCACTTCGTATTCGTAGTAGGGAAAGAAGCGCTCCAACTCCGTTCCCGGGGGTATGACGGCGAATTCCGGGGCCTCGCCGTTGTAGTAATGCTTGTACTGGGTGTCTCGCTCGTGCCGCGTGCTGGTAACGACCAGATCGGCGCTGGCGAGGGACTTTTCCTCGGCATCGATCCGGCGGTCGATATTGAATTCCTTATTCATCTGCTCACTGCTCCAGCCCTGAGAGACAAGATAGTTTTTCTTGTCCCTTCCCAGGCTGTGCCCCGTGAAGACAAAGGGCACGCCAAAGGCAGATGACACTTCCGTGGCGATGTAGCCGGCGTCGGCATAGTGACCGTGAACCAGGTCGGGCACCCGGCCTTCTTTCCGAATGAAGGTAATCATGGCGTCGGCAAAGTCGTCGAGAAAAGGCCAGAGCCGTTCCTTGCGCATGTAGCGCCCCCCGCCACAGGGCAGGCGAACGATGCGGCAATTGGGACCAATCTCCTCAATGTCTTCACCGTATTCGGGCTCTACCCGCTTGTCACGAATGCGGCGGGTAAAGAGGTCGACTTTGGTCACCCCGTCCATCTTACCGAGGGTTCGGGCCAGTTCGAGCACATAGCGGACCTGCCCACCGGTGTCGGAGTCCCGCCCCATCTCGATCTTTTCACCGCGGATGAGGCCATGGATGCTGATTAACTGAATATACATTGAGGGTTCCCTTTACTTCTTCAACGCTTCGATTGCACGGGGCCGAAATACGGTGTGGTAGAGCGTGTGGATATATTGGTCCAGGGCCCCACGATTCATAACGTCCAGATGGTCCCAGAAAGAATAGGTATTGGCCAGTCGAAGGACCTTGGCCGCGTGGGAACTCCAGAGGAAGGCGGCGCGCACCCGCGCGATACCTTCCCGACTGTAGTGCTCCCACCGGTCCCCGTTGGTCAGGACGCCGTAAAGCGCCTCGGCCATACGTTCATGATCATTGGGATTAACCACTTCGCCCGACTTCTTGTCTTCCACGATTTCTGCCGGGCCACCGAAACAGGTGACCACCACGGGCACGCTGCAGGCCATGGCTTCGATGACCGTGAGGCCGAAGGTCTCCATGAAGGCCGGCTGAGAGAAGACCCCGCGGCGGTCCGCGACCAGCCGGTAAATTTCGCCCGTCTCCACCTTGTCGAGTCGGGCGGCGCACCAGCGCAGGGAGCCTTCCAACTGATAGTGATCAATCAAGTCATACATACGTTGCAACTGATCGATTTCCTCCTGGTCACTGGAATCTTCAATGCGGGTGATAGAGGACATAATAACAAGATTGGCCACCTTTCGCAGCGCGTCGGATTTTCCGAACGCTTCGATGATACCCGGGAGGTTCTTTACCTTGTCCACCCGTGACATGGCGAAGATGGGGGGCAAGTCGGGATTCGTCAGGTGGCCGATGCAGTTTTCGGCCGGTTGGGGCGCAAAGAGAAGCTTCTCCAGGCGTTCGCAGACACCAGTAAGACGCCGCGTCGTCTCCGATGCAGGGAAAAAGTGCTCTTCACTGACCCCGGGCGGCACAATGTTGTATCGGGCCAGGGTCAGGTCCATGCCCGACGTCACGCGGTACAACCCGGGCATGGAAAAGGTTTCGTAGCTTTCGAACATACCCATCTCATTGTCCGTGCCGCCTATCTCGCGGTAGGAACTGCTGATAATAAAGTCGGCGGCGTTGTAGGCAATCATATCCGCTGTGAACTGGCAGGAGAAATGATACTCTGCTTCCATATCGGCCCAGTAAAGATCGCTCAAGAGGTATTTTGTCTTTTCCAGGGCATGGACTGCCGCGCAGTGGGTCGTTCCCAGATCTTCGGCGAGGCGATGGGCCACCAGATTGCCATCGCTGTAGTGGCCGATGATGAGATCGGGCACCGACATGAACTCCCCCACCACCGTTTCCCGCGCCTGCAGGGCGAAGTCCTCCAGGTAGGGCCAGATGTGGAACCGGGAAATCCAGGACGGATGAATGCTTTCATCGGGGTTTCGAAAGGGGACCCGTACGATCCAGCAGTGATCACTCCCGATTACTTTCTCCCGCGCCTGGTTGCAGGTCGTGCCTTCGGCATCGGGGATCAGGCGGGTCAGAATGGCGATGTGGGGGATCATTTCTTCCAGGCCACTCTCGTAGAAGCGCGCCTTCAGCTCCCGCTCAATGGCACGGGCCTGATCGAGCACATAGGTCACCTGGCCACCCGTGTCTGGCTTGCCGAGGACATCGTGTTGGGCGAACCAGCCATGGGGGCTTACCATCACCACTGTACGGGTCAAGGGCAACGCCGCCAGCAGGCGCTCCAGGCGATCGGGGTCGGCGGATTCCAGGACCTGGGACAGGGTGCTCAGCCGTTCACGGACGCCTTCCAGGCTTCGCCCCCATCCCGGCTCAAAACCATGAATGCGCAGCAGGTGGGTCACGCCATCGTCGATGATTCCGTCGCCCCGGTCGGCCAAATCCTGTAATACGGCCTCGATCTGTTCCACCAACACTTCGTGGGAGGTAATATAGTCGTTGAGGAAGAGGTTGTGATTCTCGAGTCGAAACTTTCGCAGGAAATCGGTGAGTGCCGCGCGAAAATGATCGGGCTGCTGATATGTGGTGCCCGCGAGGTGGCGGTTGAGCACCGAAATACCCGCGCCCATGGCCCGGGCTTCCTGCGTCTTGGGATAGTTGAGAAAGAACGGTCGGAAATCGATGGTGAGTCCGGTGCGGCTGGCTTCCGATTGCCCCTGGATAAAGGCGTCTTTCACCCGCAGGTATTCGCCCCGTTCCACCGCTTCGAAGCGCCCCAACTCCGGATGAGAACGGACGATCCGTTTCTGGCCGATCCTGGGTCGCAGCAAGAGGTAATCATAGATGTCGCCAAAGAATATCTCCTGACAACCTCGAAGCAATTTACGCAGGCCGCGCTCCGTCGCTTCTTCCAGGGCGGCATCCGTTTCGATAAAACTGTCCAACGCTTCCTGTACCCGGTCGCGCAGGACGATGGTATCGCCCACTTCGCGGAGTTGGGACAGAAAACGCAGGGCCGCCACCGCCGCCAGGTCTACCTCTGGCTGGAGCGCGCGGGAAAAGCCCAACGCGGCCGCGCCTGCGGGGCGAGCTGGATTCCCGCCATCGGGGTCCAAAATGGGCTGTATGGTATCTCGTCTAACAGACACTTCAACCTCCTTCGTTTGGCATCTCGTTTCTGTATCGTTCGATGAGGCCCCGGCCCTGGGACCAGAACCGGTAGTCCCCCGCACCCACGGGCTGCGGACTCCCCGAAAGTACGGTGAGGGCCCGGGTAAGGTTATCCGTTTATTCCGCGTCGTAGCGCAGGCCCCACTGACTGCGGACACGATCCAAGGTCTGGATAACACGCTGGCTCATGGACCAGGGCACGGTCGCGCAATGGGTGTGACCTGCCAGGATACCTTCCGTTACCGCCTGCGCCTCCAGATGGTAACCATACCCCTGGCGCTCGTAACGGCGGGTCACCGGACGACCTTCCCGGGTAACGATATAGTAATCCGGTTGGGAAAATTGTTCAGGGATTTCGATGACCCCCTCGTCCCCGATGATAGTCGCCCCCTGGGAGGGCGCTTCATCCAGCGAAAAGTGCACGCTGGCATGTTGGCCTTCGCCGTAATCCAGGGCGAGCGAAGCGGTCATATCGACCCCCGTAGGTGCCGGTCGCCATTCCGACTGGATAGCACGGGGTTCCCGGCCGAAAATCATATCGGCAAAGGCCACGGTGTAAATCCCGATATCCAGAAGCGCACCGCCCCCCAGGGCCGGGTCAAAAATCCGGCTGGCGGGATCCGGGGTCGCCGGGTAGGAAAAACCCGCGCGCACTTCACGAGGCACACCGATTTCGCCCCGTGCGATGTGATTCCTCAACGACCGAATGGCGGGAAAAAAGGCAGTCCAGAAGGCCTCCATGAGAAACTGGCCTGTCTCCTCGGCCGTGGCCACCATGCGATCCACCTGTTGACGGTTCATCGCGAGGGGCTTCTCACACAGGACCCCTTTGCCCGCTTCCAGGCACAGCAAGGTATCCTCACAGTGTCGGATGTTGGGCGTGGCCACATAGACCACATCGATCGCGGGGTCATTGGCCAGGGATTGGTAGTCCCCATAGCGGACGGGAATACCATGATGGTCGCCGAAGGATTCGGCACGAAGGGCGGTACGGGAGGCGACGGCACGCAATTCGGCACGGGGAACAAGACGTAGGTCTTCGGCCATCTGGCGGGCGATATCACCCGTACCCAGGATTCCCCATGTCACCGTGCGGTCCATATCACAGCAGCGGCTTCAACCCGAAGGCTGAAAACGTCGCGATGCCTCCTTTCCGTTGACTCAATCTGCGGCGCATTCGCGTCGAACAGAAATCATTCTTGTAGAAACTATCTTAGCATGCGAAGATAGTATTGTTCAAATTTGTACGCGACAATGTAAAGAATGAATTGCCTCGCCGGCTCGGGATGAACGGTTTTTCCCGTCACTTACATCTTCCTTTTCAGACGTGCATTTCTGCCAAGCCCACGCATCAACAAATGGGCCGACGACTTCACGAATTCCGTGTACCGAGTCATAACCCTATCGCTTCTCGTCCGCCCCTGGGTCTGCAGACGCACGGTCTCAAGATGTTCTTCAAGTATGTCCCCCATGAAATCATAGACCCACCTCAATTATCTACTTGTTCACCCGCTCAATTATCTACTAGACTCCTACGCAGCGTTGGTTGCCCACAGCGGGAGGGAAATTTCTGTGAAGCGAGGACATGTACCGCGTCGTGCGGCTCAGTTGGCCAATCTGGGTCTTTTCCTGGTGATTGTGGGGGTGTGCGGATTCGTGGCGTGGCGGGCGAGTCAACTGCAGGTATTCGTCGTCCCGGAAAACTATATAGCGGGCTACGTCGAAGAAAGCGGGTTTCTGTGGAAGAAAAAACAGGTGCGTGTCTTTTCGGCCGGGTCCCACCCAGTACTCGAAAATGAAACTGCGGCCGCTTCGCCTGCCTACCGGGTGGGCGATCAGGCCTTCGTCTTCGACGCAACCGCGCCCATCAACGTCGCGTTGTGGAAGGATGCGAAGAATCTGCTGACCCGTAAGAAAGCGCCCATTATTCGCGTCTGCGGCGTAATC
Organism: Candidatus Hydrogenedentota bacterium; assembly: GCA_034669905.1. Lineage (GTDB taxonomy): Bacteria > Hydrogenedentota > Hydrogenedentia > Hydrogenedentales > JAEUWI01 > JAEUWI01. The sequence goes on from JAXMOL010000001.1 coordinate 205,296, forward strand.
GAAGCTTCCGTAACAGCCCAAACCGTGGAAGCCCATTTGTTGTCCGACACGCCCATGTACCGCACCCTGCAAGGTGCTGTGGAGACGGTGCTCGCACACGCTGCCAAAGAGAATACCTCCGACAAAGATTCACTGGAGGGAGCCCTCCTCAATGGCCTCGAAGGGGAACTTCGGGGAGCGACGCACCTCGCAATCACCCGCGTTCGAATTGACACCATCGCCGAAGTCGATGCCATGACACCGACCCGCATCATCCATCCCCCTGATTTCGTGGTCGAGACGAATATCGTGAAGGAGACGCCGCCGTCTGCCTACACATCGGTCGGTCTGGCCCTGCTGGTGGGCGCGTCCATCTTTGTGGTCGTGCGGGCCCTGTTTGCCGATGTTATCGCCCTGATTCTGCTCACGCCCTTTCAGTGGGTGGGTATGGTGGATAGCGTTCACTGGCGCGTGCCGGAAGACGCAGAGCGGACCAAAGAAAAAGGGGGATTTGTTCTGGATGGGATAGGCGCACCCTCCCCTTCTTCCAGGGGACCCGAAAATGCTGCGCCCACCGCCGAGTCCGACCCCGTCGTGGGCCCCATAATGGACGCGGTGCCGTCCCCCGATGTTTCCGGTGGCGCCGTCGAGGGCCTGGGGGTTGGTGCGGAAGCCGCCGGAGAGCTCGCAGGCGGGGCGGCCGATGTCGCCACGGAAAGCGCCGCCGCGGCCGTGGAGGGAGTCTCTGAACTGGCGGGCGGCCTGGCAGAAGGCCTCGCCGGGGGATTAGCAGAAGGCCTCGGTGGTTGTCTTGGCGGAATTTTTGGTTGAATCGCTACGGCACGGGTGGCGTGAATACGATCGTGCCCTTGGTTTCGACCTGACCGCAGCGGGTCCGTGGAGGGAGTGGTCCATCTCCTTGGTTCTTTTGTGCAGTGACACGAAAAAGCCCGCGTCAAAACAAGGTTCGACGCGGGCCGGAATGTAGAATGGTGAACGGGGTGGGGCTCGAACCCACGACCACCGGATTAAAAGTCCGATGCTCTACCAACTGAGCTACCCGTTCAAGAGATAGGAATCGACGTAGGGGCAGATTACCCCGTCGACTTGGGAGCGCTATTGTACGTGAAGCAGGGGGAAAGAATCAAATTGGGGCGCAAACTTTTTCGGAGGGTGCGTCGCTGAGGGCCTTCGTGTACCCGCTGAGAGCAGGGACCCCGGGGCCGGGCGGGGCCACGCGCCCCCTGGTTAGATGGGGCAATCGTTCAACATGTTGTCACCGCTGAACATTTTAGACCGAAATCGGGAGGGGGCTTCCGTGTCGGGTGCCGGGTTGCAGATTTCGGTCTCCGAAGTCCCCTGAGATGAATCCCCACTCTAACACCCTACTCTAGAGAGAGTTACAGACACCACCACCCCAATCCGGTAGATTCTTCGGGTGCCCTCATAGCCTGCGGCAAAATTTGGCGCGCTTCCTGCTCTATACCAGTCAGATGTTTCGCTGGCATCTTGGGAAAACATGCGGAATCAGGGCGAAACAATCTTGTGTGTGAATGATGCGTTGTGCTGCGTCGTGTGCGAATTGGGACCTTTCCCCTTACGGGGGAAAGGTCCCAACTTATTTTCGGGGTATCGGGGCCAAGCCCTGACGGGGCGTTGGGAGTGGGGGTGCGCCTAACCGGCGACTTCGAAGAGGCCCTCAAGGGTATCGCTGAGATCGACCCGCAGGGTGGCGAGCTTGATGTCGGAGAGGGAAAGGTAGACCGACGAGGGGTGGGAGGCCAGATAGACGTCTTCGGTTACTTCATACACCCCATACCCTTCCATGTTTGCGAGGGTGTTGGCGAGGCAAACGGTGTGGACGGCGCCGAGCCAATCTTTCACGGGGCACAGGGCGGGATTGTGGTGGAAGTAGACGGCGGCACGAAAGAGCGGGGGCATCTCCCAGGCCTGGCAGATAAGGAGCCCGATATGGGCGTGCAATCCGGCAATGATTTCCCGCATCAAGTCGGGATTACGTTGCAAATCCTGGATGATCTTTTCCCGGGGGCTGGCAATCATTTCCAGGAGCAACACCTTACCAATATCGTGGACCAGCCCTGCGAGGAAGATGGCTTCCGAATCGGGGGCGAGGGTACTTCGGGCGATTTCATTGGCGCAGTGGGCGGTGGCAATGGAGTGACGCCATAACCGGGACATACTATTTTTGAGTCCCGTGTTGCCGGTGATAAAGAGGCTTCGGTTGGCCACCAGTTGTACCGTGTTGGCAATCGTCCGCATACCGAGGCGCGAACAGGCGGAATTGAGGTCGGTGATTTCCTGGAGCCCGCCGAAGGCCGCGCTGTTGGCCTGTTTCATGATAGCCAGTGCGACCACCGGATCTTCCCGGATCATCTCGGTGAGCTGGCTCATTTCGAAATCGGGGTCGCGGAGCAACTTCAGAATCCGCTGTGATACTTCGGGAAGTATGGGCAGCTCCTTCACGCCTTCGACGACCTGGGTAAGAAAGGCGGAGGCAATCGACCCCGGAGGGGCCACGCGGCGCATATCCGCGGCACCGGGCACCAGTTTGGCCTGCTCGGCCCCTTCGCGCCACTCGGTGAGCAAGGGATTGAAGCACGCGGAACAAACGGATAGACCTGTGGTGTCGCCACCGGAAAAGGCTTCGCCTAGCGCGGCCTTACAAATCGGGCATTCGGGCATGATAAACTCCTGTGCCGTATGCGGGTGCACGGGTAATTATTCGGACAATGCGAGGACTTGTCGCAGGGGCCGCATTTCAAAGGTTCGGGGAGTATGTCGGAACACTTCATCAAATGTGGTGAGGCCGCGCACCACCTTGGCGCAGGCGTCTTCCCGCATACTGATGAGTCCCGTTGTCTCCACACTGAGTTGTCGTATCACGTGCGCCGACTTTTTCGCGAGGATGGCCTCTTTTACCGGCTCGTTGAGCACCAGCAATTCGTAGGCACCCACGCGGCCCCGGTAGCCGGTATAGGCACAGTGATTGCACCCCCGTCCACGCTGGTACTCATATTGCCGCAGTTCATCGAGGGAAAGGCCGATGGTCTGGGCTTCCTTTCCGGTAGGCACATAGGGCGAGGTGCAGTGGGTGCAGATTCTTCTCAACAGACGCTGGGCCACCACGGAAACCACGGTGGACGAAATGAGGAAGGTCTCAATATCCATATCGATGAGCCGCAGCAGGCCACCGATGGTATCTTCGGTGTGAAAGGTGGAATAGACCTTGTGTCCGGTGAGGGCCGCTTGAATGGCCACCTGGGCGGACTCTTTATCCCGGATCTCGCCCATCACAATAATATCGGGGTCCTGACGCACAATCTCTCGTAAGGTCGAGTGAAAGGTACGCCCGATTTTCTCGTGAATGGAGCACTGGATAATACCCTCGATGGTAAACTCGACGGGGTCTTCTGCCGTGATAATCTTGGTGTTAATATCGTTGCAATAGGCAATGCTGCTGTAGAGGGTGGTCGTTTTACCGGAACCCGTGGGCCCGGTGTAGAGCACGACCCCCGTGGGCGTATGCAACACATCTTCGCGGTAACGGGCAAGCATATTGGGCGCCATGCCCAGGTGATCCAGGGTCACCAGTGCCATCTCACGATTGAGAATTCGCATGACCGCCGATTCACCGTAGACGGTGACATAGATGGAAATCCGCAAATCAACTTCGCGTTCGTCAAAGGAAAACTGGAATCGTCCGCCCTGGTGCCGCTGGTGCTCCGCAATATTCAGCTCAGACAAAATCTTCAGGCGTGAAATCAGCTTTACGAGCAGCTCTTTGGGCAAGTCGGTCTTGTACACCAACACGCCGTCAATCCGATAGCGGATGCGAACCACTTCCTCCATAGGCTCGATATGGATGTCGCTGGCCCCCTCTTGAATCGCTTCCTGAATAATATGGTTCAGGATGGGGACGATCGTATCTTCGGCTTCGCTGCCCCCTTGCCCCCCCCGGGCACCGCTGGGCACCCGTGTATTGTAGAAATCGCGAAGGCTCTGGTTGATGGTTTCTTTGGGGCCCAGAGCCAGTTTGAACTTGTCGCGATAGAGCTCCCGAATGGCCTGAAGGACACTGCGGTTATCCAATTCCGAAACGACGACCATGACGGTACCCTCTTCGTTACGCGAAAAGGGCAAGAATCCATTCGTCATCAGAAATTCGGGAGAGGCACCACCCAGCACGTCTTTGTCGAGCATACTGGCGCTGGGCTCGATATAAGGAACTCCGGACTGGTGCGCCACGTTACGGAGGAGCGTGCGTTCATTGATGGCACCGAGACTGAGCAGGGCCTCGCCAAGGCGGATTCCTTGCTCTTGCTGGGTCTTGAGGGCGATGGAGAGCGTGTCGGCCGTAATGATGCCCTGCTCCACCAGCAGGTCACCCAATCGGAGGTTCCCCCCCTGGCTCGCGATGGCTTCCGTAAGGGCCTTGCGTTCGCCATAACCCAGATCGACCAGCACCTCCACGAGTTGCTTGGGATCTTCCAGCATGGATTGGACGCGGAGGGCCCGGGTTAATTGCTCTTTCGTTATGGCACCGGCCGCAACGAGGGCATCCCCTATGGCGGAATGAAGGGAATCATTGGGGGTACTGGATGCCATAGTTAGAACCTCTTTCCATGAGACAAGCGATGAATTCCGCACGAAATCCTGCCCGTGCCGTAGCCCCCGTCACGGGTCACGTCATATGCGGCGTCGAGCGGCTTCCACCGTATTTTTCATGAGCATGGCAATGGTCATCGGACCTACACCACCGGGTACGGGCGTAATCGCGCGGGCCTTCTTACTCACATTCTTAAAATCAACATCGCCCACGAGGCGACTACCGGACTTGCGGGTCTTGTCGGCAATACGATTAATGCCCACATCGATGACCACCACGCCCTCCTTCACCATGCGGCTCTTCACAAACTCGGGAATCCCAATGGCGGCCACGAGGATATCGGCCTGCTTGGTGATGGACGCGAGATTTTTTGTACGCGAGTGGCACACCGTCACGGTCGCGTTGCCACCGAGGGCCTTTTGCATCAAGAGGGCCGCTACGGGTTTGCCGACAATATTCGAGCGGCCCAGGACGACCACATGCTTGCCGGCCGGGTCATAGCCGCTGCGCAGGAGCATCTCAATACAGCCTGCGGGTGTACAGGGCACAAAGCCCTTCTCACCGTTGAGCAATTTCCCGACATTGACCGGATGAAAGCCATCCACATCCTTTGCAGGGTCAACCGCATTAAGCACCTTTTGTTCGTCGATATGCTTGGGCAGGGGCATCTGAACCAGGATCCCGTGGACCTTCGGGTCGCTGTTCAACTTGGCAATAATACCCAGCAGACGGCGTTCCGTGCAGGAAGCAGGCAAATCGTGGGCGTAGGAATTGATGCCCAGCTCTTCGCAGGTCCGACGCTTACTGGCCACGTAAACCTGGCTGGCGGGGTCTTCGCCTACCAGGACGACGGCGAGCCCCGGCGTCCGTTTGGCCTTGGCAATTGCGGCGACATCGACCTTCAATTCTGCCCGAATTTCCGCCGAGAGTGCTGTACCGGAGATAATCTTGGGTTTCCGAACTGAAGCCATGTGAACCGTGTCCTTCCAAGGGGTGCGGGGGTGACAAATCATCGTAAACGCTACTATGAAAAGGAGATGGAGCACCTGGTCACCACTCCTGCCTGCGGCTATTCTAGCGTGTAGGTACGTACAGTGCAAAAAAACGGCTGTGATTACCCCGCACCTGCCCGCCGGAATACTTCCGACCAATCTGGCTCACCCGTGCAGGGGCTTTCCCTTTCCTGACCGATGCCGTAGTATAGACAAGATTCTAAGACCCGACCAAAAGGAAGCTCTCCGATGCGCGCTGCGAAGGCCCTGTTGTTTTCGACCCTCACTGTGCTTTGTTCCCTGGCCCACAGCGCCGATGCATCGAAGGGCATTGTCCTGTGTCGAGATGGCCAACCCACGGCCACCCTCGTGCTGGGTGCCGACGCCACCCCGCAGGCACAGGAAGCGGCCCGGTCCCTCCAGACCTATCTCGCCCGCATCAGCGGGGCCACCCTGCCCATTGCGGCGGAAGGAGATGCCCTCACAGGCACCCGTGTCTTCATCGGACCGAGCGCGACGGTGAGTGCCTTGGGCGTAAACATTCCCGCAGGGGTCACCTACCAGATGAAGGAAGAGGGATTTGTCATCAAGACGGTAGGCCAGGACCTGATCCTGGCGGGCAATGAAGACTGGAATTACCAGGGCACAACCTACGCCGTGTTCCATCTCCTGGAGCAACTGGGCTGTCGCTGGTTCTTTCCGGGGGAGTTCGGGGAGGTCATCCCTTCGAAGCCGTCCCTTACCGTGCCGCCTATGGACCTGGTCTCCCGCCCCGACTTTCGCTTTCGCAATCTCTGGTATGCCGGGTGGATGCCCGCCGAAGCGCCGGATCAGGAGCGGCTTCGCGTCTGGTATGCGCGCAACAAGTTGATGGGCCTGTCGATGAGCCTGCCGGGGGATGGCAGTATCTCCCAGTTAGCCCCGGCGGCCACTTATTTCGAGTCTCACCCCCACCTCTATGCCCTGGGAAAGGATGGGGAACGTCACCAGGAAATGCTCTGCATGACGGAGCCGGAGGCAGTGCGTATCGGGGTGGAAACCATTCTCACCTATTTCCGGGAACATCCCGATGCCTTTACCTTTGGCTTTGCCCCTCCGGATGGGTACCCCCTCTGCTATTGTGAGCGCTGCACGGCGGCCCTGCCTGGCTTCATGGGGAAGGGCTATGGAGATCCCAGCCTGAGCGACCTGTGGTTCCGTTTCGCCAACGCCGTGGCCACCGAAGTCTATAAAGAATTTCCCGAACGCTGGATCCTGACCAATGGCTATTCCAACCGGGTGCGCCTGCCCGAGAGCATCCGGGAATTCAGCCCCAACCTGGGCATTCAGTCGGCGGTCATCCAGGCGTGCAGCATCCACCGCATCGGCGACCCCAAATGCTGGCAGCGCCAGACCTACCAGCAAATCCTCAATCGCTGGACCGACGCCCTCGACTTCGTCTTTGTCTATGACTACGACCCGGGTAAGGCGGTGGACAATCTGCCCTTCCCCGCGCTTCACAACCTGCGCCATGACATGCCCTATTTCAAGGAGCGGGGCCTGGCGGGATTCTGGACGGAGGGCAGTAATTCGTGGATGGTCACCCACCTGAATTACTACGTGCGCGCCAAACTCATGTGGGATGTGGAAGCGGATGTGGACGCCCTCGTCCGGGATTATTGCGAGCACTTCTATGGACTGGCGGCCAAGCCCATGGAGCAGTATATCTGGACCCTGGAAGACGCCGTGGAATCCACGTCCATACACACGACCTGGGGGCGTCTCGTACCCTGGAAGACCATCCTCGCTCCCGTGCAGGATCGGCTGGAACGCCTGCTCCTAAAAGCCGAGTCCCGTGCAGAATCCCCGGTCTACGCGGCGCGGATTGCCATCATGCGGCAGGTTCACGATCACATGATGGCCTACGTGGCCATGGAATCCGCGCTGGAGGAAGCGGACTGGCAGGGCGCCATCGCCGCCATAGATCAGATGCTCGCCCTGCGCGATGCCGTGACGGCGGTGGAACCCGGACTCCTGCCCAACACCCCGGACTGGGCGAAAGATTTCCGCAGTACGATGGAGTGGCACCGCAATCTCTATGCGGGATTGGCTGCCAAGGCCGACGGTGCGGAGGGTGAATTGATTGGGGTATTGCCCCGGGAATGGTCCTTTAAGAAAGACCCAAAGGACCTGGGGGTGATTTACCAATGGTACCTGCCGGAAAACACCATGGGTTGGGAACCCATCGACACCACCCGTTACTGGGAAGCCCAGGGACACGCCGATGAAACGGGCTGGGGCTATTGGGGTAAGGCCTGGTACCGCACCGCCTTTGACGTCCCGAAGGACCGTGCCGATGACACCGTCATGCTGACCATCGGGCCCGCCTACAATGGCGCCGACCACGACCGGGGTATCTGGGTGTGGGTCAATGGCCGCCTGGTCGATTGGGAGATGGACCGCCACCATCGCCTCGGTTACCACGATGTGCGCACACCCATCCATGTGGATATCACGGCGGACATGAAGCCGGGCGAAGAAAACACGGTGGCGGTGTTGGTACACACCAACACGCCCGGCCGAAACCCTCGGGGCGGTCTGCACGGGCGCTCGTTTCTCTGGACGCCAAAGGCGAATTAGGGACGGTATCGCGCCGATGAACGGGACCTACCCGAAGAGACGAGAACCTTACCGCACATGAGATGGATTCCTGAGGGACGACGCGCGTTTCTGTCCCGGAGGTGTTTGTGAAGGGCTCATCATCTCCAGATGAATTGGCTTCCACCCCGTGTGTGCGGAAGAGCCCACCGGGACATGTTGCCGCGTTGGGGTGCCCTTCGCTAATCCGACGCGGCTAAGGGTGGCACCAAGCTTCCACCCCTAAACAGCGTGTGTCGGCGGCAATACGTCCCTGAATAAAATCCCCTCACTACTGTATTTATCACTGCGGCCCACTGGCCCCACGCCAATTTGAATACCTCAACCCACCACAGGTAGGGTTGCAGCGTTCCGGGCGGGTCCGGGAACAACCGCCTCATCCAACAGGGGAGCACACTATGCCGGTATATTCCTACCGTGCCGTCAATGGGGACGGAGAAGCCTTTGAAGACACTGTCGAAGCCATATCGGCCTACGACCTGACCCAGTCGCTGGAGGCCCAGGGACTTCGGGTCACGTCTATCGACTTTGCCGGCCAGGCACCGGGCACCATGGTCAATGCGAAACAACTCAGCTGGGAGGAACTACGCCTCTTCACGGAGCAACTGGGGTCTATCGCACGCAGCGGCTATCCCCTCGTGCCCTCCCTGGCGGCCCTGTCGGACGAGTTGGAACAGCCCCGCCTCCGTGCCGCCACGGAACAACTCCAGAGCGATTTGGCACGGGGCACCTCGTTGGGGGAGGCCTTTCGCCATCAGGAGTCCCGTTTCCCACCCCTCTTTGGCGCACTGGTCCGTGCAGGCGAATTAACCGGTGACCTGCCCACCGTGCTCGACATGATGAACGATCATGCGACCCGCATGGCGTCGGTAAAACACCGCGTGAAGATGGCCCTGGCCTATCCCCTTTTACTCGCCATTTGTGCCGTTTCGGTCATCCTCTATCAACTACTCTATATCGTGCCGGTGTTTTCCGATATCTTTCTCGAAATGGGAGGCCCGCTACCGGTCCCCACCCAGTTTCTCCTCGTGGTATCGGATGTACTGCGCCATCATTGGTCCGTCGTATTGATCGGTGCCGCCCTTGTCGCGCTGGGCCTTGTCGCTGTCTATGTGCTGCTGAAACGTCAACCGGAGGGCCGCCGCTTTCTGGACCGCTGCACGCTCTATTTCCCCGGCATTGGCATGGCCTATCAGGGCGTGGTACAGGCACGCTTCTGCCGTACCTTTGCGCTGCTCCTGGGGGCGCGCGTGCCCCTTATTGATGCCTTGCTTCTTTCCGGGACGGCTTCGGGAAGTGCGGTGCTGGAGAAGGCCGTGTCCCATGCCAGCGATGTGGTGGCCCAGGGCGGTCGGCTCGTGGACGGCCTGCGGGTATCCCGCTTTTTCGGGCCGAGCTTTTACTGGCTACTGGGTACGGCGGAAGAGCGGGGCCAGGTGGAATATGCGTTGAACAACCTCGCGGAAAGTGCAGAGCGGACGGTCCGCACCCGGGAACAATTGCTCGGTTCGGTCATTACGCCCGCCCTGACAATTTTTCTCGGGCTTATCATAGGTTTCATGGTCGTCGCCCTCTATATGCCCATCTTCACCTTGGGTGATCAGTTGGGGGTGAACTGATGGCAACCTTACCTTCCTGGCGCTCCCTCTTTATTTTCGGCGAATGGCTTCGGCGCATGAATCGGGAGGGCAAGGGCGACTCCAACTATCCCCGGGCCGTCCTCAAGAAGGCGCGCAATCCCAAGTGGGAAGGCCCCTATTATTTCAATACCAACCGCTGGCGACATGATCTCCTCCTCGTGCTGGAACAGGTGCGCCTCCATGTGAAGTCGAACGTGGCACTGGGACCCGCCTTTGCCATGGCCGCCCGGGACCACCTCGATACAGGACGGGGCCTGACGCCCCAGCATGTTTCCTATATGGCCAAGCTTGCGGGACTCGGCATCCTCCTCCTCATCAGTCTGGTGGGTGCCCTCGCGGCCCTGGCGGAAGGGGGGAGTGAAGCGCTGCCCGAACTACTGGAGCCGGGCATCATCGGCATCTGGCTTATCGCAGTGGCGCGCCATAGTGGCACAAAGCCCGTGGCGGTATTTGCGGCCCTGGAGGCCCACGCGGAACGGGGCCTTTCTCTCTCGGAATCCATGGCACGGCTGCCTCGCTTCTTCCCCAAAGACCTGGTGACCCTGGTGGCCACGGCCGAACGGACGGGAAAGCTCGATCCCGTTTTGGACAGCTTCAGCCAGGAAACCATCGTGCAGTGGACGGCCCAGCGGGCGCTTACGCGGGTCTACCGCTATCTGTACTTCGGGTTTATTGTACAGGCCAGTATCTTCGCCTTTATGGCGGTGAAGGTTTTGCCCGTCTACGAAGAGACGCTCCAGGAAACGGGGACAGCGATTGACCATCCCACGACCATCCCCGGCATTCCGCTGCCCCTCCCTTCCCTGACGGATCTCTATGGGGTGGCCAACTTCGCCAGCGTGTACCGCTATCACATCGCCGGATTCTGCTGGCTGATTGCCTTCTGGTTCTGGATTCGCCCCCTGCGCACCCGACGCCATTGGGCCAGCCGCGTGGAGTCCACACTCCTCCTCGCTGTCCCCGGCATCCGGGGTATGGTGGCGCGGCAAAACCTCGGCACCATCGCCTTTCTGCTCCACCAACTCCTGCGCGCCGGAGTACCCCTCGAACGGGCGCTGGGTACAGTGGCCGAGGGGGATCTCCATCCCGTCTATCGCCGGTGGGTGGCCCATGTGCGCCAGGGCATCCTCAATGGCAAGAGTTTCCGGGACGCGTGCACCGGGTTTCGTATGGCCGCCCCCCTGCCCCGCTCCTTTCGGGCCATGGTCAGCATGGGCGAGTTACACGGCCACATGGAAAAGGCCCTGGCCTATCTTGCCGAGCAATACCACGGTCAAGTGATACGACGTCAGCAATTGCTCCGGGCCAGCCTCCTTCCGCTGGGCGTTTTCCTGATGGGCTATTTTGTATTGGCCATCGAGGCGGCGGTCTTTCAGGCCCTGGTCGATTTGGCCGATGCCATGCTCGTGTGATCGTTTTGCACCGCCCAGGCCATTATCCCGACAGGTGTCGAATGGACCAAGGGAACAGACTATGACCAAATTTGTATATCGGGCGTTGGACCCCCACGGTAACGCCGTCGAAGATACGATGGATGCGCCGTCGGCCCATGCCGCCACGCGAAAGCTGCAGGAACGGGGCCTCACGGTGAATTCCGTCGAAGAGGCCTTCCCCGAGAAAGGGCTGCTCCGGGTTTCCGGACGGCTCCATTGGGAAGATCTCCAGCTCCTCTCCGAGCAGTTGGCTTCCATCATTCGCAGCGGGCTACCTTTGGTGCCGTCCCTGCAGGCCCTCGCCAAGGATCTCCGCCACCCCCGGCTCAAGCCCGTGCTCGAAGGATTGCACCAGGACCTCGACCGGGGCATCGCGCTGGAGGATGCCATCGCCCGTCAGCATGACCACTTCCCCCCCATGTACCCGGTCCTGATTCGTGCCGGGGAGGCCTCGGGCGATCTGCCGGGCGTGCTGGGGCTCATCAGTGAGCATGCGACCCGGATTGTGGACCTGAAACACCGGGTGCAGGCGGCCATGGTCTATCCCCTGATACTGGCCGTCATCTCGCTGACTATCCTGACCTTCCTTCTGGTAAAGGTCGTGCCCGTCTTTGAGAGCATATTCGCGGAACTGGGAGGCTCTCTTCCGGCACCCACGCGGTTGCTGGTGACCTTGAGCCACGGGGTGCAGAGCGCCGGCCCCACCATCGCCATCGCCGTCCTGATTGCCCTCATCGGAGGGGTGGTGCTGTGGAGCCGACTCCTGCGCTCCCAACGGGGCCGTTGCCAACTGGAACTCTTCCGACTCTACGCACCGTGGGTTGGTCCGGCGTATCACGTGGCCGTGCAGGCCCGTTTCTTCCGTATGATGTCCCTCCTGCTGGCTTCCCGCGTCCCCGTATTGGATGCCATCGAGCTGTCCGCCGCCGGCTCCGGCAGTGCTGTGTTGGAGCGGGCCAGCGAAGAATCCGTTCTCAGCGTGGCCGCAGGCGAAAATCTCTCCGATGCCCTGAAGGGCACCGGATTCTTTGGCCACGATGCCCTGTGGCTCATGGCAACCAGTGAAGCCCGGGGGCGCATCGACGAGGCCTTCGAAAGTCTGGCCAACCGCTATGAGCGGGAGGTGGCGACCCAGGATCAGATGGCGGGCGCGGTGCTGGGACCGGCTTTTGTCATCGGACTGGGCTGCATGGTGGCCTTCATCGCCATATCGCTTTACTTACCCATCTTCACGCTGGGCGACCAGATTAATGGATAGGCCATGAACTGGAAAAAACTCCTGACATCCAACCTGGGCCAGCTCTTCTCCCGCAAAAGCGAAGAGGATGTGTTGCCCTCGACCCCGCGCTATTTCTGGAGCGTCTTGCTCGACTTCGTGCTGCGACGTACGCCCCGAGACGTGGCCGATGCGTTGGACACGATTCCCTACCCCACCTCGCTCGTCCGGAAAGTTGGGAACCCCCGTTGGCGGGGTCCCGTCTATCGCAGTGGGCGCGCGTGGCGGCACGACGTGCTGTCGGTGGCGGAGTATATCCGCAGCCTCATAGCCAGCAATGTGCCACTGGCGGAGGGGATGGCGGCGGCCGCCCAGGAGGAATACCGCAAGCGCACCCGTTGGACACCCCAGCAAATGACCCGTCTCAGCACCGTGCTTATGCTGCTCGTGGCGGGGGTCTTTTTCGCCGTCAACATCGCGCAGAACATCAACGGGCTCGCCAGCCTTTCCACCGTGTTGCAGGCCGTCATTCTGGTGGGGCTCGTCCTCCTGTTGGTTCGGCACTTGTTCCTTTCCAAAAATCGCCGACTCGCGGTATTTCTTGCCCTCCAGACCCGTCTCGATGCCGGTGCGGGTATTGCCGAGGCCATGGAAAGCCTCCCCCGTTTTTTCCCCCGGCATTTAGCCGACCTGGTGCGGGTGGGTGAAGAGACGGGCGAGCTCGATGACGCCTTTGCACAGTTCAACGGCACGACCCTCCGCGCTATGGAGCGCCACCGCCAATTGCACTGGGTCCTCCGTTACCTGGGTGCCGTGGTGATGTTGCAAGGCCTGATTCTGGTCTTCCTGGGCATCAAGGTCTTGCCCGTCTTCATCGAGATCACCGAAGAAATTTACGAAGACCATAGCACCGCCGTGGAGACACCCACCTACCTGAATACGGCGTATGGAGCCGCTTCCCTGGTCGATCATGCCATCTATCACTGGCCTCAATGGGCCATGGGCGGGGCCGTCTTCCTCCTCTGTTTTGCCGCGCTGCGCTTTCGGAGTCGCCGGGGCTGGGCCAGTGGTCCGGCCGCCTTCCCCCTCCTCTTTGTGCCGTGGATTCGGGGGCTCATCGTGCGACAGAATCTTTCACAGATCGCCCTCATGCTCCATGGGCTCCTCCGCTGTGGGGTCCCCCTGGACCGTGCCCTGGGCATGTGTAGCAGTACGGACGTCCATCCGGCCTACCGGGATTGGTTATCGGCGCTCCGCGAATCCCTCCGGGGTGGGGCGTCCTTACGGGAAGGCCTGGCGCATACACGGCGGAAGGGCCTGATCCCCGACACCTTTGTGGGGCAAGTGGAAGCCGGTGAATACTCGGGGCAACTTCCCACCATGCTGGAACGGATTTCCACCATTTATGCCATGGAGGCGGAGAAACGAATGCAGATACTGGTGGCCATTGTGTTGCCGGTGGGTATCCTGTGCCTGGGTTATATCACGGCTTCGGCTCAGATACTGGCCTTTCAATTACTCATCGGGCTTGCCGAATCGCTCTTGGTTTAGCGGCCCCGAGGCACTTGAATGCCGGAAGCCTATTGAAGGATTACAACGCGTGCAACAGAAGCAAAACAAGAATCGGGGATTCACCCTGCTGGAATTGACCTGCGCCCTCTTCATCATTACGGTGGCGGGTTTTGGGACGATCCAGCTCTACAACGTGGGAGTCAATAAAATCCTGGTCATGCAGGAGCTCGACGTGGCATCGGAATTGCTCCGCAATGAGATGGAAGCCCTTCGCGCCCGGCCCTTCGACACCGTCACGTCGGGAGACACCTTGGCCAATCCATCGGCGGCCCTCACCGCCCTGCACCGTCCGGAGGCGACGGTAGAGGTGGTCGAGCTGGCGCCCGGCCTGAAGGAAGTCTCCGTCACCCTGAAATGGCAGTCCCGCCATGGTCGGTGGATTGAGCGGGCCCTGGTGACACGGGTCGCCCGGAAGGGAGAAGGCGCATGAAACGACGCATGGGAGCTTGCCCGGGCTATTCACTGCTGGAACTGCTGGTCTACTTGACAGTGCTCGCCATCGGCATCAATCTCTTTATCTCGGCTATGGGCACGGGCTCACGGCTTTCGGCCACGACCACCCTCCAGATGGGCCGCCTGGAAGGTATCCGCGAGGTACAACAGACGTTTGTGCACTACGTGCGCCGGGCAGCGACCGTAGTCCCTTCTATCGGGCGCTACCGCACCGGCGATTCGGTGGTCGTGCTGAAAATGCCCGCCCTGCAACCCGAAGGCTTTGACTATCTGGTAGTCGGTGCCGTGCAACGACCCGACGCCTTCACGGTGTTGGGATTGACACAGATCGACGGCCAATGGCAGGAGACCTATATGAAAACCCTGCGACAAGCCCTGGGACAGCAGACCTTCACGGTACGTGAGGACGGCCCGCGTCCCCTGATCCAGATGACGGTGCAGGTCAAGCAGGAGACCGGCGAACGGGAGCGGCCCTTTCTCGTACACAGCTGCCATGCCACGCCCCGGGGCTACGGGAGCGCCACCCCATGAAGCAGCGAACGCGAAACGAGGGAACAGCACTCATCTTTGCGATTATGGTCCTCGCCATTCTGAGCATCGGCACATCGGTGTTGTGGAAGCAACTGCATCAAAACCTGGAACAACACCGCATGGCCTGGCATCAGGAACAGGTATTCCTGGTCGCGGAAGCAGGATTGGATACGGCCATCGCCCGCTTACGACAACCCAACGCGAACTACGCCGGGGAAGAGGACGTGGTGGTCGGGCCGGGTCGCTTCACGGTGGTGGTGACGCCCGATGGCGCAGCGAGGAGTTATCGCCTGCGTTCAACGGCACGGCTGGACCACGTGACGTCTCGCTATAGCGCGGTCACCCTCGCGGCTACCCTGCGACTTTCCCCCACGGGAGAGGTTATCGCCTACGCCTGGCACATTGATCGAGAAGGAGGGGCCTCATGAAGAGCGCCACCAGTAAACGGGGATTTACCCTCTTTGAATTGCTCACCGTCATCGCCACCATCGGCATCCTGGCCGCCATCTTGTTACCCGCACTCGCACGGTCGCGAGAAGCGGCCCGTCGGGCAAGCTGTCTGAGTAACCTGGCCCAGTTGGGGCTGGCCTTGCGCATGTATGCCGAAGAGCATGAACGTCAACTTCCCTGGAGCGGCGGCGGCGGCAATGCCGATTGCCTCCTGCCCCTGCGGGGGGACTACTTACCAAAATCGGGCAATCTCTTCTGCCCGTCGGATGCCCAGAATAGTTACCGCGACGTAGAGGAGCTCGACGGGGGCGATGTCGTCTGGACCACAGACATTGATTTTATCAGTTCCGGCAGGAACCAGAATACGGCTCCCAGCATGCGGGCGAGCTACGACTATTTCGGAGCCTACACCAAGGCCCCCCTGGCCTACCCCCACCCCTCACGACCGGTCCCGCGCACCCAGCTCATGTGGGATATCACCATCAAAAGTGTCGACAACAATCTGGGCTATTCACCCGGGGCCTCGAGCAATCATGTGCCATCGGGCGGTAACGTGTTATACCTCGACGGCTCGGTGGCCTTTCTCAAAACCCTGGATTGGTTCGCCAACGACCTGCCCCATGAGACACCGAGAATCGTCTATGACACACCCGACGCCATTGTCGCGACCCAGCAGGCGGAGGAAGAGGAAGCCCAGCCCGCAGCACGATCGGGATTGGGTGGTTTCTCGTCGGACCCCATATTCCCCCGCCGCGGAAATCGCTAGGCGGCGCGAAAGGACATAACGGACGAAAAAGACTTAAGGGACGTTACGAAGCCTGGCGCCGGGGAGGCAAAGCCTGCGCTCCGATTTGGCGGCGGATCGGGGGGAACTACCGTAATCCTCGGCATTTGCTGGCCCGCCGGGGAAATGCCGTTGCATTCGCCCCCTTTGTGCGATATTATAAGGGCTTGTTGGAGGCGTTATCGCACTACGGAGAGGCAATTACTATGCGCATCGAGGGAGATGAACGACGGCGTTACCCACGGAGCCGCCGTGGCCTGCCCATGGCCGTGGACGAAGCGGGTCCGGGCGTATTGAATCATGTGGACAACATCAGCGCCAACGGCGTGCTGTGCCATACCATCAAACCGGTCCCCCTCATGACCAAAATGCGTATTGCCCTCGATCTGCCTGCTCCCTATGGTCGGCGTGTGGATGCGGAAGGCATTGTGGTGCGCTGTGATGCCGATGACCGGGGTGACGACCACTTCAAGGTGGCCATCCTTTTCACCAAGATCGACGCCGATGAACACGAAGCCGTCCGCCAGTTTGTCGAAGAAGACATTGCGGTACAGGATGGTGTAAGCGACTAGTTTTGTCCGCTGAATCTTCCCATGCCCCCCGCATTTCCTTTGACCGCTGGCTCCTCCTTGCCTGCGCAGCGGTGCTGGGTCTCACGGTGTTATACCCGACCCTCCGTCTTCTGGGGGAAGCCTATCTCGCGTGGGATTCGACCGCCCTCCAAGGGAGCCACGCCTGGCTCACCATCCGCAACACGCTGATTATCGGATTCGGTTCGGTGGCGGGTGCGGGCGTGTGTGGCACGGCCCTTTCGATTGTGCTCACCCGCTTTACCTTCCCCGGCTCCCGGGTTCTGGCGGCCCTGGCGTATCTGCCCTTTACCCTGCCGCCCCTGGTCGGTGTGCTCAGTTTTTACTACCTCATCGGAAAAAGTGGGTTCATCGCCCGCTTCGCTGAACAG
The DNA here is from genome assembly GCA_034669905.1 of Candidatus Hydrogenedentota bacterium. Lineage (GTDB taxonomy): Bacteria > Hydrogenedentota > Hydrogenedentia > Hydrogenedentales > JAEUWI01 > JAEUWI01. Next base: position 222,571 of record JAXMOL010000001.1, read on the forward strand.
GTGCTGGGCGTTGAGGATGCGGTCCTCCCGGGGGTCTGGGCCATCCTACTCATCCACACTTATTCCTTCTACGTCTTCTTCTACGCCATGGTGGCCCCCGCCCTGGCCAACCTGGACCGCTACCAACTGGAGGCGGCCCGCACCCTGGGGGCCAGTCGTGCCCGGGTCTTTTTCCGCGTCACCCTGCCCCTGCTGCGCCCGTCCCTGACCGGAGCGTCGCTGCTGACCTTCATGTCTTCCTGCGCCTCCTTCAGTGCACCCTATTTCTTTGCCGACAAATTCCCCGTGTTGAGTGTCGCCGTCTATACGGAGCGCAGCCAGGACAATCACGGGGCGGCGGTTACGCTCACGGTTATCCTCGCCATCGTATCGTTGTTGGGCATCCTGCTTTTTCGTTCCAACCTGAGTAGTGGGAAGTCGGGTTCCAAGGGCACGCCCCGGCCCATTGGCAGCACTTCGGGACGGCTCCTCGCAGGGATGGGCGCCTGGTCCGTGATTGCCCTGCTTTTGCTGCCCCATGCCACGATCCTCTGGCTTTCCTTTGCGGATTACCGGGCCTGGAACACGGAACTCATTCCCACCGTCATGACGGTGCAGAATTACACGGAACTTTTCACCAACCGCAATGCCTTCGGGCCCATCCGGAACAGCCTTTGGATGAGTGGCGTGGCCACGGCGGCGACTCTCTTGATTGCTTTGCCAGCGGCCTATCTGATTGCACGGCGCCGACCCGGCGGGGCGTGGCTCAACGTGTTGGTCATGATTCCCTGGGCCCTGCCGGGCACGGTGATTGCCATCAACCTCATTGTGGCCTTCAACGACCGCTGGTTGCCCCTCTATGGCACGGTGTGGCTCTTGCCCCTGGCCTATTTCGTCCGCAACATCCCCATGCTCACCCGCATGGTGGGCGCCTCCTTCGAAACCTTCGACGCGACCCTGATTGAAGCGGGCCGCACTCTGGGCGCATCGCCCCGCCATTGTTTCTGGCGCATCATCCTCCCGCTGGTAGCCCCGGCGGTGGTGGCGGGCGCGGCGCTGGTCTTTGCCACCTGCCTCGGCGAGTTTGTAGCCTCCATTCTGCTCTATCAGACCGGTAACATCCCCATCGCCGTCAAAATTAATATGGAGTGGCGGGCCTCGGTGGGTGCCGCCTTCGCCTATAGCGTGTTGCTCATGCTCATGGTGGCGGCCACCTTCCTCCTCTCCCGAAAATTCGCAGCACGAATCCTTTAGTTTCATGCTATACTCACCCTGATGGTCGCGCGGTGTGACGCCCGTCTTCCGATTTTTACGGTAATGGCCGCCTTGCGGTCTCTAATCTTGCCACGGCAACAGCAGCTTTCCCGGAAAGCGTTGGAATTACGTTCATGGGTATACCTACGCAGGCCCGCAGCATCAATCAGCCCGCTCGACTTCTCCTATTCGGCTCTCATGCGGACAGCCTTATCCCCACGGTGCAGCAGTATGGGGCGCTGAGTCTGGTGGAAAAAGATCCCGACTATATCGTCTGCTACGGGGGCGATGGCACCCTGCTGGCCGCCGAATTACGCTGGCCCGGCATCCCCAAGTTGCCCGTGCGCAACAGCCGCAGAGGCCACCGCTGTATCCCTCACCCCGCCGATGAGGTCTTCGAAGGACTCATTGCCGGTGCCCTGGTCGAAAACCACTACACCAAGATCGAGGGTGAAATTCTGCGGGAAGGCAAGCGCCTTTATCCCGACACCATCGTTGCCCTCAATGAATTTAACGTGCACATGGGGCTCATCAACAGCGCGGTTCGTTTTCAGCTCTGGCTCAACGGCGACCCCTACGAAGAAGGACTCGAAGTCCTCGGTGACGGCTTTGTCGTGTGCACTCCCTTTGGCAGCACGGCCTACTTTGCCCAGATTACCCGGGGCATCTTTACCCGAGGCATTGGTATCGCCTTTAAGTCTACCAATGCCCACGTAGACCATCTGGTCCTGCCCGATGACACGGAATGCCGCATCCAGATTACCCGGGGGCCGGCGGTGCTCGCCTTCGACAGCGCGGATGAATATGTCCATATGGAAGAGGGCGACGAGTTGATGGTCCGAAAGCATGCCCTGGGGGCTACGATTCTGACCTGTGGCCCGCCGAAACAGTTGGAACAGCCCTTTTAGCGGGTGGACGATTAGAAGGACCAAAAGGACGGAAACGACCTGAAGGACCTGTAGGGCTTGCAGTCCCGATCGCGGGCCTGTCCGATTCGCGAGGCCCCCTTCTGCCCCAGTTTGGACGTGGCCCTCCCATTCCGTATACTGCCTGTCAGTGGGCTGCGCGTGTGTGCGCCCGGTGGAAAGGTGGATTCATGACCGAAGAATATGTGCGCCCCTCGTGGGACGATTATTTCATGGAAGTAGCCAACACGATTGCGAAGCGGGCGACCTGCGACCGGGGCCGCAGTGGCTGTGTGATTGCGCGGGAACAACAGCTGCTGGTCACCGGCTATGTGGGATCTCCCACGGGCCTCCCCCACTGCGACGAAGTGGGACACTTTTTCAAGAAAGTCGAGCATGACGACGGCAGTGTAACCCAGCACTGTGTGCGCACGGTGCACGCGGAACAGAATGCCATTTGCCAGGCGGCAAAGCTTGGGGTGTCCCTGCGCGGCGCGACCCTCTATTGCCGGATGACCCCCTGTCGCGTCTGTGCCATGCTCATCATCAACTGTGGCATCAAACGCGTTGTGTGCGAGAAGAAGTACCACGCCGGCTCGGAATCGGAAGCCATGTTCGCCGAGGTGGGCATTGCGCTGGAATATAAGAACAATGAGGTACTGAGTTACGAAGGACAGAACGTCACCTGAGGGACCTTCGCCGTCTTGCACCTACCCCCGCAAGCCAGTACACTAATCTATTCGACCTTTGACCCCTACGATACGAACAAGGAGTATTGCATCATGGCCGACCACTTGAGCCGCCGTGGATTTATAAAGTCAACGACCGCCGCGGGTGCCGCACTGGGTGCCGCCGGTATGGCGGCCACTCCGACCGCCTCGGCTAAGCCCGCCGCCGCCCGCTACCAGGACGGCCTGAGCCCCTGGCCCCTTTCCATGAACACGAGCACCATCCGACCGGCCTCCTTGCAGGACAAGATCAAGGTCACGGCGGAAGCGGGCTGGGATGCCATCGAGCCCTGGATCGACGACATCAACAAGTATGAAGAAGAGGGCGGCGACCTGAAGGCCCTGGGGAAAGAAATCAAGGATCGCGGACTCTATGTGCCCAACGTCATCGGCCTGTGGGGCTGCATGCCGGGCACCCAGGAAGAATGGGACGCCTCCCTGGAAGCCACCCGCAAGCGCATGCGTCAGTGCGCGGACATTGGCTCCCAGCACGTGGCCGCCATCCCCGCGCCCGACCGGGCCGATTTCGACATCAAATGGGGCGCCGAGCGCTACCGCGACCTGCTCAAGATTGGCCGCGAAGAATATGGCATTACGGTGGCCTTTGAATTCATCGGATTCCTGAAAGGCATCTACCGCTTTGGACAGGCCTGTGCCATTGCGCTCGACTCCAACGACCCGACGGCCTGCCTGATCAATGACACCTTCCACCTGTGGCGCGGCGGCTCGGGCTTCAACAATCTTGGAAAGATTGATGGCTGCCTCATTGCCAATTTCCACTGGAACGATGTGCCGGCCAGCACGGAGCGTGAAGGCGCGGGTGATGACGTCCGGGTCTATCCGGGTGATGGCGACCTGCCGCTGGAACAGGCCCTCCGTGACCTCAAGCGAATCGGCTACGACAAGACCCTGTCGCTCGAAGTCTTTAACCGCGAGTACTGGAAACAGGACCCCAAGGTGGTCTCTGAAACCGGGCTGCGCAAGATGCGGGAATGCATCGAGCGTGCGCAGGTCTAGAGCACCGCACGCCGAAATCCTATCTACCATCATACGCGGGTGGGTTAGTCCAATCGGGATTAGCCCACCCCCGTTGTATACTACCCGCCAAGACACCCGACAACCCCACGCATTATGACCCTCCAGGAGGTGCTCCATGCCCAAATGGCTGAAAATCCTACTCGCAATTCCCCTCCTCCTGGTGGCCCTGCCCGTCACCGCCCTGATTGTACTGGCCCTCTTCAACGGCCGCATTGGCATCGAAACCAACTACCGCACGAGCGCTTCCCTGGCCGAGCCGCCCGCCCCCTTAGCGGCGCCGCTCACGCTGAAGGTCGTTACCTTCAACATCCAGGATCTCCCCTGGGTCAGTGAAGAGCGGCCCCGGCGCATGCGGGGTATTGGGGCCGTGCTGAACATCCTCGACCCCGACATCGTGGGCTTTCAGGAATCCTTCGTGGAGGAGGACCGGGACATCCTGTTGAAGGAGCTGGCCAACACGCGCCTCCAACACCATCAGTATTATCCCAGCGCCACGGGCGGCAGCGGACTGCTCATTTCGAGTGCCTTTCCCATCGCCGAGGTCTACTTCCACCGTTTCTCCGTCTCCAATCCCGCCTACAAACTCTGGGAAGGCGACTGGTGGGCCGGTAAGGGCGTTGCCTTGGCCCGGGTCACCCTGCCCGAAGGAGGCCAGCTCGACTTTTACAACACCCACGCCCAGGCCGGTTATGGCAACCCCGACTATGACATCGTCCGCACGCAGCAAATGACTGAGCTCGCCGATTTCGTCACGAAGAGCCAGGTCCCCACAACCCCCACGCTGGTCGTCGGTGATATGAATTGCCGACCGGGCGACGCGGATTATGAAACGGCCGTGAGGGGTGCCGGGCTGGAGCGCATGATGGCGGAGGATTCGCGGATTGATCACATTTTCGCGATGAAGAACCGCCACTATACCTTTCGAGTCGTAGAAACAACGCCCATTGAACAGACGGTCAAATTGGGCGAGAAGACGCTTTCCCTGAGCGACCACACGGGCTGGATGAGCACGATTGAGATAGTGCCTGCTGGAGATACCCCGCAATAAGGGAAAGCACCAATCTACCGCCAAGCATGAAGCCAATCCCGTCGGCACCCCCGTTGTGGCTACATGTTGTTCCGAATACCCCAGAACCCCGAGAGCACCTTGAGCGACAAAACTGCCACGCAGGCCCAGAGCAGGTAATCAATCGTGCCGGGCCACCACCAGGTCTCCACGATGAACCATCCATAGACGTAGAAGCGGGGACGGAAGAGCCAGGAGTAGGGGGCCTTCAACGCGTTGCGCGCCATGGCGAAGAGCACGACGACCGTGTAGGTCGTGATGTATAACACGCCCGGCAACATGGCCACCACATCGAGGTGCATGAGGGTAATGGTGGAGGCGGCGATGACGGCCTGGTCAGCCATACTGTCGGTAAAAGAACCCATCCGGGAATCGGTGCCCAGATAACGAGCCAGGGGGCCGTCCAGTCCGTCTATCACCACGTGGAGCACCAGGCAGACCATCGCCCAGACCGGAAAGCTCACATAGATCGGACAAAAGGCGAGCCCTGCCAGCAGGGAAAGAATGGTCAGGTGGTCGGGGGTGATCTTGCAGGCCGCAAGGAGACGCAAGAGGGGCGCGAAGAGCCCTGCACGCCATTGCTGGGTGCGCACCATCCACGCCCGCTCCCGTGCGGCATAGACATCAGCCTTGTCTTGGTTATCGCTCATTGCTGGTCCTTCTACCGCCTGAGAGCACGGACAAGCCGGTTAAAATTATTCTTGACCAGGAGCGAGTAACGGTTTCCCCGTTGATAGGGCAGGGCCTCAACAATCATGAAGGTCACATCATCCTGCATGTCGTCCGCGTTCCCCGTGTGCGCTGCCAGGACGCGTTGGATGGTCCCCAGACAGCCATCTATCGACACATTGCTTCCGGGTAGCCCTTCCGAAGTCCAAAGGGACGCACCCAACTGGGTCCGCTGCTCATTAAACGCCTCGGTCAGGCCATCGGTATGAATCAACAGGCGGTCTCCGGGTCTTAATTGGGTTCGTCCCATAGTGAAGTCGGCGGTGCCATCGACGGCCAGCGGAACATTGCTCAACCGGTTGCTGCTGTCCCGCTCCAGGCGCAAGGGTTCCCAGGTGTCTCTCCCGGCCCGGCATATCCGTATCGGCGGATGGCCTGCGTTGCAATAGGCCAATCGCCCATTGAGTGAGTTATAGCTGAGGCAAATGGCGGTGGACATAACCTCCAGCCCGCGAGAGGCGGCCCGCTCATTGACTTTGCGAAGGACGGCCGAAGGGTTGGCCCGGTGGATATGGCTCGAAAACACTTCCTCGAGCCAGGCGCTGAAGGTAGCCACCGAAGAGCCGTGGCCCGTCACATCGGCCACACACATACGCGCAAGGGCACCGGAACCACACGCCGAGAGATAGTACAAATCGCCCCCTTGATCGCTCTCCGCCGGTCGGGAATAGAGGCGGCCCCGCAAGCCGGGTATGGCGATGGGCACATCTACCTGACCGTTGCCCCCCCACACTTTCCAGCACACCAGTTCCTGCGCCGGGCGGGCTGTCGTTCCTTGCGATTCGGGCACGGACCATTACTCCCTGGGATTCGTAGCTTCGGTGATGAACTGCGATGGCCCCGTGAGCCACCGGACCACTTCGCAGTGCATAGTTACCATAGCACATTGATTCAGCAGGTGCCGAAGCCATTTGCAGGTGCATGCCCCCCTTGTTAGAATGCCCAGAGAGAGGGATCCACCATGCTGAATGACCTTAAGAAGATTATAGAAGCCCTGGATGATGACGATGCCGGCTGGGTAGGCCGACGGGATGCCGCCGATGCCCTGGGTGAAATCGCGGCCAATGCACTCGCCGCACTGCACGCCCATGCCGATGAAAAAGATGTGGATGTCCGCACGGCCGTCCAAAAGAGCCTTGCCCGCGCCGGTGTGGGTTCAGGAGGCGCCGCGCCCATCCCCTCGGCAGCCCGCCCGACCCTGAAGGAACTGGCCCAGGCCTGTGAGAAAAAAATGAAGCGCGCGGTGAAAGCCAAGGGAAACGGCTTTGTGGTGCGCGTGCAGATGAAAGCCGGGCGCACGCAGGACGTCCTCATCGCCCCGCAGAAGCGAGAAGATGGCCGGGAACTGCTCCGGGTCTCGACCCAATGCGGTGTGGCCGATGACGAGACCCTCGCCTGGGCCATCCGCCGAAACAGCCAACTCATGTATTGCGCCTTCAGCGTGGAGCCCCACGGCGAGGTGGAGCACCTGGTCATCGTGAAAAACTTTAACCCCGACTATGTGACGCCCGCTATGGTGAAAGACGCCGTGAAGGAGATTGCCTTCTACGGCGATTGGCTCGAGAAGAAGCTCTCGGGCGAAGACAACTTTTGACGGATTGGGTACGGGTCTTCCGGGGCACAACCCGTAATCTCATTCACGGTTCAGGGAACTTATTCAGCCCGTTCTATTCCGACTAACCCGCCAGCCAATTCCCCTCCTGGGAGGGGTTAGGGGTGGGTTTGCGGCGTTCTTCGTGACTTGACCCACCCCCAGCCCCTCCGAGGAGGGGAGTGCTATCGGATATTCGTCGAGGAACCCGCTGTAGATTTAAAGGCCTATCTGCGTGCATCAGCCCACCACGAACGTCGGGTGCCACGGTCAAGCCCGGTAGGGTTTGCCCATGAGAAGTCGCGAAAGATGGCCCGCGCGCGCACCGCTCCCCGACGTACCCGCACCCATAGGGCCGCTCGTACCTCACGTCCGTATAGGTGGCACCCCTACCGTTTCCTTATTGGCGGGAGGGGATTGAGATGAACACGCAGGCGGCCTATTTCAACGGCTCCAGGCGGATGTTTCGGTAGGCCACGGGACCGTGGTCACCCTGAAACATGAGGGGGCCGGTGGCTTGCTCGTCGGTATAGGTCCCGGAACGGGTCGGCCCTGTCACAGGCTCGTTCTCGTGGATAACCTCGCCATTCAAGACCACTTTCACGAACTCGGCGTCTTTAATCTTCTTGCCGTTTTCGTCAAAGCGAGGGGCACGAAAAGTAATATCGAAGGCCTGCCATTCGCCGGGTTTCTTTGACGCATTCACCTTGGGGGCCACCCCACCGAAAGAGGGCGCACCGTTTTTGCCGTTCTGCTCGTAGATGCCGCCACAATCGCTGTACTTCAGTTCTGTCTTGCCCCAGCTGTCAAGGACCTGAATCTCATAGCGGCTCATGAGATAGATGCCCGAGTTGGAGCCCTTGGCCACCGCGAACTCCACATGAAGTTGCACGTCGCCATGCTCCACCGCCGAATGGAGATCTGCCGTCTTCCCCTTGTCCCCATTCACCGCCACCGCCTTGCCCTCGGTCCAGACCAGCCGCTTTTCATCATCGGGCGCGAGGGATACGTCGCCCGCCATGAGCCAATCACCCAGGGGAGCACGGCATTGGGTCAAGTCCCCCGTGGAGAAGAGATCGACGGGGGCGGCCAGTGTTTCCGCCGATACGAAAGTCGGTGCAATGACCAGCGTGAGAACCCCGAGAATGGTTGAACGAAAGCGTGAATGCATGAGCGTGCCCTTTTTGCGATGTACTACCGGTTTGGTTGATGTGCTGGTTAGTTATCAAGACCCGAGTCTACCACGAACAGAGATGACATGTGCACGTATCCGCCTCGGTATTTTGATTAACCACAGAGAACGCAAAGAGCACAGAGAAGGTAATGTAGGGGACCCCCAATTTGGGCCCTTTCATCAATGAACTTCTGCTATCTCCTTTTTGTGTTCTCTGCGTTCTCTGTGGTTCAAAAAACCTACTTAACCAGCTCCAAGGCCGTCACACACTTCTTCACATGTAAGTCCTGCGCATCGTTAACATTAATATACGGCTGCTTGGGCGAATCTTTCGTGGGCTGTGCCGCGCCGATTTCCCACGCGGCCCGCGCCTCCTCCGCCTTGCCCAGCTTCGCCAGGGTCTTGCCCTGCCAGTAGCGGAGTTCGGCATCGGTCAACACATAGCGAGCACCCACTTCCAGATACTCGGGGTAGGTCAACGCCTCGCTAAAATCGGACAGCGCGCCGTCAAGATCTCCCGCTTTAAAGCGGAGCTTCCCCCGACCCAGGAGGGCATCCTCAAAAATATCGTGGGGACGGGTGGAACCTTCAAAGTTGGTAAAAGTCGAGTTCTTCAGCAGGCTCAGACAGTCGTCAAAACGCCCTTCATCGACGTAGGCCCGGGCACGCCACAGCACGATATCAAAGCGTGCGGGTACGGCTTCGGGCATCCCTTCGAGCAGGGCGATGGCCTCCCCTTTTTTCTCATCCGCCGCTAAAATCTGGGACAGGTCCCGATAGAGCATCTGATCTTCCGGGCTTGCTGCGATGGCCTTACGATAGCGGGCCGCCGCCGTGACGAGGTCTTTTTCCACCTTCCACGCATCGAGTCCCAGCAGGCGCTCGGGGATACTTCCACCGCCCTGGGCGACCGCAGTCTTCCAATGGGCCACCGCATCACTGCGGTTGTAGAGGCCCGCCTCGAGCATCCCCTGCAGGGTTGCGACCAGCGCACTGTCGGGTTGCTGTTTCGCAGCCCATGCAAGCACGGGGCGCATCTCAGGCCGCGCAGGGAAGTCCAGCCCCAAGGCCATTCCTTCGAGTTGCGAAAGGGTCGTCGCCCCGCCCGATTCGTCCCCGGCCCTGGCCTGACACCAGGCATGGGCCAACAGTGGAATGGGGCCATATCCTGTGTCGGTCTGACGCGCCCCTTCCAGTATCGTGGCGGCTTCTTCGTAGAGCCCAAGGTTAGTGAAAAAGGTGACGACCTCCATCAGGGTGAAGACGCGCTCGCCACTTTCCTGCTCCCAGAAGGCCAATGCCCCTTCTCCCTCCGCCGGGTCCGCCACGGCCGCGAGGGCGTGGAGCATGAAGTCCGTTGGGTCCACCGCATCACGGAGGGGTTCCAGGTCGGCGATGATCGCTTCTCCGTTGGCGTAGCGGGCAGCCAACCACCAGTCGCGGTATCGGCTGTTTTCTGGTGCAAGATGATGGGCCTCGGCAAAGGCTGCCACGGCCGCCGAAGATTCTTTCTGCAACATCTTCGCCCGCCCCACGAGACTATAGCCCCGCGCGATGTCTTCCGAACCCTGCACCACCTTGTAACCACTCACGATGGCGTCATCCGCCTGGCCCAAAGCCAATTGGGCAGCCCCTTGCAGATACCACGCGTCGGAAGATTCTTCATCCACCCGGATGGCCTTTTTCGTTTGCCCGATGCAGCCATCATAATCGCCCCGCTCCAACAAAAGGGTCGCGAGGGCATTCAAGGCGTCCACATGGCCCGGCGAAACGGCCAGCACTTCTTCGTACTTCTCCCGCGCAGCCTCGGGACGATTCTTGCGGTCGAGCAATTGGGCGCCCATGAAGAGCTGGGTGTCCTCGGGCAGGGTCTTCTGCCAGGCGGCTTCCCCTTCGAGATCGGGCGCATCCACCGGCGTGATGGCGAGGGGCGTGGCATAGGCGAGAAGGGTGTTGCCCGCGCTGTCCCTGACGGTGATATCAATGGGACCGTCGGGCACATCCGCGAGGGATTCCATGTGGGAATCCAGGGGCGACAGGTCGAGGGTCTTTTCGGCCAACACCCGTTCACCCTGAGACAGGGTCAATCGCGCACCGGTAAATTCGGCGGTAGCGATGAGGGCCAGATTGAGCGCGCCCCCTTCTCGTTTGGCGTTGACGGCCACATCGCGGTTGGCAAACTCGAAACCATCGCCCAGGCCATGAACAGGATACCAGTATTCCCGCCAGCTGATTTCCTCGTGGGGCTTGAGGAAGCCATAGTCCGCCTGGGTCAGGAGGGGCCCGGTCTGGACTTCGATATAGGGCGCTTCCTCCCGGTTGCCATCGGTGAGGCCCATCTGGCTCATGACGCCAAAGTCGTCCTCGCCCCAGGTCCACGCTTTTTTACCCTGCACAATGTGGTGGTTGGCGTGGGAAACAATGCCCCGATCGAGGTCCACGTCATAGGCCCCGAAGAAATCCTGGTCGCAACCATAGGCGAAAACCGAGGCCATGGTGGGGTAGTTTTTCAGATAGGTCATGTCCACGCCGTCGTTCACGGGCCATGTAAAAAACTCATCCCCGTTGTGATTGCTCCCGAGGGACATGGGATAGATGAAACGGGTGCTGTCGAGGTTGAGGAAGGCCGTGTTGTTCCAGAAATAATAGGTGTGGGTACCGTCCGTCGGATTAAACATGCGGATGGATTCATCGAGGTAGGCCTTGCCGGGGTGGAGCGTCACGCGCACGGTCCAGCGGGTGCGAAACATCTTTTCTGTGTTACCGATGACCAGGGTGGCGGAGCCGTCATCATTTTTCACGATCGTGGCATCCACCGGCGACACGATGGTGACGGTGTGCCCCTGGGGCCCCACGTTCCACTCGATGCCCCCGGCAATCCACGCGCCCCGCATGGCAATGAGCGCGGGCTTGATCACACCGGGATTGTGAAACATCTCTTCGTTGGTGGTCTTGTCCCACACCGAGTGGATACGCCCGCCCAGCTCGGGGAGGCAGGTAATTTTGAGGTATTCGTTTTCCAGGTAAAGGGCCCGATAGGTACGCATCACTTTCTCGTCGAGAAGGTGATCCTGTCGGGTGTAGGGATAATAGATGCGGCCTTCGTATTCCTGGTAGACCGGGTTGGGGTCGTCAATCCAGGGATAGGTCGGGAGGTCGAGGGTGCCTTCCCAGGCGCGGACCGGCTCGGCTTGGGTTGGCGCGGCCACGGCGAAGACTACAAGTAACACGGCAAGTAAACGAGTCATTACGATTCCCCTGTTTTGGTTTCACGATTCCCGACGAGTTTTTATTGTAGAGACGGGGGGACGTTGGTACAAGGTTGATTCTTGTGGGACCTGTGCGGCCGGCGAACAACGTCCCACAGGTCTCACCGGTCCCACGCGTCCCACAAACTCCCCACACTCTATAGCCCGCCCGCCCAACTATGATAAGCTGGACCCAGCAGCAATTGAGGCCCGCGCCTCGCACACCACAGCCCATACAACTTCTCCGGGAGCACCGCCGTGTCTGACGACCAGCCCGTTTACATTAATCATCTCATCCACGAAACCAGTCCCTACCTCCTCCAGCATGCCCACAATCCCGTGGAATGGTATCCCTGGGGGGAGGAGGCCTTCACCAAAGCCCGGGAAGAGGACAAGCCCATTTTTCTTTCCATCGGCTACGCGGCCTGTCACTGGTGCCACGTGATGGAGCATGAATCCTTCGAAAACGAGTCGGTCGCCAAGTTTCTCTCGGAGTACTTTGTCAGCATCAAGGTGGACCGGGAAGAGCGCCCCGATCTCGACGACATCTATATGAGCGCGGTGATGGGCCTTACGGGCCATGGCGGATGGCCCATGACGGTCTTTCTCACGCCAGACCTTGAGCCCTTCTATGGCGGTACCTACTACCCGCCGGAAGACCGCCACGGGCACCCGAGCTTTATGACCATCCTCCGCGGCATTGCCCAAAGCTGGCAGGACAAGCGGGAAGACATCGCCAAGGGCGCGGAGAACATCACCCAGTTTCTTGCGGAGCAGTCCCGCAAGCCGGTGAATGATAAGACGGTCATGGCCTCCAGTGTGATCACCCAGGCCGCCCAGCAGCTGACCGAAAACTACGATGCCACCCATGGCGGTTGGGGCGGTGCCCCCAAGTTTCCTTCCAGCGGCGGCATCGGATTCTTGCTGCGGGCCTACCGCACGACGGGGGACCGCGAACTCCTCGACATGGCCACGGAGACCCTCGACAAGATGGCCCGGGGCGGCATGTATGATCAGCTCGGCGGCGGCTTTCACCGCTATTCGGTAGACGCCGAATGGTTGGTGCCCCACTTTGAAAAAATGCTCTATGACAACGGACAGCTCGCCCAGGTCTATCTGGAAGCCTGGCAGGCCACGGGCAACGCCTTTTATAAACAGGTGGTCTGTGAAATCATCGACTACGAACTCCGGGACATGACCGACTCCCTTGGTGGCTTCCACAGCACGGAAGACGCCGACAGCGAAGGGGAAGAGGGCAAGTTCTATATCTGGTCCCATGGGGAAATCATGAAAACCCTCGGCGAAGAAGATGGCGCGCTCTTTTGTGCCTACTACGCCATCAAAGAGCGGGGTAACTTCCAATCCCACGAGCCCTATCACACCGGACTCAACATCCCCCACGTCACCCGTCCGCCCGAACAGATTGCATCGGAGCAGGGCCTCGAGCCGGAAGCCCTGGAAGCGCGCATGGCCCCCTTACGTGCCAAACTCATGGCCGTCCGCGAAGGCCGCGTGCGCCCCGGGTTGGATGACAAGGTCTTAACCTCGTGGAACGCCCTCATGATTGGTCCCATGGCCCAGGCGGGGGTAGCCTTTGGCGAGCCCCGCTATGTGGAAGCGGCGGTGAAAGCGGCCGAGTTCCTCATGGCACACATGTGGAAAGACGACGGCCTCCTGCGCACCCACCGCCATGGCGAGAGCCGTCTGCCGGGGTACCTCGATGACTACGCCTTTACGGCGAACGCCTTTGTGGACCTCTATGAAGCCACGCTGGACGCCCGGTGGCTGGAACATGCCCGGACGATTACCGAGCAGATGATTGCCCGATTTGGGGATGAGGATGGGACGAGTTTTTACTTCACCGAAGCGGCCCACCAGAATCTCATCGTCCGCACCCGGCCGACGTACGACGGGGCCGAGCCTTCGGGCAATTCCGTGGCGGCGCTGGTTCTGTTGCGGCTGGGCCATATGCTGGACCATAAGGATTTTCAGCATTGGGGACGGAAGGTCGTGGAAACGACGCTCCCCCTCGTGGCCCGTGCGCCCCAGGGATACCTGCGCATGCTGTGGACCGTGGACTTCCTGTTGCACCCGCCGGTGGAGATTACGCTCGTGGGTAAAGGCGATGATGCCGGCGTGGCCGCCTTACATGAGACGCTCATGCAGCGATACCTGCCAAACAAATGCGTGTTGTTGGTAAATCCCGAGACCTATGCCTTCACGGATGAGTTGCCCATGGCCGTAAGCAAGACCATGGTGGATGAAACCGCCGCGGCCTATGTCTGTCGCGAGCAGGTCTGTCAGGCCCCGGTGACGACGGTGGAGGCGTTGGCGGAGCTATTGGCGGGGTAGGGACGGCAAGGACCTCAAAGACGAAAAAGACCTAAGGGACGTTGTGAAAAATTCGCGGGCACTCGCAAGACTATTGGAGCAGAGCTCCACGGACTGCATTCCCAAGCAGAGCTTGGGAACGAGGGAAAGCCAACATTTCTTGCTCCGAGGATCAGCCTGGGAATGAGGGCCCTGAAAGCGTGTGCGCAATAGGTCCCTGTCCTTTACGTCCTTTCCGTCGTTTAGGTCCTTTCACAAAAAAACGCCCGGGTCAGCCGAAGCCAACCCGGGCGTTTGTCGTCTCTATCTAGTTCACCCCACTGCCACCAGCAGCCGCAACTCGCTGCCTTCCACCGTCACCACCTTGGCATCTCCGTCCGCCGCACCGCTCACCAGCGAATTGGCCAACACTTCCTGGGCGATATACTCGCGGAAGCCATCAATCGCCTCGTTCAACGATGCATCGTCGGTCGCATAGGTCACGGCGATGCGCGCGTCGTAGGCGAGGTTTTGCTCTTTGCGGATGTCCTGCAGGGCGCGGACCACTTCGCGAACCAAACCCTCTTTCCGCAGTTCGTCGGTGATTTCTGTGGCGATGACCACCACCAACTGCTTGCCCTGGGCGGCGGCGAAACCTTCCTTCGGCGTGAGGCGCACGTCCACTTCATCGGCGGTGAGCACTTCCGGCTTACCATTCACTTCGATGGTGATGCCGCCATCCTGCACCTGGGCCGCAAGGGCCGCCCCATCGGCACCGGCGAGGGCCTTGCGGACCTGCTGGACGTTCTTCCCGAAGCGGGGTCCGAGGACCTTGAAGTTGGGCCGCACTTCGTAGGAAACGTATTCTTCCGGGCTGTCCGTGAAGGCCACTTCCTTGATGTTCAATTCTTCCTGGATAAGGTCGAGGTGTTTCTCGAGGGCAGCGCGCTGGTCGGCATTGGCCACGACGAGTTCGCAGAGCCCCAGGGGCTGACGCACCTTGATGTTTTCTACACGGCGGGCACTGAGTCCCAGCGTCACGGCCTCGCGGGTGAGGGCCATCTGGTCCAGCAGCCCATGGTCAATGGTGGCCCCGTCGGCTACCGGGTAGGTCGCCAGGTGGACACTGTCCGCCGCACCAGCCACGGGTTTCGCCAGGTTGCGCCACGTCACTTCTGCGAAGAAGGGCGTGAAAGGCGCGGCCAGACGGGCCAGCTTGATGAGGCATTCGTAGAGCGTCCAATAGGCATCGGCCTTGTCTTCGCTCCAGCCACTCGCCCAGAAGCGCGCACGACTCCGGCGCACATACCAGTTGGAGAGGCTGTCCACAAAGCCGGAAACTTCACGGGCTGCCGGGTAGGTTTCGTAGGTATCCAGGGCACCCCGGGCATCGACGATAACCCGGTCGAGCTCGTTGAGGATCCACTGATCCAACTCAGCGCGTTCGGCCACCGGGCGATAGACCGCATCGCCCCCGGTGCCCCCGGCAGGTGCGGCGGCGGGGTCGGCGAAGAGTTCTTTCAACACGGCCTGGGGCGCACTGGACGGATCAAAGCCATCCAGGTTCGCATAGATCACGAAGAAACTGTAGACGTTGTACCAGCGCATCAACAGTTCGCGCTGGGACTCTTCCACGATGCGCTCGGAAAGGCGGCTGCTGTTCGTGGGCGGGTTCTTGGCGATAAAGCTCCAGCGCAACGCGTCGGCACTGAACTTTTCGAAAAGGAGGCCCGGCTCGCTGTAATTCTTCAGACGCTTCGACAACTTGAGGCCGTCTTCCCCGAGGATGTGTCCGAGGCAAATGCAGTTTTTGAAGGGATGGGGCCAGGGGCCTTTTTCTTTTCCATGAACCACCGTGCTGATGGCCAGCAGGGCATAGAACCAACCCCGCGTCTGGTCAATGGCTTCACTGATAAAGTCGGCCGGGAAGCGCTCGTTGAACTTTTCCGCAGAACCTTCCACGTGGGGATAGCCCCACTGGGCGAAGGGCATGGAGCCCGCGTCAAACCACACGTCGATGACTTCCGTCACACGGCGCATGCGCCCTTCAGGATCCTTGGGACTCTGGAAGGTTACGGCATCGATATAGGGCTTGTGGACCTTGAGGTGCTCACTGAGTTCGGGTGTTTCGGCCTTGGCCTGCTCCCAGACCTCGGTGCCTTCGAGGCCGGGCTTGGCGAGCAACTCGTCGTAGGAGCTGATGCATTCCATGTGGCCCGTCTTGTCGCAAATCCACACGGGCAGGGGCGTACCCCAATAGCGCTCGCGGGACAGGGCCCAGTCCACGTTGTTTTCGAGGAAGTTACCAAAGCGGCCATCGCGGATGTGCTGGGGCTGCCAAGTGATCTCCTTATTATTCGCCACGAAATCGTCTTTGAACTGGGAGGTCTTGATAAACCAGCTCTTCCGCGCGTATTGGATGAGGGGATCATTCTCCGCACGGGGACAGAAGGGATAGGAGTGTTTGTATTGCTCGTGTTTAAAGAGGTGTCCCCGCTCTTTCAAGACACGGAGAATGCCCTTGTCCGCGGCCTTACAGAACTGGCCCGCAATGGGGCTCTGGTCGTAGGGGTCCACATCGGTGACGCGCTCGTCGAAGGTGCCATCGGGCTTCACATAACAAAGGAATCCAATGCCGCTTTCCTTGCAGACGCGGTAATCGTCTTCACCGAAGGCCGGGGCCATATGGACGATGCCCGTACCGGTTTCGAGGTCCACAAAATCACCCGCGATAACCATCCAGTGTTTTTCGGAAACCGCGTCGGGATTTTCCATGGCGGCCGGGGTGCCGTAGTTAAAGAGGGGCTCGTAGCGCACACCCAGGAGATCGCTCCCCTTGAGCGTCTGAACAATCTCCGCCTCTTCGCCGAAATACTTGCTGACGAGGGCCTGGGCGAGAATCAGCATCTCGTGGCCGGATTCGGTCGCGTGCTTTACCACGGCGTAGTCCGTCTCGGGGCCCACGCACGCCGCGCAGTTGCTCGACAGGGTCCAGGGGGTCGTCGTCCAAATGAGGAGACCCGCGTCTTCCCCTTCCAGGTTGAGGGCTTGCTTGCCATCCTCCGTGAGGGAGAGTTTAATCGTGACCGCGGGGTCGTCCACGTCGCGGTAGCCTTCACCCACTTCGCCCGCCGAAAGGGCTGTGCCGCCCTGGGCCCACCACCACACGACCTTATGGCCCTGATAGAGGAGGCCCCGGTCGAAAAGTTGCTTCAGGGCCCACCACACACTCTCCACATAACTCTGGTGGAAGGTGACATAGGCCTCGTCCAGGTCTACCCAGAAACCAATACGGTCCGTGAGTTGTTCCCATTCCTGCTTATAGCGGAAGACCGACTCAATGCAGGTGCGGTTGAACTTCTCCACGCCGAATTCTTCGATGGCTTCTTTACCGCCATCGATGATACCCAGCTCTTTGCAGACCTCGATTTCCACGGGCAGTCCGTGGGTATCCCAGCCGGCTTTGCGCTCGCAGAAATTGCCCGACATAGTCTTGTAACGGGGGAAGATGTCTTTGATGGTGCGCGTCAGGCAGTGGCCCGGGTGGGGCATCCCGTTGGCCGTGGGAGGCCCTTCGTAGAACACGAAACGGGGCGCATCTTTCCGCTGTTCCAGACTTTTTTTATAGGTCTGGTGTTCTTTCCAGAACGCGATGGTCTCCTTTTCCGCCTCGGCAAAGTTAAAGGGGGACGGGACCGGTTCAAAGGCATCGTTAGACATGGAGCAGGCTTCCTTCGCTAGGGGCGACGGGTTGTTGTGTTTATACCGGGAGCAATACGCACTTTCCGCCCCGAAAACAGGTTCCGGCACCACAGAAAGGGATTAAACGGCCGAAAATGGCGTACCAAGCCCAATATGATCGCTTTTCAGGGCCAGATCATGCAACTTTTGGACGAATTTGGGGAATTGGGCGGTGTGAAGCGGGGCGATAGCGTGGCACGGTCGGGTTACTGCTATTCGTCACGGCACCATGTGGCACCGGTCACAGGGCAGGCCTTTCAATATCATGAGCAGTCAACCAAGAAATAAAACGACAAGCCTTCGTGCCACGCGTTCCGGTATATCGCAACGTGTGTAGGGCGCAAGGCTGGGCGGTGCATGGTAGCGATCTGAACCCTCTGTATCTCAACACGAGACCATCACGAGAGTGGAAGAGCGCGGATTGCCGCGACGAAGGCGGGAGGTGCGTGGCGTAAGTTGTGGCAATCTAATGGTGTTAGGACAATCACACGTTTTTGGCACGGTGCTGGCTTCACACTCCCATACGCCGTGTGGCGTACGAACAATTGAACGTAAACGTCGATGAATCCATCCGCGATTTGCAGGGAAAAGCCAGGAGGAATTTACTATGAACACTATCGAACTCAACGAACTGAACCATGAAGTGACTGTCGAAGAAGCCAACAACGTTGTCGGCGGCTACAAACTCAAGAACGTCGTGGTTTCCAGTTACAAGCTCAAAAACGTCGTTGTATCCAGTTAAGGTGCCTGCGGCCTGTTCGGTGGCCCGCGCCACCTGATAGTAGTCCGAGACGGCCCAATACGGATACGAGATTAACGACCACAAAAACGGCTGGTGCCCCGCACATCGTGGGCGCACCGCCGTTTTTTTTTGTATGGGTGGCCCGCGAATCGACAAATCGGCATTGTGCGCCTCGAATCCCGATTGGACCAAGCACCAGCCCAAAGGATGTCCCCAAGGGTCGTGCCGCACGAACCGGTATCTCGGTATCATTCGCCCCGTGCAAGGATGGGCGTTGCATAGTATCGAACTGAGGCCACCGTGTCTGAACACGAGACCATTGTAAGAATACGATACCCCGGCCTGGCCCGTCGGAGACGGGAAGTTCGCGGCGTAAGCCGCTGAATTATATGGGTGTTATGACAATCATACGTTTTTGGCACGGCGCTGGCGCTACATTCCTATACGCCGTGGGGCGTGCGAGCAATTGAACGTAAACGTCGATGAATCCATCCGCGATTTGCAGGGAAGAACCAGGAGGAATTTACTATGAACACTATCAAAATCAAAGAACTGAACCATGAAGTGACCGTTGAAGAAGCCAACAACGTCGTCGGTGGCTACAAATACAAACTCACCAACGTCGTAGTTTCCAGTTACGATACCTCCGGTCAAGCCGACGCTACTCGCCGCAACCCATCGCTCAAAACGAGTCGTTGACACCGTTCAGGAGCGTAACGGGGTTACGGATGACAAGAACGGCAGGTGCCTGCACAATGTGCATGCGCCGCCGTCTTTTTGTTCGGAAGAACAGACCGACGTCCGGCAACTTTGGTGGGTCTTGATTCCTCTTGGAACTAGATCTGGGGGACTCTTTTGCCGATGGCCATTCGTATTTCAGTATCTAATTCGCAAGTTAAACCACCCCGAGATTCCAGCCGCAACCAGATAACCCCCACTCGGTGACGCCCTCAGGGCACCACGTGGTAGAGGTTATAGGGCTGACTTTTCAGCACGGGCTCCAACTGCAGCCTCATCTCACTCGGGGCCAGGATATAGTCAAACCCATAGGCCTCGGCGAGGACGTGCCACTCCTCTTTCGTCCGACTGGGCCAGCTGGCAAGGGGTTCCTCCGTCATATCCCCATCCACAGGAAAGCCGTAGACATCGGCGTGCATCTTCTTGAGGCTCGGGGCCAGATAACGCAGGTAGGTCATGTGGTGAGCGGCCTGGTAGTCCGCGAAAATCGGATGGCGGGTTTTGGCGAGCCAGGCCACGTCCCAATAGGGCGGTACAAGCATGGCATCCGACTCGCCCCGTTCGGCGAGATAATCTACCACCTCCTGCTGCAAGGGGTGGACGGGCAGCTGTTCCCGATGGGCGAGTTGGCCCACGAGGAGTTGGGCTCCCAGGGTCAGTAAGAGGATTCCCTGGTAGGCACCTACCGGCCCGGCAAGCTCGCCCAACTTCTCGAAGCGAATAAGCACCGCTGCCACGACCAATCCCGCAACCAGAGCGGCCAGCGCAAAGGGCGATAGTCCCGCGAGGAGAAAAGCGCCGCACACGGCAAAAAGCAGCGGGAGGAAGAGCGAGCGCCCGTGCACCATGCGTGCATAACCCAGGGCGGCCAAAGCACCGCCACACAGGAGCCACAGGGCCGTGTCGGGATTGTTGAAGTAGCGGGTCGCCAAGCCTTCGGGGAGTATCACTTGCCAAAGAGGACCGAGGGACACCCACAACAAGATCAGGCACACAAAGATGCGGGAAGCAAAGGGGGGCCAATCGTTGGTGCCTGGCGTCCGCGCCAGCAATCCCAGGGCCAGGGGCACCAACAGAATGGCCAGGTGATTGGTCAGGCGGTAGGGCATCCAACCCAACAGCAAGAAGGGTATCTCCCCGCCGACCACCTGATGCACCAGCCAGATGAGTCCCACAACGGTGGCGAGAATGCCCGCATAGAGCGTGACCCAGCCTCGGTCCCGTTCTCCCATGGCCTGTCCCCGCTCCAGGGCGAGGCTGCCGCCGGCCATCAACAAGACCAGCGCCACCCCCACTCCACTTTTCCAGAAGGGATTGAGCCGGGCGAAACCGCGATGGAGATCATAGCGCTCCGTGTAGGCCGCCCAGATGGCGTGGGTATCACCCGTGGCCGCGTAGGCCCCTTCGGTGGGCAAGGGCACGTGAAGACGCGACTGGATGGCGTAGAAAATCACGCAGGGCACCAATCCCAAAGCGAAATAGCCCAAGGCCTGCACGACCCGCCTATGGTCCCGCTGATAGCAATAGATAAGCCACTGCACCCCGGCCACGGCCCCAATAACGGGTAGTTGTCCGATATGGATGGCCACCATGAGCCCCAGGAGAAGCCAGACGGTCCGCCAGCAATCATAGAGCAACAGGGCAAAGACCAGTAGCGCGTAGCCCGTGCCGATTTGTCCGATGGCATACATGTGGGGCCAGGATTCGATAGGGTAGTAACTCTGCAGGCCCTGATGAATGCCCAACAAAACCAATACGACAGCGATATGGCCATACCACGTCTTTCCGGAAAAACGGGTGCCCAGCAAGAAGACCGGTACGGTGCAGAAAACAAGCTGGAGCACGTTGCGGTAGCCATTCACGAGAAGGGGCGAATCCACGAAGTGCAGCACCAGCGCCGACAGGTAGCTCTGCCCACTGAAGACATTCCGGCAATATTGATAGCAGGGATGGCCCTCGGGATAGGGCACGAGGCCCGTGATCAGGAGGGCGTGCTCATAGGTCTCTTCCCAGCGAACGCCGCGTAGTGCGACGGCGAAAAGTGAAAAAGCGACCCAGCCGAGGCTGCCATACCACAATGATCGAAAGTCGATGGACTGCTTTTCTTGTTGACGTGCCGAGGAAATAGCGATGGCTCCCGTAGTGCGTTGGAAGGAAGGCCCCATTATAGACGGGAGCACGTGCAAATTATAGGCAGAAAAATGGGCCTTTGCAGCGCATCGGGCAGGAGCGCGGGGTAGTTGCAATCTCGTTCCCAAGCGCTGCCTGGGAATGCAGCCCCTATAGCGCCTTTACCAGAAAAAACTTGCTGTTCCCCTGGGAATCCCAATCGGCCAACTCGCCCCTGACCACATAGCCCGCCGCCTGGTAGAATTCCGGCGCCTGATAGGCCATCGTGTCCACATAAGCATGGCAACAACCCCGCGCCACCGCAATGGCCTCCGCCATTTCGAGAAGCGCACGGCCGATGCCCTGCCCGCGCAAGGCTTCCTCCACGGCCATGACGTCGGTCTTGAGCCACGTGAATTGGGTCGTTCCGAATAGCCCACCCACCACTGAGCCTTTGCCGTCATAGGCAAGCAATTGGATAGGTACCGCCTCGTTCTCTGTGCGCTCCCGGGCTTCCCAGAACGCCGGGTTGGCCCGTTGGTTGTGGTTGCGAAGGATCGTAAAGACCGTTTCCTGGTCGGCGTCGTGCATGTCATCGATGGATTCAATCTGAAAACGCATGGTGTATCGATTCCCTTTTTACGCGACCGCCCTGCGTCGCATGACTCCATTGTAGTCACGGCACGGGGCAAATCACAGGGGCGGCGGGCGCGGTGGCTATGCTATAGTGCCGGGCGTTACCGGTATGAAGGAATCTGCATGGACGCACCCGAAGAATCGAATCCCCCCACCGCCCGCTGGGCCACCCTACGTGGCTGGTTCCGCCCGTGCGTGCCCGATGTTCGTCGTGCCCTGGCCCTCTTCGGGATGGCCTTTGTTATGGGGGTCGTCTATGTAAGCACCTGGGGCGGCCCACCCGAATTCTGGCAGCAGATCTTCGGCCCCTCGGTCATGATGGCCTGTGGTGAAGGCTTCACCAATCCCCACCTCGACGACGTGCCGGGCCTCGAAGACTTCCTCTATCTACGCGCCGAGTCCTTCCCCTGTGAAAACATCCCCGCCGACGTCCGGCGCTTGCCGTCCGACACGAGTGCGATGGATTACGATACGGTCCAGGAATTCCACCCCGAGCCCCAATTCAAGGGGTGGACCCAGTGGCAGCGTTTTCACCGCTATCTCTTGATGAGCGTGGCCCTGTGTTTCTACCTCTTCGGCGTGGCGTGGCAGTCCCTCGTGCCCCTCTATGGCCTCCTCTACGGCCTCACCAACGCCTTGGGCTATGGCCTCTTTCGGCTGGCCATGGGCAGGCGCTGGGCGACCGGCTTTGCCCTCCTCCTCATGACCTCGCCGGTGCATTTGCAGCAACTCCCCCAGCTCCGGGACTACAGCAAGGCCCCCTTCTTCTTCCTGATCATGCTGATTATGGGTTGCTTACTGACACGCCCCTTGCCCCTCCGCCTTCAGGTGCCCCTGGCGGCAATGGCGGGATTCGTGGGGGGACTCGGCCTGGGCTTCCGTCAGGATATTGCCTTTGCGGCCGCCGTCTTCTGCCTCTTGGTGGCCCTCTTTTCGCCGGGGCATATCAAGAAAACGTGGTGGCGACGGGGCCTGATTATCACCGTATTCTTGGCAGCCGTTGCCGTGCTGGGAACGCCCATCGTGCGGGTGCTTTCCGGCGTCAACAACTCCACCCACGACACGATTATCGGCTTCACCCACTATTGTGACGAGCGCCTGGGCGTGGAAGCTCCGCTCTATGATTTCGGCGACCCCTTTCTCGATGAATACGTGCGCGCTATCCTCATGGGCTATGCCCACCGCACCGAAGGGCGCACCGAAGTTTTCCGCCACTACTCGCCGGACTATGATGCCGCCGGAAAAGCCTACTTTCGCGACATCGCCACCACCTTCCCCGCCGATCTCATCGTGCGCGGCTACGCCTCGGTGCTCCGCATCGTCGACGAGCTCCAGATCAGCTCCGCCAACAACGCGCCCCGGGGTATCACGAATCAGTTCGTGGCCCGACTCTATCAGTGGCGACAGGCCCTCCTCGATGGCATACCCGGCGGCGGACGTTATTACGTGGCCGCCATGCTGCTGGTGCTGGGCGCGATCAATCCCCGACTGGCCCTCGCCCTCTTTATCGCCATCATGATACTGGCGGGCTATCCGGCCCTGCGCTTCAGCGAGCGTCACGCCTTCCACATGGAAATCGTGTCTCTATTTGCCCTGGGTTTTCTCCTCCACGGCCTCTATCTCGCAGCGACCACGGGCTGGAAACGACGTCATGAATTCACCTGGACGGCGGGCCTCCATGCGACCAAGGGCTACGTCCTCCGTGGTGCGGTCGTCGCCACCACCCTGGTCGCGCTCTTGCTGGTTCCCCTCTACACCGCACGACTCTGGCAATCCCGCCAGGTACCGCCCCTCCTCGCCGCTTACGCCCAGGCCGAGCGGGAACTCGTGCGGACGGAAGTGACCCCGGTAGACGACACGACCGTGCAGATGGCCCTCCCCACCCTGGTCTCCCGGATGGGAGACGAAGGTCCCCTTCCCATGTATACCGAAGTGCTGGTCCTGGAATTTGCGCCGGGGGACACAGCGGTACCTGTCGATTTCACCTACGAAGCCGATCACCCCAACTTCTTGTTCAATCGGAGTATGACCGTGCCTGCCCGTTCGCAGGACACGGAACCCACCCATCTCTACTATCCCCTCTACCACGGATTGGACGCGCGCTTTCAGGCCATTCGGCTTTCGAAGGCGGGACATGAACGTCTTCGGGGAGTCTATCGGCTCGTGGATCTCAGCGACCGGGGCATCTTGCTCAATGCCGTCTTGCCACCGGACTGGGAACGCGGCCCCTTCTACCAGAAGTTTTCACGATAAGCGCCTCGGTCAAACTTGCCTGAAGTGCCCCTTATGTCTCACAATGCCCTTTGTAAAATGAAGGTCACTTTACTAATCGGGAGTAAGCGCATGCTGTACGGACTACGGGGCCTCGCCCTCTCCATCTTTTTGGGTTTGGCTTTCACCGCCTCCGCCGGGGACAAGGTCATGGAAACGTGGCATCTTGCACCCTTCTGGCAATCCGACACGATGCACGGCGAAAGCCTCTTTTTCCTGGAGCCGGAAGCAGGCGCTCCCGCAACCGCGCCCCTGCTCTTCACCCCCATCAAGGTCCTCTCCCTCATTCACCCCCCTACGGGCACGACCTATGAAGTGGGCCGGGATTATATTGTGGACGTCGAGAAAAAGCGCATCACCCTGACGGACGATTCCCGTATCCCTTTCACCACCCGCAAAGACTTTGAGCCACCACTTGGCGCGAGCGGTCAACTGTACAAAGACGAAACACGGGATATCTTTTTTGGCGCCGGCCCCTACTTTCATAACCGGCAGGTTGAAATCAGCTACACCCACGCGCCCGATGCCTGGGCGGCCATGAAGGGACCCCAGCCCGAGGCGACGGCCCACCTGCCCCGCACGGCTGCGATTTTAAAATCGGGCAAGCCCCTGTCTCTGTGCCTGTTGGGCGACAGCATTTCCACTGGACTGGACGCCTCGTCGACCTCCGACACGGCCCCCCACGCCCCTGGCTACGGGATGCTGGTCGCCCATGGCCTGGAAGAAATCTTCGGAAGCCCCGTGGCCTTCACCAATTTCTCCGTGAGCGGTATGGCCGCACCCTGGGGCGCCAAACAGGCACCGGCCGTGGCCGCCAAGAAGCCCGACCTGGTCCTTATCGCCTTTGGGATGAATGACGCCTCCTCCCGCCGTGCGCCCGATGTATTTCGCGCCGACATCGAGGGCATCATGGCCGGCATCCGCAGTGCCCACCCGGACTCCGAGTTTCTACTCGTATCCACGATGCGGGGCAACCCCGACTGGAAACACACGGCCCCCGAACTCTACCCCCAGTATCGTGATGCGCTCCTGACCCTGGAAAAACCCGGCGTGGCCGTCGCGGATCTGACGGCCTTCTGGACTACCCTGCTGGCCCACAAGCAATTTGTCGACATCACGGGCAACGGGGTCAACCATCCCAATGACTTTGGCCACCGGGTCTACGCGCAGGTCATTCTGGCCCGTCTTGGATTCAGCCCCACGGAGTAACACGTGTCGTCTCCAGAAAACAAGGAGCCTGTACTCGATTCCATCGCCTTTCGGGCGCTGGGCGAATTAAGTATGGGTATTGTCATCACCCGGGACAACAAGGTGGTCTACAGCAATGCGGCCTTCACGTCCATGACCGGGCTCGAGGCGGATGCCATTGCGGATTCCCGCCATCCCTTCCTGGGCCCCCCACTGGTCACCACCGCCACGGCCCAGTTGATGCAATCCTACCTGGACGAACCCAGCCCCTCCACACCGCTACGCCTGGACTACGTCCGTGCCGACAGTTTATCCGCCTGGAACGAGGTTCAGCTTTTTCGGGAAGGCGCCTATGTCACCTGGATGCATCGAGACGTCACCCAGCAAATGGGTACCCACGAGCTCTGGCAACGCTATGAATTCCTGGTGGACACCTCCCATCAGTTTATGGCGCTTGTGAATCCGGAATATGCCTATGAACTGGTCAACCGCTCCTTTGCGGCCGCCTTCGATACAACGCCCCAGGAAGTCTATGGGGTCCATGCCGCCACCGTCTGGGGAAAGAGCATGTTCTCCAACGTGGTCGCCCCCCACCTCGACCACTCCTTTCAGGGCAAGGAAGTCCGGGTCATTCACGAAGTCGATCTGCCGGTTGGCGGACGCCGTTACCTCGACATGATCTATACGCCCTACAAGAATCAGGAGGGGGCTGTTGTCCACGTCGTGTTCGTGGCGTGGGATGTTACCAAAGAAAAGACTGCCACCGATGCGGTGCGCGACGTCAATCGCGCGCTGGAGCAGCGGGTGGCCTCCCGCACGGCGGAGCTGCAGGACACGCTGCAAGAGTTGGAAGCCTTCAACTATACGATTGCCCACGATTTGCGATCGCCCCTTCGCTTTCTCAAAACCTTCACCAAAATGCTCGACGAAACCTGCGATGAAAGTCTGGGCGATCCCGGCCGTTACTATGTCTCCATGATTTCCCAGGGCGTGGCGGAAATGCAGCACATGATCGATCGGCTGCTCGACTTCTCCCGCCTGAGCCGAAAACCGCTGTGCCTCGAAAAGTGCAACTTGAACGACGTGGTGTTTCGGGCGAAACAGTCGGTCTTCTTCGAAGGAAACACCCAGGTCGAGATCAGAGAACTACCCCAGTGTCTGGGCGACGCCGATCTGCTCAAGCAGGTCTTTGTGAATCTCCTCCAGAACGCGGGCAAATTCAGCCAGAAGAACCCGTCTCCGAAAATCGAAGTCTTCGCCGAGCCATCGGAGCCATCGAAGGTCCGCATTTGTGTGCGGGACAATGGGGAAGGCTTTCACATGACCCACGCAGAAGCGATGTTTGCGCCCTTCAAACAAATCCACGAACACACCGACGACCAGGGGAGTGGCCTGGGGCTTGCCATTGTGCGGCGGATTGTGGAGCGCCATGGCGGACGGGTCTGGGCGGAGAGCGAAGAGGGGCTGGAAGCACGCTTTTACGTTGAACTGCGTAGCATGGGCACACCAACCCCCCAAAATTGAACTCCGCAGGCTAATTCACCGGATGGGACCCACCCGAAAAAGTACGTCGCGCCCTCCCGACAATCGATTCCGCCCAGCCCCCCGTTACGATTGTGCTAGATAGTTGGTGTATTTTTCGATACAATGAGGGTGTGTGTAGCGTTGGCAATGCAGGTGTCTCGGGATCGTCACCTGAATCGGGGAGCAACTGACTCTCGTATTGGCCATAGCGTGCAATACGTTCGTACACGCCTACATACCGAACGGTTACGATTGGGAAGATCGAAACCGCGCTGACACGGGCAGTTTCTTTGCTGCCCGGTGTGGTTTCGAGTAACAGTTATTGCAGGAATTCGAGGCATAAATGCGAACCGAAAAAATCCTGGTTGTCGAAGACGAAGATGATGCGCTTACCCGCACCCGTCAGGTTCTGGAAGACGACGGGTATACGGTCACCACAGCGAAAAACGGATTGGATGCGTTGATGCAGATTGCCGACCACCAGCCGGACCTGGTGGTGCTGGATATCAATCTTGATGAGGGGGAAGGCAATTCCCCGACCATGGACGGCATTGAAGTACTACGGGAAATGCGGAAGGAGTCGGACGCTTGCGTCCTCATGCTGACGACAACGTCCATCAGCTATGTGAAGGTCGCCGCACTGACCATGGGTGCCGACGACTACCTCACCAAACCCTTCGACCCCAAAGAACTCACCGCCCGCGTTCAGGCCATCTTGCGACGTGCCAAAGGAACCGCACGCGGTTCAGACACCCTGGAGTTTCAGGGACTCAGCATTGATCCGGGCGCGCGCATTGTCTTGAAGCATGGCGAAGATGTAAAGCTCACGCCCATCGAATTTGATTTGCTGCTCGCACTCGCGCGACGTCCCGGACAGGTCATCGGGCGCAGCCAGCTCATCAGCCAGGCCTGGAATTTCAAGTATGCTGGCGACGAGCGTCTGGTGGATGTGCACATGGGACGCTTGCGCAAGAAGCTGGAAGACGATACCTCCAATCCACGTTTGATCATGACCGTCTGGGGCAAGGGCTATCGCTTCGAGGGGGTTGCGGCCAACTCCGACTAAAGGGGAAGCATCGCAATGATTACTGCGCCAGAAATGGAAAATGGTATTGCCATCGTGGCCTTTACCCAGGACAGCCTGGATGCGAGCAACACCAAGGTTTTCCGTGAAGCCATTCAGCCCGTGCTGGAAAACAACAAGAGCGTACTCCTGGATCTCTATGCCCTGCAGTTTGTCGACAGCTCCGGGCTGGGCGCCCTGCTCTCCTGTCTACGTGCCGTCAACGATGGCGGCGGCACCCTCGCCCTCTGCAACATGAGCAAACCGGTGCGCACCCTTTTCGAGTTGGTGCGCATGTTTCGCATCTTCGATATCTACGCATCCCGCTTCGAAGCCCTCACGGCGATGAACGTGGGCACTACGCCAGAATAGGCTTCACCACGTGACCCGCCACATCGGTCAGGCGGAAATCACGTCCCTGAAACCGAAACGTCATCTTGGTGTGCTCAATGCCCAGCAGGTGTAGAAGCGTCGCGTGGAAATCATGGACGTGGACGACGTCCTCCACCGCGTTGTATCCAAAGTCGTCGGTCGCGCCGTGGGTGATCCCCCCCTGGACACCCCCTCCGGCCATCCACAGGGAAAAGCCCTTGATGTGGTGGTCGCGCCCGGAGCCCTGGGCCATCGGTGTGCGGCCAAATTCGCCGCCCCAGATGATCAGCGTATCTTCCAACATTCCCCGCTGGGCGAGATCCTTGACGAGTGCCGCCGAAGCCTGGTCCACCAGTTTTGCGGTGGTTTCCACCCCGCCCTTAATTCCCCCGTGGTGATCCCACCCGCGGTGATAAAGCTGGATAAAGCGCACGCCCCGTTCCGCCATTCGCCGGGCCAACAGACAGTTCGCCGCAAAGCTGCCATCGGCCCCTTCCGTGCCATACATTTCGCGGATGTATTGCGGTTCGCTGGAAAAGTCCACCAGCTCCGGCACACTGGTCTGCATCTTGAACGCCATTTCGTACTGGCTGATGCGGGTCTGAATTTCCGGATCTTCGACCACCCCATCCCGATGTTGGTTTAAGGTCTGCACGGCATCCACCACATCCCGTTGACGGGTCCTATTGATGCCTTCAGGATTACTCAGATACAGCACCGGGTCGCCCTGCGAATGAAACTGAACTCCCTGGTATTTGCTCGGGAGAAATCCGCTGTGCCACTGACGGGCCGCGATGGGCTGGCTTTGCCCACCCCCGACGGAAGTCAAGACCACGAAGCCGGGCAGGTTGTCCGCTTCGTTCCCCAGCCCATAGGTAATCCAACTCCCCATACTCGGGCGACCGGAGATGGAGGTGCCCGTATTCATAAAGGTGTGGGCGGGATCATGGTTAATCTGTTCTGTCTTCATGGACCGGATAATGCAGATGTCATCGGCGATACTGCCGATGTGTGGAAACACGGTCGCGATTTCCTGCTGCGACTTTCCGTACCGTGCGAAAGGATGCTGGGGGGCCAGACATTTGAGCTCTTTCCCCTGCAGCTGGGCAATAGGCTGGCCGGCCGTAATAGATTCCGGCATGACCTGTCCGTCGAGCTCGGCCAACTTCGGCTTGTAATCGAAAGACTCCAGATGGGATGGCCCACCCGCCATATAGAGGTAAATGACCCGCTTGGCCTTGGGCACCTGATGGCGTGGCGTAACCAGCCCGTAGCGCAACGATTCCTCGAGGGAGGGCTTCGCGACGGCCGACGCGCTCTGCTGCATCAGGCCCGCCAGCGCAACCGAACCAATGCCCCGGGCCGCCTTACCGAAAAACTGCCGCCGTGTCTGCTTCAGTTGAAGATCGTGGTAATTCATGGGATTCACCTGATTGAGCCGTTTTTCAGCTGCGGGTTATGGTTTCGTGGAGATTCAGTATCACCCGGGTCACGGAGGTCCAGGCCGCCACATCGGCCGGCTCCAGGGCCTCAGCTGCCGGGGCGAGGCCCGCGCGGGTCACCGCCGTGGCGGACGCCTCGTCTGCCGTATATTCCATCAGATGTTTTTGATAGAGGGCACGAAGTACTTCCAACTCCTGCGCATCGGGTTCACGAGACAAGGCATAGCGAAACGCCAGGGCAATACGGTCGTCGCTTCGCTCACCCGCTTCGACCATGATACGTTGGGCAAAGACCCGGGCCGTCTCCACATAGGTCGGATCATTGAGGAGCACGAGGGCCTGCAGGGGCGTGTTGGAGATGGTGCGTTCGGCCGTGCACTCTTCCCGGTTGGGCGCGTCGAAGGCGAGTAAACTCGGGTGTAGAAAAGAGCGCTTCCAGAAGGTATAGAGGCCCCGGCGGTATTGGTTTTCTCCCTTGTCGATGTCATAGGCCAATACCCCGCCAAAGGTGTTGCAGTTGGCATAATAGCCTTCCGGCTGATAGGGAAAAACGGAGCGGCCACCAATATGGGGCGCAAGTAGTCCGCTCATGGCCAGCGCTCCATCGCGAATTAATTCCGCCTCGACCCGGTAGCGGGATTGGCGCGCATAGAGTCGATTGTAGGGATCTTTCGCCCGGAGCACGTCATTGCTTGCACTCGATTGACGGTAGGTCTTCGAGGTGACCAGGACCCGCACCATGTGTTTCAAATCCCAGCCGCTACCCACGAATTCGGTGGCGAGCCAGTCAAGCAATTGGGGATGGGTGGGCCACTCCCCCTGGGCACCGAGATCGTCGAGCACCTTGGAAATCCCAACGCCATAGAACCGCTTCCACAGCCGGTTCATCGTGACCCGTGCCGTGAGCGGGTTGTCTTCCCGCACCAGCCAGTTCGCCAAATCGAGGCGGGTCGCACGGCGCTCAGAGACACCCAGCTCCGGCAAGACGCCGGGCGTGTCTGGCAACACCACTTCGCCACTCTCGTCGAGCCAATTACCCCGCGGCAGGACGCGTACTACGCGTGGCTCGGGAAGGGATTTGGCAATCAGTGTGGTCGCCATACCGGCTTTCAGGGCATCGAGCTCGGCCTGCCTGGAATCCCGGGCCACCCGTTCAGACTGCAAATGAGGGGTAATCCCTCGAAAATAGTCCCCCAGGGCCTTCGCCTGCTCCGGGCTGCGCTCCGCCCGGGCCACGGCCAGGGTACTGCGAATCGCTTCTGGTAGGACCGGCCAGGGGGTGACCTCCGTCCCATCGCTGGTATACCGAAGTCGAAAACAATCGCTCTGGTGGAACTTGTGGCCGGATTCGAAATGGAGCTTGACCTCAAGCATGCCGCCCGGCGCTGTCGACAGCGCCTCACGAAGCGCGAATACCGCCAGGTGGTCTTCTTTCTTGAGGTGACCGTCCACCGCCCAGCCGCGGTTTTTGTCTTCGTTAAGCGCATCGCTCACGGGGAAACGATCCTGCGCGTAGTCTGCCAACGCATAGGCCAGGGCAAGGGGCTGGGCTTCCTGCCCATCGGGGGCACGATACGCCACCGCAAACTGGGTCAGCACAAAATTACTGCCGCCCCGGGAAAGCCCATTGAGATCGGGGTGATTAAACACTTCGAGCATGAGGGATTGTATCGTCGCCCCGTCGGTGGGTAGCTGCAGGGCATAGACATCCCGCGCCTGGGCCTTGCCTTCCGCCAGGATGCGCCCATCTTCCAGCACGCGAAAGGTAGTTCCGCCATTGGCCTTTGTTTCGGTCGGCGTCATCACCTGCCAGCCTGTTGCTTCAAGCCCCTGTTTGCTCAAAGCGGTCTGAGACTCCCAGGCAGACTGGGCGACTTCCAGGGCCGGTGTCGTTTGGGAAAGCGTGGTGTCGAGCCCCGCGATGGCTGCCGTGAGCGCCGCCTCCCGTTCCGACTCCTCGGGTGTCGGCAGGTACATGAAGGGCGCCCACTTGGCGCCGGAGCGGTACACGCCATCTTCTTCGATGTCGGCAAAGAAAGCGGAAAACGCATAAAAGTCTTTGGTGCTGATGGGATCAAACTTGTGATCATGGCATTCGGCACAGCCCATGGTCGCCCCGAGCCAGACGGCCGTGGTGGTCCGCACCCGGTCTGCCGCGTACTTGGCGATATACTCTTTGGCCTGGGCACCGCCCTCGGCCGTGATCTGATTCAACCGGTTGTAACCCGAGGCAATGAGTTGCTCCCGCGTGGGGTCGGGCAGCAGGTCGCCCGCCAATTGTTCGCGGGTGAACTGGTCGAAGGGCATGTTGGTGTTGAAGGCGTTGATCACGTAATCGCGGTAGGCCGAGATGCTGCGAAACTCATCGCTGTGGTAGCCATTGGAGTCGGCATAGCGCACCACATCGAGCCATTCCATCGCCATGCGCTCCCCGTAGTGGGGCGATTGAAGCAGGCCATCTACCAGGCGCTCATAGGCATCGGGCGCGGCGTCATTGACATAGGCCTCCACGGCTTCCGGTGTCGGAGGCACACCGAGCAGATCCCAATAGAGGCGACGAATCACCGTACGTCGGTCGGCTTCCGGCATGGGGGTCAGACCCTGCCGCGACAGTTTGCGACCAACGAACGTATCGATGGGGTTCTGATCCGGCTCCAGGGCAGAGCGAGGGTCAACCGGCGGAAGATAGGCCCAGTGGGGTTCATAGGAAGCACCCTGGGCTATCCAGCGACGCAAGACCGCTTTCTCATCGTCCGTGAGTTGCTTCTTCTGGTCCACCGGCGGCATCTGGTCGTCTGGGTCCACCGCAAAAATCCGATGGATCAACTCGCTGGCGTCAGGATCCCCCGCGACGATGGCCGCTACCGTTTCGCCCTCGGGCGGTGGAATATCGAGGCGCAGATCGCCTTTGCGTGTGTTGGCGTCCGGCCCGTGACAGGCGTAGCATTTATCTGAAAGAATGGGGCGCACGTCGCGGTTAAAACCTACCGCGTCCGACGTATGGTCTTCTCCGGCTCCAGCGACACCGGGCAGAAGGACCGCCAATCCGGCCCCCAGAACAAGTCGTTGCCAATTCATGCTACTACGCTCCGCTTATGGTCACTCCGGGCTCAAGACACAAAAAAGGGTGCTGCCGACCCCTATGTGGCGGCAGCACCCATTATACCCTTAATCAGGCGGTACCGGGATTGCACTTTTTGCAAACGGCGGCCAATTTCTGTGCTTCCACACAGCAGGGGTGATCACAGTCTTTACCGTCGGCCTGGGCCTTGGCACAGCAGCTGCCCTCATCAAAGGTCAAGGCTACTTTCGCCGGGGCACCCGCTTTGGGGTTGCACTTGGCGCAAACCTTGCCCGCCGCCTTGGCTTCCACACAGCAGGGGTGGTCACAGTCTTTGCCTTCGGCTTGCGCCTTGGCGCAGCAGCTGCCTTCGTCGAAGCTCAGCTTCGGTGCGCCTGCTTTGGGGTTGCACTTGGCGCAGACGTTACCGGCTGCCTTGGCTTCCACACAGCAGGGGTGGTCACAATCTTTGCCTTCGGCCTTGGCCTTGGCACAACAGCTGCCTTCATCGAAAGCCAACTCCTTGGGTGCCGGTTCCGCAGCGCCCTTGGGATTACACTTGGCGCACGCTTTTTTCGCCGCCCAGGCTTCTTTGCAGCAATCGTGGTCGCACATCTTGCCCCCAGCAAAGGCCTTGGCACAGCAGCTGTCCGCGTCGAACCTGGCCACAATAGCCAGGAGCTCTTCCGCCCCGGCATTGCACTTGGTGCAAACCGTGTTGGCCTTGCGCGCTTCTTCGCAGCAGGGATGATCACAAACCTTGTTCTCAGCGGCCGCCTTGGCGCAGCAGCTGTCGGCCGTGAAAAGCTCCTTGGGCATGATCTTCGCCATTTCCGTCGTCGGAACGGCTGCCGGGTCCAGGCCCTTGTCGACCTTCAACGCGGGCAGCGCCGCCTGAAGGGCCGCGATACCGGCATCGGTCACGTCGGTCTGCCACAGGAAGAGCTTCTTGAGCCGCTTAAGGCCCTTCAGATGTTCAAGGCCCCCATCGGTCACCTTGGTCCCGTAAAGGTTCAGGTACTCCAGGTGCTGAAGACCCGCAAGATGGACCAGGGCCGCATCAGTGATGTCGGTCCGCTCCAGGTGCAGGCGCGTCAGCTTCGCGAGCCCGGCCACCGAGGCCAGGCCCCCGTCGGTAATCTTCGTATTCGCCAGGTTGAGCCAGGTCAGCTGGGCGGCCAGGGGCGGCAGGGTCGCCAGTTCGGCGTCGGTCACCTTGTCGCCGATGAGATGAAAGTCCACCCGTACGAGAGGGGTCTTCATATCCAGGGGCATGGCCAGGGCACCGAGATCGGTGATGGCGGCCAGGGCTTCCGGTGCGGCCGGCGCCGTGTCTTTCGCCAGCACTTCCAGGATGTTGGGCTCTGCGCCCTTCGCATCGCCCGCGGCACCCATCGAAGCGGCGGCCGTTTCCGCCGTCCAATCTCCAAAGTCGGCTCCCGCCAGAATCCAGGCGTGGATCGCCTTCGTCTGTTCTTCCGTAAGGGGATCACCCTTGGCGGGCATGATATCCACGTCATCGGCGGGCAATACGGTCAGCTTATATAAGGAACTTTCTTCGGGCTTACCGGCCACAATGATGGGGCCATTTTCGCCCCCCTTGAGAATGGCTTCGGGCGAATCCAGGCGAAGTTCGCCTTTCTGTTTTTCGGGTCCGTGGCAGGAAATGCACCGCTCCTGCAGGACGGGCCAGAGGGTGGTGGCGAAGGTACCCGTTGCCGCGCCGGCCGGTGCGGGTGCCGCATCAAACTTGGCGCCTTCCGTAATCCATTTGTGAATCGTTGCTTTCTGCGCATCGGTCAGGGGGTCCCCCTTGGCCGGCATGATATCCACGTCATCGGCCGGCAGGGCGACCAACTTGTAGAGGGAGCTTTCTTCGGCCTTCCCCGCGACCACGACGGCACCGTTTTCGCCGCCCTTTAGAATCGCTTCCTGGGAATCAAGCCGCAGCTCGCCTTTTTGCTTTTCCGCCCCGTGGCAGCTGAAGCAACGCTCCTGCAAGATGGGGTGCACGTCTTTCGAAAAGCTCGTCTCCTCCGCCTGTGCAGTCATTCCCGAGAGGGCCCCTCCCAAAAGGAGCGCTCCCATCAAGCTTCCGCGTATCGTCGCGCCGATACGTTCTTTTCCAGTAATGCCAGTCATTATCCTGCTCCAATCTGCACCGTATGACTCGATTTCGAACCGTCGAAACACACCGTCAACACGGGCTCGCTCGCCATTTATTTATACGCAACACCAAACTCAGTTCTGTGCGCGCCCCCGTCGGGCATGGATTTCACCCTACCCGAACTATCGATAGTAACGCGCATAATTATCGATTTGCAACACCCCGATTCCGGGACTCAGGACCCCGTCCAACCCACCAGCGGATGGCTCCGGTTTTCCAGCGGGAAGTGGACCCGTTTGCCTGCCACGTAGGCCGCATACACGGCCTGGATCATTTCCTGCGCGGCCCGACTATCCTGAATCGAGGTGGTCGGCTCCCGTTCTTCCTCAATCGCGCTGACCAGATCGGCCACGATGGGCGCGTGCCGCTCCCGGGATTCATCGGTGATGTTCACTTCCGGCGCACCGGGCAGGGGCTTCCACGCGCTCACCGGCGCTCCCTCCCGATCGCTCCGAACGGCCCAACCCGAATCTTCGAGCCAGCGCACTTCCGGCACGATGGAGTTCATAAGTTCTTCCCGGGTCATCTTGACCACGGGCTTACGCGCCCCGGGATTCAGCCGGATGGAGATAACGCCGGTGGTTCCCATGATGTCAATGCCCCAGCGCCCGCCATTGGATTCCCGGGTTCGCATGGAACTGAAATACCCCGGGATCCCATTATCGAATCCAAAGGTCGCATGAATCCGGTTGCCCAATACCGGCCCCAGGGGCTCGGTGCCTTCGCGTACGTGTTCGGGCAGGGCCGTTTTCCCGTTGTGGGTAATGTCTGATTGGCACCAGAGGGGATCGCCCATAAAGTAGCGCATGAGATCGAAGAGGTGGGTACCCAGTACAATCAGGTCTTCGCCGCCGGCACGGTGATCTTCTTTACCCCGACTGCGCACTTCCACCACCGTCCCGATGATCTTTTCATCGTTAATCATTTTCTTGACGTGACGAATGGTTTCCGTCATGCGAAAGTTGTAGGCGATGGCCCAGCGCAGGTCTTTGGCTTCCACCGCGTCAATCATGGCATCGGCCTCGGTCAGGTCGGAGCAGAGGGGCTTTTCAAGAAAGCCATGGGCCCCCGCCGCCGCACAGGCTTCCACGTATTCCTTGTGATTGATGGTCCACCGGGGTCCCACCGCAACGATGTCGGGTTTCTCCTTCGCCAGCATCTCCTTGTAATCCGCATAGGTATTTTCGGCCTTGGCTTCGGCCCCATGCTTGGCCCGACCTTCTTCGTCCGGGTCGGCCAGGCCCACCACCTTAATCCGGTCATGCATATCAAAGGCCAGGTGCATGTGGTGCCCATACCCCCCCTGTTTGCTGTCGCCAATGATGCAGGCCCGGTATATTTTGTCGCCTTGCGCACGGGCGGGAAGGGCCAGCCCGGCGGCCGTGAGGGCTGCTCCGGCAAGGAAGGTTCTACGATTGAACTCGGTCATGCTGTATTCTCCTGAAATGCTGCCAACGATGTAAGCACACCCGTATGCGGTTCCTGCTGGGGAAGCCTGTCCACAACGCAGCAGCGCACCGGGGGCCGATTTTGATATAGTGCATGGGTACCCTGCCCCACGAGGACACGCCCTGACCCCCGGGGTACGTCGACCGTCGTGGGACGGCATCCCTAGAGTATTCAGTAATTTACGCCCAATATCAAGGAGACCACCCACCCCATGGAAGGCCTTCCCGACGGCACCGCCGTTATTGTGATTGACCATGGCTCCAAACGGGACGCCGCGAACACCATGCTCTTCGATATGATTGCCCAATACCGCGCGGTAACCGGGGCGGCCATCGTGGAAGGCGCCCACATGGAACTGGCCAACCCCACCTTGGAAGAGGCGGTTCATGCCTGCCTCCGGCAAGGAGCACAACGCATCGTGGTCCACCCCTACTTCCTGGCGCCCGGGCGACACAGCACGGGGGATATCCCCGCGATGGTCCGCGAAGTGGCGTCCGCCCACCCCGACATCCCCTTTCACGTGACGAAACCGCTGGGTATCGCCCCCCAACTGGCAGAAGTGATGCAGCTGCGCATCCTGGAAGCCCTGGACTGAATCGGTCGTTGTATTTTTGCGGGACCGGCCTGAATATGCTACAACCATGAAAAAGACGTTGTCTTGCCCGCCTTGCGGCAGGTACCGTGTTTTCTGAGTTAACTGTGTTTCATTTGGAGAGGTGGCGCTGTGCCGGAAACGAGCAACCCGATTTCGATTGGGAATACCGCATTTCTAAACATGATGGACGAACGGTACCTCGTCGAGATTCGCGGAGCGGAAAGCAACCGCATCTGGGTCTCCTTCCCCGGGGAGTGCTATCCCCTCAGCGGCATGGGCGGGCGGCTGGAATTTCACCAGCCCACAGGTTTCTGCGCCTACAATGTGCAGGTGCTCAGTTACGCCGAAGGGAACAAGACCGGCCTTATCCTGGAACGGAGCGAGAGTGCCGATCAGCGCACCCACCGCACCACCTGGCGTGTACCCACCAGCATCAGTGCTGCCGTAAACCTCGAAGGCAGTGACCACCGCTTTTCGGCCGTCCTCGAAAATATCAGTGCGGAAGGTGCCCTGCTACGGGCCCATCCCGTAATGACAATCCGGACTACCATTCGCCTGGCCTTCGCCCTGGATCAGGAGCACGGCAATCAACTTGTGGAGGCAAGGGTCTGCTACGCCCAGGAAGCCGACGCCATGGCCAATCCGCCCATCCAACAATACGGCGTGCGTTTTACCAATATGTCCCCCGAGACCAAGCGCTTGCTCACCCTCTTCCTCTACCACCACGTCCGTCGGCTCTATCCCGGGGATGTGGCCGCCATGTATCCCCGGACCCGCCGTCGGTAGGTGGACCGAAAGCACGGCCGTGTCGGTGATACGGTCGCATCCATGGTACAATTCGGGGGCAAAGGAGCTTCAGAATCATGCGTTGGATATTTCTCATTTTCCTCACCGTCAGCCTCAGCGGATGCCTGGCCGATGTGCTCGTCACCACGGCCACCCAGGGCAAATTACAGGCCGAGCAGGCCACCGCCGCCCAAAAGACCCTCGAACGCGTCAAGGATGATACGGGATTGATGAATCTGCAGCGGGCCGTGGACACCTACCGTGCCGACACGGGCCACTATCCCGAGTCCCTCGACGTGCTGGGCTTCAACCCCATCCCCAAACGGGGCGATGGCGGCAATTTCGGATACAACCCCGTGACGGGCGAAGTGCTGGAGAGCGATGCCGGGCCGACGGCCGCCGACTATCTCCTCATGGAACAGATTGGTGCCGCCATCAATGCCTATGGCACAGCGGCAGGTTACTACCCGCCGACCCTCGACACCCTGACGGAAGCGGGTTATCTTTCCGTATTGCCACGGACCGAGTTTGGCCAGGAGTTTGCCTACAACAATCAGAATGGCGTGTTTACCCACCCCCTGGAAGGCTCCGTCAACGCGGCACGGCAGGCACCCCCGCAAAACCGGGGTGGTGCAGTCGCAGGCGGTGGCGGCCCCCTCGGCGAAGCCATGACCGGCATCGCCATCCAGGAAGAACTCAACCGAAACAGCAACGCCGGCGCAAGCCGTGCCCGGGGCACCGGTGCCAGCGGCATCAATCGGGCCACCAACACCCAGAACGACCGCCAGCAGAAAGCCCTCGAAGACCTGGGATTTTAGGGGGTTGGTCTAAGCAGACGGGTCATGATGAATCGCGCGGAAGTGCCTCGGACAGGTCTCCGACGTGCCGTGGCATGGAGCCCGCGCCCCTCTCATCTCCTGGTTTTTCCCCATCCCAATGGCCGCCCGAAAAGTGCAATGCCCACGCCTTACTCAATGACGGTGACACGAGACATGGGGTCTCCGGTCCGTCATTGAGGAGCACGATACCATGCCGGTTTCTATGGGCCCCGCCCCCCGTTATCTGGAAGAATTACGCCTCGGTGGAGGCTACGACAGCCAACCCGATGGCGGCTGCGACTTTGACCACGCTGGAAATATTCAAGGCAACGGCAGCCTGGAGATGGACGGCAGCGGTAGCTTTGGCGGCGATGTGGCCGTCGGCGGCGACTTTGAAGTGGACGGCGTGGACACCACGTGGAGCGTTTACCTACCCGCGACGCTGGGCATCCCCGACCCCTCCCTTCCCTGCGGCACTATGACCGTGACCAATTGGCGGAACTACCAGGTCGTCACCCCCAGTCTCGCCTTCGACCCCACCAACCCCGAAGCCGCGTTTTTTCAATGTCGCCTCCCCGAAAACTACGACGGACGCCCCTTAAAATTCACCCTCCAATGGAGCGCCACCACCGGCACCAGTGGTGACGTGCGGTGGGGGGTATTGCCCATTGCATTCACCGATGGTAGCTCGCTCACAAACGTGGGGGGCACGACCTATACCATAGACAGTTTCAATACGGCGAGCCATCTCCACACATGTGTAATAGAAGCGATGCCTACCTCGCCGACTGAATTGGCCATGATGACGGTCAGAGTGGTGAGGTTAAGTAATGATGTGTCGGACACGTTCGGAACCGACGCACTCTTGTTAGGAGTCGGAGTTTCCATCTAGATCGCGCTATCTCAACGTCCCGCTGGCCCTCCAGCTAACGCCACGGTAGTGGTCAATATACACGTCTGTAAACTGCGCCTCTGAAAACCATTGCGTCACACGTCTCTTGTCTATGAAATCAACTTGCGGTGCATTGAGCTTATCGAAAACATTAAGCAAATTACGTTCGAACGAAAGTTTCCGGAAGTTTTCAAAATAGGAGAAGTACGGTAAAAAGGAAAGTGGAAACCGGTAAATCGTATAGACTGGAACGTACATTCCGATTGTCAACACTTGAGATATCAGCTTTAGGGTTGCGGTGCTGGAGCGAGCCAAAAACCTCGCTCTAAATCGCTCAACTATATTCTTCGCTATCCAGTTACCTTCAAGGCTGTAGACCCAAACAATCATCCGACCACCTGGCGATAGGTGTTTCTTCATGTTCTCGACAGTCGAATCTGGTTTATCGGTGTGATGAATTACACCGATAGAGAATACGATATCGAACTTCCTATCGAGATCCATCGTCGCGACATCTTCTTCTAGGAACTCAATATTGTCGGCATCTCTATTGCGTTGACGTGCCACCTCTGTTGCGTTGAGATCTACTGCCAACACGCTCTTCGCATGCGGGGCAATGAATGACGTATGCTGCCCCCCTCCGCAGCCGCATTCGAGTACATCTTTCCCTTCGAAAAAGGTGAGCGAATTGGGGTATATCCAGTCTTCAAACAAGAAACGTTCGTTGTCAGTGAATTCAGTCCACTGTTCTTTCCACTGGATCTGTTGCTCCTGCCTGTTCATATCACTCCTCAATCTGGAATTCAGATTTACGGTATCTGGAGACAAAATGGAGATTGCGGTCGAAGAGCCAGGAAAACGGATATGGATAGAGTCCCAGGCGGTTGACCGTCATTTCCAAGCGC
This sequence comes from Candidatus Hydrogenedentota bacterium, assembly GCA_034669905.1. Taxonomy (GTDB): domain Bacteria; phylum Hydrogenedentota; class Hydrogenedentia; order Hydrogenedentales; family JAEUWI01; genus JAEUWI01. Next base: position 263,092 of record JAXMOL010000001.1, read on the forward strand.
AAGCCAACGGCCTCCACCGCGTCGCACCACTCTCCAGTTGAATAATAATTGTATGACAATCCAACACCGTGCCCCCGATTACCAACCCAATCCATCAAACACAAGGTAAAGTGGTCAATTAGCGAGTTGGAGAGGTGGTCTTTCAGGACTACACCAAACCTTGAGACTCTGGTCATCTCACGGAGCAGTTCAACAGGTTCATCGCAATGGTGCAAGACGTCGCAAGCCATACAGAAGTCCCACTCTTCATCAGCAAAAGGTATGGAATGTCCGTCAAATTTGGTGGTCTCAATTGCTTGCTCTGGCCATAGCAGTACATCCACTCCCACCATTCGAATGTCGGGCCTCTTTTTCATAATCAAGCTAGCAAGTTGACCATTCCCTGAACCCACGTCTAAAACGCTGACATTCTCTGGAAAAAACTCGACTAGATGGCTGGCTAGCCTAGGAATTCTACGTGCCATCACGGTGGAACTATGAATCTGCCCTAGGGTTGATGTCCACAACTTAGTCCCGATCATGTCAAAAATCTTTCACCTTGGACGAAGAAAGAACGGTCAGGATGTGACCGCGTCAACTACAGCTATCCGAAACATGCTACATGAAAAACCTATTTCAAAAAAATCTGTCGAAAAACATCCCTCAATCTCTACCCACCTTATTACCTCGGCCTGCTTGACCGAAGGCTTCATTTTCTCTCGGTATTGTCCAAGACGGGGACCGCGACGACCGGGTAGCCCCGTACCGAAGCGCATGACAACGAAACGGCCCCGGGATGTCTTCCGGGGCCGTTGCGTTATTTTCGTGATTCCATCGCAGGATTAGTATTTTGCGAGGACGCTTTCCAATTGGGTCTTATAGGCGGCGTAGTCCGCGTCGGTCAGGGGGGTGGGATCCTGGCCGTAGGGATTGGGATTCATGGAGCGGAAGTAGGGCTTGACCGCAAATCCCTTTTCGGTGGCATAGCGCTTGTAGAAGTCGACGGGGTTGCCGCAACCATAGACCAGGGCGTTGGTGTCTTCCTGGGCTTGGAGGGCCGCCGCGCGGTCCCCGTTGTCGTAGGCGGTCTGGATGGCGTTGATGACCTTGGGGTTCACCGAGGAACCCTGGCCGATAACCGCCGCGGCGCCCGCATAAAGGCCCGCATAGAAGGCTGTCTCGCAACCGACGATATAGCTGAACTCTTTGTCGCGGGTTGCGTGGGTCAGGTTAAAGATGATTTCGGCGTCGGGCGTGGAAACCTTGGCACCGCAGAGGTTGTCGATGTCCGCGAGCTTGGCGAGGAGGTCCCCCGTGAGGTGGTACTCGGCCTTGGAGCCCGGCGGCTGGTAGATGTAAAGGGGAATATCGATGGCTTCGCACATGGTGCCAAAGTAATCGAGAAAGAGCTCTTCTTTGCTGGCGCCATTAAATTCGAGGGCTTCCGGCACCGTGTGCACCACACCGGCGGCGCCCACCTCCTGGGCAAACTTACCGAGTTCCACGCCCTGCTTGATGAATTCTTCGGGATTCGGGCGCTTGGTGTAGTCCCGGTTCCACTCGCCGTTACAGCCGAGGAGAACGGGGGTCTTTCCGTTGAGGTGACCACATACGTTGGTGGCCAGCTGCTTCACATCATCCACGGAGAAGGCATACATCTGGCCCATCCCGGCGCGGATGAAATAGGCGCTGACGCCCCCCTGCTGCTCCATAAAATCGATGAGGTTGCGCTGGCCGGCGTCGTCCAGGCTGCCGTCTTCGTTAAATGCGGTAAACGTGGGCGCAATGCTGCCACGGATGTGATCAGGTACGTTCATGATTGCTCTCTACCTCTTCTGAAAAATGGCGGAAGCCCACATTGACGGAGCGCGGGCCGGGTTGCCCAGTATGCCACAGGAAATGGCAACACTGCATATTTCTCCATGGTCTCAGAGCGCCATCGGGGGCGCCATCCCGGTCGGAATCGTGTGGGCCGGGAGAAATAGTTGACCCGTGTGAGACATTTTTTTCGGTCGGAAGCTTGAAGCACCCGCTTTTTTTATGTTAGTATTTCCTTGCTTTGACGCAAGCTGCGTACCCGTAGCTCAATTGGATAGAGCACCTGACTACGGATCAGGAGGTTATGGGTTCGACTCCTATCGGGTACGCCATTTTTTTGCTTCTCTCAAGTAACCCAGCGGTTCAGCATAGTGGTTACTTTTTTCTTTTAGGCCGCCTCCATTCGCGAGGCGGCCTTCTCTTTTTCCCGCCCATTCCATGGCTGCTCCGTTCCTCCCCGACCGTTTGTAAAGAGTTAATTCATAACGGTTTCTACACAAAAACTTCACACCCCAAAACCCAAACTACATGGTATACTTTTTTTGGCCATAAGGTGGTCAAAAGGGCAGTGCTTGTGCGAAGTGAGTTGATGCGCTGGCAGCGACGCATTGCAGTACTACACGGAGGTTTGCGTCATGGAAATCTATGGAATCCCAGAAGACCCGTCTCTCATCACCCATTCCCGGGTACGTGCCTGGTGGCTCCACTCCTTGTGGGGATATCGGGTGCTCGATATACGCCGTCACCCCAAGGCCGGGTGGTTTGGTCGCTTGTCGTATGATGAGGCCATCCGCATGATTCCGAACAAGTCGGAGCTGAATTAAGACCGGTTCAGAATCGGGAGGGGTCGACGAGGAACACCGCCCCGTTGCCATCGGTGGCAATGGGCGCGAGCCAGTCGGCTGTACGGAGTTCCGCCAATACCCCCGCATCCACGGGGCAGGTGGCAGGGCAGTAGACGTATTCGACGCACCACTCGGCGACGAATGCCTGTCGTGATTCCATATCCCCTTCTGGACTGAAGAACCGGTTGACCGCCTCTTGCAATGGGCCCAGGCGCTGATCGCCGAGGTTCATGGCCCCCGGTCCACCTAAGATCTGATAGTCCCCCTGATGCACGAGGATTTCGCCAAAGGCGATGGGGGACCAGGAAGGGACCGCCACGGTGCCGGGCGGCAGGTGGCGTATAAGCCGTGTATCCGCCTCATCCATGTATTCATAGTGGAGCCAGGCAAAGGGGCCTTTTCCCGGTTCATGGCCCAGGGGCCCCTGAAACCAGAGGGCCGCGACGGTGTTGGACAGCACCCCTCCACCCAGCAACAACACCAGCCACACCCGCCGCCAAGGTCCCTTCATCTGCTGCAATCCCACGGCCGTCATCAAGGCGAGCGGCACCCCCATCAATACCATGAGCCGTTGGGGACTGAAGCGCAGAAACCACCCCTGCCCCAGGGCGAGTAGGGACACCACCAGCACTCCCACCAGCCAAAGCAGTATCCAGCGATGGGGACTCTCCGCCCCACCGTCGTTGGCTTTACCCGTAACCCGGTGAAGCAGCACGTAGAGGGGCAGCAGGGTCACGAGGGCGCCGTCACTCGCCACTATGGCGGCATTCATGTCTCCCCCGGCCCGGAAATTTCCAAACCACAGCTGATGCCCCAGATAGAGGAGGGTGTAACCGAGCAGGTAGGCGCCCAGGGCGGTAAGGCAACGCAGCAACGGGGTGGCCATGCCTGCGCGCACCCGACCCACGGCCACGGCCACGGCGGGCCAGTGAAACACGGTGCCAAAGAGCAGGGGCAAGAGGAGCACACAGTTGGGGGTGATATCGGCCACATTGACCCCATAGTTTGGATGCTGCCAGAGCAGGGCGATAAAGATCGCCGACCCCACGACGACAGGCAGGGCCGTTGCCACCATGAGTTTGAGTCGGAAGGCCCATTCATTCTTGCTGCCTGCCGCAAGATAGAGGGCACCCAAGGCCCAAAACAGGGGGCCAAGCCGCAGATTCAGCACGGCGGCAACAAAGAGCAGAAACCCCGTGAAAAATAAATGGCCGGGACAGCGGCACCGGTCGGTTTCCACGAGGGCGGTGAGGGCCGCGAAGCCGAGGGCCAGTGGAAGGGTGTAGTAAAAGCGGGGCATCAGCAGTGCGGGCGCGAGGTGCTGCCCTTCGATGAGTTCGTATTGGGCGAAGCGGTAAAACCAGACTTCAAAGGCGGGGTCATGGAGTGCCCCCTGCGCCCAGGCCCCCAGGAACACCAGGCCCCCGACACCACCGGCCAGGGCATAGAGGTAAAAGGCCAGCGTCGCCTCCCGGGGGGCGACGCGCTGGAAGAAGCGGTAGACATTCCATAAAAGCAGAAAGCCGCCCAGTCCATTCGCGAGTCCGAGGAACAAGAAGGGCGCCACGCCGAGCATGCGCCCGAATTCACCCAGCAGGCCGTAGAGTAAAAAAATGGGTACGGAAAAATAGCCGAAGTCACGCGGCCCCGCTTCGGCCTTGCACGTGGCGAAGGGCGACGCGAAACCGGTGGCGAAACTCTCCATGGCGATGAGGTGGTGGCTGCTGTCACCCGTGTGCACCCCCGTGGGCACCGCACCAGATGGTGTCGCCTGTAGAATCCAAAGGTGGGTCAGGGGTTCCAAGAGGGCCAACAGCACCATGACGCCATAGGGCAGCAGGGCTTTCCACGAGAACCGCTCAGACATGCCCAAGAGGCCCTTCGGGAAGGTTCACCCGATAGATGACAGCGTCGCCTTCCCAATCCACGGGGATAAGCCAGTGCGACCGATTAAATTGGTCGATCACCTCGGGGGCGACCGGACGGGTGGCGGGGCAATAGATGTAGTCTACACACCAGCCGGCCACGAAGGCCCGGCGCACCACGTCGGTGGTGGCGGGATCGAAGAACTCCTGCACCTTACGGGCCATGGTCAGCATATTCACATCGCTGAATTCGAGACTGGGCTGTCCAAAGACCGTACGCGCATGGGGACGGCGCACGACGATCACGTCGCCCAACAAGGGCGGTTCCGAGGCGGGGGCAAGTACCGTGCCGCCCTCGATACGGTCGATAAGGGCGATGTCGTCGGGCAGAACCAGTTCGCTGTGGACCCAGCCAAAGGGCGAGGTGCCCGGAGTATGGCCCAGGGGGCCTTGAAAGCAGAGGGTAGACACGCCCAGGGAACAGAGGCCACACACGACAATCCAGCCCGTATAGGCGGTGGTCAGTCTGGGCAGGCGCGCGCGAAGCATGTGCAGGCCTTCGGCGGCGAGGAGGGCCATAGGCGCGCCCAACACGATGAGGCAGCGCTCGGGCATAAGCCGCAGGAACCAACCATTCCCAAATGCCGAAATCGCCAGGCAAGCCAGCCCCAAGAACCAGAGGGCAACCCAGCTTTCCGTGGCGGCCAGGGGGTTGCTGTCTGCCTTGCGAAAGAGCACGATGCTCCCCGGGATGATGCCCAACAGGGCCCAGTCACTGATAGCGATGGCGGCCGCCGTTTCACCACCGGAAAGAAAATTCCCATACCAAACCTGATGGGCCACGTAGAGCGCAGCGAAGGTGAAACCATAGCCCGCCCCCCAACCGAGGAGGAGCCGTCCGCTCCAGGGTAGTTTCCCGAGATGCTTCCAGAGCGCTACGAGCACCGGGGGCCAGAGCCAGAGGGTGGCGGTGATGAGGGAGCCGAACCACGCGCTGCGGCGGAGCAACTCGGAAAAGTTTTCGGCACCGGTCACGTTGAGTCCAAAGAGGGCCTGCATCACCAGGGTAGCCACCACGGTCGGTACGAGGTAGTAGATCACGTAGCGAAGTTTCTGCTTCCATGGCAGGCCCGGCTGGACGAGCATGAAGCAGGCGGCCACGCCCCAGAGGAGCAGACCGACCCGGGCATTCAGATAGGTCGTGAGCAGTTGGAGCAGGATAGCCCCCATGGACGGCATGGAAAGTCCCCGACTCATGGAGCCAATATAGGCGACCAGGGCCGCGAAGCCAATGCCGAGGGGCAGGGTGTAATAGAGCCGCGGCAGGACCAGCACGGGGGACAGAAAGGGGCCTTCGATCAGTTCATAGCGGGCGAAGCGATGAAACCAGGTTTCAAAATCGGCGGTATCACTTACCCCCCACGCCCAACTGGCGAGCCAGACCATGCCCCCCAGACCGCCACTGAGGGTGAAGAGCAGGAAGGCCAGGGACGCACGCTCTGGGGCAACGACGCGAAAGAAGCGCCACACCATGGCGAGAAAAAAGGCGGCAGCGAATCCATTTGCAATCCCCAGGGTCAGAAAGGGGGCCAGTCCCACGAGCCGCCCCACCCAACCAATGGCGGCGTAGAGCCAATGGTGCGGCAGGGCAAAGAGCGCGGGGTCCCGTCGTGCATCTTCCGTATCGCAGGCGAGATAGGGCGAGTAGAATCCGTTCCCGAAGACTTCCATATCGGTGGTAAAAAAAGGTGTGTCACCAATGTGAAAGCCCGAGTGGGCCACATCCTCCCCCAGGCCGTGGGCCAGCCACACATGGGTCAGGGGCTCGATAAGGGCGAATGCGACGATAATACCGACAATCCACCAGGGAGTCTTCGCACTATAGGCCACGAATATCGTCTCCTCGTTCCAGCAGGGCCTGCATGGCATCGTCCCCAAGCGTTCGCCGGGCACCCAAGGCACGTCGGGCCCGAATAGCGGCGGGCATACGGCGCATCAGGCCGCCCCACGCAGACAGGGTTACCACCAGGGCCGCCGCAGCACCCCATTCATTCCGGGCCACGGAAAAAAGCCGTGCCCACTGGTGGCACCGTTCTTTCAGCAGGGCCCGTCGGTTTCGCCACAGCAGTCTCCAGGTGAAATTCTTCCACACCAGCAGGGCGTGATTCTGAAAGCACTGTCGGGTACGCCACCAGATTCGCCCCTGAATACTGGCACTGCCCACGTGGAAGGCCACGGCGTCGGGAACGAGCGCGGCTTCATGGCCCGCCCACCGGGCCCGAAAACACCAGTCGGCATCCTCAAAATAAGCCACAAAGGTGTTGTCCAGCAACCCGATCGCTTCCAACATATCGCGACGAAAGAGGCCATAACCGCCGGAAATTCCGAAGGGCGGCGCGAACTCGGTCACCGCCTCGCGGGAACATTTGTAGGCCAGACTGACGGGACGTCCATTCACCCCGATGCGGTCCCCCGCGCTGTAGATCAGTTGGGGGTCTTCGGTCCAGAGCACCAGCGGACAAATCATGCCATACCTTCCCTCACGGGCACATGCCAGGAGTTTCTCAATACACTGCGCTTCCAGTGTAACATCGTTATTGAGCAGGAACACCCAGGGGGCCCGGGCCATCACCAACCCCTGGTTGGCCGTGGGCGCGAACCCCCGATTCACCGGGGACACCACGCACTTCACGTGGGGATAGGCTTCCGCCAGCCGGGCCGGCGTATCGTCCGTTGAGCCATCGTCCACCACGATGATCTCCATGTCCTGATGGGTCTGCCTGGCGAGGGACTGGAGGCAGGCTTCGAGCAGCTCCCAGCCATTCCACGTGGGGATCACGACCGAAAGTTCGGGTACGGTAGGGGCGCTCATCGGCCACGTTCCCGGGGGCTAATCCAGAGGAGGGCCCGGTAGCAGGTACCGAAGTGGAGACGGGACAGCACGGGCACCGACCAGCGCAACAAGACCTGGGTGATCGCATTGCCGCGTCCCGGCCAATTGCACATGAGGATGCGCCACATGCCTTCCCAGGCCCAGAGACTGGCATTGCCACTCCGGGTAATCTGGTAGTCCTCCCCCGCCTTGGCCTGAAGGTCGCGGGCCACTTCGGTGCCATCGGGAAGTCCCTGATCGACGTGTTCCTCGAGCCAGCGAATGGTGCCCCCGCACAGGTCGTGGTAGGCCGTGCGAATCCGGGTCTCGGCTTCGCTGGACGCCGCACCTGACGGAAAGCCTATGGCCCCCACGCCGTCGGGTTTCAGCACCCGCAGAATTTCCCCATTGGCCGTCTCCCGGTGGGGCCGGGCGATGTGTTCGTAGGTATCCATACACACCACGGCATCGAAGGTACCCTCCGCAAAGGGCAGGGCCCCGATGTCGGCCACGACCGGCAACACCTTTTGGGTGTCGCGGGCCGCCTTCAGGTGCTCGGCGGCAATATCGATGGCAATGACCTGGGCCCCCGTAAATCGGGCCAGGCCATTCTCATTGGCCCCCACTTCGAGGAGGCACTGCGCCTTCCAGGGGCGATTGGGGAATCGGCGCAGCACCGGCAGGTAGCGCAAGGCCCAGTCCGGATAACCCCGGCCATCTTTCTCGGCGTAGTCACGCAGTCGGCGGCTCAGTTCACGCAGCATCGGAAACCCTCGCCGTCAGAAAACGAAATCCGGGAACGCGATCGAGCCGGAGCGTATCCCGGAGGAACTCCACGTCGTAGCGGTCTATAAAGGGGGTCCATCGTAGGCAGGCGATATACAGCATGCCGAATAGTACGGCGCTGACAGCGGCAATTGCCAGATTCCCCACCCGATCCAGGTAGCCCTGGCAAGCCCACGTAATCGTGGCGCACAGCAGGAAGCCCGGGAGGCTGGCGACCAGGGGCCAGATACAGGCCGAACGGAGCAAGGCCCCGGGCGAAACGGCCACATCGTGTTTCAGGGCATTGAAAAACCAGAGGGTGGAAATCGAAAGGGCCAGGGTGGTGGCCAGGGGGATGCCGTAAAAACCGATGGCCTTAAAGAGTACGATGGTGAGGAGCACATTGCCGAACATGGAAATGAGTCCCGCGCGCATGGGCAGGCCGGCGTTCCCTTTTCCGAGGGCCACACTCACCCCCGGTCCGGGCAGCAGATTCATGGCATAACCCAGCAAGATAATCTGCGCCACCCCGCCCGCCACGCCAAGGGTGGATTTCACCTGATAGAGCGACAACACCAGATCGGTCACCGCGATGGCGAAGGCCGTGAGGGGTATGGTCACGGCCGCCACGTATTTGGTGGCCCGCACATAAAGTTGGGCGAGCCGGGCGTGGTCGTCCCGGGAATCCAGGTGGGATACGGCCGGCACCAGGGCGCTGACCAGTAAGGCCGGGATCTGCCGCACCTTGGCGGCAATGTCTTCGCCGATGCGATAGAGGCCCACCAACTCCAATTGCCCCCCGGTCGCCAGGGCCACAATCATGCGGTCGGTCTGGAAGTTGATGAGGTTGGATAACTTGGCCACCTGGGAGCGCCATCCAAAGGCCAGCAGCGTGCGAAAGAGGGGAACCCGCAGGTAGCCCGGCCGACAGTGAAGCCCGGGAAAAATACGGTAGGCCACCACCATGTTGGCAGCCGCGAAGGCCACCAGTACGACGGCGTTGGTATAGAGCAGGCCCCGCACGCCGTGGCCCTGTTCGAGAAACCCAACGGTGGCCAGGACCTTGATGACAGAAGCCCCGAAGCTGAGGACGTTGGTAATGCCCATGCGTTGAAGACCCGATTGCAGGGCCGCAAAGGGCGCGACGCTGTTGGTGAGCACGAACAGAATGAGGGCCCCCCGAAAAAGAAATCGGGCTTCGTCCCACCGGGTGTTATCCCCCAGGGCCCACGAGCGCCCCGGGTGGAGGGTGTTCATGAGGGCCAGGGTACCATCCATCAGCCAATCGATGAGGGGCCACCCCAGGGCCACCATGACCACCCCGAGGGCCGTGTAGAAAAACACGCCCGTGCTCACCACGGCACTCACCTCATCCCGCTGTTCATTCGCGGCGAAGGAGGCGATGTATTTGGTGAAGGCGCTGTTCACGCCGAAGTCGAAGAGGGCCGCGTAGCCGGTGAACACCGCGACCAGGGACCAGAGGCCAAAGCCTTCCATGCCCACGCGGTCGATGATGTAGACTGTCAGGCCAATGCTGACCAGGGCTTCCCAGAGACGGCCCAGTCCGTTGTAGACCGTGTTATGGGCGATGGTCTTACGCAGCGACATGGCGTGACCCACCCCTCGCCCCTCCCGGGAGGGGAATTAAGCGAGAAATCGTACGGACGCACGGCGGGAATAGCAAGACTCCCGTCGTGCTTGTTCGATGGGCCGACACAGACCCACCCCGTGCCCATCCCGAGAGGAGCCGGGGGTGGGTTTCCCGCTTAGCGCACCGCATAGAAGGCCACCTCCTCGACGCCACTCCCACCGCGACGGGGCAAATGGAGGGGACGATCAATCGCCTCGAAAAAGGCTGGGGACTCCCGCCACTGTTGCAACATGGTCGCCACCGCACCCGCGAGGGCGCCGGAAGAATTCACGTAGTCGGTGGGAATCATGATGTACCTAATGTCCTTCGCCTTCAGCCAGGCCACCTGGGCCTCCAGGGGTTCCGTCGCGATACGTTGGAGACTCCAATGATTCTGATAGGTCGGCCCGTCAATATAGTAACTCCGCTGATCGAGGACCAGGAGCTTGCCGCCGTCGTTCAGGTGTTCATTGGCATACCGAAATGCCCCATAGCGCTCCACCCGTTCGGTGAGATATTCCGTTTTCGTTTGGCGGCCCAGCACCACGCCCACCTTAAAGTGTACGGCGGCGGCGTGGAGACCGAGTCCGTAGGCAAAAGAAAAACACAGGATGGCCACGACGAGTCCACGGCCACGGGCCATGCGCTCAGGCACCAGGGCGGCCACCACCATCATGGGTGTGAAGAAAGGCAGGATATAACGGGCCAGCCGCTGGAAAAAGAAGAAGGCCAGTCCCCCTGCAGTGCTGTAGGCCCCCAGGCTCCAGGCACGGGCACCGCCCAGTATCAAACCAGGCACGCCGAGGACCAGCACCATGCCTCCGGGAGATTTGCTCCAGCCGTCGTAGTCCTGGGGGCGCATGATGATGTCCCAGGGAAATCGCAGGAGTGCCCACAGGGAGAGGCCCCGGGCACGATCGATGGATTCATGGGCACCCGGCGTGGAGATGGCGATATGGTCGATGGGGCCTTCGGGAAACACGGAAAGGAGGAAGGGAAACACGGGATTCCCGGTGAGCCACCAACTGCGTCCAAACCACGGGAGGGCCGCCACGAAAGCGAGCGCCGCGAAAAGGCCCACCGCCCTCAGCCGATGGCCTGCGGGGGCATAAAGGGCCACCGCCACCAGCAAGATGGGCACGATTAAGAACCCCGTGTGGCGAATTCCGCAGGCACTCCCGGCAAGAACGGCAGCGAGCACCAGGCCGGCCCATTGTCCCGTGCGGTGCGCGATAAACAGGGCGGTGATTGTCGCCGTACTGAAGGCTACAAAAGGCAAGTCAATGCCCACGCCACTGGCCTGGTCCATATAGATGGGGGCCGTCGCCAGCAAGGCCGCCGCGACGAGACCGGTCTGGCGGGTACCCACCCGACGCCCCAGGCTGTAAATCGCCAGGCAGGCCAGGAGACCGAAGCTCCAACTCAACAGGGAAACGGGCAGTTCGTGGCCCCCGCTGCCGCTGTAGAAGGCGACGGCAAAGAGACTGTGGAGCAGGTGGGGATAAGCGGAGTAGACGTTTCCCGTATCGAGCGCGATGTGACCGAGTCGGGTATATTCTGCCGGGAGAGCCAGGTGGGCGACGCAGGCATCCCAACTGGTGACGGGTGCGAGGGCACCGAGGAGACTCAGGGCGGCCGCCATGCCGATGGCCAGGCAACTCGCCTTTTCCAGGCGCGAGAACGGAGAAGCGGCCCAATCTGAAAAGGGGGCCGTGGGCACGGCGTATCGGTAGTGGCTGAGGAGTGAAAGCACAGCGACGCCGGCCAGCAGGGCCTGTGCCGCGACGAGCGACAGACTCCCCACCAGCAGGGCGAACAGGGCCACCGGGATGAGACCCGTCAGGATACGCAGGCCGGTAGCTTCCAGGGCATCGACGAAGGGAAGGGGCCGCAGACAGCGGGAGCCCACGCCCCACGCGGCCGTCATGATGAGTATAAATGACATTCTATACACTCCGCGGAGAATGTAGTAGGGACGATAGCACTTGGCCCCCGTCAAAATCACCTGTGGCCCCCATTTCGGGGCAGAAAAGCGGCTTCGGACCGCCGGGTCAATCCGGGTGGTTGTAGGCCGTGACGGTAAATGCCGTATAATTCCGTTTCCAACGTACGTGAGTATAGAGCGCAGTGAACCCTCGCCATGAAAAGGAGGCAACGATTGATTGCTGAATTGCACCCGCGACGACGCCTGTCCCACGGGCTGGTATTGTCGACCGTCATACTATTGGGGGGCTACCTCAGTGGTTGCGCCACCACGGGAGTTGGCGCACAAAGTGCCGTCATCCACGCCAAAAACGTGGTGGCTCCCGCCCTCGTCCACATCCGCCCGGTAAAAGAAGTCTATGCCCAGGGTAAACGCAAAGAAGTGCTCGTAGTCGGCAGTGGATTTATTATCTCTCCCGATGGCTACGTGGTAACCAATGAACACGTGGCGGGCGAGAGCAACTACGTCCGCTGTGTATTGGGCACCAAAGACGAAGTAGAGGCCGAGGTTATCGGGGTAGACCCCTACACCGATTTGGCCGTGCTCAAACTCGACGTGGGCTATCCCCTCCCCTATGTGCGCTTTGGGAATTCCGACAAGATCCAAGCGGGCCAGACGGTGATTGCCATGGGTAGCCCCCACGGTCTTTCCCGCTCGGTTTCCAAGGGTATTGTGAGTGTAACGGGGCGCCACCTGGCCGATCAGGCCGCCAAAGCCCCCTTCACCAACTGGGTGCAGACCGATGCCGCCATCAACCCCGGCAACAGCGGTGGCCCCCTCGTTAACCTCAGTGGCAATGTGATTGGTGTTAACTCCATGGTCTTGCGCGGAGCCGAGAACGTGGGCTTTGCCATTCCCAGCAACCTGGCGAAACAGGTCGCTGAAGCGATCATCGCTAACGGCCGGGTACAACGCAGCTGGGTAGGCCTGGACCTGCAAGAGATGCTGGCCCGAACCGATGACCCCAATATTAAGGGTGTGGTGATTGCGGGGATTGACCCCCTCTCCCCCGCCTTTGAAGCCGGTATTCGCCCCGGCGACCTGTTGCTCGCCATTAACGGGGAGCCCGCCAACGCCCGCTTTGAAGAAGAACTCCCCCTGGTTCGGAGTGCCATCGCAGCATTGCCAGTCGGTGAAGCCATCCCGTTTCTTTTCAAGCGGGGTGACGAAGAACGCGAAGTCGTGCTCACCACCGAAGAGCGTGGTGGCCTGAAAGGGGAGCAGGGCGAGTATAAGGAATGGGGCTTTACCGCCTCCGAATTGACAGCGACCATTGTGCGCCGTGCCCGCCTCGATTCCAACAAGGGCGTCCTGGTCTCAGGCACCCAGGTCGGTGGCATCGCCAACAATGGAGGGCTCGCCCAGGGTGACATCATCCTGGCGGTCGACGGCATTGAGGTGATAAACCTGGCCCAGTTCAAGGAGCTCTATGATGAGCGACTGGAAAGCGGCCAGAAGCGGGTCTTGCTCCTGGTACGGAACCGGGCCCTGACCCGTTATGTCTTGATTGTGCAGGAAGACGACCGTTCGGAAGGAGCCGACGATGAGAAGTAGTATCCTGATGACCCTGGTCGCCACCCTGATCACGCTGCATGCCGCAGCTGGTGATGGTTTCACCCAGCAACAACTGGAATCCACCTACAACAAGATCACCCCCGCCATGGGGCTCTTGAAATACTCCAGTGAAGTCACCAACAACAACACGGGCGAATCCTCCCGGCGGGATCGCAGTGCCCTGGCGCTGGTGGTTTCCGCCGATGGCCTGGTCATGGCCCATGGCCACATGAAACTGGACGGCAATGAGCCCTTCAATATCTCTGTAACCCTCGGGCAAGGCGATGAAGAAAAAGAATATGACGCCGTGTTGCTCCGCAAGCCCGATGATGTCAACGTGGTGTTCCTGCGGCTTCAGTCGGATACGCCGCTGAATCTACCCTATATCCGCTTTGCCCCCACCTCGTCCCTTCGTCTGGGTGAGACGGTGGGGGTCTTCGGGCTGCTCGGCGAGACGCTCGACTTCAACCGGGGACTTCAGGTCGTGCACATCGGCTCGGTGCTGGAAAAGCCCCGGAAGACCTTTTGCCTGGACACGTCGGTTCGCTTTGGCTTCGTCAGTGGGCCCGTGGTGGATACGGCAGGTCGGGTAACGGGTGTGGTCGGCTTTGACCTGAGCACGGCAGAAGGCGGCGACCTCTATGTGCGCAGCGGCCATCCCCTGGTCTACCAGTCGGAGCTTTTTGCCAAGTACATCAAGAATCCGCCCAGTGAGACCGAGATCGATGAAGGCGAAGACCACGCGTGGCTCGGCGTCTTTACCCAGCCGCTCACCGATGACTTCGCCGCCTATTGGTCCCTCGACCCCAAGGGAGGGCTCATTGTCAGCACGATTGTTCCGGGCTCTCCTGCGGAAGGCGCAGGCCTCCAGCTCGGTGATGTAATCGTGAAGTTTAACGGTACCCCCGTTGTGGCCAAACAGGATCGCGACGTACTGGGCTTCACCAAGCTGGTTCGTGAAGCCGGTGCCGGTAAAGAAACTGAGATGCGCATCCTCCGAAACGGGGAGCCCGTGGATCTTACGGTGAAGCTCGGCGTACGCCCCCGCAGCTCCCAGGATGCCGAAGAATTCGTCGATGAGACCTTTGGCTTGACGGTGCGGGAAATTACCCGGGACGTCCGGATTCGCCTCAATCTCTCTGAAGACGTGCACGGCGTCATCGTCCGCTCGGTCAAATCGGGCAGCACGGCCCAACTCGCGCGCATGCGCCCGGGTGTAATTATTATGGGCATGGGCGATTATCCCGTTCAGAATCTGAAAGATTTTGAGGATGCCGTGAATACACTAAAAGAACAGAAACCGGCTGAGGTTGCCGTCTTCGCCCGTCTGGGCTCGGAAACCGGCTTCTTCCGCCTGGAACCCGTCTGGAAATAAAGATGATGCGGAATGTAACACACGTCGACAGGAATGGTGTTCGCACCGGCCTGCGCTGGGTCCTCGGACTCGCGCTGGCCGGGGCGCTCCCCTTCCTGTCGGCGTGTTCCGCACCGGAAAGCCAGGCCCGCACCCTGACCGACGTCGCCGCCGGTGGGGACCACCAGGACTGGGATCAGATCCGTCCGGAAATCAAGGCCTATCTGCAGGCCCATCCAGACGACCCGATCGGTCACTATTATTATGGCTTGAGTTTTCTTCACCACGCGGCACCGCAGTTGACCTATGCCGAAGGAGAATTTCTGACCGCACTCCGATTGCTGGAGGACCTGGAAGCCTTTCCTGAGGAAGCGTTGGCCATGACGAAGGCCGAATTTACTGGCCTCGTTCACCGGAAGGCGGCGCTGGTCTACATGCGCGGCTACCGGGAAGCCCTGCAACTGGGCCTTCCCCAGTCCTATGGCCTGGCGCTCTTGAAGAAATCCAACACCCAGGTGGAACTCGGTCTCAAGGCGAACCCGGACTCGGGGCATCTGAAAGAGTATTCCGAGTTCCTGCGCAAGGCCCTGGGCCTCGATTCACCGCAGGCCCCCAAGATACTGACCAAGCGGGCCGGCAGCAGCGTCAATATCTGACAGACCAGCGGCTACGATGGT
Organism: Candidatus Hydrogenedentota bacterium; assembly: GCA_034669905.1. Classification (GTDB taxonomy): domain Bacteria; phylum Hydrogenedentota; class Hydrogenedentia; order Hydrogenedentales; family JAEUWI01; genus JAEUWI01. Next base: position 278,435 of record JAXMOL010000001.1, read on the forward strand.
CTCTTCGGCAGCGGGGTATCAAAATCGGAAGAACTATCGGGTCCGCCGTGACGTGCCACGCGCTCGGACGACCCCGTCACCGTGGGGAAATGGCCCCATCCCGTGGAAAAGCTTGGAACGCCCTCCGCATTCAGGTACACTTAGACCCGAGGTGAACCACAGCGGATTTGCCATTTGAAACCACAAATTGTCGGGTTGTATAACGGAGTTTTTCGACAATGAATGCTGCTGAGCTGTTCGTCCAATGCCTTGAGGCAGAAGGCGTTACGTATATATTTGGTGTCCCCGGGGAAGAGAATGCGCACTTTCTGATGGCCTTGGAGAACTCGTCGATCGAGTTTATCATGTGCCGTCATGAGCAGTCGGCCGCCTTCATGGCCGAGACCTATGGCAAGCTCACCCGGGAAGCAGGGGTCTGTCTCAGTACCCTCGGACCGGGCGCGACTAACCTCGTCACCGGTGTGGCCAGCGCCAACAGCGACCGGGCCCCCATGGTCGTCATAACCGGGCAGGCGGACCTCCAACGGCAACACAAAGAGAGCCACCAGAATATCGATGTGGTCTCCATGTTTCGCCCCGTCACCAAGAATGCGACGCCCATCATCCACCCGGACAATATCCCCGAAGTCGTTCGGTGGGCCTTCAAGCAGGCCGTACGTGAAAAGCCCGGTGCCTGTCACATCGAACTGGCGGACGACGTGGCCGCCATGCCGGCGACCAAGCGTCCCGTGAAGAAAAACTATCTGCGCCGCTCGGTGGCCGACGATAAAATTATCGACATTGCGATGGATGTGATTCGTTCGGCAAAGAACCCGGTGGTGCTTGCGGGCAATGGGGCCATCCGGACGCGTACCGCGAAGATGTTGCGCGAGTTCTCCGACCTGACCGGCATCGGGGTGATTTCCACCTTTATGGGTAAGGGCTGCGTGCCGCGGGATTCGGAGCAGTGCATCTTTACCCTGGGCCTCCAGACGAAGAACCTGGCCAACGCCGCGATTAAGGCGGCCGACCTGGTGATCACGGTAGGCTATGACCTGGTGGAATACCACCCGAGCGTGTGGAATAAGTCGGGCAATAAAAAGATCATCCACATCGATTTCCTGCCCGCCGTGGTGGACAGTAATTATGAGCTCGATGCCGAAGTCGTGGGCGATACGGCCCACACGCTCTGGATGATGAATGAGCGCCTCCGCGCCAACCCGATGCACTTTGAATTGAATGCCCAGCACAAGACCCGGCAGGCCATGCTGGAGCTCTTTGCAGAGCACAAAGACGATGACACCGACGGCTCTATCCGCCCGCAAAAAGTATTGTGGGATGTGCGGGAAGCCATGGGCCCGGAAGATATCGTGCTCAGTGATGTGGGTTCCCACAAAATGTGGATCGCCCAGTATTACCAATGCGATGAGCCTAACACCTGCCTCATTCCCAATGGCTTCTGCTCTATGGGCTGTGCCCTGCCCGGGGCCATTGCGGCCAAGCTGGTCCACCCCGAACAACGGGTGATGGCCATCTGTGGTGATGGCGGCTTCCTCATGAACGTGCAGGAAATGGAGACGGCCGTTCGCCTCAAGCTGAACATTGTGGTCATGGTCTGGGTCGACAATGGCTACAACCTGATTGAGTGGAAGCAGCAAAACGAATTCGACAAACACACGGCCCTGTCTTTTGGCAACCCCGACTTTGTGCAACTCGCGAAGGCCTTTGGGTTTCACGGGATGTACGTCGACAAGTCGCGCGATCTCGGTGCGGCCCTGGAAGAAGCCTTCTCGGTGGACAAACCCACCTTGTTGGCCCTGCCCATTGACTACCGCGAAAATGACCGCCTGACCGAACAACTTCAGATCATCGTTTAAGAAGCACGGCCCGACCGCGCGCCACCGGCCGCATCGCGTCCTCTATAGAACCTGGTTCCCCAGCCCCCTTGTGGCCTGGGGGACGCCGACACCAAATGAAGGGAGAGAACGGATATGTTGAAAGAGACTTACCCGTATTACCTCGCAAATAAACCCCAGCAGCCCAACGCGGACCTGGAGGTTTTCGACAAGTACACCGGTAAGGTTGCGACCCGCGTGGCCATGGCCGATGAAGCGGCTATCGATCTCGCCATCGCCAAGGCGGTGGAAGCCGACGGCCCCATGCGCCGCATGCCCTCTTACAAACGCCAGGAAGTGCTGGAGCACTGCGTGGCGCGGTTTAAAGAGCGCTTCGACGAGCTGGCCGAGTCCCTCTGCATCGAAGGCGGCAAGCCCATCAAAGACAGCCGGGGCGAGGTATCCCGTCTCATCGACACCTTCAAGATTGCGGCCGAACTGTCGGTCGATATCGGTGGCGAAGTCCTTTCCATGGACCGAAGCGCCCGGGCCCACGGCTACAGCGGCATGACGAAGCGGGTACCCATTGGCCCCTGCTCCTTCATCTCGCCCTTCAACTTTCCGCTGAACCTGGCGGCCCACAAAGTGGCCCCGGCCCTGGCCGTGGGGTGTCCGTTCATCCTCAAGCCCGCGAGCCTGACACCCCTTGGCGCGATCATCATTGGCGAAATCCTCGCCGAGACCGATCTGCCCGAAGGTGCTTTCTCCATCCTGCCCTGTAAGCGCACCGGTGCCGCCCTCTTCACGGAAGACGAACGCCTCAAGTTCCTCAGTTTCACCGGCTCGCCCGACGTGGGTTGGCAGCTCAAGGCGAACGCGGGTAAAAAGCCCGTCGTGCTCGAACTCGGTGGCAACGCCGCCTGTATCGTAGACGAAGACGCGGACCTCGACGACGCCGTGGCGCGCATGCTGATTGGTGCCTTCTACCAGTCGGGACAGAGCTGCATCGGCGTTCAGCGCATCATCGTACATGAATCGAAGTATGACGCCTTCAAAGAGAAGTTCGTGGCGGAAACCAAGAAGCTGAAGGCCGGTGACCCCCGCGATGAAGACACCTTCATCGGGCCCATCATCTCCAAGGGCGAAGCGGATCGCATGGAAAGCTGGATTAAGTCGGCCGTCGACAAGGGCGCGACCCTTCTCTGCGGTGGTGGCCGTGACGGCAACATGCTCGAAGCCACCATCCTCGAAAACGTGGACGAGAACGAGCCCATGTACGCCGAGGAGTTCTTTGGACCCGCCTGCTTGCTCACCAAGTTCAGTGACTTCGACGAAGCGCTGGAGCAGGTGAACAACAGTAAATTCGGCCTCCAGGCGGGCATATTCACCCGCGACATCTACAAGATTAACAAGGCGTGGGACGTACTCGATGTAGGCGGCGTGGTCATTGGCGACGTCCCCTCCTGGCGCGTGGATCACATGCCCTATGGTGGCGTGAAAGACAGCGGCCTCGGTCGCGAAGGCATTAAATACGCCATCGAAGACATGACCGAACTGCGACTGCTGGTCGTGCGCACGCCCCCGAATGTGTAAGCAACGAGCATAGACTGATTACAGGGCCACCGTTGGCGAGACGGTGGCCCTTTCTGGTGGGGGAGTTGAGTGGACAATGTGGACGTGGTGGACGGGAAACGCGCAAGGTCCACCTTGTCCACCAAGTCCACAAGACGGCCCTTGCCACCTCGTCCACCCGCTTGCTTCCGCGGGGTCGCCCCTGCTTAAATGCCCCCATGGCACCACCCCAGCCCCACGGCACCGCTACCATCGGCCTGATTCAATTCGCCGGTATCCCCGGTGAAAAGCCGCGAAACATCGACACCGCCACCCGGCTCATTCGTGAGGGCGCGGCGGCGGGTGCCCAGGTCGTCATGACACCGGAAGTGGCCCTTAGCGGTTTCGTGGGCGGCGACGCGGAGCGGGCCATGGCGGAAGCGATTCCCGGGCCGAGCACGGACCACTTTGCCGCCCTCGCACGGGAGCTCGATTGCTACATCCTCGTCGGCCTTTCCGAACTGCGCGATGGGCACCTCTACAACGCCATGGTGACCATTGACCGGCAGGGAGAAGTGGTAGGCGTCATGCGCAAGGTCCACATCAACCGCCACGAAATTCCCGGCGGCTGGCGCAATGGCTCGGAGTTCCCCGTGTGGCGCTTCGAAACCGAGACAGGGGCCTTCACGGGGGGCATCATGATTTGTTACGACCGCGAGCACCCGGAAAGTGCGCGGCTGCTCATGCTCCAGGGCGCTGACGTTATTTTTAATCCACTGGCGTGTCCCTGCCCCACCGACGATATCCACCGCTGCCTGCTGCGTACCCGGGCCTTTGAAAACGAAGTCTACCTCTGCATGGTGAACCACGCGGCTCCCCGGGAGAATGGGCACAGTATGGTGATAGACCCGGAAGGTACCATTGTCGAAGAGGCGGGCGAGGAAGAGACCGTGCTCGTGACGACCCTTGACCTGGATCGCCTCAAGGCCTACCGAGAGAATTCGATCTACGGCATGCACCACCGCCGGCCGGAGTTGTATGGGCCCCTATGCGACACGAAGGGTCGGATGCATCCCCCGGAGGCGAATCTGCCGTAGGAGCGACATGACCATGCCAGGAAATTGACGGATTCCAAGACCACCTCGGAGTGCCACAGGCCCGAGAAGGTTAGCCCGTCAAGGGGCACAACAGGCCTACCCACCGCTTCCAACGCAATCTACGGGTGCCACCCTCAAGCGTTGTGGCGAAGCCACAGAAGCTTGTGGGTGACGTTGAATAACCATAGCCCCTCAAGACATGGCCCTGCCTCAGAATAATCCGCACCCACAAAGGCGGTCGCGGAACTCCCGTCTTTGAGGGTGGCACCCCAACGTCATCAACGCAAACCACGGGTGCCACGGGCAGGCCCGCAGGGATTTGCCCGTGCATTCGACTCCCCACTGTCAACTATCAACTATCCACCGTCAACTACTCCCCCTCCTTCTCCTCCAGCAAGCCTTTCAACCCCTCAAAGGCGTTGTGCCCCAAGGTGACTTCGGTCGTGCCGAGGCCCGTGTTGCCGGTGCTCTCCCGCTCCACGGCGTCCTGGTGTTCATCGTCGTGGCAGTAGAGACACAACAGCTCCCAGTTACTGCCGTCGGGCGGGTTGTTGTCGTGGTTATGGTCTTTGTGGTGGACCGTGAGCTCCCGCATGGCGGCGCCTTCGAATTCCTTGCCGCAGCGGGCGCAGACGTGGGGAAAGAGGGCAAGGGCCTTTTCGCGGTAGCCCTTGCTCCGGTTTTCCTGGTAACCCCGGGCGCGGGCGGCAATGGCGGCGAGCTTTTCAGGGTCTATTTTAGTTTTCTTGCGGCGTATCATCGGGCCTCTCCGGGAATGTGTTGCGTCTGGCATTATGGTAGCAAGTTTGGTGGCACGCTACCAAGCGTTGAAAGGTCCAAAAGGACGGAAAGGACTTAAAGGACATTGGGCGCCAATACAACGGGAAGTTCTCGCAAAAGAGTCTCTTTTGAATTCCACGAACTAAGTCCGCGTAGCGGACAACGGCTTGAAGCCTGGGGTGGAGCGCAGCGGAACCCCAGGACCCAACGTCGAAAACAGTACAAGCCCGCGTAGCGGGCGATGGCCGGAACGCCGATGAATCCCTCACCAAACATGAAATCCTCACCACTATCCGCCACCCGCTCCGCGGGTTCGTAAATTTACCGCCATGAAACCTGGGGTTCACTCGTACCTCGCTTCACCCCAGGCTATACGCCTCAACCCGCTTCGCGGGCTAAGTGCAACGAATTGCCGCGTTACCCCGTCTCGCCCGAAACTCAAGTTACTGCCGCAAATCGACCTCTCCCCTTTTCCCTCAGCTCGAACCGTGCGCCGTCCTTTTCGTCCTTTGAGTCCTCTAGGTCCTTTGCTTCCCCGTGCCCCTTCCCACCATGCGTTTTTCGGCGCCAGATGCTACACTGTTCTTTCCCTAACATCTCTTCTAACAGGAGCCCCATCACGATGAATCGATTCTATGCCTGGGCCCTTTGTGGCCTGCTCTCCCTCGGTCTTTCCCCCTTCGCAGGCGCCGAAACCATCACCGCCGATGTGGTCGTCTATGGCGGCACCTCTTCCGCCGTGATGACGGCCGTGCAGGTGGCGCGCCTCGACAAGACGGTGGTGATCGTTTCACCGGACAAACACCTGGGCGGACTCACAGCCGGTGGACTGGGGTGGACCGATGCGGGCAACATGAATGCGGTGGGCGGTCTTGCCCTCGAGTTTTACCGCCGCATCCACGATCACTACGAACAGGACAGTGCCTGGCGCCAACAGACCCGGGAAGAATTCCGCGCCCCCGGCTCGCGTTCGGCCAAGATGTATGGCAAGGGCAACGCCGTCTGGTCCTTCGAGCCCCACGTGGCGGAACAGACCTTCGAAGGCTACATCGCGGAACTCAAGTTCCCAGTGCACCGCGAAGCCCTGCTCAATCGCGAGACCGGTGTGGAAGTCAAGGAAGGGAAGATTCAGTCTATCACCACCCTGGAGGGCGACACCTTTGTGGGCAAGATTTTCGTCGATGCCACCTATGAGGGCGACCTCCTCGCCGCAGCGGGCGTTTCCTATCACGTGGGTCGGGAAGCCAACGCGGTCTATGGCGAAGAATGGAATGGGGTGCAGGTGGGCATCCTCCACCACGGCCACCACTTCAAAACGGATATCAGCCCCTATGTCGTTCCCGGTGATCCCGAGAGCGGCTTGCTCTATGGTGTGAGTGACGCGGACCCCGGTGTGCGCGGCGAAGCCGACCAACGCATCCAGGCCTATTGCTTTCGCATGTGTCTGACCAACGCGCCGGAAAACCGGGTGCCTTTCGCCAAACCGGAAGGCTATGACCCCGCGAAATACGAATTGCTCGCCCGCGTCCTGGCTTCGGGTTGGAATGAAGTTTTCCAGAAGTTCGACCCCGCGCCGAACCGCAAGACCGACACGAACAACCACGGCCCCTTCAGCACGGACTTTATCGGCATGAACTACGACTACCCGGAGGGCAGCTACGAACGGCGCCGTGAAATCATCGCCGAGCATGAGCAGTATCAAAAGGGCCTCATGTATTTCCTCGCCAATGACCCGAAGGTACCCGAAGCAATCCGCACCGAGATGTCCACCTGGGGTCTCGCGAAGGACGAGTTCACCGACAATGGCAACTGGCCCCACCAGCTCTATATTCGGGAAGCCCGGCGCATGATTGGGGCCTATGTGATGACGGAGCACGATGTGTTGAATAAGCGGAAGGTGCCCAAACCCGTGGGCATGGGTTCCTACACGATGGATTCTCACAATGTGCAGCGCTACATCAAGCCCGATGGCTTCGTGCAAAACGAAGGGGACATCGGCGTGAAAACGCCCACCTATCAAATCAGCTACGACGCCCTCACGCCGAAGAAGGACGAATGCGAAAACCTGCTGGTTCCCGTGTGCGCCTCGACCTCCCACATTGCCTATGGCTCGATTCGCATGGAGCCCGTGTTTATGATTCTGGGACAGAGCGCGGGCGCCGCGGCGGTGCAGGCGATTGACGCCGAATGCGCCGTGCAGGAGGTGGACTATGGGGTGTTGAAAAGGACCCTGGAAGCCGCCGACCAGCGCCTGGCGCTATAGGGAAAAGGACCTAAAGGACGGAAACGACCTAAAGGACCGTTTCCTCTCGTTCCCAGGCTCCGCCTGGGAATGCAGTCCCCGGAGCTCTGCTCCGAGACACGTCATCCCCGCGAAGGCGGGGATCCAGCAACGTGAATACAGACCGCTATGGAACCCACTGGATTCCCGCCTCCGCGGGAATGACGTTCCGGGTCATTGCAGTCCCCGAGCGCTGCTCCGAAAGATCGTACGACGCAGACTCATCCTTGGAACCAGAAACTTAACAGACAGTCGTCATCCCCGCGAAGGCGGGGATCCAGCAACGTGAATACAGACCGCTATGGAACCCACTGGATTCCCACCTGCGCGGGGATGGCCTTTTCTCTCGCTCCCAGGCGGATCCCGGGAACGAAAAATTAATACACAGACTGGAGAAAACGTGAACTACCTCAAGGCAATCACCACAGGCCTGTTGGCCCTGACCTGCACCCTGGCCCCGGCGCAACGCCCCGAACTGGCCGACGACCTTCCCCTCATCGACGGCGACTGGTCCAATGATTCCGACAAATTCAGCTTTGTCATCCTTGGCGATAAGACCAGCGGTGGCGAAGGCAAGTGGCCCATCTATGACCGGGCCGTGGACTCCATCAATCTGCTGAATCCCGACTTCGTCATCAGCGTGGGCGATATGATTCCGGGCCACATGGATACACGCGGCCCCTGGGATGCCGAGTGGGCCGAGTATATGGACCACGCGAAACGTATCGAGGCCCCTCTCTTTTTCACGGTGGGCAACCACGATATCTCCAACCTGGAAACCTATCGGTGGTGGCAGGAAGACTTCGGCCGCACCTATTATTCCTTCGACTATAAGGGCTGCCACTTCCTCAGCTTCAACACCGAAGAAGAACGCATCGACGGCCGGGGGCCCGCCTGGCAGAAGATGATGGACTGGATGCGCAAGGACCTCGCCGCCGCCAAGGACGCGCGCCATACCTTTGTGTTTTTCCACAAGCCCATGTGGGACGACCCCCGCTTTGAAGACGACTGGGCCGAGCTGGAGGTAGCACTGTCCGACCGGGCTTTCACGGTGGTGGCAGGTCATGAGCATTACCACAGCACGGAGTTCCGGGGCGACGACACCTATGTCATTCAAAGCGCCACGGGCGGCGGCATCGATTTAAGCGCCGTCAAAAAGTGGGGCGCCTTCCACAGCTTCGGTTTCGTCACCGTGGATGGCAATGAAACCCGTTACGCCGTGGTAGAACCCGAGGGCGGCATCTGGCCCGTCGATGTGGCCCCCGCCGCGTTCCGCAAAGCCATCACCCATAAGCTGGTAAAGACGGACACCCTCGCTGGTGTGGAATTCACGGTGGAGGACGTCAAGCTCCAGACGCGCTTCACCCTGAACAACGTTTTGGATAAGGAAGTCACCATTCGCGTGGTGTTGGAAGAATTTCAGCGCTCCGGATGGGTCGTGCCCCTCCGGGTCAATGGCGACTGGAAAATCGACGAGGACGCGCTGGTTATTGAAGCCACCCTTCCCGCCGGTGCGACGAAGGAGATTCCCCTTTCCCTCTCCGTGCCCCGCGCCCGTCTTGCCTATCCGCCCAACGTGGGCTGGTCGGTCCAGTATGATGGCCACTGGCTCAACAAAGAGGGCATGCGCATGGTCGAAATCACGACCGTGCCGATTCATCCGGTAGCCAGCTACCGTGCCCCGGAAACCGTCCAGCTCGTCGGCCCCTTCACGCTAGGTCCCATCGACACGAGCCACCTGCCCGAAGCGCCGGAAAAAGCCAACGCCAACTTTTATCGCACCTTTGGTCCGGAGGGTGGCTTTGAAGCCGACGCGACTTACGCCGATGGACTCATCTGGCAGACGGTACAGCCCCAGGGCTTTGGCCTGGTGAATGGAAACTCCCTCATGGGCACCCTCGACCACGTGGCGGCCTATGTGGCGTGTGCCGTGTATTCGCCGAAGGCCCAGGTCACCCATGCCGTGGTGGGCGCGGATAATTTTTCCCAGACCTATGTGAACGGTGCGCTGGTGGAAAACGGACAGGCCTTTGGCGGCCATGGTGATTTCGTCTACCCGGAGTTGGCGCTGAAAGCGGGGTGGAACCAGGTGGTGGTAAAGCTTATCAACAACCGCGCCGATTGGTTTCTGCGCTTTGTGATTGCCGACCCGCAGGGGAACCTCAGAATTGAGGACAAGGTGCCTGGATCGTGAGTCATAAAGGATAGCGGGCAGCCGTTGGCCGCAGCCCAAAACTTTCAACCACGAATGAACACTAATTTACACGAATGATAGGTTTGGCACCAAAGCCCCTCTTAGCCCGGAACGGGCGACCTATCGTAGCCCCGTGGCGAGCGAAGCGAGTCCTGGGTAAGATGTGGTCTATCTATGAATAAGTTCCAGCGGGGCGGCATAGAAGCGGTATGCAAGACGCCCACCGGTGTTCCAGCACGGCAAGATGGGTATAAAGGACCTAAACGACAACCTGTTGCGGGCCTATCTCAAATAGCCCAGTTTCAACTTGTTCTTTGGGTCCTTTTAGTCCTTTAGGTCCTTTTTCCCTCGGTAACAGCGTATGCATAACGGGGTATTATGAAGAGGATGGCCCGTCGGGTCGCCCGTCAATCTTAACCCCAGGCATAGAACATGAACCTCGAAGACTACGGCTGGAGCGCCGCTCGAAATACTGAACTCGCGGCACTCACACTGCCCGATGCGGTCCCCGGACGCATCCTCCGTGAATACCGCCATCGCTATGCGGTATTCACCACCGCGGGCATTCTCGACGCGGAGGTCACGGGCACCTTTCGTCACGAACATCCGCGTCAGGAAGACTTTCCCGCCGTGGGCGATTGGGTCGCGCTGGTTCCCGTGCCCGGTGAAGAAAAAGGGCGCATACACGCCGTGCTGCCCCGCAAGACGGCCTTCACCCGACCGGACCCGGGGCGAACCTCGGAAATGCAGGTCATGGCCGCCAATGTGGACACCGTCTTCCTGGTGAGCGGCCTCGATGGCGACTTCAACCTCCGCCGTATCGAGCGCTATCTCACCATGGCCTACGACAGCGGAGCGAATCCTGTCATCGTGCTCAACAAGTGCGACCTGGAAGACGACCTGCCCGCGCGCATTACCGAAGTGGAAGGCGTGGCCTATGGCGTGCCCATCCACGGGGTAAGTTCCGTGTCCGGTGTGGGGTTGGAACGCATCAAGGGCTACGCCCTGCCCGGCAAAACCCTGGTCTGCCTCGGCTCTTCCGGGGCGGGCAAATCCTCCCTCGTAAACGCCCTCCTGGGAAACATGGTGATGGAAATCGGCGAGGTCCGAGAAGACGACAGCCGGGGACGGCACACGACGACCCATCGGGAGCTCTTTCCCCTGCCCGATGGCGGACTCATTATCGACACGCCGGGCATCCGCGAGTTACAGGTATCGGGAAGCGGCGAAAACCTGCAGGCCGCCTTTGAAGATGTGGAGGCCCTTCTGGGGAACTGTCGTTTTCGAGACTGCACCCATTCGGGCGAGGCCGGCTGCGCGGTGGAGGCAGCGTTAGAATCCGGCGCGCTGGATGCCAAGCGCTTCGACGCCTACCAACGCCTCCAGCGAGAGATGGCCTACACCGAGCGGCGCCAGAGTGAAAACTACGCCTACGAAGAACGCAAGCGGGGAAAAGAATTTGGCAAGATGTATAAGCGGATACTGAGCGAGAAAAAGAATCGGCGGTAGGGGTTACTTTAGAGACCGCAGGGACTACGGCGACCCACAAGTTGGCGTTGTGCTCTCCAAGAACCTTACTTTTCCGTCACTGTCGTCCCTGCGGTCCCTAACCCACGAGGTCGGCCATGGCCTCTTCCACGTCTGGAAAACAAAACCCATACCCCGAATCCATTAAGCGCCTGGGCACGACCCAGCGACTCTTCAGAATCAACTCCGTCTCGGTACGAATCATCACCGCCCCAAGCTCCAGCAGCCATGCCGGGGTGGGTAGCCCCACGGGCATCCCGCAGGCGCGGCGCAGGGCCGCCATGAACGCCGCGTTGGGCACCGGGTTCGGAGCAGACACGTTGATGACACCGCTCAGTTCTTCGTGGGCCATCACATGTTCCACGATGCCGACGAAATCCGCTTCGTGAAGCCAACTGAAATATTGGCGACCGTTGCCCTGTTTGCCGCCGAGCCCCAGGCGCGTCAGCATCCGCAACGGCACCAAGGCACCACCGTCACGACCCAGGACAATGGCCGTCCGCAGGGCCACCCGCCGAACCGTATCGGGGACGGGGGCGTCGAAGAAACGCTGCTCCCAACGCTGGCATACGTCGACCGAAAAGCCTTCACCAATCTCTCCTGTCACCTCGTCCATGGGACGATCCTCCGCGTGGCGGTAGATGGTGGCCGAGGCGGCATTGAGCCAGAGGGATGGCGGCCTTTCGCAGGCCACGATGGCCTTCCCCAGTATTTCGGTGGACTCCAGGCGGGAGGCGTAGATGGCCGCCTTGTTCGCCTCATTGTAGCGGCAATCCACCGACTTGCCACTGAGATTTATCAGCACATCGGCGCCATCCAGATGGGTCGTCCACGCCCCCACGGTAGCGCCATCCCAGCCCACCGATTGCCCATCGCCTCCGTCTCGTTCGGGACTTCGGGTCAGATTGACGACGTCGTGGCCTCTTTCGACAAAATGTTTCCGGAGCACGCACCCCAGAAAACCACTCCCGCCTGCGATGACGATTTTCATAACGCCCCTTCCTCGGGCTTGCGCCCATGCACGATGCAGTAGCTGAAATGGGGCCGACACATACCCAGCAGCATCCCCAAGAGGGGCGCGATGACGTTGTTACGCCGTTCCCGGTGCAGCGTTTTCAACTCTCCGCGTAACATCACCTTGACGATAAACTTCAGCGCGGTCCAGGGCACGTGGGCCACCGAAGGGGCGACGTTCCAACTGATGTCGTCCACCCGGATATCCACAAAGCCCGCCCGCTCCAGGGAGCGTGTGAAGAGATTTATCTCGGCCATTTCCTGCAGGACCCAGCAATCGCAGCAGCGGCGATAGGCCCGGTCGATGAGGCGCGGCAGGGGCCGGGTATTACGACGGAAGCAGTCGGCCACGGCGAAGCGCCCCCCGGGCTTGAGGGTTCCATGGAGGGCATCGATAAAATCCCACTTGTCCTTGCCCCGGGCGTAACACGCACTCTCGATGGCAAAGGCGGCATCGGCGGACTCCAGGCGACAGGGCAGGTCCAGGTAGTCCGCCTCCATAAGCAGCACCCGGTCTTCGAGTCCGGCGGCCTCGGTAAGCTTGTTGCCCTCCTCCACCTGCCAGGGCGTTACCGTGGCCCCCACAAATTGCGCATCGGCATGGCGGCCTGCCATGTGGCGCGACACCGTCCCCAATCCGCAGCCCAGATCCAGGACGAGGGGCTCGGCGACACCGTCGAGGGCGAGGCGGCTATAGACCTCGTCGCTCATGGCGTTGAGCATGCCCTCGAGATGGAAGGGGTTCGCACCGGAGCGGCAATAGCCAAAGTGCATATTGTAGGCCTCGCTCCACTCGCTGTAGTCGAGTCCGGCCGCCTCGAAGTAGGCCACTATTTTTTCGTGGTCCTGTTGATGTACGACGTGGGTTCTCATGGTTCTTCCCCTTCCGTCGGTGCGAGTCCTTCCACCAACTCCACAATGCGAACCGCTGATTGGTTTACCCTCCGCATGAAGGGCAGGGTCGAGGCCTGCAGCAAGCGATGGAGCAAGGCCAGGCTGAGGTCCAACAACTCCTCGGTACGCCGTTGCTCCGGGGAAGGGTCGTTCATCCAGAAAAGGATGACGCCCATCTGGTAGAGCCACAACATCTTGGCGAGATGGGGACGGAGGGGCGCGGAGACCTTGACGTTACTGCCTTCCAGCACTTCCTCGATAAGACCGATGGCCTCGTCGCGCATGGGTCGGGTCTCGGCGCTGAAGGGCGACAAGGGGTTGCGCCAATCGGTGGCCTGTCGTGCCAACACGGAAGCCAACTCGCGGAAGGGCTCCATCTGCGTAAACTTAAACTGGAGCAGGGCCTTCAAGCGCGTCTTGAAATCCTTCGAGGCGGCGGTGATGGTCGTGTTGTGGGACCGCGCCTCGGCCCCCGTCTCGGCGTAGAACTGGAGGACCAGCTCCTCCTTGGTCTTGAAGTGGTAATAGGCCGCGCCCAGGGAGAGGTCGCAGGCCTCGGCAATCATCCGCATGGTCGTTTTTTCGAAGCCATGTTCCTGGAAGAGCCCAAGGGCGGTCTCAAGGATGTGTGCGCGGGTGGCGGCGCTTTTTTTGGTGACTTTGGGTGTCATGGTCGTGGGAGCCCTTTCTTTTTCTGAACCTGTTCAAAGTATAGCGCGGAGGGGTGGGGTTGTCAATAAAAATAAACGCGTTCAAAAAACACAGCAAGGACCTGAAGAACGAAAGCGACATAAAGGACGGCTTGCACCTGGCAGCCATTCTCGAGGGCACATGCTCTTCGAATAAGGGGCACCGTACGTTGCGTGCTCGTTCCCAGGCTCTGCCTGCGAATGCCGCTCCCGACGCTCCGCGTCGAATTGAAACCGCTGAATCCACCTCCTCCCCCGCTTTGCGTCATCCGTCCTCTATGTCGTTTCCGTCCCTTGGTTCCTTTTTCCCCCGCCCCTCCGTCTGCTACTATCCAAGACTCAGTATCCAACACCCAGACCATACGAGGGAGCTTTCCATGAAACCGATTACCCGTCGACAATTCCACGGTGCCCTGGCCGCATCGGCCGTGGCCCTTCAAATAAAATCTGCCCGGGCCGAAGTGGGCCCCAACGACCGCATCCGCGTGGGCGCCATCGGCTATGGGGGACGGGGCACGGGCAACCTGGCCGAGTTCCTGAACAATCCCGAGGTCGATATCCCCATCGTCTGCGATGTGGACGAAGCCCATCTCGCGAAAGCGGCTGACCACGTGGAAAAGCAGAGCGGCAAACGACCCGATACCGTCAACGACTTTCGCAAGGTCATTGAGCGCAACGACCTCGACGCCATCCTGGTTTCCACACCGGACCACTGGCACGCTCTCCCCACGGTCTTCGCCTGCCAGACCGGAAAAGACGTCTACGTGGAAAAACCCCTCGCCCGCACGGTCGACGAAGGCCGTGCCATCCTCGAAGCCACGCGCCAGCACAAGCGGGTCGTCCAGATGGGCACCCAATGGCGGAGTGGGCAGCACCATAAAGACGCCGTCGCCTATGTCCAATCGGGGAAGCTGGGCACCATTCGGGCCGTGCGCGGGTGGAGTTATAAGACCTGGGGCATCAAGACCCAGCCCGATGGCCCCGTGCCCGCCGGGGTGGACTATGACATGTGGCTGGGACCCTGCCCCGAACGGGCCTTCAATCCCAACCGTTTCCACAGCAACTTCCGCTGGTATTGGGATTACGCCGGCGGCCTCATGACCGACCTCGGCGTCCACGTTATCAACCTGTGCCAATGGGCCACGGGGCCGGAGAATCCCTCCCGCATCATTTCCACAAGCAGCAACCAGATTATGGGCGATGCCATTGAAACGCCCGACACGCAAACGGCCCTCTACGAGTTTCCCACCTACACCCTCACCTGGGAACACCAACTTCAGGGCACCGTGGGCCCCCACAAAGGCCAGAGCGGTGCCTGCTTCAGCGGCTCCAACGGGTCCCTCATCGTGTCCCAGAGCGGCTGGGAAGTCATCCCCGACCGCGCGGCAAACGGGGCCATCGAGGCCGAAGAACACCCCGCTCTGCCTGACGGACGCCCGGCCCACGTTCGCAACTTTCTCGACTGTATGGGCAGCCGTGAGTTGCCCGTATCCAACCCGGAAGTGGGCCACCACGTGACGGCCCTTGCCCACCTCGGCAGCATCGCCTGTCGCACCAAGAGCACGGTCATCTGGGACCCCGAGACGGAGCGGATTACCAACGATGCGGAAGCGGACGCCCTCGTGGGTGCCAACTACCGCGAACCCTGGAAACTGCCGTACAGCCGTCGCGGCTGATAGCCTTCCACCCGCTTACATAAAAAACGACGCCCCTGTCGCGGGCGTCGTTTTTTGTATACCAGGAAGCCATCAATAGGTGACGGGGTCTGGAACTTCACCGTGTTGCACGTTCAGCAGGTTGGAACAGAGCTGGGCGCAATACCACTGCATGCGGGGCAGGTGAAAGGGCCCCTTCCAGAGATTGCCTTTCAGGGGCACCGAGATACGGCCATCGCGGTGGAGATAGCCATACCACTCGCCGTAGTCCCCGTCGGGGAAATGGGCGTAGGCCCAATCGTGGGCGAGCTGGTGCCACCGCGCATATTTCGCATCGCCGGTGAGCGCATAGGCCAGCAGGGTGGCGATGATGGTCTCATTTTGCGGCCACCAGAATTTCATGTCGTGCCAATACTCCTGCACGGGCAGCCCCTTCACATCACGGAAGTAAAGCATGCCCCCATACTCCTTGTCCCACCCCCGCTCCCACATCCAATCGAGCATCTGACAGCCCAGTTTTCGGAGGCGGGCGTCGTTTCCGCGCACGTGGGCTTCATGGAGAATAAACCAGGCGGCTTCAATGGCGTGTCCCGGATTGAGCGTGCGGCCGTCGAAGTGATCGATGAGTTCCCCCCCGGGCCCCACGTTTTCCATCACCACTTCCAACTCAGGCTTCACGAAATAGCGCTCGATGCGTTCAATCGCTCCGTCGATGGTGGCGTCGGCCTGGTCATAGCCGATGCAATCCCGGAGGACCTGGCACGTGTTGATGAGTATCATGTTGGGCCCGATGCCCTGGCTCGGACGGGTGTCGGGGTCCACCTTGGGTGCGATCTTGCCCGCCGTCGTGTTGTAATCCACGAACTGCTCGAAATAGCGAATGGCCTCGGCGGCGTCCTCTTCGCTTTCAGAAACCCGCGCCCACGCCCCCAGGGCAATGGCGGCGAAAGATTCACTGAATACATAGCGGCGCTTCCGCAGGGGCTTGCCTTCGCGGGTCACCTGGAAATAGAGCTGGCCATCTTCAGAAGCACCATGCTTGCGAATAAACGCGATGGCCGATGCCCCGGCCTCATGCCACGCCGGGTCCGCCTCCACATGGTGGTGCAAGGTCGCCATGAGCCAGCCGAAACGCCCCTGTTGCCACAGCCCCTTGTCTGTATCCAGGAGGGAGCCATCGCGGTTCACGCTGGTCATTATGCCGCCATGCTCGGCATCCAATCCGTGCCGCAGCCAGAAGGGCACGACGTCGGCCAACAGCCCCATGCGGTAGGTCCTCGCCAGGGATTTGAGGGCGGCAGTGTTGAGGGGATCGAGGGCATGGTCCATGGCGGCGCTTTCGAAGTCGAGCCCGGGCGCATCAGACGCCCTGGGAAAAAGTCTGGTCTTGAGAAAAGGATGGTAGCACGTTGGCCCCACGCCGCAAAAAAAAGAAGATGTCCGAGGTGGCGGCTTAGGAGGCACTTGATGTACCACCTCGAACATCTTCAAAAAACAGAAGGAGGATGACCAGAAAAAGACGGGCCCACTTCCCTCAGGATTTCTCTCCACGCACATCGACCTGCGTCACTTCGGCGACGGCTTTCAACACATTGCGAAAGCCCTGCATGTCCGCCTCGGAAACACGCGCCACCACCGCTTGCTCAAAGCGCTCCACCACCGCCCCCGCATTTCGGGCCACCGCCTCGCCCTCGGGCAAGATGGCCAGCAAGAATGAACGGCGGTCTTCGGGGTTCACCTCCCGACTGATAAAGCCCCGCTCCGTGAGCCGGTCCAGCATACTCGTCACCGTAGATTTCTTATGGCCGAAGACCCGGCTGAGTTCACTCATGGGGCACGGCCCGAAGCGCTTGATATAGGCGACGATATGGACCTCCGACGAACTCACGCCCGCGTCACACTCACCGCCCTCCATATAGAGCATGGCCTGGCGATAGGCCTTGTGGAGGGGCGAGAGGATAAAGGTACCAATCTGCGCGCGCGTATCATTCAATTTGGGATAGTCCATATTCGTACTATACGACATCTGAAATGATGCGTCAAGGGAAAATTGAGGGGGGATATAAAAAGCGGCTCCCGGCACCATAGAGATACCAGAAGCCGCACCGCTAAGACGTTACGTGGCGGTTAACCGGGACGGATCAGCCCGCCGCACCCACCAGCAGCGCCATCGACAAGTCGACGGGGATGCCCGCTTTGTACTTGATGAACTTCACGTGTCCGTCCAGGTACAAGACGTTGGAACCACCGGGTACGTGATTGAAAAGATCGGCCTTGGCGCCCGCAATGTCATACAACACAAAGATGGTACTTTGCGCTTCGGCACTGGCGGCCGGGTTGTTAATGTCGGTAATCAGGAAGCGTTCAATGCCTTCCCGGAAACGAAGAACGTCTTCGCCCGTGACCGCATTGCTGACGCTATCTACGCCATCGGCGGCATTAAACATGACCTCATAGGCCTCGTCCGTCTGTGTGGCCGGATTCAACCCGGATGCAACCAAGGCATTGGTGATGGGAGTCTCAATGCTTAAGACGCCCGCAAAGGCACCGAAGAGATCCAACGAGAAGAGTTCCGATCCGTTGATAAACCCATCGGCAATGAGGTCATCGAGGTCCGTCCATCCAGTCGCACCGGAGACGGCAGACGCAGGAACCTGAAGCGCCGCATTGTCCAGATAGCGGTTAAACATAAACGCGGTATACGCGTAGCTTTCATCGCCTTGCGCCGTGCCATAGCCGTTCTGGTCGCACCAGATGTGCCCCATGTTTTCACCCGTGGTTGGGTTTCCGAACACCGGGGGATCATCCTCGGAAGGACAACTCAGCACTTCGAGGTCGGTCAGATACTCGGGGTAGATCGCGTTGATATTGGGCGCGAAGGCGGAACCATTGCCCGGACCGCCCGTAATGGTCGCCAGGACCGTATCGTTGTCACCGGCTTCGCAGTCGTATCCCACCGGACCGCCGAATTCCGTAATCGGGTACTTTTCGCCTTTCGACTCGTTGGCGTACATTTTGAACACAATACCCATTTGCTTCAGGTTGTTCTGACATTGTGCACGGCGTGCGGCTTCCCGGGCGCGGGCCAGTGCAGGTAACAAGATTGCGGCCAGAATACCGATGATCGCAATAACCACCAGCAACTCAATCAGGGTAAATCCTTTTCTCTTCATGATGATTTTCCTTAGCGTATGATGTCATTGACCAAAAAACACATATGAATTAGGAATATGACCGATTAGACGCACCAAGTCCGCCTTCGGTTGCAGCCTACGCGCTCGATGGCGCAAAAGGCCATTAAATCTCCTCTCTGCCCCATACGGGCGATGGTGTTGACCAGCTCGAAATAAGTCCTACTTGTCTATTATTTTAGATCTTTCCCGATTTGTCAATGACCTTTAACGTCTCTTTACCCAAATACTGATAATACTATCTGGTAACCAGAAAACCGCACCCTGCATTTTCCCCAAGCAATGGCAGGATTAAGTGTATTTCGCACTTACTCACATCGGGGCATGCGCCGTTACACGATGGCGGCGCTGAGGGATGACAGGGCGACCAGATTAAGACACCGGCCGGTGAAGGCGGTCTAATCCATTGGAGATAGTCCACATTCGTACTATGGGACCTGGGAGAGGAGGCGTCACGGGGCCTTGGGATGACGAACAAAGCGCCACCGTTGTCTCGCTGGCGTCGTGGCTGCTATCCTTCTGCCGCGTGTTTCGAGGGCCGCTGTGGTAGTCTGGATACCCCGTACACGCACGTTTTACAGTCGTGTAACGCAAGTTCTGCAATTGGCTGATGTTTCTGGTCTCTCTTGTTTATACAGTTCCTCCCTCCTCCGGAGGAGGGAGGAACTGTACCAGGGTTGTGTTTTTCAGTTTTTTTCTTTA
>JAXMOL010000002.1:0-253247 GCA_034669905.1 Candidatus Hydrogenedentota bacterium
GGTGGGCTCGGTGGGCTCGGTGGGCTCGGTGGGCTCGGTGGGCTCGGTGGGCTCGGTGGGCTCGGTGGGCTCGGTGGGCTCGGTGGGCTCGGTGGGCTCGGTGGGCTCGGTGGGCGCGGTGGGCGCGGTGGGTGCGGTGGACGCGGTGGACGCGGTGGACGCGGTGGACGCGGTGGACGCGGTGGACGCGGTGGACGCGGTGGACGCGGTGGACGCGGTGGACGCGGTGGACGCGGTGGACTCGGTGGACTCGGTGGGCATGATAGGCTCGGCCACCTCAGCCCTTGCGATCAAGTCGGCGGCCATCTTTGCCTCCGAAGTTTCTGTCGCTGTCGCTCCGATCTGTTCACGGATGATCTCGGCCCAGACCAGGCCAGAGAGCCCCAAAGCGACCAACAGGAAACAAGCCATAGCGCCGGCCCACGGCATCCCTACGGTCCGGGGGGCCCCATAAAGAATTCGCTCCACGCGCCGCCGCAGGGGACTTCCTGTGGCCGTTACCGCCAGGGGAACCACCACGGGATTCCCTTCCGCCACATGGACCAGCGCACGGGCATAGTCGCTCCGGCTACCGCACCAGGCCACGGCCCAATCATCGCAGCAGAGCTCCCGCGTTTCCCGGAGCTCTCTCGAAAGCCACCAGACCACCGGGTGAAAAAACAGCACGGTCTCTACCACCGCCTGAAAGAGATTGACCAAGGGGTCCAGGCGCTTCACATGGGCCAATTCGTGGGCGAGCAAGAGCGCGACCTGGGCGGAGGGCATACCGGTCAGCAGCTCGACGGGCATTAAGATCATGGGACGAAACCAGCCGACGACCATGGGGACCTGCGCCAGGGTCGATTCCATGACGACGACCGTGCGGCGAATGGCGGCCTGGCCGGTCAGCCGTACCAGCGCCTGCTCCCATTCGGGATTCAAGGACCCCACCCCACGACGGCGTAAGCGGTGCGTCTGCCCCATCCCCGCCAGCAGGCGGAGGGTGAACAGTAATACGCCCACAAACCAGAAGCCCGCTATCCACGGCGCGAAGCTGCGCGACGCCTGGTGTATCCGAGAAACCAATCCACCCACGGCCATCGAAGCCTGATTCCAGGTGAAGGTATCCCGCGCGCCCTCGTGCACCGCCACCGTGCCCCCGTCTGATGGCGACGGGCTTCGCGCCGGAAAGGTCGGCCCATGGGTCAGGGGCATGGGCTCCCGCACTGCGCCGGTCATCCTGTCCCCCACAACCCGGGCGGTTGTCGCTTCCTCCACGTCGTGGACAGACCAGAAAAAGGCCCCACACGGCAACAACGCGAGCACGCCGAAGCAGGCCAGGGCAACGCGATAGCGCCGCCGGGGATTTGCCCTGCCGACGGCCAATAATGCCAGGGCGGTCAACCCGCCCCACACCAGTCCCATCCACGCCACGTGAAGCACCCCCATGCCCAAGACTTCCACTATCGTGCCTACCTGTCCGCTCATGATTATTCGCTCCCGTTGGATTCGTAGTCGGCGATCAAGGCCTTGATGGCGTCCAATTCTTTGCGGCTTGCCTGCCCGCTTTCGAGGGCACGCAACACGAGGCGGTCGGCACTCCCCCGAAAGGCCCCGTGCAAGAGTCCGCCCACGAGGCCCTGCTCCATGGTGCCCCGGGGCACCACCGGGGTGTAGAGATAGGTGCGCCCGTCTTTTTCAAATTCCAGGGCACCCTTCTTCACCAGCCGGTTAATCAGGGTCTTCACCGTCTTGGGACTCCAGTCCACCTCCGACAGGGCCGCCACAATCTCATTGGCCGTCTGGGGGGCCTGCTCCCACAAAACATCCATGACACGCCACTCGGCGTCGGTAATTCGGGGTAGTTCATTCATAACGTTGCTCCAAAGTATTACGCTTGTAATTGAAATATATTACAAGCGTAATACTTTGTCAAGCAAAAAAGCCCGCCGATGCGGGCTGGGTAGTTGATAGATATACCAAGATTCAGGGGCGGCCAAAGAATCCCGCGAGGGTGGCAAACTTTTCGCTCGCTGGAAAAGCGCTCGGATAGCGCTGAAAGGCCACGTGCCCATCCAGATAGAGGGCGTTCGCACCCCCGGGAACGTGATTGAAAAGTTCCACGCCGGGCCCCACACCCGTGGGGCTCACGATGCTTCCCACGTTGGAGGCCACCGTGTCGAAGGCCACCACAATGTTGGACTGGGCCCGTGCGCTGGCCGCAGGGTTGTTGATGTCGGTGATAAGAAAGCGCTCAATACCTTCCCGAAGGCGCGTGAGGGTATCGCCCCCGCCATTGCCCGCCCCGGGGAATCCAATGGCCGCCAGATTCAACTCCTCGGTGATGATGCCATCGTCGCTTTCATCTTTGTTGATAACCGAGGCCACGTAGCCAAAAAGCCCGGCCAGCTGGATGGGAACCTCATAACCAACGGGTGGAATCCCGAAGAGAAAGCCCACATCAATTGACGGGTCACTGTCCTCCGCCCGGTCCACCAGATAGCTCAGATAAACGTAGCTTTCGTCGGCGTTGGTAATCTCCCCCTCGCAGATACTCGGACAGGTCCCGCCACCGAGATCGGAGATTTGAAAGACCGCTTCCGCCGCATCCCCGGTGTTGCCCGCATCGGACGGACACAACAGGGTGCCGAGGTCGTTCAGATACTCGGGATAGATAGACGACATATCGGCGAAAAAGTCGAAGTAGTCCTCCCCCGGGCTGCAATCGGCGTTGCAGGCGATATCGCTATCGCCATAGACCTCGTCCCCGTGGAGGGGCGGCCACGCCTCGCCGACGCTTTCATTGGCATACATCTTGAAAACCAGGGCAAGTTGCTTCAGGTTATTTTGGCAACTGGCCCGTCGGGCCGCCTCCCGTGCCCGGGCGAGGGCCGGGAGCAGGATAGCGGCGAGAATTCCGATGATGGCAATCACCACCAGTAGTTCAATGAGCGTAAAGCCCCGCTTGTTCATGATGTAATACTCCAACGTGCCCGACTGGTGAAAGGTGGTGCCCCGATTGAGCGCTGCTTCGCCCGATTATTCCTATTATTACCTGTTAAGTCAAGAATTAATGGAAATCTATGGGGGCACGTTTCCACGGACCCGTGAAACCGCAATACTTGTATGCCGACAGGTGATGGTGTATAACCGGAAAGCTGTTCTAACATCAATCGGAGAGAACCCATGGAAAAAGAAGAAAAACTGGACTATTGGCGGCAGAATGTCCGCCTCATTCGTTGGCTGTTGGTGGTGTGGTTTGCCGTGTCGCTTGGCGCGGGGATCCTATTCGTCAAACCCCTCAACAACTTCTCGATTGGCAATCTGCCTTTCGGCTTCTGGATGGCCCAACAGGGCTCCATTTTCGTTTTTGTCGTCATGATTTACGTCTACGCCAAAATGATGGACAAGATCGACCGCGACCACCACGCCGACAAGTAGCGCCTGGTGCGCACCCCATCCCTGAATCGCTACCCGCGATCCCAATGAAACGTTGCAGGAGAGAGCACGTCCCATGTCAGTCGAAACCTGGACCTATACCTTCGTTACCATAACCTTCATGATTTACCTGTATATCGGTTGGCGCGCCCGCGTGAAAGAGTCTTCGGGCTTTTACGTGGCTGGCCAGGGCGTGCCCGCCATCGCCAATGGTGCCGCCACAGCAGCCGATTGGATGTCCGCGGCCTCCTTCATTTCCATGGCCGGCCTGATTTCGTTCATGGGCTATGATGGCTCGATTTACCTCATGGGCTGGACCGGCGGTTATGTGTTGCTGGCCTTGCTGCTGGCCCCTTACCTCCGGAAATTCGGCCAATACACCGTGCCCGATTTCGTCGGCACCCGCTACTATTCCAACACCGCCCGCATCATCGCGGTTATCTGTGCCATATTCGTTTCCATCACCTACGTCGCAGGCCAGATGCGCGGGGTGGGCATTGTCTTCAGCCGCTTCCTGGAGGTAGACATTGCGCAGGGCGTCATCATCGGCATGGTAATCGTCGGCTTCTTTGCCGTTCTCGGCGGTATGAAAGGCATCACCTGGACCCAGGTGGCCCAGTATTTTGTGCTTATCGTTGCCTTCCTGATTCCTTCTGTGGCTTTGTCCCTGAAACTGACCGGCAACCCCATTCCCCAAATTGGTCTGGTCACGTCGGACATTATGCCCAAGCTCAACCAGATTCAGGTGGACCTGGGTTTTGCGGAGTACACCCAGCCCTTCCGGGATAAGAGTATGCTCGACATTCTCTTTATCACGATTGCGCTCATGGTCGGCACGGCGGGCCTGCCCCACGTGATTGTGCGCTTCTACACCGTGCGCAACGTGCGGGCCGCCCGTTACTCAGCCTTCTGGGCACTCCTTTTCATTGCCATCCTCTACACGACGGCACCGGCTCTCGCGACCTTTGCCCGTTACAACCTCGTGGAATCCCTCCACGGCAAAACCATGGATGAGATTCACGCCATGGACTGGACCGTCAAGTGGGAAGAAACCAAGCTCCTCCAGTTTGACGACAAGAACGGCAACGGAGTACTCGAACTGACGCCCGACGCCGAAACCTCTGAAATCATTATCGACCGGGACATCATTGTGTTGTCGACTCCGGAGGTCGCCCAGCTTTCCCCCTGGGTCATTGCCCTGGTGGCGGCAGGTGGACTTGCGGCGGCGCTGTCGACAGCGGCCGGATTGCTCCTGGTGATCTCCAGTTCGATCGCGCACGACATCTACTTCCGCCTGATAAATCCCCATGCCGATGAAAAACATCGGGTCATGGTTGGTCGTATCATGGTTATCGTGGCCGTTGTCGTGGCCGGTTACTTTGGTGTGAACCCGCCGGGCTTCGTGGCCCAGGTGGTGGCCTTCGCCTTTGGCCTGGCAGCCGCCAGTTTCTTCCCGGTGATTCTGCTCGGTATCTTCGACAAGAAGGCCAACCGCGAGGGCGCCATCGCCGGTATGATCGTCGGCCTGAGCTTCACCCTCTTCTACATCGCGGGCACCAAAGCCCACCTCATTTTCGGCGCGGAAGAAGCCTGGTTTGGCAACTGGTGCTTCGGCATTTCCGCCGAGGGCATTGGCACCGTGGGCATGCTGCTGAACTTCGTGGTGGCCCTGGTCGTGTCGCGCCTGACGCCCCCACCGCCCCAGGAAGTGATGGACATCCTCGACGAACTCCGCATGCCCGACCATGTGGGCCCGGCAGTCATCCTGGATGAATCGACGGAATAAGTAATCCGGATTGCAAAACGGCCCACCTGGCGGAGTCCCGGTGGGCCGTTTTTTGTATAAGGACCTAAAGGAGCGAATGGGCGGAGTCATGCGGGAAGGCTCTGGTGAACTCCACAGCCATGACACACTTGCCTTGCAGCCCCTATAGTCTCTCAGATACCATCGGATACATTCACTGTGTTAGCTATATTGGGCAATTAAGGAGGGCGCGCACATGGCATCACAAAAAGTACTTTCTACCACCGCATTGGCAAAACGAAACAATCTGGAAGCAAAAGTCGTCTTTGAGACGTTTCAGCAGGCCGGTTACCTCAAGAAAGAAAACGGCAATTGGCTCCTGACCGCAACAGGGGAAGCCCTGGGCGGCACCTACATTGAGCACCCCAAATATGGCAAGTACGTCGGGTGGCCCGAGGACACTCCCATCACCGCTTCCAGCACGGAGGGGTCGACAGCCGCCGCAGTGGTAGCGGAGGCTTCCCCCGCTACTCCAGCGCCTGCAAGCGCCAAGCCCGGGCAAGGCACATTAACGGCGACTCGCATCGGGAAACATTTCGAACTCTCCGCCAACAAGTGTAACTACATTTTCTCCGAGTTAGGCTGGGTCAAGAAAGGCCTGAAGGGATGGCACCTGACCGATCCTGGCAAGCGGGTCGGCGGGGTGCAATCGGAAGATCCGCGCTCTGGCGTACCTTACGTGCGATGGCCCGAGACCATACTGGAAAACCGGGCACTCGTGGATACCATCGCGGAAGTAAAAGGCACCTCCACCCCGGCAGCTCCCGAAAAAGCTGAGGAGAACTCCCAGCCCGAAGCGGTTGGCTTTCGCCAGAAATTCGAAGCCACCCACCGTGCCGCAGACGGCCATTTTGTCCGCTCCCGGGCCGAGATGCTCATCGACAACTGGCTCTACATGGCGGAGATTGTCCACGCCTACGAGCGCAAACTCCCAATTGAAGAAGATGTCTACTGTGACTTCTACATCCCCACCGGGAAAGTCTACATTGAATTCTGGGGACTGGAAAACGACCCCAAGTACGCTGCCCGCAAGGCCCAGAAGAAAGCCATCTATGAAAAATATGGCTTCAATCTCATCGAGCTGAACGACGCCGATGTGTTGAATCTGGATGACATGTTGCCCCGCCATCTGCTCAAGTTTGGCGTGCAGGCCTATTGAGCCCCTACGCGGGGAGGCCGTCTTGTGTTTGGGAAAAGGGACGGAAACGGTTTGGGCCGCGGTACGTGAAACGCCGTTGACGAGATGGCTTCTGTATAACCTTTCATATGCATCGCCGTCTCCTGTCGTTCAGGACCTCATCGTCCTTTTGGTCCTTTCCGTCCTTTCAGCGCCCCAACGTTGACCCACGGGCACTGCCGCGGCTAAGGTACCCTTATGAACCTTGGCGTCGGCACAGAAGCGCTCCTCTGGGGACTGGCCAGTGCGATCGCCCTTCCCCTGGGCGCGATGATGGGACTGTGGTGGCGGCCCCGTCGGCGGTTGAGCTCGGCCTTCACCGCTTTTGGCGCAGGTGCCCTGCTCTTTGCCCTGACCATAGAGCTTTTCGGCCACGTGCCGCATCATGTGGAGCAACATGGCTTCACCGCCTTCCTCGCCACGCTATTGGGCGCCGTCTCTGGCGGCATTGTCTTCGACGTGCTCAACCAAATGCTCAATAACCGCGGCGCCTTTCTCCGGCGGCTGTCCTCTGCACGGAGCTACGTGTTCCGGGTGCGCCTGGCGCGGACCAAGGGACTTGTCGATGAATTGAGCCGTGTCGACGTCCTTCGGCAGGTACCGCCAGAGCAGATGGCCGATCTCATTGACGAAGTGGAAGAAGAATGCCTCCAGCCGGGACACGTCTTCTTTCAGCAGGGCGACCCAGCCGAGGCCATGTATTTCATTGTCTCTGGCGAGGTGGAGGTGCTGCGCAAGAACCACGATGGTCAACAGGCCCAGGTGGCACGCCTGGGTGCCAACGAGACCTTCGGTGAGATGGGACTCCTCCGGAATGCGCCCCGATCCGCCGAGGCACGCGCCGTCACTGCGGTCCGGGTCTATCGGCTCGACAAGGCGGATTTCGTCCCCTTCCTCACTGCGTCGCCCGACCTCCGCCTGGCACTCAAGAAACTGACGGACGGACGCATTGATGCCCTCTCCAATTCCGAGTCCGAGATTGAGGGCGATGTATGGCGGCAAAGCATCATGGCGAATCTCACGACAGCAAACCAGTCTGTCACCGTGGAAGAAATCCTGAGCGAACGCCCTGCCACCGGGAAGGCGAGTGCCGCCATGGCCATCTGGCTTGGAATTCTGATCGACGGTGTTCCCGAATCCCTGGTCATCGGCATGCTCTCCGTGAGTGCCACGGGCATGAGTCTGTCTTTTATCGTGGGTGTATTTCTCGCCAATTTCCCCGAGGCCATGTCCAGCGCGGTCAGCATGCGCCGCAGCGGTATGGGCCTGACGAAGATTCTGGTCATGTGGAGCAGTATCTGCGTGCTTACCGGCGTTGGCGCCTTCCTCGGCGCGGTACTCATGCCGACCAACCCCGAGGGGGCGCACTTCTACGGGGTCCTATTCATCGAAGCCTTCGCGGCGGGGGCTATGCTCACCATGATCGCCGAAACCATGCTCCCGGAAGCCTTTGAACAGGGTGGGGCCATTGTGGGGCTATCCACCCTGGCAGGTTTTCTTACGACGCTTTTCGTGAAAATCCTGTAAGACTTCGACCGGGTGGGCCCATGTCTTTTACGTTCTTCAGGTCCTTGCTTCCATGCGAATAATCGGGTGTTCGCGAAATTGCCCCTGCCATTCCAGTATCATGGAGGCTACGAACCCGTGCCCTCAAAGGAACCCCATGCGCGAACAGCTTTTTCAGGAAATACTCATGGCCCGTCAGCGGGTCTATGCCGTGGCCCCTCCCACGCCCCTGGAGGAAATCACCCTGCCCTTCGACGGGCGGATTTTCATTAAACGGGAAGACCTCTCCCCCATTCATGCCTACAAGTGGCGGGGCGCCTACAACCGCATGGCCCTCCTCACGGAAGAAGAGCGTGCGCGGGGGGTAGTTTGCGCCTCGGCGGGAAACCACGCCCAGGGCGTGGCCCTTGCGGCCGCTAAACTGGGCATGCAGGCGCGCATCTACATGCCCGTATCGACGCCTCTGATGAAACGTAACGAAGTCCTCCGCCATGGTGGCTGTCACGTGGAAATCATCCTCATTGGCGATTCCTACAGCGACGCGGCCCAGGCGGCCCTCGAATTCGCTGAAAACGAACAACTCTCTTTCGTCCACCCCTACGACGACCTGGCGACCATGGGGGGCCAAGGCACCATCGGCGATGAAATTGTCATGAGTGGTCAGGGCCCCTTCGATGTGGCCTACCTCCAGATTGGCGGTGGCGGGATGGCCGCCGCGGTGGCCTGCTGGCTCCGGGCCTATTACCCGCACATCCGCATCGTGGGCGTCGAAGGCGTGGACCAGGCCAGCATGGCCGCAGCCGTCAAGGCCGGAAAACCCGTCACCCTGGATTACGTGGACGTATTCTGTGATGGCACGGCGGTGAAACGGGCCGGCACCCTGACCCACCCCCTCTGTGCGAAACTCATCGACGAATTCATCACCGTCACCAATGAAGA
This sequence comes from Candidatus Hydrogenedentota bacterium, assembly GCA_034669905.1. GTDB lineage: Bacteria > Hydrogenedentota > Hydrogenedentia > Hydrogenedentales > JAEUWI01 > JAEUWI01. The sequence goes on from JAXMOL010000002.1 coordinate 8,844, forward strand.
AGTGTCGGCGGCCATCGAAGTGCTCTGGGACAAGTGCCGTTGCATCCCCGAACCCTCGGGCGCCATGGGCATGGCCGGGCTGCTGAAGCAGCGCGACACCCTGGCGGGAAAAAAGGCCGTGGCCATACTCTGTGGGGCCAACGTAGACTTCGAGCAACTCGGTTGGATTGCCCGACACGCGGGCATCGGCGCGGCGCGGCGACGCTATTACCGCTTTGAGATGCCCGAGATCGCGGGGGGCCTCCTTCATCTCCTGGACAACATCCTCGAGACCGTCAACATTATCGAAGTACAGTATGGGAAAGTGGATGACCAGACGGCGGTACCGGTCATCGGCTTCGAAGCAACCCCGGAGACCCTGCAGGAACTGGATGAGCGCCTCACCGCGCAGCAAATCCCCCATCTCGACGTAACCTCTACGGCGGACGTGGAATTTCGCATCATCAACTACGAACCCCATCTCTTCCGCCATCCCTACTTCATCATTCTGGAGTTTCCAGAGCGGGCCGGCGCCCTGCGGGAGTTCTTGCAGGCCGCCCAGACGCGCAACAGCATTTGCTATTTCAACTACACCTATTCGGGCGAACAGGTGGGCCGGGCCCTCATCGGCTTCGAATTCGAAACGGAAGCCTTTCACCTCGAATTCCGGGAGCACCTCGCGCAATCCGGCAGTGTGTACCACGAAGTTGAGCAGAGCGCCCTGGAGCGGATGTTGTGATGGGCGCCCGTTGCATCCCCCGTCCCGCGGGCGTAGAGTAGAATCTTTCCCCATCACCCGGTGTACCACAAGGATGTTTGACACCCCATGGATGATTCCCCCAACAGCGATTCACCCCGTGCCTTCTGGGCCGGCGTAATCTTCTGGACCCTGCTCTGCCTCATCGCTATCGCGGTGCGGGGCGTCCGCTGGGAGGAAGGGCTGGAGCGGGCCCAGGTGCTGCTCAACATTACGCCCTACCCCGATGGACACCCCCACCACCGTTGGGTCTGGAATGGCTTCTCCATCCACTACTACCTGACCGGTGCCGTGCTCTGGCTGACCGAGAGCGCCACCCTTATCTGCGGTGGACGTCAGTTTATCGCGACCCTGGCGATTCACCTGCCCGTCTATGGCCTCACGTGGATTCTCACCCGCCGTGTCTTTCCGGCCCACCTGGCGGCCCTCCTCGGGTTCGTGGGGGCCAACACGGTTTTTCAGAGCTACATGCCCATCCTCCCCTGGGCCACCAAGGCCACCAGCGGCATCATCGGCATGGGCTGGGCCTTCGCGGTCTTGCTGGCCTTCGCGGCCGGGCGATGGCGGACGGCCGGGCTCCTTTTCGGCCTCATGCCCCTTGTTCACCTCGGCCAATGGCCCATGATCCTGTTGACTGCCCTCGCCACCCTGGGGTGGCTGTGCTATCAGGGCGAACGGGAAAGCGTGAAGCAAATGCTCCGATGGGCGGGTGCCGGTTTGCTCTGCTGCCTCGTCTTTGCCGTGGCCCAGCGGCCGGTTCTCGTGCCCGACCCCACCGAAGGGGCCTATTACTCCGATGCGGATGGGCAGAAAATCTGGGCCGAATACACCACCCACGAAGACATGCACCGGGCCCTTACCGACTGGCCCCGCTTCGGCCTCATGGGCAACAGCAACATGGCGCTGATAGCCGTGCTCCTGCTGACTTGGCCCTATGCCCTGCGCGCCGCCTCGGGCACCCGACGCTATGGGCCCTGGTTACTGCTCTTTACCTACGCCCTGCTCAGCAGCGCCGCCATCTGGTTTGCCCAGGTCGTGCATCATTTCACCGGCACCGATGTGCCCTACATCGTGGTGAGCTGGATGCCCTATCGGCTCACCATTCACGTGTCCATGCTGCTGCTCTGTATCACGGCGGCCCATGCCCTCCGTCGGGACACCCAACAACTCTCCCTACCGGCCTTCGCCGCCCTGACCTGGCTGGCGATTCTGCCCTTGTGGCCCTGGCTCCTGCCCGAAACATGGGTCAGCCGATATTTCTCCACGCCCGAAACAGCCATCTTCCTCCTCATTGGCGGCACCATCATGCACACAATCGCAGACATGGCCCCACGCTCCCTGTTGCGCCGTTGCTACGTGGGTGGACTCGTTCCGGGTGCCGTGGCGCTGGGGGCCTACCATCAGATGGCCGCCGCCACGATAGCGGCAGGTATCGGACTGGCCATCGTGGCGACCTGGTGCCCCCGGTGTTGTACCCTTTCCCGTCGGTGGCAATCGGTCAGCCTGGCCACCCTGGGCCTGATGGCCATGGGCCACGTGCTCTCGGTCGAATGGCAAACACGGGAGCACCTCCCCGTCTCTCCCTTTGAAGCCGCAATGGCGATCTACCTGGCCGAGCACAGCGCGCCGGAAGACATGGTGTTAACGCCCCTGGATGAGCACTACCAGATGGTGCTCCAACGACCTGTCGTCGCCACCTTCGAGACCCGCCAGTTCATGTCCTACATGCAATCCCTCGCGACAACCACGGACAAACTTTTCGCCGATCTCTATGGCGTGCGGGATGGCCACTGGTATGACTGGGCATTGTGGCAGGAACGGAGCGAAAGCGAGTGGCAGGTTTTGGCGGAGGCCTATGGGTTCCGCTACGTCGTGAGCAAATCCTTCCACCCCCTCCACCTGCCGGAACGCCTGCGGGGCGATGGCCTCGTCCTCTATGAAATTCCGGGGAGGGCAAACACGCCACCTAACCCGTAATGGCCCCTTCAGACTGGCCCGATGCATGCTGTCGTTCGAGGAGCATGTGATTGATCTGCTTCCGGGTATGCCGCCCGTTGAGCAGCCCGGCCAGCTTTCCCCCTTCCCGTTGGGTCACCACGATAAATTCGTCGCTGCCCACGGCCCACATCCGCTCCATGACCTCGGCCAGCTCGTCTTCCGGAACGATGATGTCGCGCATCTTCACCGCCACATCCTTGGCTACCAGCCAGGCCCAGGTATCCTGGCTGGTAAACACCTCGCGCAAGCTCTCCAGTGTTACGACCCCGGTCACCGCTCCATCTGCGTTCAGCACCGGTACCTGCAGGTGCTCCTGGTTGGCGAACTGTTCAAACACCTGGGTGAGGGGCGTCCCCTCGTGTACCGAGAGGATATCGGGCACCATGACATCCCGAACCCGTAGCGAAGCCACCACGTCGCCCTCGGTCACATCGCGCCCGACCTCGTCGGCACGTTGGACCGCCAGCCGGATGAGTGCCGGGGCCACCAGTTGCACAATAAAGGTGGTTGCCGTGACCGTCACGATAATCAGGTCACCCAGGGTAAGGCCCTCTGCCAGCGGCACATCACCCAGATGGGCCGAAGCCATCATGGCCAAACCCACGGCAATGCCCCCCTGTACGAGTAATCCGAACCCGGCATACGTGCGCACCGCAGGGGGAGCGCCTGTCACCCGGGCACCGAGATAAGCGCCGAAGATCTTGCCGCCCGACATGGAGAGTATGAAGACCACCACGAGTAGCCACATCCAGGGCGGCATGTTACCCAGGGCCATTCGGGCACCGGCCAGCACGAAGAAGAGGACGTAAATGGGCGTGGAAAAGGAGGCAATCTGGGTGAATAACTCATGACTCCGGCGAGGTACCGCGTTGGTCAGCACAACCCCCATCATCATCGCGGCGATGATTACGTCGAAGTGGGCCGTCACGCAAAGGCCCATGAGCATAAAGATAAGGCCGAGCGTGACCGCGAGCGATTGCTCCAGCGCCTTCAGTCGGAGAAGGAGCAGGACCATAATGAACCCCGCCACGCTTCCCACCAAGAGCGCCCCGCCCAATTCGGTCACGATGATGCGAAGCTCCGCCGCAATGGTCACACTCTGACCGGTCAGCATCTGGGCAAAACTTGCGCCGAAAGCGTAGAGTCCCATGGCCAGGGCGTCGTCCATCGCAACCACCGCTATGAGTGTGGTCGTCACCGGACCCCGGCTGCGACACTCCCACAGCACACCCAGCGTCGAAGCGGGATCCGTCGCCGACGCAATGGCACCGAAGATGACGCCGGCCGCAATCGCCCCGGGCAGATTTCCGATGGCCAGATAGACAACGGCCGATGTCACCGTGCCGACCAGGAGAAAGGCGCCCACCCCTTCAAAGAGTAGTATGGCCACCAGTTGCTTGCCCCGTGACTTGAAGATCTCCCACTTGAGTTCGCTGCCCACCAGGAATCCAATGAGCGCCAGGGCGAAGAGGTTGAACATCTGGAGCTTGGCCACGTCTTCGTGCCCCGCCCAACGAAAACCGCTTTCACCGATGAGCAGCCCGACGATGATGTATCCCGTTACCAGCGGGATGCGCACACGCTGGAAAAGCCCTGCGCCCAACACCCCCGCAAAAATGGCGGCACCAAGGATGATGAGAATGCCTTCGTCTATTCCTTCCAGCATGAGTCACTGTTCCCCATGTTCCCGCGATGGCGGCTCTCCCCACGCCCCAATAACGCAATCGAAGACGACCACGACACATTCAGTATAGCGCGACGGGCACGCCGCGTACAGCGTATTCCCGCAGGCAACTGGCAACGTGCGACCCACTTCGGAAAGCCAGACAGGCAGGCTCAGCCAACGAGGAGGGGGAGCATTGGGGCCGTCGCAATCCACTCCGGCAGCGCAACACGCCGCACCCGCGACGGACCAAGATCACGCGAAAACCGGTGGCCTACCCTTTTCGCCCCACGATAAACATCTGTCCACCCATGAGCCAGTGGGCCGGGGTACACTTCAGATAGAGCCGCACAAGCAAAGGCCACTTGGGATAACGGCTCTTGGTGGTGTAGGGCAAAAAGCGGGTGCGCACTTCTTCCAGAGAAAAGCCATTGGAGGCAATCGCCTCGGCCATCCCCTTTTCTGTGAGGGGCAGGGAATGATCGGAATAGTCGTAAAAACGCTCTTTAACCACCCGGATGTTGGGCTGCATCACGATGATCTTTCCACCGGGTTTCAACACGCGATAACACTCCGCCAGGCAGCCGTACAGATAGTCGCGGTCGGGCAGGTGCTCGAAGACGTTGCTGACCACGATACGATCGATATGGTCGGACTCGAGGGACTGAAGGCCCGTGACGAGTTCCTCCACGATACAGGTGACCGATGGGTCGGCGAAGGTCGTGACATCGGGATTGTGATCAATGGCGTATTTTTGTGCCGAGGAGATGTTGTTAATAAACTCGCAGGCACCCGCCCCCAGATCGAGCGTCACGCTGTCCTCGGGAATGTATCTGGAAAACCAGTGGGTACACAGCACTTGCCACAACTCGATGCGGCCGCCCATCTCCTCTTTGCCGAAACGGGTACGATATATCTGTTTGTCAATGGTCAATGGGGGTTCATCCATGATGGTGGCGCCACACCACCGCGGTGTCTTCTCACCAGCTTCCAAGGTGCCCATTATACCCACCACAACCCCAAAGCGGTAGGGAGTTGACGGATCCCGCACGGGTAACGCACTATAGCCCAGATTAAACTGCGCCTTCCCCCAACCCCGGATCCCCCCCCTTGATGAAATCGACGTTCCAATCCCTCCTGAATCCGGCCCATCCCCTGCGGAGCGGCCTCCTCTTCTGGGGTGTTTTCTCCCTCCTGGCCGTCCTGGTTCGCGGAGTGCGCTGGGATGAAAACTACGAATTTGCCCAAACCTTCCTCGGCGAGGTGCCCTTTCCAGCCGGCCACCCGCTTTATCAGTATGTCCGGTGCCTCTTCAGCATCCAACACATCAGCCTGGCCGGGCTCATGACCGTGGCGCCCGATCCCCTGTGGGCCAACGGATTTCGCAACGTGCTCTTTCTCCTGGCAAGCACCGTTCCCGTTTACCTTTGGGGGACGACCCTCTCGCGTCGGCCCCTCATCGGGCACGTGGCCGTCGTCATGATACTGACCGAAATTCATGTGCCCTTTCTAAGCTCCTACCCCATCCACGTGTGGCCCGGGATTTTTTCCAATGGACCCGTTGGGTTGGGCTATATGCTCCTTTCCGCCTGGGCCCTGGCCGCCGGACGCCACCGCCTGGCCGGGGGGCTCATCGGCTTTGCGCCCCTGGTGCACCTGGGCCAGTTTCCCCCGCTACTTGCCATGACGGTGCTCTACGTGGCGTGGCTGGCAATCCAGAAGCAGCACCCCGCCATGAAACGGCTGGTGCTCGCCATGCTCCCCGGTGTCGTGGTGACACTCGTTTTTGGAATCCTTCTCCGTATGTATTCGGTGCCGCCACCGAGCGAAGGTGCCTATTTCACCGACGCCGAGCCCATGCGCATCTGGCGTCACTTCATGGCCCACTTCGCAAGCCACCGGGCCATCCCCTACACCGTCGGACATCTTCTCCTCACAGGTGCCCTCCTTTTCAGCCTGCAGATGCTCTGGCGTCAGCGCCACGAGAAGACCGCTGAAACGAGATCGGGTTCGACGCTATGCGACCCCCCAACGGCCTGGGCGATGCTCTACCTCGCCATTGCCAGCCTGACCGTATGGGCCATCATGGCCGTTCATTGGGCTACCGGAGCCGATGTGCCCTTCCTTTTTGTGGCCTGGCTTCCCTACCGTCTCATGAATCATGTGGGGCCACTTCTGATTCCCTTGTTACTTGCCGTCGCCTTTCGACGCCGCACCTCGGAAACCCCCTTGTGGCTTCCCCTGCTGCTACTCGCCACCCTACTCGGGCCCTTGCTGCAGCTGGTCTCCGTTGAGCTGGCGACCCGCTATATTACCAGCGGGGACTACCTGTTTTTTCTCATTTTTGGAATCGCAACCAGCGTGTTTACCAAGGCCTCCGCCGAATCCGCCCCGCCCTGGGGGCTTCGGGCCAGTGTGCTCCTCAGTATCCTGCTGCTGGCTTGTTTCCACCAATTCGGTGCGGCATGTATGGCCCTCGGGTGGGTCGTCGGCCTCCTCCCCACCCCTCCGCGCCCGACGGCCCGGGAACTCCGGGGGCTGGCAACCTGCCTTGTGGCCGTACTCCTCATCGTGATGCTGGCAAGACACGGAGAACGTAGAAAACATCTTTTCGTGGAGCCCATCTTCCAACAGGTCGCGGAGTATCTCGAAGGGACGGGGGAACACGACGCCATGGTACTCACCCCCTATCAGCAAGTTGGCACCCAGATGAAAACCGGCCATCCGATCATGGCCGATATGGCCACCCAGTTTTTCGGAATCTATGTCCCCCCCATTGCGCCTTCCGTTAACGCCATTTTTCAGGACTTCTATGGCATCAACTTTGACCCGGACGCCCCCGCGCCCCAGGCGGCTCTTCCGTGGTATGGGGTGTGGCCAGCCAAATCCCTGGCGGAGTGGCAGCGCCTGTCTGCCAAGTACGACCTCCACTACGTGCTGGCACCGGACTTCATGGAACTCCCCCTGGAGAAAGTCCTCAATGGTAACGGGAACAGCCTCTATAAAATCCCACCCCCCGAATAAAAAACGCGGCGAGGCGTTCACAGAGGGAAACAGCTCGCCGCGTCGTAGTGGAATCAACGAAATTTAGAAGGTAACTTTCAACGACTTGATTTCATAGGGCGTGAAATACAGGGGCACTTCATTCCCTTTAAACTTCACCGGCTCGTCGTTTTCTTCCATCATGTCACACAGACTCACCGACTTGGGTGCCTTGGCGAAGGTCAACGTCACATCGCCCCGCTGTCCGTAACCTTCGAAGAGTCGCACGATAAGCGCATCGGAGTCTTCGTGCTTCTTCACGGTATCCAGCAGCACGTGCTCGGCATCGACGCTGGCAAAGGATCCCGCCTTGGCGTCGCCGTTGCCTTCCATCGCCATGGCCACCAAGGGCACGTTCAGTTCGTAGCCCTGCTGCACCGTGCCATTCCGCCAATCCCCGCCGTGGGGATAGAGGGAATAGACCATCTCGTGTTCCCCTTCGTCGGCGTGCTCATCGGGATGCACCGGGGCACGCAGGAGGGAAAGACGCATGGTGTTTTCTTTAATGTCGTAGCTGTACTTGCAGTCGTTGAGCAGACTGACGCCGTAGTCGCCTTCCGAAAGGTCGGCCCAGTGGTGTCCCGTGACCTCGAAGCGCGCGCGCTCATGCTCACGGCTTTCGTGGGTCGCCCGCTCGATGGTGCCATACTGGATGTCGTAGGTGGCACGGTGGCTCAACACGTCTACCGGGAAGGCGACTTTCATGAGGACCCGTTTCTCGTGCCAGTCCACGTGGGTGTGTACGTCCACCCGGGGCGAATGGGCGGCCAGGGTGATGTCCTGGGTGATAACACTCTTCTCGGTGCGACGGACCACACGAACGACCGCACGCACGGGGCCCGACTCGACGATTTCGATGGACTCGGCCTTACCCGGTGCCCATTGCTGCTCTTCGTCAAAGTTGTGGTCCATCTCCCACGCGTCGTGGTCAAAGGGCCGATCGTCGAAGAGTTGGATGACATTGCCTTTTTCGCCTTTCGGCAGCACTTCCCGGCCTTCGATTTTGTCGAAGACACTGGAGAAGGCGCCGTTGGCATCGAGCCGCACCCGGAGGTAGTCATTTTCGAGCAACTTGTCGGTCACATGGAAAGGCGCACCGTATTCCGGCTCGGCGATGCCGGCCACCACGTGATACACCGCATGTCCCAGAGGGGGCACGTTCTCCGCCACGAAGAGCAGCGTGTCTTTGCCGATCTCCTGGCTGGGCACCACGCTGCCGTCGGGGGCCACCACGTGGAAATCGCCCTTGGGCAACGTGACGGCCACTTCGACCACATCGCTGCGGACCCAGGAAAGGGTGTTGAAGACGACCACGGGATTCCCCGGTCCGCTGGTATCAATGTCCTTGCCCAGTTCCAGCAGGGCGTTACCCAGCACGTTGAGGACCTGTTCCTGGATTTCGGCGTAGTCTTTCTCCGCCTGGGTGTAGACCTCGGTGATCGAGGAGCCCGGCAGAATGTCATGGAATTGGTGGGTCAGCAGGGTACGCCACACGTCCCAGAAGGCGTCGGTGTCGTAGGTCCCCCCCGAAAGGTGGGCGATGGCGGAGAGCATCTCCGCATCGTGAAGATCGATTTCAATCTTTCGATTGAACCACTTCGTCCGTGCCTGGGTAATCTGACAGGCCCGGTGCAGCTCCAGGTAAAGCTCGTCGTTATACACGGGCAAGGCCTCGTCTGGACACTGTTCCTTCATCCGATCGAGGCTGTCCTGGGTGCGCCCAAACTCACATTTGGGCACGCCGATGATATTTTTCAGGCGCTTCCCGTGTTCCATCATTTCGGGCGTGGGGCCACCGCCACCATCGCCCCAACCGAAGGGGAAGGGCACTTCTTCGACCTTATCCTTCTGCTTGAACTTGTTCCACTGGGCGATGAGCTCTTCCGGCACGGGGTTACCGTTGTAGTTCATGGGGGGCATAACGGCACGAATCCGCGTGCCATCGATACCCTGCCACTGAAAGAGGCTATAGGGAAACTTGGTAAAGGTGCTCCAGTCGATTTTTGTGGTGACGAAAGTATCGATCTGGCACTGCTTCAAGATCTGGGGCAGCGACCACGGATACCCGAAGGCATCGGGCAACCAGGCGGTGCGAGAGCGCATGCCGAATTCTTTTTCGAAGAAACGGTTGCCATAGAGGAACTGACGGACCAGCGACTCGCCGCTGGGCATGTTGCTGTCCTGCTCGATCCAGGGAGCACCGCAGGGTTCCCAACGCCCTTCTTTCACCCGTTTCTTAATGCCCTTCCAGACTTCGGGGAAGTGTTCCTTCACATACATGTACAGCTCGGGCTGGCTGCAGGAGAAGTGGTATTCCGGGTAGCGCTCCATGAGACGGAGCACGGTGGAGAAGGTGCGCCCCACCTTGCGGCGGGTTTCCCGGAGGGGCCAGAGCCAGGCCGTGTCGATGTGGGAGTGGCCCACGAGCGCCAGGGAGCCCATGCCATAGCTGTGTTCGAAACGCTTCAGCTCTTTCTTCAGGTAGCGGCTCGCTTTCCCACAGGACGCGTAGTAGGCTTCGGTGCCTACCTGCTGGAGGTCGACCATCCGAACGGCCTTGGAAAGCACATCGAAGAGCTGACGGGCCGGTGCGAAATTGGTGTCGAGCTCTTTATACACCTTAAGCGGCACCAGGATATCCCAATAGACATCCCACGCCTCGGTGTTGAGGATGGCCATATCCGCATACTTAAAGTGGTGCACGATGTCGATGCGGGTGCTGGGCACCCCTTCGATGGCAATCTCAAAGGTTTCGCCGCCCTTCGCTTTTTCCGTCAGGACCAACTCATCATGGAACTTGTCGAGGCCGCAGAAGGGCTTGCCATTGACGTAGGCCATGCCTTCGCCCGCCGCCGAAAGGAAGGGAACCCCCAGGGTGAAGTGACCACCGGAAGGACGAATGAGCGCCACCACGCGTTGCCCCTTGAACTCGGCCGGTACCGTCATAGTCATGCGGAACCAGGTGGTCTGATCGTAGCCCCCCCAGGCCTGACCCACCGCGAAGGGCTTCCAGCCCGATTCGGGCATCCGCTCGGGGCCAAGTCCCTTGCCCGTAACACTATGTTCCAACGGGCCGATGGGCTGGCGCTGGCTATAGATGGTTGCCTGAATTTCTTCCAGACGCCGTTCGATCTGTTGGCACTCGATCGTGCGCTCGGCATCAAAATTGGCCATGGTTGAAAACTTCCTTTCGTACAAATAGACAGGGATTACCGCGCGGTGACAGGGAGGATTCGAGGAAAGTATTCGACCGCTCACGGTCCGCATGGCGCGCGGGATAAGCGCGTATTATACGAAGACTCTGGCGGGGAATAGAAGTTTTAAGATGGTCAGAGATGAATTGCGTGACCCATAGTCAACGGGCTATAGCGCAGCCTCGTCGACCCATCCGGCCGAATACCTGACCATTCTGATGCCCTCGGTCCATATTGTTTAACAACTCGTAATTATTGTTTTTCAATAATTTTTGGTTGACATACAATAACTTATGTGAGAAACTTCCATTGAAAGCAATCACCGTGGAAGGAATACGCCATGCCAAAGGATTCTATGCCTGCTGCCCTCCTGATGGGGCTGCTCCACTACGCCGTTCGGGCCGTGCTTCTCATCACCTTACTCAGCGCGGTGGGCTATGCGCTCATCGGCGGGATGGTCCTCGCCGGCTTCTGGAAACCCGAGGTCCGACTCACCTTGCCACTGAGTGTTGCCCCCCCGGCAGGTGAACTGGGTGACAACGCGCCGTCGGTCCTGGCCTATGAGAGCATTGCAATAGGCTTGGAAAGCCCCACGTCCATCGTCGTCGCCTTCCTCCTCGAAATCATCCTGCTCCTGGGCAGTGCCGCTATTGCCTGGCAACTGGTGCGCTTCCTGAACACGGTCCGCGCTGGCCATCCCTTTGCTGCGGAGAATCCCCCTCGCATCCGCGCGGTGGGACTCATCATTATGGCCCTCATTGTCTTCGACGAATGCTGGTCATTCCTTACCGCGCAGCATTACCTCGCCGTATTGACGACCGAGGGGCAGCAGGTGGCCATGGCGTGGTCCATGGATTGGGAAACCCTGCTCCTCGGCGGACTCATCGCGGTGATCGCCCAGATACTGCAGATTGGCGTGACGCTGAAAGAAGAACAGGACCTCACGGTCTAAGGAGTCCCACATGCCGATTCGCGTCAATCTGGATCTCATGCTGGTCCGCCGCAAAAAATCCCTCACCCAGCTCTCTGAAGAAGTGGGCGTCACCCTGGCCAATCTTTCGATTCTGAAAACGGACAAGGCAAAGGCCATACGTTTCTCTACCTTGACGGGTATCTGTGAGGCACTCGACTGTCAGCCCGGTGACCTGTTGGAATATGTACCGGACGACGAGCCGCCGGAGACGGCGCCCCCACCCTAGTCCCTATTCCGTTGAAGCCCCCCCGACGTAACGCGTGCTGATTTTTACCATTTCCGTATGCGACGGGGTGCCCTGTGCCTGAACGTCAACCCCTTCCCCCTGCCGCGCTATCGAAAGGGAGCCGAGCAGCGACCCCTGATTCTCTCGTCACACGCTGGTGTCGGACGCACCAAGGAGGTTTTATGAAAAACAATGCTTCTCTGACTTTACGTAAACGAATTTTTCAACAAACTACATTGGCCTTACTTGTAGTCCTCTCGGGTTGCCTGCCCTTTGAATTGGGGAAAGCCGTATCTTTGCCTGACGGGTCCACACCGGTGAATCCGGGCATGGCCGGTTCTGGCCCCTTGGCGGAATCCGTCGACGAACGGGTGCTTTCCTATCTGGAGAAGCACCAACTCCCCGGCATCGGCGTTGGGCTGATTAAGGAGGGGGCCGTTGTCTTCTCGGCGGGTTATGGCTGGGCGGACCTCGAAGAGGAGGCCCCCCTGATGGCCCACACACCCGTCTTACTTTCCAGCGTTAGTAAGACCTTTATCGGGGTCGCGGCCATGCAGGCTGTAGAGGTGGGAAGGCTTTCTTTAGACGATAGCCTAAGCGACCTTGCGGGATTTTCGGTCGACAATCCCAACGTGGCGGGCGAGCGCATCACACTGCGACACGCCGTGACCCACAATACCGGAATAGAAGACACCGCAGTATATGACGATAACTATGCCCCCGGCGATCCGGTCATACCATTGGGCACCTTTGTGGCGGGCTATGTCACCGAGGGAAGCCTCTACTGGAATCCCCGCAACTTCGCGGACCGCCCGCCTGGAGCGGCCTTTTCCTACAGCAACGTGGGTGCCGCGTTGGGCGCCTTCGCCATCGCAAAGTCGGCCGACCGCGCCTTCCGGGACCTGGTCGCGGAGGACATTCTGCAGCCCTTGGGCATGAATGACAGCGCCTACTTCCTGACGGATGTACCGCGTACGCCGGCCGTGCCCTATCACCCCACTGGCGGGGGCACCTACCGGCCATGGCCCCATTATGGCTACCCGACCTACCCCGACGGCATGTTGCGGGCCTCTACCGATGACATGGCCCGTTACCTCGCGGCTGTCGACGGAGGCGGAGCCTTGGGCGAAACACGCATCCTCAGCACCCAATCTGTGGACACCATGCTGACCATCGATCCCGATGCCGGCAGCGACGAAAATGGGCAGGCCGTCGCATGGTCAGTTCGTGTGATGCAGGGTCGCGAACTCTTTGGCCACAATGGGGGTGACTATGGCTCCTCCACGGAAATCTGGCTTGACCGGGAGGCGCGTGTCGGCGTGGTGGTATTGCTCAACGTGGAAATCCGCGACTGGCCCGCCCTATTCCAGCTCCAGGCCGACTTGCTGGACTTGGCCGAATCGGCCTCATGAAATTCAGCATCGTAAAATAGAAAGGCCGGGCGCCCTTCCCCGTGGGAGGGGCGCCCGGCCCGAAACTAATTTTGGCGCGACTTATTGCATCGTGGCTTCGGTGCCGTCGACAGTCAGCTTCGTGCCGTCGTAGGTGCCACTGTATTCCTGGCCCAACACGGAAACGGTGAAGACTTCCCCTTCCAGGGTGTACTCGGCTTCGGTGCCGTCTGGTGCGAAGGCCGCGAGCGGTCCGCCCTTCAGGAAGACCTTGTTGCCTTCTTTGAATTCCAAACTAATGCCGTCATATTCCCATTTTGTGCCGACCAGGCCACCGGCGGGGGCGGCTTCTTCGGTCTTCATCTCTTCTGCGGGCGTGGCATCGCCTTCGGTGGCTTCGGCAACGGTCTCTACAACCGCTTCCACGGCTTCTTCAGCGGCGGCTTCTGGAGCCGCTTCCATGACCGTTCCGCTACCTTCGGCCGCATCCGCTTCCACGGCAGGCGTCTCTGCCGGGGCATCATTCGCTTCCGGAGCAGTGCCCGCTTCGCCACCACAGCCGGTCAATACACCCACCAGGAGCAAACTAAGCAGTCCAAGCATTGCTTTTTTCATTGTAAAAGTCCTTTCGTTGTAGGGTCATTTCGAAACGACACACCGTCGCACAATAATCGGTAATCGTACCATGTAGTCACGGGAAATCCAACTTACGCCCTCGATGGCAATCCTGTCTTAAAAACCCTAGAAAATCCCGTAGGGATCGAGGTCCACCTTTAATTGAATCCCTTTCCCCGGCTGGGCCGCCAGAAAGGCCTCTCGGGTTGCCCGCGTCAGCGCATTCAGCTTTTTGGGACTCTTCGACAGGACCCCCAGGTGCCAGCGGTAGTACTTGTTAATCCGCTTAATGGCCGCCGGCGCGGGCCCCATCAATTCCATACCCTGAAAGCCCTCTTCCCGAAGCTGCTCCCGGACGATACGATGGAGGCGCAACATGCCCCGCTCGGCTACCTCGTCATCTACGCTCTCGATAGAGAAGTTCACCATCCGTCGAAACGGGGGGTAGAGGGCGCTTTCACGGTGGGCGATTTCCTGTTGATAAAAGCCCGGGTAGTCGTGGGCGGCAGCGGCTACGATGGCATAGTGCTTTGGCCGAAACGTCTGGATGATGACCTCGCCCACCAAATCGCCCCGACCGGCCCGACCGGCCACCTGGGTCAGCAACTGAAAACCCTGCTCGGCCGCCCGGAAATCGGGCAGGGTCAGTCCCGTGTCGGCGTTCACCACGCCCACCAGGGTCACCCCGGGGAAGTCGTGGCCCTTGGCCAGCATCTGGGTGCCAATCAGAATATCAATCTCCCGGTTGGCGAATCGGCCGAGAATCTTGGCATGGCCGCCCTTCCCCGAGGTGGTGTCGGCATCCATGCGCGCGACCCGTGCCTTGGGAAAGGCGCGCATCAGGTAGTCTTCCACCTTTTGGGTTCCCATGCCCATGTAAATAAGGGGATTGAAAAAACACTTGTCGCAGATTTCCGGCTTGGGGCGCCGCTCGTCGCAATAGTGACAGCGCAGGTGGGAGCCGCTGCTGTGGTAGGTGAGACTCACGTTGCAGTTCTGGCACTCGGCCACCCACCCGCATTGGGGACACATGACGAAGGGCGCAAAACCACGGCGGTTCAGCAAGAGGATGACCTGTTCGCCTGCCTCGACCTTGGCGTTGACCGCGTCTTCGAGGGCAGGGGAGAGAATCATTTTTCCCGCAGACTCTTTTCCTTCGGAACGCATGTCGAGTATTCTCACGGCGGGTAAGGCACCCCGTGTCGCCCGCTGGGTCAGATCCAAGCGGATGGATTTCCCGATTTCAGAATTGTGGTAGGACTCCACCGAAGGCGTGGCCGAACCCAGCACACACACGGCGTTGTTGTTGCGGGCGCGCATGATGGCCACATCCCGCGCATGATAACGGGGCGTTTCGCTTTGCTTGTAGGAGCCATCGTGCTCTTCGTCCACGATGACGATACCCAGATTGGGCAAAGGCGCGAAGACCGCCGACCGGGCGCCCACGACAATCCGCACTTCCCCCCGCTGGGCCCGTCGCCATTCGTCATAGCGCTCGCCCAGGCTCAGGCCACTGTGGAGCACGGCAATATCCTGGGCAAAACGGGCCACGAAGCGTCCCACCGTCTGGGGGGTGAGGGAGATCTCCGGCACCAGGATGATGGCATCCAGCCCGAGGGCGAGCACCTCTTCAATCACCTGGAGATAGACCTCGGTCTTCCCCGAACCCGTGATGCCACGGAGCAAGAAGGTTTGAAAACTGCGAGACTTCACGGCGGCCACAATGGTTTCGTAGGCGGCCTGTTGCTCGTCATTGAGCGGGAATTTCTCGACAGCCTGACCACCGCTCCCCATATCCGGTGCGCGGTAAAGTTCCCGCGCTTCCGTCACGACGAGCCCTTTCTCCACGAGCGCCTTGACGACCGCGCTGGTCGCGCCATATTTTTCTTTCAGGGCCGACAGTGGACGGGCCTCGCCCTGATGGAGCAGTTCGAGGTACACCGCCGCCTGCTTGGGCGCACGCCGCTGCAGGGCCACCACGTCGTCGGAGGCCAGCAGCTTGTCCGCACACAAGGCCACGTAGGTTTCCGTACGGATCGAGACGCCCGCATCCTGCATGACCGGCGTGGCCTGCACAATACCCCGGCGTGCCAGGGAACTCAGCGTGTTGCTCAACGCCTTACGTCCGGCCACGTTGGCAATCTGTCCTTCTGTGAGGGAACCCCGGTTGTAGAGGGCGGCAATAACCTGCCGCTGCCGCTCGGTAAAACGGCCCGCATGGATCATATCGGGCTCCAACCGATAGCGCATCTTGGTACCGATCTTGAGCCCACCGGGCACGGCGCACTGAAGGGCCTCCCCCCAGGAACAGCAGTAGTAGTCGGCAATCCACCGGCACAAGGAGAGCATCTCGGGGGTGAAGACGGGTTTCTCGTCGGGAAGATCCAGTATGGACTTGACCTTCGCGACAGCCGGCTGGGTGCCCACCGCCACGATAAAACCGGTGTCCACCCGCTTGAGCACGGGCACAACGGCCCGCATGCCGACCGCAACACGATCAACGAGGGAGGCCGGCACCTCATAGCTGAAACAGCGCTCCACCGGAATGGGAAGCACGACGTCGACAAAACATGGAGACTCTGGGGAGGCGTGGGGGCTCATGAACTACCTGATAGGGGGCCGAAAGGAAATTGAGTACGCGCCCCAGTATAAATCAGCCCATCCACCAAGACCAAAGAAATGGTTCATGGATAGAGCGTGGGGAGTTTTTCCAATCGCTTAAACTAATTGGCGTCGCTCGTGCCGCACGGTTCTAAGAACCACGCACCCGTAAGCGCCTCCGCTTCGCTCCCCCGCGTAAGGGTGGCACCCAAGACGTTTTTACCCTTCGCGAACCCCATACACCAGACTATTTCGCAACTTCCGTTACCCAGCAGGAGGTATCCACGAAGCGCTGCCAACTGTGCATTTCCTGCTTGCGCACGGAAAGGCCGAAGCGGGGCAACCACCGGGGGGCCGTAGGCTGTTTGAGGAGGCGCATGTTCGCTTCCTCTGGTGTGCGGTTGCTCTTCTTCACATTGCAGCGCGCACAGGCGAGCACCAGATTTTCCCACGAATCCACCCCACCCCGGGAGCGGGGCATAATGTGGTCGAGGGTCAGATCACTCTTGTCGGGAACCGCACCGCAATACTGACACTGATGCTTGTCGCGCGTAAAAATATTACTGCGCGAAAAGCGAATCTCGTGTCGAATAAATCCGTTGAAGGCCGCGAGCAAGATCACTTCGGGAATGACGATGGACTGGGAGGGCGTGCGCACCATGGGCACATCTTCTTCCCGAAGGGCCACCTTGCGCGAATAGGCGCACCACGCCTCGAAGGAATGAATCGAATAGTCTTCCGGGTGTACTACCCGTGCGTGGCCCTGATACAGCAGCGCGAGTGCGCGGCGGGCGGAGGCCACGTTAATGGCAATCCACGACTTGTTAAGGACAAGTACATGTGCATCCAACATTCAACCGTCTCCAAATGGGATCGGCCTGTCACGCTGGCAACAGTATAGATAGGCCGAATCCGCATGTCAACGAAAGACCGATTGTGGCACAACACTCCCTATGCTCGTGTCAGGCACGCGTTAAACCAGGATGGCTCCCCCCACGGGTGGAAAGCAGAAGGGCCGCCATTGCCACAACAGCACCCACCGCGCCCACCGGCCACAGCCCCACCTGATCAACCGCCAGGCCGAGCAGGGGTGCCAGCACCAGGGTCGTGAGCGAGCGGGCCTGGGATTCGATGGAGAGGGTCGTGGCAGCCAACTCCGGATCCGATACGGCATTCAGCCGACTCACCAGGGCCGGACGCCACAGGTTCTGCACCAGGTGAACGCCTACGAAACAAACGATCGCCACCGCGAGCCACTTCTGCAGCAAGCAGACGAGCATGACGCCGTAACAACCCAACACGACCATCCACAAGAAACGGGCGGCCGCGTCTTCGTCTTTCTTCCATGCCACGACAACATGCGCATTACGGGAAGCGATGCCAGAAAAAAAGTAGAGGAGGCTGTAGACCACCCCGGTCAGCACCGCCGTGCGTTGCGCATCGGCCAGGGCCAGAAAGAGGGGCAGGGCCAGCGCACTCTGTTGCAGCAAGGGCTGGAGATATTCTTTGGCGGAAGAAAAGACCCCTTCGAAACCCATGGCCTCCACTACCAGACGTCGCTGCCGCCGCTCGCGCCAGACCACGGTGGCCGCCCGAACCAGCCGTTGCATCACCCCGGCGCCATCGTCTTTCGCGGGGCCTTCCACACTCCCGGGGTAGCCGAGAAAATTCACGATATTGAAGACACAGGGCAGGGCACTCACCCAGAAGACGACACTATAGTCTTGCAGGGTGAATACGAGCCCCGCAGCGAGGAGCGCCGACAGGGCCGACCCCATCTTGGACCAACTCCGCGTGTAGCCATACACCTCGACCCGCTCGGACTCGCGATCGACGGAGCGCAGCCAGTCAAAAATCATGGCCTTGTGGGTCCCCGAACGGAAGGCCTCCCCAATGGCCATGAAGAACATACCCAGGAACAGGCCCGGAAGAAAATCAGACATCGCAAAAGTGCTGAAGGCCACGATGTAGGCGGTGAAGGAAAGGACCATGCTGGCCCGACGCCCATAGGAATCCGCGACCGCACCCGATGGTACTTCAAGCACATTGATGCAGAGACTGCGAAAGCCAATGAGCAGTCCGATTTCGAAAAAACCCAGGCCCTTATCGAGGAAGGCCAGAATCCAGAATGGCTCGAAGTAGCGTTGGTTCTTCAGGAAGCCATAGAGCGAAAATCGAAAGCGCATGCGCCGTTCGGCAGGAGACCAGTCGTTCATAGGCGGTACATCCCTTCAGAGCCAAGAAGTTAAAAGGACATAAAAGACCGCAGGGACAAGTAGTTGGGGGCACTGGCCTCAGCGACACAAGAGCTCCCTCGGCGGGGCGTTACAAACTTTCACTGTCAACCCGCCAAACTTCATTGATGTCCTTTAGGTCCTTTTCGTCCTTTAGGTCATTTCCTACGAAACACGCCGCCACCTACCCAATCACGCCCCGTTTCACCAAATAGGCCACGACAGCAGCCACGCAGTTTTCCAGGGTATCTTTGGAGGTATCGATGCGCAACTCGGGATTTTCAGGCGCCTCATAGGGGGCGGATATTCCTGTAAAGTCGGCAATCTCGCCGGCCCGGGCCTTTTTATACAGCCCCTTGGGGTCCCGGGATTCACAGACGGCCACATCGCAATCGACGTGCACCTCGATGAAGGCGTCCCCGATGATTGCCCGGGCCTGGGCCCGATCTTCGCGGTAAGGCGAAATAAAGGCCGTCATCGTCACCAACCCCGCATCGGCAAAGAGCCGGGATACTTCGCCAATGCGCCGAATGTTTTCCACCCGGTCTTCCGGGGAAAAGGTCAGGTCTTTGTTAAGGCCGTAACGCACATTGTCGCCATCGAGCACGTAGGTATGGACGCCCCGGTCATGGAGCGCCCGCGCCACCCCATTGGCCAGCGTCGATTTGCCCGAACCCGAGAGCCCGGTAAACCACAGCAGGCCCGGCCCGTGCCCCATGAGGGTCGCCCGCTCGTCAGCGCTTACGCCGCTCTGGTGCCAGGTGATGTTGGTAGACTTGGATGACTCAGACATGGGATCGGGGTACTCCGGGTATAATCACAGTAAATCGCGATAAAAATGGGCCTCAGGATGCCCGGGGCACCCTGCGAATACGGCCCCCTAGTTTAGCAGTCGCCACGGATTCAGTGCGAACCCGTGTGTTGACCCGCAATCCCCGCACTGCCTATACTAGGTGCCGTGGTCGGCAATGGAGCGACTAAATACTTACGGGAAGAGCAGGTCTTATGTCTGAACATCGTCCAGGATACTATAAAGACAAACACGGGGATTGGCAGAAGGATCGGCGTACCAACAGTCGCCGGAGTCCCGGTGCCTTCCCCTTTGAACACGAGCAACGGAAACAGTTCCGGCGCAAAGCGGACCGGGAATTGTATGAGAGGGACCATAAAAAGGCCATCAAAGAGGCCTTAGAAGATTTCGCAGAAGATCACGACGGCCACTTGTAGCCCACCGCAGGCTACTGCGTTATCGTCCGAATTTACCGGAATCATCCCGGGCAGGCACCAACGCCTGCCCGTTTCTTTTTGAGTTTATGGGCGATTCAAGGGGAATATATCCATCTCAGCAGATTGGTGTGCCCCCGAACGCACTTAACCTCTTCACGCGCCCCCGGTTCGATCACGTCACTGCTGTGCTCGGGCCAGGGTGGCCTGTGCTTCGGCCTGGAGTTCCGTGGTGGCCGCCTCCGCTGATTTGAGCCCCGCCAAAACCGCCGACTCGGCCTTCTCCACCAAGCTCCGTATCTCCTGCCACCCCCTCAGGTTGGGCTCGGTCTTTGCAAAGGCCAGGCAATCATAGGGCACCTTGTTGGAAGGCCACGCATCCCAATAGGCCTGCATGCGGGGGTCGTCGGCCACCGATTTCCGGATGGGCAGGTATCCCGTCGCGAGGGCCCACTCGGTCATGACGGGCACCGACGTGAAGTGGCGGGTGAACGCCCACGCCACCCGTTCCTGTTCCGCTCCCGTCTTGAAGATCGTAATGTTGGGCCCAAAAAGTATGGTCGCCGGGCGGTCCAGATTCTGCTGGGGCAAGGGGTTCATGGACCAGTCGTCGTTCTTACCGCCCATGGCCACGGCCATGTTGGCACTGCCTGCGCTGGTGCGGATGGTGAAGGCCACGTCATCGCGGGCGAAAGCCACTTCGTCGTCAAAGGTGCGTGCCTGAATCTGGTAGGCGAGCTCCTCCTCCATCAGGGTTTCCAACAGACCAAAGGCCTGGCGGGCGGCGGGCTGGTCATATTGGAAGACCCCGTCCACCACCAGTTCGCCCCCCATACTGAAAATCATGCCACTGATGGTCGAGCAGTCCACGGAAATGGCATAGGCGGGTTTGCCGGTCTTCTCACGGATGGTCCGGCACTGCTGCAGGAACTCCTCCCACGTCCTGGGCGGTGCCCCAATCCCCGCGGCCCGGAGTACCCGGTGGTTGGCATAAAGCATGAGCACACTCTTGGAAAAGGGGAAGGACAAGAGCTGCCCGTCGTAGTCGCTGTAGTAATTGCTCTCCAGGACCGCCGGAAAAAAATCGGCAAGTTCCTCCGGGGACAGGCCACCGGATGCCGCCGACACGAAGCCATCCAAAGGCACCACCGCGCCGGAGGCCGCATATTGGGCCGTCATGCTTTCATAGGAGACGGCCATGGCGGGAAGCTGGCGCGCCTGGATGCTGGCCATGACCTTGCGATAAATTTCGCCATAGTTCCCCGTCGTCTCGATGCGGACGGGCAGTCCCTCCTGCGAATCATTGAACTCGTCGGTGATTCGTTGCAGGAGCTGGGCCGTTTCCGTGGTCTGACGATCCCAGAAGACCACCTGGTCGGTGCTCAGGGGCTGAAAATCACCTGAGGATGATGGGGTCGGATTACAGCCCGCGATAAGACCGCCAAGCAGGGAGAGACCAATAAAGGAGCGTGTGAACATTGATTGATTCCTGTGTCCGTTTCAGGCGATTGGATGGTAGCCTTTGGCGCAACATTTGTTCTGCGGAAACCGGAGAAACATAACGCGATCTCGGTCATTCCTTCAATCCACTGCCCAGGGCACCCGTTTCGAAATAGCGCTGGGTCACCAGGAACAGCAGGATGCTCGGCACAATAACAAAGGCGGATGCGCACATCAACAGATTGAGCCGCACGCCTGAGTCGAGCACGAAGGAAGCCAAGCCCACCTGCACCACCCCCATGGATGGGTCGCTCGTCACGACCAACGGCCAGAGGAGGGCGTTGTAACTCCCCAGAAAGGCGAAGAGAAACACGGTGACCAGCGTGGGCTTCACCATGCTGGCGCCGATGTGGCGCAGAAAGCGCAGGGGGCCGCAGCCGTCCAACACGGCCGCATCATAGTAGGCCTCGGGCAAACTCAGAAAGGCCTGGCGCACGAGAAAAATGCCGAAGGCGTTGGCGCACCAGGGCACGATGAGGGCCGCGTAGCTGTTGTACCAACCCAGCCGGGTAATGACGACAAAGTTGGGGATAAAGGTAATTTCAAAAGGCACCATCATGGTGGCCAGCACCAACCCGAAAAGCACACCCCGTCCCCGGAAGGAAAAACGGGCGAAAGCGTAGCCCGCCAGCAGGGACGTCAGCACCACGGAAAGGCCGACGGTGATGCCTACCAACATGGAGTTAAAGAAGTAGCGGCCGAAGGGGGCTGCCTGAAAGGTGGCCGACAGGTTGCCCCATTGCCAGGCCTGGGGCAAGGGGTTCAGGCTGCCGCCCATGGATTCGGGCAGGGTCTTAAAGGCCGTGCCCACCATCCAGATAAAGGGATAAATCACGAGCAGCGCACCCAGGGTCAGCACTATGTAGGCCCATGCGCGCTTCATGAATAGTGCACCCAGCGACGGGCAAAGCGGGCCTGCACCAGCGCCAGCGCGATAATGGCCACCAGTAACAAGGTGGCGATGGCAGCGCCATACCCCCACCGTCCGTTGTCATAGAAATTGGCAAAGAGATAGATCACCAGATTCTCGGTCGTGCCCAGGGTGTTGCCGCCACTTTGCGTGAGGGCATAGAAACTGTTGAAGGCCTGAAAGCCTGAAATGGTGCCAATGAGCAAAAGAAAATAGAGGGTCGGCGTAAGCAGCGGCAGGGTCACGTGTCGAATCACCTGGAGCACCCCTGCGCCATCAATCCGCGCGGCGTCTTCCAGGTCCTGGGGAATGGCCGAAAGTCCCGCGAGGAGGATCACCACCGTAAAGCCCAGTCCATGCCAGACGTCAAAGGCCATCACGCAACACAGGGCCAGACTCGGCCCCACATCGGCCGCGACGGCACCGCCGGTTACGACGTGTAACAGGCCCCGGGGCTCCAGCAGCCATTGCTGGGTCGGCAGCCCGAGCCATTCGAGCAGCCCATTGGCCAGGCCACCCTGGGGATTCAACAGGGCCCGCCAGACCAGGGCCGCTGCATAGGCCGAGGTGATGTAGGGCAAAAAATAGAGGGTGCGAAAAAGGGTGCGCCCCCGGGTGATGTGCATGAGCCCCCAAGCCACCACAAAGCCCAGTCCGATGGTGGTGGGCACGACGCCCACGAGGTACCAGGCCGTGACCCGGACGCTGTTCCAGAAGGCCGATGATTGCAGGGCCTCTTGATAGTTCCCCATCCCTGTAAAGGCTCCATCGCCATAGCGCAGGTCGAAGAGACTGAGCAGCACTGTGCTTACGATGGGCGCCACCCCGAAAACGCCGAGCAGGATCAACGCAGGTGCCAAGAGACACAGGGCCGCACGTCGCCCCCCTTCCGGCCTGCCCGAACGCCCGACAAGATGGCCATCGGCCCACGCCAACACCCGGTCCAACCCGTCGCTGAATCCTACCCAAAGGGACATGACTTCCTCGTTCGTTTCTCAACCCACCCCGACGCCCTGATTCTAGCAGCACGGTCACCGCCATAGAAACAAGAGCCTGCACGTCCATCCCGCCAACGCACTCCCGCAGGAGCGGAAGGGTAGGCATTGCTACGGAGGACCGCAGCAACGAGCAAAACCGTGGACGAACGGAGAGCTCGTCCCACCGTCATGTATACTACCCCTCGAACCAAGCCCACATCCGCCATCGCCCACCCGGCACTTGGAAGGACGCTCCATGATCTCCAACGCACCCTATCACCTGCTCCTTACACTCCTGCTCTTCCTTCCGACACTGAGCCACGGACAAGTCACCGAGGCGCCAGCGCCCGCCCCCACCACCCAGGATGAACTGGCCGCACCGGAACAGGTCGTGGAAGTGGACGAAGCCGCCGAAGACGATGACATCGGCACGCGCCTCCAGGGCATCCTCGAATCCACCGACCGTTTCGCCAACCCCAAGGTCGAGGTGGACAACGGCGTGGTCTTCCTCTATGGCACCACGGAGAAAACGGAATACAAAGACTGGGCACGCCAACTCGCCCTCAAGACCCAGGACGTCGTCGCCGTGGTGAACAACATCACGGTGCAGGAAATTGAGGTCAACCTCTGGGACTTTACCCCGGCCTATCAGGAAATCCGCAACATGGGACGGGAGTTCGTGCTCGCCCTGCCCATGGTGGCCCTGGGTCTCCTCATCCTTCTCTTAACCCTGCTGGCGGGCCGGGTCGCTCTCTATATCGCCCGGGGTTTTCTCAAGCAACGGATGGAGAGTGTGATCCTCCGCGAAGTCATCAGCCGGACCATCGTGGTTTTCGTCAGCATTCTCGGCCTCTATTTTTTCCTCCGCATTTCCGGGCTCACTTCCCTCGCCCTCGCCATGCTCAGCGGCACAGGCGTCATCGGCCTCCTCGTGGGTCTGGCCTTTCGCGACATCGCCGAGAACTTCCTCGCCAGCGTCCTCATCAGCATCCAGAAACCCTTCCGCGTGGGTGACACCATTGCCGTGGACGGGCACACCGGGGTGGTCCAGAAGGTAACCACCCGCGGCACGGTGCTCATGGCCTTCGATGGCAACTACATCCAGATTGCCAACGCCACCATCTACAAAAACACGATTGAAAACTTTACCGCCAACCCCAATACGCGGATGGACTTCGCCATCGGCGTGGGCTATGACGGCCCCGTGTCCAAGTCCCAGTCGATCATCATGGAGGTACTCCGCGCCCACGAGGCCGTGCTGAACGACCCCGAGCCCAACGTATTGGTGGAAAGCCTCGGCTCTTCCACCATCAATCTCCGGGTCTACTACTGGGTCGACGTGAGTAAACACAGTGGACTGAAAGTGAACTCCGCCATCATTCGCCTCACCCTGGCGGCCCTCACCGAAGCCGGCATCTCCATGCCCGACGACGCCCGCGAAATCGTCTTCCCCGAAGGCGTCCCCGTGTTGCAGATCAACAAGCAAGAACAGGAAGAAGAAAAAGTGCGCACCGTCCAACGGGCCAGCGCCCAGGCGCGCCAGGAAAAAGAGCCCGAATCCACCGAATCGGAAGGCAACCTCGGCAGCGACGTGGCCAACCTCAACGCCCAGGCCCAGGCCGCCCCCTCCCCCGAAGAAGGCAGCGACTTGCTGGCATCGGAAAGTGAATGCAGCGAAAAGAAGGGGACCTGAGGCGGGTTCGCGCGTACGGAACACGAAAGAATACAGGCCAGGTCATTTCCCTTGCCCCCCGGCATCCTTAGAGAAAACCCCAAGGGTGCCACCCTCAAAGACGTGAGGTACGAACGACTTTGTGGGTGTAGAGGCTTCCCGTGGACAAGGCCAGCCACATGCCACCAAAAACAAATCCCGGTCGTGCACCATCCGTGTTATCCGGTTTATCCGTGGTCAAAAACAGCGGACAACCACCCGCCGATTGCTACCCATCCCAATCGCCCATCCTCCACCGTCCACCCCAAGTGACGCGGGGGCCCGCCGGAACGCTCGGCACACCAACATCCGTGCGGACGTCGGGGCCGTACCCCGCCCATGCCCTCCCCTGGTCACGGACTACCATATCGCGACTGTGGGATTCCGTTGGCGACCTATGGTCGCCAATGCGATTCTATTCCTACCCCGCCACCCGCTGGTAGTTCCGAATCGTGAACTGGTCTTCAAAGCCGATCTTCCGATAGATGCCCGCCCCCGCCTTCGAGGCCTGCAGGGTGACCTGACGGCAGCCCGAGGCGCGGCAGTGGGCCATGACGTGGTCCATCAGCCGCTTCGCCACACCCTGTCCGCGAAAATCTTTCGGCACACCGACCTGGTGAATGCCGATGGTATCCCCCGTCATATAGGTCAACGCCGTTGCCGCGGCGACTCCGTCTACGCGGGCGAGAAAAAAGTCCAGGTGGGCCACCCCACCCAGTCGCTGGGTCACGGTTTCGTCAATCGCGTAGCCAAAGGCCTGGGAGCAGACGTCGGTCCACGTATGGATTCCTTCCGCCGTGGTGACCATCTCCGTGGCTCCATCCGACACCCATTCGGTATCGACCGTATCAAGCGGCAGCACCATGGCCGTGAGGGCGGATCGTTCGGTAAAGCCGTGGTGCGCGAGGGCCGATTGCAGGGCTGCGACTCCCCCCTGGGGCCAGGGCCACACGGGCACGATACCACGTCGGGGCAGTGCCGCGAGGGTATTGGCCAGATGCACGAGCTGGTCTTCGGTGGCATTCCAGTCAAGCCAGCAGCGATGGGGCCAGCTTTCAGATATATTCAAGGTGGCGGGCGCCTCTGACGGGGGGACCGTCACCCCCATGGCCTTCCAAAGGCCGGTCAGGTTGTCGATATTGGTACCCGCTGCGGCTTCCGTGCTCATTCCAACTCCTTTTTT
Organism: Candidatus Hydrogenedentota bacterium; assembly: GCA_034669905.1. Classification (GTDB taxonomy): domain Bacteria; phylum Hydrogenedentota; class Hydrogenedentia; order Hydrogenedentales; family JAEUWI01; genus JAEUWI01. Next base: position 35,022 of record JAXMOL010000002.1, read on the forward strand.
CGTGCGAATCTGGCTGTTTTTCCCGCTGGGAACCCCCAACGGTGGTCCCTCCTACCCTACATTATGCTTATCGGCACACTGAACCACATTATATAGAGAAAAGTGGGAACTCTCCGCCTATATAGGGTATGCTATCTCCCATGGACAACGCACCTTTTGAATTCGCTAAACTGGACTATCCCCTCGCAGGTTGCACCTTGTATAACATCGGTGGCCCCGCGAAGGTTGCCCTACTGCCTCGAAACGAGGCGGAAGTCAATGAGGCCTACCAGTGGATGCTGGCCCAGCCGGGGAAAAAGCTCATCCTGGGCGGTGGTTCGAACGTCCTCATCAACGACGCTGGCTTCGATGGCATCGTCCTCTTTACGACCGAGCTCCTCCGTATGGACGACCTGGGCGAGCACCGCTATTACGTGGGTTCCGGGTGCGAATTGGACGATATGGTCCAGCAAATCATGCTGAAGCACAATTATGAGGGCGTGGGCGGCTTTACGGGTATTCCGGGCTCGGTCGGCGGTGCGATCTACATGAACGCCGGTACGGTCAAGGGCTCCACCTGTGAATGGATGGCCTCCGTCGACGTGGTCAAGCCGAGCGGGGTGGTCACAGTACCCATGACGTCCGATCTATACAGCTATCGGGGCCAGACCTTCTGCGCGCCGGGGGATGTGATTCTCGGGGGCACCTTTCAGTTTGCGCCCTCCGAAACGGATCAGCAGGCCATCTACAACCACTATAAGCAGCGTCGCCGCGAGAAACAGCCCCAGGGCTATTGCTGCGGCAGTGTGTTTAAGAATCCGGAGGGTGGCCATGCCGGCCACCTGATTGAATCCTGCGGCCTCAAGGGCACGCGCCGCGGTGGGGCGATTATCAGTCCCATGCACGCAAATTTCATCATGAATGAAGGGGAAGCCACCTTTCAGGATGTGGTCGATTTGATTGGCCTCGCCAAGGAACGGGTGGCCAGCCAACATGGTGTCCGGTTGGAAGAAGAAGTACGTATCATCGCCTGACAACCCGTTGCATCCACACGAGGGGTGGGCTATGATGTGAAACAGGAAATCGGTCGGGGAGGTCGGAGCAGGACTGCGTCGTATCCCCTGTTGTGTATAGCTTTATGTAACTCGAAGACGTTGTCAATATGACCCCGCGAAACGCGCCTCAGGAGCCTACCCCCCATGGATATTCATGATCTGTTTGACCTTGTTGCCCAGGAAAATGCCTCCGACCTGCTGATCAGCGCCGGGGCACCGCCCATCCTGCGCATTCACGGCCAGCTGTTTCGCAGTCGAACCGACGCCCTGACCCCCGAGCAGACGGAAAAACTCATCTTCGACTTTCTGTCAGACGATCAGCGGGAACGCTTCCTGAATGATAAGGAGCTGGATTTCTCCCTGGCTTCTGGCCGTCGTCACCGCTTCCGCGTGAATGTATACCGCCAGAAAGGGGCTGTAACGGCCGCTTTCCGCCCTATCCCCGAGAAGATCCCCGACATCGAAGCCCTGGGCCTGCCCGAAGCGGTAAAGGACGTTGCGGCCACCAAACAGGGGCTGGTGCTCGTTACGGGCCCCACCGGCCACGGCAAAACGACGACCCAGGCGGCGCTCATCGATCTTATTAACGAAGAGCGGGCCTGCCACATCATCACCGTAGAAGATCCCATCGAGTATGTGCATACGCACAAGCGTTCCATTATTGACCAGCGCGAAGTCGGTGCGGACACAGATAGCTTCCCCAATGCCCTGAAGTATGTCTTGCGGCAGGACCCGGACGTTATCCTCATTGGCGAAATGCGCGATTTGGAGACGATCAAGGCGGCGCTGACGGCGGCAGAAACGGGGCACCTGGTCTTTGCGACCCTCCACACCAACGATGCGATTCAGACGGTGGACCGTATCATCGACGTATTCCCGGGACACGAGCAACAGCAGATTCGCTTCCAGCTTTCCATGACGCTCCATTCCATCATTTCGCAGCGCCTCCTGCCCAATGCCGACAACACGGGGCGGGTGTTGGCCTGTGAAATGCTCATGAACAATACGGCCATTGCCAACCTCATTCGAGAAGGCAAGACGCACCAGGTCTACAGCGTGCTGGAAACGAGTACCCGCGAAGGTATGATCACGATGGACCGTGCGGTGAAAGACCTTTACAACGGCGGTCAGATCACCGAAGAAGACGCTGTTGCCCTCATGAAGAACCCCAAGGATCTCAAGTCGACGGCGAAGAAACCGGCCAAGAAGGCTGCCAAGAAGTCCGCCAACTAATCATCCGCCCCCTGGAGCGAGACGCCCACATGGAGCCTTTGCTCGGTGTGGTTGCGGCGTCGTATGCGGGCGCGCTGTTTCCCATGCCAAGTGCATGGCGAAATTGTATCAATCTAGCGCATAGCGCCCCCCCTTGTCAGGAGTTTATGGTACAATTTTTCACGGTAGCGCGGTTGGCATTTGACGTGTAGGGAAGCTCTGTCCTGGAATTCTCGTCGTGGCGGCAATTCTGAATCGCCATACAGTAGTGCAACTGTGCACCCTCAAATCTAATTCACTATTTGACGCGCTCCGCTTGCGCGCATTCCAATTCGAACCAACGGGATGCCATTATGAAACGTTGTCTCCAGTCCGTAGTTTTAGTCGCCGTGGTCGCCCTGCTCGCAGGGTGCCCGGAAACAAGCCCCGATGCCCCATCACTCCGCGTAACGCCCGCGGCGGTCAGTCTGACCATCGACGAGACCCAACGGCTGACGGTCACCTCGACGGACGCCGCAGACACCTTTACCTTTTCTTCCAGTGCACCGGGGGTCGTTTCGGTAAGCGTGAGCGGATTGTTGACCGGCGTTTCTGAAGGCAACGCGACCATCACGGTCACAGGAAGCAACAGCGGACTGACGGCGACGGTCCCCGCCACGGTACCCGGGGCCATGACGGTCACGCCCACCGCGGTCCTCCTGCGCCCATCCCGGAGTGCCCTCCTGCTTGCGGAATCGAGCAACCCACAAGACAGTTTTATCTGGACCTCGGCCAATCGAGACATCGCCCTTGTAAACAATGCGGGCCTGGTCACGGGGGTCTCTGCGGGCGACACCACCATTACGGTTCGGGGCAGCCAGAGCGGCTCGGAAGCCACGGCCTTCGTCACCATTGCAGGATCGGCCGGGGCCGGTATTGACGTGACCCCCGCCGAGCTGGTCTTACGCCCCAGTCAGACGTCTACCCTGACCGCCAACTCGACCGACGCTGAAGACACCTTCACCTGGAACTCCAGCAACCCCGAAGTGGCGACTATCGACGAAAACGGTATGGTCACCGCCATCGCGGAAGGTGAAGTAAATTTCAACGTCACCGGTTCAAAGAGTAAGGCGAGCGGTGTGGCATTGGGCTTCGTCGTCACCCAACCCCTGGGCGAGATCACGATCAACCCCCCGGAACTCGTTTTGCGACCGGGGCGCACGGCTGTCTTGACGGCCAATTCAACGGAGGCGGCGGATGAAATTCTCTGGTCTTCTACCGATAGCAATGTCGCCACGATCGATGCGGGTGGGCGGGTCACCGCCGTGGGCGGCGGTCGTGCATTTCTCATCGCCGAGGGAACACAAAGTGGCGCAACGGGCACCACATCGCTAACGGTCCTCGGCGATGCGGCCACCCGTGTAACCTTGTCGCCTGCGGAAATTGTGCTCCGACCTACCCAACGTGCCACGCTCTCACCCCAATCTACCCATATTGAGGACAGCTTCCTCTGGACCAGCACGGATGAGACGATCGCGACGGTAGACGAGAACGGCCAGGTAACGGCCGTTGCCGAAGGTGAAGCCACCATCGTCGCGACGGGCAGCAGCAGCAACGTATCCAGTACCTCCCTGGTAAACGTGGTCGGCCGGGCCCCCGCCATTATTTCCGTCAACCCTACGGAAGTAGAATTGCGCCCCACCCGCACCACCAAACTGGAAGCCCGCTCGACCGACCCCGACGATACTTTCACCTGGTCCTCTTCGGACAATGGCGTGGCCATCATTGATGGCGACGGTATCGTGACCGTGACGGCCATCGCCGTGGGCGAGGTAACGGTGGTCGCCACCGGTACCGCGAGTAACGATTCCGGCAGCGCGACGGTCACGGTCGCGGGCAGGCCACCTGCGTCGATCACTATCGACCCCGATCAGATCGTTTTGCGTCCCTCCCGCTCGACCGTTTTGCTGGCGACGTCGTCCGAGCAGCAGGACATTATCCGGTGGTCCACTTCCGATGCGAGTGTCGCTACCGTCAGTTCGGGGGGGCGGGTAACCGCGGTGGCCGAGGGCTCCGCCACCATATCGGCACTTGGCAGTCTCAGTGGTGCCACCGCAACAGCCCAGATCACCGTGGAGGGACGGGCCGCAGCAAATGTCACCCTGAGCCCCGATGAAGTCACCCTGCGCCCCACGCGCAGCACCACCCTGACCGCGAATTCGGAGAACGTCGACGACACCTTCAGCTGGACGAGCAGCAATGAGGCCGTCGCTACGGTGGATGGGAATGGACGGGTGACGGCCATTGCAATCGGACAAGCCAACATCACGGCCACCGGATCGGTAAGCGCCGATACGGGCACCGCTCAAGTGACGGTAGAAGGCACCCCACCGGCCAGCATTACGATCGATCCCGAATCCATTGTAATCCAACCTGAACGAACGTCCCTGCTGACCGCCATGTCCACCTTGACGACCGACAGCCTCACGTGGGCCTCGGAGGACGACGGCATTGCCACCGTCGATGCAACGGGCATGGTAACCGGCGTCGCGGAAGGCGTGACCAACATCACCGTCACCGGGTCGGTCAGCGGCGCGACGAACAGCACCCGGGTCACCGTCTCGGGCACTCCTCCGGTGACACTTGAACTAACCCCACCCGGGTTGGTGCTGCGCCCCACGCTGACGGCCCTTTTGAATGCTTCTTCCACGGACACCCTGGACACCTTCGACTGGACCTCTTCCGATGAATCCGTTGCCACGGTGGATGCGACGGGCAAGGTCACGGCAGTGGCCGTGGGCGTCGTCACTATTACAGCAACGGGCACGCGGAGTGGTGCCACCGCCACCACGCGGGTTACCGTCGCTGGTGCAGAACCTGCAGAAATTACAGTCAGCCCCGACAATGTCGTGCTGCGTCCGACACGTACCCTCACCCTGGACGTAAGCTCGACCGATGAGGAAGACGAGTTTACCTGGACCTCTTCCAACCCAGCCGTTGCGACGATTGACGCCGCCGGCATGGTGACCGCCATTGCCGAAGGGCAAGCGACCATCACCGCCACCGGCACCCATAGTAACGACAGCGGAAGCACGCTGGTGACCGTTTCCGGCACCGTACCGACGACCGTTGTGCTGACTCCCAATACCGTCGTGCTACGCCCGACCCGTACGGCCACGATCATTGCCAGCTCTTCCAACACCGAAGACGTATTCACGTGGTCTTCCACCAATCCCGCGGTAGCCACCGTCGACGCCAATGGCACCGTTTCGGCACTCAGCACCGGAGAGACGACCATCGTGGCCAGCGGCAGCCTTTCCCAGGCCACCGGCACGGCACGTATTACGGTATCCGGCACCAGCCCGGCAACCATCGATATTACCCCCGTGGGCATTGAGTTGAAACCCACGCAAACCGTGGTACTCGTGGCCAATTCGACCGATTTGGAAGATGCCTTTACCTGGGCCTCCACCAACACCAACGTGGCCGTCGTCGAAACGGATGGCACCGTCAGTGCCGTCGAAGAAGGCGAGACTACCGTTACCGCGACTGGCACACGCAGCGGCGCTATCGGCAGTGCGGTCATTTCGGTGGCAGGCAGCATTCCCACGGAGATCGGTGTGGTACCCGCCACCCGCACCCTGCGCATCCGTGAAACGGCCGTATTGGTCGCCACCTCCAACAACCCCAGCGACACGTTCACGTGGTCTTCCTCTAACAATGCGGTCGCCACTGTCGACGCCACGGGACGGGTGACCGGCGTTTCTGAAGGCCAGGTCAGCATCGTGGCTACTGGCAGTAGTAGTGGGGTGTCCGGTACGGCCACCGTCACCGTATCAGGCCGACTACCCGCCGTAATCGCCATCACTCCCACCGTCAATGTGCTCCGACCCACTCAGACACTGACCCTCGCGGCCACGTCCACCGATCCTGCCGACGCCTTTACCTGGGCGTCGTCTGACACGAGCATCGCCACCATTACGCCCGATGGAGTCGTGGCGGCCGTCGTCGAAGGAGAAGTCACGATTACCGCCACGGGAACCAACAGCGGCGACAGCGGAACCACCACCGTTACCGTTGCCGGTCGCGCCCCGGCCGAGATTTCCATTACTCCGGCAGACCCAGTCGTGCGCCCCTTGCAAACGACCACCCTGTCGGCCACCTCGAGCGATCCCACCGATATCATCATCTGGACCGTCGAAGACGAGTCGATTGCGACCGCCGAACATGACGGCACTATCCGGGGTCTGGCTGTCGGAGAAACCGAAGTCATTGCAACCGGCAGCATGAGCGGAGACAGCGCATCGGTTACCCTCTCCGTCGCCGGGCGGCCCTTCGCTGAGATTGTCGTCGATCCCGTGGAGACGGCGCTGCGGGTCGGCGAGGTGGGGCTGGTCTCCGCCACTTCAACAGACGCCGAAGATGACATCACCTGGACTTCTTCCAACACGGCTGTCGCCACCGTGCTTCCTGATGGCAGCGTCGTTGCCAACGCCGTGGGTGTTGCACAACTTACCGCGACAGGCACCGCCAGCGGCGACAGCGGCATGGGACAGGTCACCGTAGGTAGCGCCGAAGTTACCGTGAGCTCCACCCTGCTGCCCCTCCACGCCGGCACCACGGAAACCATGGTGGCCACTTCCACCGACCCCAACGATCGCAAATTCACCTGGACCTCCTCCAACCCCAACGCCGCCATCGTATCGCCGACAGGCGTCGTGTTGGGCGTTGAACCGGGCACCACCACGATCCGCGCCGTTGGGAACGTCAGCGGCAGCGCCGGTTTGGTGGAAGTGACGGTGGTACCGTCAGTGACGAGCCTGATCCTGTGGGACGGCGAATCAGGCTTCGATGGAGAATACGGTCGTCTCAACACCGAGGAAGCATTTCGTGGAACGGCCTGCTTTGAAGGCACGCCGGACTTCTATCACACCTCCGCCCTCGATTTGCTCAATGAGAGTTTTAGAACGGACCTGAGTCGTTTCGACGAAATCTGGTATTTTGCAAAAGTATCCCACCCCGGAAGCTACATACGCTTTTCTACGCAGTTCTTCCCGCGTACCAGTCGCTCGAGTAATTCACAGCCACTCACGGATGAATACGAGTTGGTACGCGTAGCGATTGACGATTTACGGACCACTGAATACCAGGTAAATGCTGCCGAACGTCTCTACTTTACAATCAACAATCCCAGCGAAACCCGCCGTCTTTTCGTGGATGATATCCGTGCGGTAAGTCTGGCTCCATACGATGGCGAGCTAATCCCCATCATGGGCACGGCGACAAGTACGGATTTCGGGTCCGTAAACGTCGGGGAGAGCGTGGATCGTGAAATCACCCTCACCAACCGCGGCACGAAGTCACTCACGGTGCATTCCCTCGCTCTCTTTGGAACCCACCCCGGCGAATTTAGCGCCCCCAACACAACCTTTACTATCCCACCAGGCGGGAGCCATACCTTCACTACGACCTTTTCACCCACCACGGTGTTGAACAAGGAGGTGGGTGACAAATCGGCTCAGTTAGTCCTGACCCACGAACTGACTCCCTTTGGCTCCACGACAACGATCCCGTTATTGGGGCGGGCCTTGTCTCCGGCCATTGAGATTTCGCGGGCAAACCTTGATTTCGGCAGCGTACGTCTTGGGCTTTCGTCCACCAAGAAGCTACAGGTTACCAACGTGGGCAACGGGAGCCTCAGTGTCAACTCGGTCGCTGCAAGCGATCCCGCCGTGCAAGTCCTTCCACCCAGCTTCAATCTTGAGCCAGGTGAAAGTCAGAACCTGACGGTGATTTATATGCCGCTGGGAACCGATGCACTCATGGATTCCTTGAGCATCCAGTCTAACGCCACGAACACGAGTAACTATACCGTGCCTCTCATCGGCTCCGGGCGTGCAATGGAGGACATAGGTGCCCTTACTGTGATACCAGGCGACGTAGACACAAACTCCGTTCAACTTTCCTGGCCACAGCTTACCGGTGCGGCCACTGTCAACGTATACTTTGGCCCCGAGCCTTCCGCAACAGAGAATGGTGCCCTGCCCTTGCAGCGCCTGGTGGCTTCGCTGAGTGGAGATACGACAGCGTATACGGTAGAGAATCTGGCACCGGGGGTTGACGTCTTCTTTCATCTCGAAGTACTCGATATCGGCAACCTGCCCATCGCTACAGGAAATGCCCACGCCCGCGTTGATGGTGGGCCCGAAGCCGAACTGGACCCAAGCGTCTTTGTTCAGGAAGTCCACCTCTATGCGCCAGACATTCTCCAGATCGTCGTGGTGAATCCCCTGGTTCACTCGGGTGTGCCCGGCGCAGACACCGTCGACTGGGGCATCGACGGCATCGTGGGGGATACAGGCGACGAGTTGCAGCAGGCCACTTGGACCGTCACCCGGCAGGATGGCTCGCCCATCACGATCAGCGATATTCATCGCCTGACCTCACCAGTCGGACCGTCAATTGAAGCTCCTGGGAAGTCCGGTGTACGTACCGAGTTGTTTGATCTCGAGCACCATCTGTTCCTGGTGTTGAGCGAACCCGTTGGAAGCCGAGAAATACTCGACATAACGGGGCCCGAGATCATACGTCAGGTCGTGAACCCCGTGACACATGCCATTGAAATTGGGGAAACCTTCAATCCGAGCTTTACACTGCCGTTCAGTGACAAGTACCTCGAATCGCCGGCGATCAAAGTCAACCAGGTGGGCTATGCGCCGCAGGCCACTGCACGCTATGCCTATGTTTCCGGTTGGTTGGGCGACGGCGGGGCGCTCCCCTTGACCGGCTACCCCGCGACAGCCAGTGTGCTCATCGAGCCCTTGGATCCGGCCGACCCACGAGAAGCTGTCGTTGATAATATCGGTATCACCCTCCGACAAGTCCGTGATGGCGATGGCCAATTGGCGAACGATCCCTACGTGGGAAGTGACGTTCGCGAAATCGACATCTCGAGTGTCCCACAAGCAGAGGGGACCGTTTACCGCGTCCATGTACCTGGCGTAGGCGTATCCTGGCCAACCCAGGTGAGTGAAACCGCCGTCTACCGCGCCTACTTCACCATCGCCCGAGGGCTGACCTACAATCGCTGGGGCCGATTCTTCAGTCCGGAATGGACGGAGTTTGCACCCCGCCCCTCCGAACACACGACGGTCTTCACCAATGACGCCGAGGATTGGGGGCGCGAAACCGGTGCGTTCAGCGAAATGACGCCCCTGGTAGGACAACGCTTCCTGGAGGGAGGACACCACGATGCCGGTGACTTTGACATCCGTCCCCAACACTATACGGTCGGCATGTTCCTCCTTCGCGCCTACGAAGTACAAAAGGACTTTCACTTGGATGGCCAGTTGAATATCCGTGAAAGTGGCAACGGCATTCCCGATCTTCTGGATGAGGCCCTCTGGAGCATCGCTGCGTGGGAACAACTCCAAGAAGAAGATGGCGGTGTCCGGGCTGGTGCGGAGTCCTACTCCCATCCGGGGGAATACAACTTCGCGGACCTGGATGCCCTGCCCTACTTCACGTTCGGACGCGAACCCTATCACACCATGCGTGTCGCCGGACTCTTTGCCCATGCCGCGCGCCTGGTTGATCCCTTTGATCCCCAGCGCGCAAATACGCTGATAGAGCGCGCCATTGCAGCATTTAACTATGCCACAGACAATGGCATAAACGAAGACCACGTTGGGCCGACACTCTATGCCGCTGGCGAACTCTATGGCGTTACCGGAAACGAGGCGTATGGGGATGTCTTTGAAGCTATCTGGTCGGTGCGCGGGGACAATTTCCGCGGAACTCCAGCCCTATACATCGTACCGCCAGAAGGCGGCACCTACGCAGCCACGACGAACCTGCGCGAACACATAGACTATGTCTTCGGCTACTTTGAGGGACCAGAACCGAACACCACGTACCTCAGTCGACTCCGGACATTTACACGGGAAGAGGCTGCGTTACAGGCCGGTGCCGTGCGGGGACTTCACGCCTACCGTAGCGGTCGAAACCCGGGCGATGTGGTCGCCTCGGGCTATGGCACAACGACTGGTCGATGGCTCCTTGCTATCTATGCCCGCATTGGGATGGGCGTCGATGACCCGGACGAACTTCAGTCGCTCTATAATGCCATGAGTCTGTCGGCTGACTACGTGCTGGGTTGTAATCCCATGGGAAGAACGTGGATTACGGGACTGGGCTCCCGTCCCCCACTCCATGTATTGCATGGCGAAAGCCAGACCTTGAACTACATGGGTGAAGGGCATATTCCTGGTATACCGGTCTATGGCCCGGTCTCTCGTGTACCCAATGTTTTTACCTATTCCTTTGCAAAAAATCTCTGCTATCCAGGCTTTGATTCTCGTCCCCTGATGTTCCGCTATCTGGACGTGAGCACGTGGGCGGTGACCAACGAGTTTACCGTTTGGGAAAACCAGGCACCCCACACCGCTCTCTTTTCAATGCTCGTGGCCCCGGGCCTGACACCGCCCGACTCCTGGCTTCCCGGTGGTGAGAATTACGCCACGCCACTCGCACCGCGTGAGTCGGCGCTGGAGACCCCCTGAGTCCTTCCACAAAAAAGGCCTGGCTGATGCTTCCATGTTGGGAAGCTCAGCCAGGCCATAATGACGTTCGAAATCAGTCCTTCGGTGCGAGGACTTCCTGCTGCGGGGCCGCGTCAATCCACGTTCGAATGGTCGTGCGCAGACGTTCACCCAGTTGCTCTTCCGAGTAGCTACCCAAACTCGCTGTCCGAAGATTCGCCGCCAGACGGGATGTCCGCTCAGAATCGCCCAACATGGTGGATACGGCCTCGCCAAAGCCCTCGGCCGTGTCCCGGACGACGAGCTCGTCTTCGCTGAAATTCAGGCCTTCGGCCCCGATAGCGGTCGTGACAACCGCCTTCCCATACGCGGCCACTTCCAGAATACGTGTCTTCGTACCCGAACCCATTCGCAGCGGCGCGATACAGAAATCCGCATTGACGATGGTCGCGCCCATGTCATCCACTTCGCCGACCAATCGCACCCGCTCCAGCCCCAACTCTTCGATCAGTTTGCTGTACTCCGCCGTTGCGCCCCGGCCGACAATATGCAACTCACCATCGTGCGCGGCCAGTGCCTCCCGTATATGGGGATAAATTTCACGTGCAATATAGCGAAATGCATCGAGATTGACTGCAGAACTCAACACCCCATGAAAAAGGATATACCGCTTTTCCACGGCCGTCGGCGCAGGAATCTCGCACACCGTGGGCATCGCATTGGGAATCGTGGCCATGGTCGGCCCGGTCTCCCCTTCGCGCCCCAGTGCTTCCAGTGTTTTCGTTTCCAGTTCATTGGTCATCAGGTAGAGGCACTGCCGCGTCATCAGCCACTTTTCAAATTTGCGGTTGCGAAGATAGGCAAACAGATAATAGCGATTCCTGATGGAGCGGTTTTGATCCCACGCCTGTTGCGCAATCCGGGAGGTCAGGAAATCCAAATCCACCACAATGCGACTGTCTGGCACGAGGTCCAGCACATGCGGAATGAGGGCCGCGGCCGCCGCATGACGCATGAACAGCAAATCGGGTTGATGGGTTTCTATCGCCCGACGAAATGCCGAAATAGCCTCCCTGGAATAGGTTGCCACCGTATTCGACCAGAACCAGCGAGGGGTTTGATAGGACAACGTGAGTGGGCCATCCCCGTCCTGCTGGAAGCCCTCCCCCGGCCCGTCGGTCTCTTCAATGTACACATCGATGACGGTGTACGCTTCCTGGAGGGCCGCGATCAGGAACCGTGCCCGCTGCTTGTCACCGCCACGCAATCCCACGTACGGCGCGCCTATGTTCAACAGGGTTGGCAAAACTAGCGCCCCCCTTTCGACGTGAACACCGTTGAAATACGCTGCCAGATCTTGCCCGGCAAACTCGCTCTGAAATTCCACGCGGGACGCCACCCCCGCCAATCGGTGTCATCCAGATAGCGGAAGAAAAACGTGCGATTCCGATTGGTGTATTCCGATTGCCACGGCTTATGGGAGGAGGAGTAGTGAACGATAAAGGGGTCTTTCACAATCTTCTCAAAGGTGCTTTGGTCAAAGGGACTGGCTTCCCAGGAGGCATAGCCGAATATCTGGCTCATCTGGTTCCAGCGGGAATCAAGTACCTTCCAACGGCCAGACAAGATAGCATTGAGCCCATCCTGATCATGAAACTGAACAAACTCCCGCTTCTCCGCCAGGTAGCGAAAGATGTCGGCCGCGATAGCCTCTTCTCGCCACAGGGCCACGTTAATCACCAAGACGCCCGCGTTGAGATACTTGGCGTCGGCTTCCAAGCCCAACTCCTTATACAGTCGGAGGCCCATCGGAGACGACACGTAGGGCGCCGACACATCCTGTGCGGCCAACAACGGTGCATCGTCGATCGGAATCTGCCACAGTTCCGTCAAATCCTTCAACACGATCAAATCACAGTCGAGATAAATAACCTTCTCTACCGTTTCGGGCAGCAGTTGGGGTATCAAGAGACGCAGATAGGTCGCTTCCGAAATATAGCCGGATATCATCAGGTCCGGCAACATCCCTTCCGGGTTCAGCCACTGAACGACGATATTGTCGGCCTGCCACGATTTCTCGAGTCGCACTCGGTGCTCCTCCGAAATCCCCCCGTCCAGGACATACACCTGCAGGGTATATTCTGGATCCAGATTCGACAGCGCCGAACGCACCGTGGCGGCCAGGGGCATGACGTACCCGTCGTCTGACGCCACGACCAGATTTATCCGTTTTTCGTTCTCACTACTCATATTATAAAAGCCTCAATCGATAGATGGTGCTGGACGGCTCACGGTGCATTGTCAATGACCCCGAAGCGCACAATAAAGCAATCGATATGAATCCAAATTCAGGGGGGCATTGCGCCAGGCCAGTACCGCATAGCGCCTTGCCGATGCCACATAGCCCGCCTCCAGGGCCCACCACGCCCAACGCACATACGTTTGTCCGATCGATTGGGCCTTGGGTGGGTCCATCGAGACTTCCGGTATCCCTCTCCGCTGGCACGCTTCCGCGATAGCACGATTGCTGGAGGCAATACCTTCCTTGTGGTTGACGACGGTCACCTGCAGGGGATGTTGCCGGTAGTAGAGCAATATTTCCGGCAGATTCTCAAGATTCCCCAACTCGCCCAGCCGCAACCAGAGGTCAAAATCCTCGGCACTCACAAACGCGTCGCGATACCCGCCTACACTCCGAATGGCTTCCGTTCGAATCATCGTACTCGGGTGGCAGAGTTGGCAGCGTTCCGCCCGTATATGGGAACCGTCAATCTCCTCGTGCGTCGACTGCTGAAACCAGGTGTCGGAAAGGGGCCGCCCCCTTGGATCTACAAAGGTCACAAAGGTTCCCAGCGCCACACATTCCGGGTGCGCGTCCATATAGGCCACCTGCTTCTCAAAGCGCTCGGGAAGGCTGATGTCATCGGCGTCCATGCGTGCGATAAGGGGAGCTCGGGCAAGTTCGATGCCTTGATTCAACGTCGCCACCAGGCCCCGGTTTTCGCGCGAAACAACGCGCACACGTGGGTCACGGGCGGCGATTTCTTCCAATATAGCGAGCGACCCATCCTTGGAGCCGTCGTCGATAATGATGGCCTCAAAGTCGCGAAAGGTCTGATTCAAGATGCTTTCGATGGCTTCCGAAAGATAGGCTTCCCCATTGTAGACTGGAAGGATTACAGAAATCCTTGGGGGGGCTTGTGTGTCGGTCATTGAGCAGTCCTGTGAAGTTTAGGCTACGGACTTCCGCCGAAATCCGTGCGTGGCATAGGGGTTCAATATGCGTGATGATATGACAAAATAGCAAACGCTGGAGTATTTCATTGGTTCTATCTCAGCTCTTACCCGACTTCGAGTAACCCCGTTATCAGTGCCCCGAACGGCTAACCACAACGCCCTCGGGCAAGGACTCCGAAAAGGCCTTGGGGTCCTCCCAATAGTCTCGGTCCTCCGCCAGAACCCGCCGCGCTGCACGGAGACGTTCCGACAAACCGTAGTCGAACCAGTATTCGCCAATGAAGCGGGAGGCAAGCTTCCGCCCACCTGGCAGGGCATGTAGCCGGTAGCCCGCCATTCCTTTGTAGAATTGAAAGGCCCCGATCAATCCCAAGCGGTAACTTTCCCGCCAGGCGCTGAGGGCCTCGGACAGCAGACCAAGATGGCAGGTCAGGACCAGATTATTCTTGTGCGTAGCAGAGCGGAGACAGGCCAGGTACTGGGACGAAGGCCTATCCTGTCCCAGGATAAGTCCGGAAATCTCCAGAAAGAGCCGCTTTCGACCCAGAATATGATCCGGCCGCGATTCATTGGCGGATATCGCGCCCCCATCATTTCCCGGACGGCGTACAAAGTGATCCGGGAAGTTCACCCGGGCGTATTGCCGGGTCGCCAGCAACGCCCGTATATGGAATTCCCAATCTTGCCAACTGGGTGCAAGTTCGTCCCATTCCAACTGGGCTTCATCGAGAAAAGACCGTCGCCAGAACGGCCCGGTCGTTTGCCAGGGCGCATCCAGCAATAAAAAGCGTTCCAGATCGTCTGCCTCCGTAAAGGCATTCCACATCGTTCGCAGATCGCCCGGCACCTCAACAAACAACGCGGCGGGATATACCGAAAAATCGAGCGTCCTATTGGCTTCCATCAGGGCCACACGGGCCTCGAGACATGTGGGGTGCAACAAATCATCGGAATCCAGAAAGATGACATATTCGCCCTGGGATGCATGAAACCCCTGATTCCGGCAGGCTGGAGCGCCTTTCTGCGTGCCCGCCCGGCGCATATAGTGTATCCGCTCATCATCCGCACATTGCGCCGTCATGACGGAATCCGTGTCGTCGGTGGAGTGATCATCCACCACATACGCCTCCCAATTCGTATGGGATTGCGCTCGGAGAGAGTCCAGGGTCTGAATCAAACACTCCGCACGGTTGTACGTTGGAATAACGATGGAAACCTGCTTTTTAACCACGTGCTATCTTCCCGCTTGGTCGTCCAAAGCCGAAACGAAGTGCGTTTCCTGCCTGATGGGCCGCGCGTTGCCACTGGCAGCCATCATCATGTTGCATTCGATGTCACCCCCGAGATGGCCGCGGCCAGACGAGCGATACTGTGGTCCATCGAAAACTTGTCGCAAATGTGTTCGCGTGCAAAGCGCCCCATTTCTCCCGCCAGCTCGGCGTCTCGCGCCAACTGACACAAGTAGGTCGCCATGCCATCAATATCACGCTCGGGCACCAGGAATCCCGATCGCTCATGCTCCACCACATCACGAATACCCGCATGGGCGGTGGCCACGACCGGAATACCGCTCGCGCCAGCTTCCAAGACCGCAACCGGTGTCCCCTCGGAGTCGCCGTTGCTCGCCGTCACACTGTGCTGGATGAAGGCCCGGGCCCCTTTCATCCGCTCCGCAACGACCTCATGGGAACAACTGCCCAGCAACTCGACACACGATTCCAGATTCAAGGCCTGAACCATTTGTGAGCAGGCATCCAGCAAGGGACCATCCCCAATCATCACCAGACGGGCATCCGGACATTCTTGCCAAACTTTCTGAAAGGCCAGTATGGCAAGGTGGGGGGCCTTCTTATCCACAAAGCGACCGACGGAAAGAAAGACCGGCGGAGCCTCCGCCGGATTCGAGGCCGTAAATTTCGTCGTCTCCACGCCACAGGGATTCCAATGGGTCTTCTCTGGTGGCGCACCCATGGATATCAGGTGCTCACGCATGTGTTTGGATACGGCGATAAATGCCTGGGCATGGGCGAAAAGATGCTCATACCGCGCGCCGTATTCCTTCCAAACCTCCACGGAGTGTGCATCGTAGCCATGAAAGTGAACAACCAAGGGCACATCGTGCTTGTTGCACGCGTCCACAATATCGGCACCCACCACCCCGTACTCCGACATCACCACGTCGATCTGATTGCGCACCAACCAACGGCCAAAGACTTCCTGGTTTACCTTTGCCTCGGCATCATAGCCCTTCGCGCGGAATCCCGTAATTTTTCGAATCAGCCGGTCACCCAACGAGCCCAAGGGCGCGTCATCAGCGGTCTGAAACCGGGGGACATTGCCCCACTGGGCATAGACGCCCGTCACCTCGAAGGGAAGCAACGCGATATGATCGCGAATAAAAGTCTCCGAATAGGTCCCTTTGCTCGGATGGGCAATACAAAGTCTCATTGATGGGCTTTCCTGGTAAATTTGGCGATTTGGCGCGTTGTCCATAGGCGCAGAAAGTCTTTCAGGGAAACAGGATAGTATTCCGCATAATGCTCCGCCATGGCATATCGCTGACCGTTAAAATTCATAGGACGTAGCGCGACATTTCTTTCAAGAACACAGTGGGTATATTGATTGGTCTGCCAGACATCTTCCAAGGAATAGTGCTTTATTGAAAGGCCAAACTCCTCACAAAGTGATTGAATGTCACCGACCGTAATGATTTCATCGACAATCTGCAACTCATCCGGTTCGTGCTCACGCATATATCGCTGATAAAGCTCGCTTGGAAAGGTAAGGGCAATCGCTCCTCCGTCCGCAAGATTGGCACAAAGATTCTTAAACAGTGCACTTCGTTGGGCAACGGGAATATGCCCCAAGACGTCTACCAGGATAATGATATTCACGGGCTGCTCGGACCACTGCGTCAGCAAATCCCCATCATGGACCACATCAATGGCCTTGAACTTAACGTTATTCGCTTTGCAAAGCTCTTCCGCCGCCTTCACCGCTTCAGAGCTAATGTCACACGCAGAAACGTGGCCGTCAGCGGCGCGTGCAGCCCAGTACCCCGTCAGGATTCCTGCGCCACACCCCACCTCCAATACATGGGCATCCTTGGCAATATGCGGCAGAATGCGTGTCAATGCTGCAATATGTCGGAAATTGGGGCGCTCTTGGTAAGAAGCAAAACGACCATGGGTAAAGTCGTCGTAGTATGCCTCGATTTCCTTCCGTCGTTGCGCGTCATCGTCATTCAAGGTGTTCATTGAAGCAACCTTTCTGAACGCCGACTAGACGTCATTTGCAATTACTCGTTGCCAAATTATTCGCCAGCATTCCACAGTAGACTGCGACGAATTCGTCAAGGTACTTTAAAGCATGTTCAGACTTTCTTCTGAGCAACGAGCGAATAGCCCAATGGGAACTGTCTCATCGTCGAATTCGACATTCGCTTCATGGCACCCAGATTAAAAATCCCATCCAGAACACTTTTGCACAATTTCGCTTTCCACCCAACGCGCAGGTTTTTTCCAATCAAATCCATGCAGATTTCCCGAAACCCCCCATAGGGCTCCAAGGAAAGAACGGACAAGCCGTGCTGATCGCAAAAATGACGTAGCTTATGCTCAGTATAGCGATGAAAGTCGTAGGGTTCTTCATGCAACCAATACATGAACGGCACCCCCAATATCAGTTTCCCTTGGGGCCGCAGCACCCGGACGATATCGGAGAACAGTATGTCTGGTTGTGCAATATGTTCCAGTACATCCGATGCGAGAATGGTGTCAAAAGACTCTGTGGCCAGGGGAATGCCCTCATTCAGATCGCAAGCAGCATCGATAAATGATGCCTCATGAAGTGTTTGAGGCCAATCTATGCAAATCACTTCCTCAGCATGTGGTTGATAAACTCCGTAGAGCGGTGCGTTTCCACATCCTAGATCCAGAAGCTTTCCGGCGACATGCTGCGCCAACAAACCCTGATAGGCCGCAGCAATGCGATCGGCGATTAGACGCGATGTGGGTGACACACAGGCCGGATCCCTGGAAGCCATCAACTGATCATTTTCTAGTACAAATTTCGTTGCTGTCCACTCAGTTTCTCGACGCATAATTAACTCCTCGAGCCGAAGAGCTGCAGATACGGTTTCGCCCGTGCCGAAATCATATCTAACCCCTTCTCGACTTCCCGTTTATCGTCTTCATTCATCACGCCATAACGCAACACCGCCAAATACACCAGCGCCCCAAGGCATCCAAAGGTGAACAAAAGAACCCATGAATCTGGCACGTGGACCAACTTTAGCATAAAGAGAAAAGCTGCCGTCACAAAACTTGGGAGCAGCCCGGGAATCAGTATGTGCCGCATGGCCTCTCGGGCGCTGACCCCCGAACACTTGAGACCAAAGGGCCATAGCAGCAGAGGCGGCAGAAGCGTTTCCGTCAGAAAGCTCGCGAGTACAGCCCCGAAAGCGCCCAATTCAAGATAGACTACGAACGCCACGGTACACACCAGGTTAAAACAATGCATGGCCATACCACGACAAGTCCACGCACCCAACTGAGCGCGCGCAGAAGCCAGTTGGGGGGCCAACACGTTGCCATAGGAAACAAAGAACGCGGCCAACGTCATAATCATGAGGGGGTATGCCCCCACGTACTTTTCGCCCACATAGAGCTGCATCACCTGCTCACTGAACACCATTAATGGCACGCAGAAAAAGAGGATACCCCAGAGCCCATAGCGGCCCACTCGAATATAGGTATTGCGAATTCGCCTGTCGTCACTATTCGCATGCATGCTGACCAGTACCGGATCGACTGCACCCCGCGCGGCCAGGGCCAGGGAGTTTAGTTGGCGGTAGGCCATGGTGCCCACGTGATAAGTTGTAACGTCCACCGGCGTCGCATACTTGTTGAGCAAGATGGGATCGAGGGCCATGCGAATGGTATTCGCAAGGGTACCCAGAAAACTCCACCCCCCAAAGGTCGTGAGTTCCCGGGAAATTGACCACTTGATATGCTTCATTCGAAAGCGAAGCACGGGCACATAGTGGCGAGAGATCACGGTTGTAATTACCAGGCTCAACATCTCCGCACTGACCGATGCGATAATAACCCAAAGCACCCGCGTGCTTATACCGAACAGCAACGAAAACAAGAGTGTCAGCCGAACGACCTCGATACCAACCCCGATCAAGTTCGACAACACAAATTTTTGACGAATATAGAGGCCCACCCCGAACGGGGAGAGGGGCAGACGAACGGCGGTGGAGAATATCAACAGCGCCATCATCACCCGGGCATCCCAGACATACTCAGGTGTCACATTCAGGAAGACATCAATATTCCAGGCAAAATACCAACCACCCGCCAGCAGGAAGACGCTGGACACACACAATATGGGAAACATGGTGGATACAATTTGCGAGACGCGCTCGTCATCGTCTTTGGCATAGGCCTCGACAATGTAGCGCCCAATCCCCCCGGTAAGAATGGCCGTGAGAAGGGGGGCAAACATCATTACCGAATACAATACCGGCAACAGACTGTATTCTTCGGCAGGAATTCGCCTCAGCAAGTACTGCTGCAACCAGATCAGCACCGACATGCTGAGAAGACGTGTCGCGACTGAACTGATAGAATTAATCAGTACGAGACGTTTACTGATCTCGACCCGATCCTTCACAGGGCACCACACTTTCTGTCATAGGAAGTTTGCATTCAGTAGCATCCATAGCATGTTGTGCTGCGCAATAGTCTACCCGCGCAGGGCATCCACCGGGAGAGACAATGCCTGTGTGTAAATCTTGTAAACGTACGTACAGGAGATAGGTCAGCCATCCCGTTACAATCAATGAATCTGAAGAGCAGAGGTTTTCTCATCGTTGGGCTTGCGGGCGATAATGGTAAAGGGTCGCGCCCACCGCCATGATAATATGCCCCAAGAAGAACATGGGCGTCTGGCGGAATTCCCATTCGGTAAAACTCTGCATCAAGACACCACCCAGGCTCAGAAAGACACCGAGCCGAAGCAGCTTGAGCAAGTCATCGCTTCGTTGAAAAATTGCGGATCCCCCGATCCACATGGATTGTATCAAAAACAGGCTCAGCAGCAAGAAGCCCGGAAAGCCGAGCTCTGTCACCGTTAACAGAAAAAAGTTGTGGGCCGGTGCGACCTGCCACCCGCCGGAAGGCGCCGAATAGAGGCTGGAATAGGGCTCCATATTAAAGCCCGCCTGGCGGCCGTAGGTCTTGGAAATGGCCCAGCTCCAGTTATTGAGGCCCACCCCGGTGAAGGGTTTATCCGCGATGGCAGGTGAGGCCTGACGGAAATAGGTCCCCCGATCACCCTCTTCGGACATGTACTCTGCCCCCAAATCAAATCCCCCCAGCCGACTCATGATGGAATCCCAGGACTTCACCACCATCAGCGACACAAGGAGCACCCCCAGACTGGCGAGGGCCACGTTGCGGGTGGAGATCTTGAATCCGGTGCCCAGGCCAAAGGCTGCGCCGGATAAGAGCACCATGGCGGCGAAGCCGGTCCGACTGATGGTCAGCAAGACACACCCGGCCGCGGCGACAAAGGCCAATACACAGGCGATACGTAACTTCTGGGAAATATCTTTGGCGAAAAAACTGGTGATGAATATGGGTAGACACTGGAGGGCGTACATGGACAGGGAGTTGGGGTGGCCCAGGGTCCCCCGGATTCGGTGAATATGGTGCAAATAGCGATCCCGTAGACAAATCAGGGCTTCATAGAAGATGGTCCCCACGAGGGCCCAGACGAAGAGATTGACCTCTCGCGGGCTCCGCACGTAAGCGCACACGGCCACGAACAACAACATGGCCCGCATGAGTTTGGTCACCTCGAAGACGCCGAAGATCTTGGGGTCACTGAAGAGGGCGACGTTGAGGAGGCACCACACGAAGTAGGCAACGAGGAGGCCCATGGAGGGGGGCCAGAACATTTTCTTCCCCTCGCGTTGGCGCACCACGAGGCTGCTGATGAAAAGGATGATAGCCAGCAGGTCGAGGTAGGAGATCTCAATGCCCCGGGTGGAGCCCCGATACCACTCGCGGCTGAGGAAGTTGATGTCGGTGGGAAAGCCGAAGAGCCCGCTGGGCATGCAGGTGCCGAAGACCAGGAAGACAAAGACAAAATCGAGGACCTTGCGGGATTGGGTGGCGAAAATGATCCCAGCGGGGACACACACGGCACTGCCCGCAAAGAAGATGATGTGCTTGGCTTCGATCACCGGGCAGACTCCTCTTCCAGGCGTTCGCCGTCGATGGAGTCTTTCATGAGATTGTAGAGGTCTTCGAGGCGGTGAGGCTTCTTTTCCAGGGCCACGTTGGTCATGAAGGAAGCGGCCGAATCCTTGTCTTCGGGGGCGAAACCATGCATCCCCGCGAGGGGCTTGACACCCATGTGGCTGGGGCAAATCAGCACGCCGGGCTTCATCAGGAAAAAGAGCTCGCCATAGGTGTTCCCCGGAAAGTCACAGCCATAGGCCGCCAGCTCGTCGTCGCTCATGATGTGGCCAAGGGGCTCGTCCTGCAGGGCCGCTTCGATTTGTTCACGGGCGCCGGGCTTGAGGAACCAGAAGCGCGCCATGGTGGAGTCGTAGGCCACGGCGTAGTCTTCGCCAAAGCGCAGGCCCAGGGCTTCGATTCGGCCTTTCACGTCGCACACCTCCGTGATATCGGTCATGCCGTGGTCCGAAAAGAGAAAGAGGTTGACCTCGTCGTAGTTGGCCTGGGCCGCCTCATAGACCCGACGGATCTCCGCGTCGTACCAGGCGATGTGCTCGCTGACCTGCGTGCCGTTGGTGCCATATTGGTGGAGCAGGGCATCGAGGCGCCCGAAGAACAAATAGCCGAAACCGATTTGCCCCGCCGTCACGGCGTCCACCATTTCCTCCACGCACTCGGGCTCGACGTAACTTTCGGAGCGACAGTAAGGAATCTGTCGTTCGCGCAGGTAATCAAAAATCGTGGTTTGCCCGCCGTTGATGCCACCGGCTTCAAAGATGTTTTTCTGTTCGGTGTAATTGAAGAGGTGGAGGGTCTTGAAGGGCATATTGTAGAGCTGGAAGTAGCCCGTGAAACCGTGGACCTTTTTCATGATCTGGCTGAACTTCGCCCGCACCCGACCGCGCTCCATGAGGAAGCGGGGCAGCAGGCCAAAAAACTTGTAGAACTTGAAGGGCGACTTCTTCGGATCATAGGCAAAGAAGGCGAAGTGCCCATGCTCGCGGGGCATTTTCCCCGTGATAATCGTGGGGTCGCAGGTGGAGCTGTAGCCGAAGATGGTCTCCAGCCGTTGCTTGTCCACGAGGATATCGTCGAGGAAGGAATGGCGCTGCAAGATCTCCCACCCCAAGGCATCAATGAAGACACAGAGGGTCAGGCGTTTGCGGGCGTTGTTCTCGGATTCCTGGCTCATGCGTCGCCCTTGAGATGGGTTTCCACCTTGTCCAGGTAGTCTTCAAAAGAAAAACGTTCCGTCACGCGGTCCACGCCGTTCTGTCCCATCTGCTGGGCCAGGGCCGTGTCGGTCAGCAGCTTTTCGATGGCCGCTGCGTAGGCCTTTACGTCTTGCTCAGGCACGATAAAGCCGGTGTGCTCATGGTCGCACCAGTTGGAGTTTCCGCCCACGTCAAAGGCCACCACGGGCCGTGCGTGGCGCATGGATTCCTGCCCCACGAGGGTGAAGGGCTCGGGCCAGCACGAGGGAATGGCCATCACCTTGGATTTGCGGTAATAGTTGGGCACGTCTTCGTGATCCACCCACCCCACAAAGGTCACCTTGTCGTCGAGACCCAGCTCGGTGCTGAGGGCACGGAGCTTGGCTTCGTATTTACCCGTGCCGACGATATCGAGGTGGAAGGGGCACTTCACCAGATGGAGCGCGCGCAACAGGAAATCGACGCCCTTCCCGCGAATCAAGGAGCCGATGTAGACCACGTTGTTTTCTTCGGGCACCGGCGTGGGGTCGGGATCGCCCAGCTCGAGAATGGGATTGCAGATGTGGACCCGCTCGGGGGGGAAACCGTTGATAACCAGCTGCTCGTGGACGTAGGTACTCACCACGAGTGTCGCGTCAAAATGATGGTTGCGCCGCATTTCCTTAATCTTGTTGGGAATGCTGGCCAGCTTGACCGGCAGGGGACCCTCGGGGTTGCGCTCGAGGAAGGCGCCATCGAGGTAGCAGCGCCACCCGGCCGCCACGTGGCAGGTCATGCGGTTGTGGGTGAAGTAGCCCGTGCCCTTGGGACACCAGAGGTCATGATCGTGGACCATGCGAACCTTGCGCACATCGGGGTTGTGTTCCAGCCCCGGCGGCAGGTTGGTCACCTTGTGAAAAAACACCACGTCGGGCTTTACGGCCTCCAGGATGGCATCGAAAGCCTGTCCCTCGGTGCCTTCGGCGCAAAACTCGCTGCAGCGATAGGTCTCGATGAAAGGCGCCCCGAATTCTTCGGGATCCCTTCCGTCCACCCCATAGGCAAAGTAGCACTCGTGACCACGGCGGGTAAGACCCCGCGTGTAGTTCAGAATGACCTGCTCGACACCGCCGTAATAGCCGCGAAGGTTATTGGCAAACAGAATTTTCATGCAGCACCTCGTCGTAAATCCCAATCAGTTTACCGGTAATCGCGTCCCAGTCGTATTCTTTCCGGGCCTTCGTCTGACCCGCTGTCGCCAGCCCCTTCGCACGCGCCCCGTCTTCGGTCAGCGCCTGAAAGGCGTCAATCAGCGACTTGTCCTCTTCCGGATCAAAAAGCAGGCCATCTACCCCGTCTTCCACGAAGTGGGGAATGCCACCGACCCGACTGGCCAGCACGGGCAACCCGGCAGACCAGGCTTCCAGAATGACAATGCCAAAGGGCTCGTGGATGGAGGGCAGCAGAAACACGTCGGCCGCGTGGTAGGCATCCACCAACTCAGTGCTGTCCGAGGGGATACCCGGAATGATGGTAACATGTTCAGCCATTCCGTGGGCGGCGACCTGGGCCACCAGCTTATCATGATAGGCTGGATTGGTCACGTTACCCACCAGCAACAAGTGGACCTTCTCATCCACCCCGCGCAATTGGGGCAACAGGCGTGCCGGCAGCAACTGGTTCTTCTGGGCATCAATACGCGCCACCGTCAGCAGCACCTTCGCATCTTGCGGGATACCGTGCTTCGCCCGAAAGGCGGGCCCGTCGCCCGTGGCAAAACGCTTCGTGTCCGCCCCATTGGGCAAATAAAGGACGCGGGTGTCGGGTAATTTCTTTTGGGTCAGCACGCTTTCCGGGTAGCCTACACAGAGAATCGCGCTGGCATCGCTCATGACCTGCCGCGCACCAATCCACCAGCCGAGGGCCTTGCCCCATTCGAGACTCCCTTTGGCCGGGGCCGTCCAGGATTCCGCTTCATGGGTGGGCACATCAAAGACGCCGCCATGGAGGGACATGACATAGGGGATGCCCCGCTTGCGGGCGACGTAGCGGCCGATTCCTCCAATGCGGTTGCCCACATGGAGGTGAATCAAATCCAGGTCGGGCACCTGCTTCAGGGCCCGCATGAGGTGAAAGGAAAAGGGACTTCCGCCCTTCTTGTCGAGCACCCGCTTCGCCTCTTCTTTCAACCCGATATAGGGATAGAAATAGGGGGAGCGGCGCACCTGCAGACCGTCCATCACTTCCCGGTCTTTGTCGGCCGTGGCAAGGGTGCAGAGCACTTCGGTTTCGTGGCCCAGGGCCATCATCCGTTTGCTCGTCTCAAAGATGACGGTCTCGGTACCGCCCCAGTCTTCGCGGACGAAGCGTCGGGCGAGTTGTACGGTTCGCATGGGCTACCTCCGGAAAAACTCTTGTGGAAAACCTTGCTTCAAGAAACCCGCGCGCTGGCCCTGGTATTGGGCCCAATGAAAGGTCGCGCGGTAGGCGATATTGTAGGGAATGGTCAAGGGGCGCCCCTTCTTAAGGGCGTAAAGGCCATCACGCACCAGGTGCTTCAGGCATTGCAGGCTCTGGCGAAACAAGGCGGGCGGCTCTTCCAGCATCTGGTAATACACGATACCGTGGCCACGCTCCCGCTTGTAGAGCGTCTCCAGCGTGTAGTTGTGGGAATGCTCCACGACAGAGTCGGACGCAAAGTCAAAGCGCACCGCCTGCTTGCGGCAGCGCACGGCCCACACAAAATCTTCGCCCCAACCTTCCTCGGGAAACGGCTCTGCCTCCCAGATGGAACGCTTGAAGGCGCACGAGGCGGCGGAGAAAAAGGTATGCCGGCCCTTGGCCATCTGCTTGACGCTGTAGGCCCGCTCCAAATCGTAGGCCACCACCAGGTGGGCGTCGGGCCGGGCCACCTGACGACTGGATACAGCGTCGGCCTCATCGTCCAACACAGGCCGCACCAGCTGCTCCAGCCAATCGTCGGTCGTGGGGATACAGTCGGCGTTCAAGAGCACGATAATCGGCTCGCTGACCCGACGAATCATATCGTTTAATACGCGCCCGGGGATATAGTCGCCCGGTGCGATCTGAATGATGTTTTCGGGCACCGGATTGTGGGCCTGAATCGCTTCGAGGGTACCGTCGGTCGATCCGGAGTCCACGTTGTAGAGGGTGAAATCCTGAAAGGTCTGGCCGGGCAGGCGCGAGAGCGTCTCGGCCGCATAGGGCTGCTCATCTTTCGAGCGCATGATGATCGCCACGGTGCGCTGGGCGCTACCGTCCGGCAGTGTATGTGGTGTTTCCGTTTCACTCACGGGTGGACACATTCCTCATCGCGATTGCGCTCAACCATAACATTCCCAGAATTTCAGTACCATCGCCACGTCTTGCGGGTCCGACTTTCCTTCAAACAACAAACCGGGCAAGCGCGAAAGCACCCGGTCACGGGGATGTAACGCCAGATCGCCCAGCGACGGGCGAAAAGCCGATGCCCACCGCAAATTGCGCAGGGTGTTCTTAAGCCGGTCCTGGCCACTCAGTTCGGGCAAACGACAGGCCCGTGCCTGGTACTCCGCCCAGGTGAGCTCGGGGCGCTTAAGGCGCTTCCGCTCGAACCATAAAAACACTTCACCAAAGAGGGCGACCACGTCACGATGCCACTGGACCAGTGCCTCACCGGTCGCCTGGTCGTGGGTGGGTCGAAACTTGAAGGCCATGGCGGCCTCATAGCCCGCGCGCAATGCATCGGCCTGCGGAACGCCCTCCAGTGTGTGGGCGTCGAAACGACGTTTCCGTTCCACGTAGCTGGGGCTGTAATTCTCGTCCACAAACAACACGGCATCCCCAGCGGCCAGGAGCGCCTTAAAGATATTACGCACCACAAACTCATGATCTTCACCGGTTACATCCGGGTTTTCTTTCAAGAGCCGGTCGGCCATCAGGAGACCCGCGCCCCGATTCATAAAGAGACGGGCAGCCTCTTCCAAGGGTGGGCGGGAGACGTCGTAGTCGGGCAAGCCTTGCAGAATATCTTCATCACCGATGAGCACATGATGTCCGGCCTTGAGCTCCATAAACATGAGCTCGTAGGGCTGCCTGGGCAACTCCGACTCGGGCATGGGCGGACCAAAGTCCACGTGGATACCGCAGGACGGCTCAAAACGGGCTTTGACCTGGTTCAGCCGGGCGGACAAGGCCTTTCGACGGTTGCGAGACGCATACGGCACGACCACGAAGAAGTCGTAGTCGTTGTAGACGCGTTCGATACCATCGACCACATAAACTCCCCCTTCACCACGGCCATAACCGCCGCCGAGGATGAGTCCACTCAGGTCTCCCTCGGCGACCACTTCCTCCACCCCAGCGCGAATTTGCGCCATGTCCTGGGTGATTCGGTCTTCGAGGGCTTCCGATCCGTCTACCGTAAAACGCATTGATACTCCGTGTTCCATGAGTTGCTACGGGATGCACCCCTTGCAGTACGCACAAGCGGTTCATCTCCCCAACTCCTGTAGACGAACGTAACACCCCGTTGTTGCGTCGACCACGCGATAGGAAGAGTGTACCATATAGGCGGGTTGGTCGCAATTTCACCGCACCATTCCACTGTATTTAGTGGGTACGCCCCATCGAATACCACCACCGCTCGCAGGAGAAGCCCGAAGCCCTATCCCGTGCGCTTAAGCAGACATACGGTCTCAACGTGGGCGGTGTTGGGAAAGAGGTCCAGGGTATTCATCTGCACGACGCGCCATCCGCCCGCATAAAGGCCCTTCAGATCCCGGGCGAGGGTCGCTGGATCACAGGAAACATAGACCAGCGAACGGGCATGGCACTGGGCCAGGGCCGGAACGAGCACCTTGGCACCCGCACGGGGCGGATCGAGCAAGATCGCATCCCACTGATCTTCCTTGATGCGCTTGATCATGGTGCTTTCCTGCCCGGCGTAATAGGTGCCCCCTCCCACGCGATCGGCCGCCTTCACCGCCAGCTTGTTGTGGTCTATACCGATGACCTCGGTCCGCTCGGGAAGGCCCAGGGTCAGGTTGCCATTGCCGCAATAAAGATCAAGTACCGACGTCGGCTTACCCAGATATTGATGCACCGTCTCCACCAACAGGCGATTCAACAGGAGGCTGGATTGGGAAAAGGTCCCGTTTACAATGGGAATACCGTCGAAGAAAAAGCGTGACGGATGGCCTTCGTCTTTGGAAGAGCCCGCCAACGGAAAACGGTCTTTCAGCCGACGGCTTTGGAATCCGGTCCATACAAGGACTTCGTCGCCCTCGGGATTAACCGTGACCGTCACCGACCCCTTCAATTCCAGTTCACGCAATTTTGTCAGGGCTTCGTTCATCTTGGGGTGGCACAGGGGACACCGCGTCGTGTCGACAATGTCATGGCTACCCAGGGCATAAAAGCCAAAGCGCTTGCCATCGCCGTGAAATTCGGCACGGGTCCGGTAGCCGGTCCGCAACGCCGGGTCCTCCCGCCAACCGATTTCGAGGGCATCGATGCCGGCGATATGGCCGAGGCACCCGCGCACAATCTGACGCTTCCACTGGGCCTGGGCCGGATATTTAAAGTGGAGCCACGTGCTCACACCACTGCGCGTCCAACCGGGATAGTCGGGCTCAACCCGGTCGGGCGACGGCTCAATGACTTCCACCAGTTCGCCCCACAGGACTTTCTTGGTGGACTTGGTGATGTTAATAGCGAGGCGGTCGCCCGGTATGCCGTAGGGCACGAAACAGACCTGGCCATCGATACGGCCAATGCCTGCGCCGCCATGGCCGACGGCGGTAATTTCTATAGTTTGGGTCACGTGGTGTACTTTCGTTGAAGTTGGGGTATTCCGTCTATCGCTACGAGCGGTTGCAATGTTCCCGCCAATGTTCCTGAAGACCCGCTACGGCCTCCGTATCTATATCTGTCGGTGTGGCCCCCGCCTGCCACGTGAGTGTCGTCGGCGGGGGTGTCCAGGCCTTCCCCGGCGCTATCTCTTCATAGCCCGTCCAGACGGAAGCGCAATAGCGCGGATTGGGCGCAAAGAGTGCAAAGCCATCCGGCTGATTCGTTCCCAACAGCAAAGCACCCGCCGGCGCGGTGACGTGGGCCAGGTAGCGCGTCTCACCGGCTCTCCCCGCCAGATCCCGCGTCCTGTTTTCGGTAATCCCGTTGGGAGAAAAGGTGTCGGGGTCCAGGGGGAGTATTTCGGCCGCGACCCGGGTAATGGTCAGGGCCGCGTGCGAGGTATTAAATAATTGTAATTGCCGCACCATGCCGGGGCTCTGGTGGGCGATAAAGGTCTCCAGGCGTATAAAGAGCCCGGGCGACCGCATCGCCAGACTCAGTGAGGCTCCGTGCTGGTCGACCGCCTCGCTCCAGGCGAGATCCGTGCAATCTGATACGGCGATGGCGCGTTCACCGCAATCGATATGAAACTCGGGTGATTTCCGCGTCAGGGCATCGCCATCTACGCCCGTGAGATGAAGCTCCGTCGTGGCACCGGTGTAGGTGGCCCAACGTCGTTCCATCCATCGGTTGGTAAGCCGTGCAACACCCGTGTCAATACGTGCTTCCGCCCGATTCAACGTCACGCTCCTGCCTGTTTTCGGTAACTCCTCTAGCCCATAGTATAGGGGTAACGGGCCATCCGGCGCACCTTTCTCCCCAATCAGCCGCGCTACCTGTGCAACAACTTTTCCCAGGGAGCTCGGCGGCGGGTGTAGAGGCTGTCCCAACCCGGGAGGTCCGAGGCGTCTCGTGGCTTTGCGGCACATAAAGCGCGCGCCCCATCGCCCGAGCCCCCTTCCCAGATGGCAATCTCCATTCGTTCGTCATGAACCGCAAAAAAGCCCTTGCAGGCGAACCTGCAAGGGCTTCATAGGGACTAAGCTAATGTCTGTAACTTAGAAGCTGATTTCAGCTTCCCAGTACAGGTAGTTGTAGTCGGCATCGTTGCTGTCGTTGTTGCCGAAGATGTTGGCAAACAGACCGCGGTTGCGTTCTACGTGGAAGAACTGACCAAGACCGTTGGCGGTAACGAAGTTGCCGCTGTCGAGGCCGTCATCGCCGAAGAAGTGGGCGTAGCCAGCGCGGAAGACCAGGTCTTCGCTGTACTGGTAGTCAGCATAGAGGCCAACTTCCCAACCTTCGGTGTCGTCGTCGTCATTTTCGAAGAAGTCGAAGATGCCGAGTCCGAAGTTGTTCAGGTTGTTTTCTTCATCAGCTTCGAAGTAGGTAAGCGCAAGGAGCAGGCTGATTTTCTCAGTCGGCATGGCGCTCACACCAGCACGGTAGATGATGCTGTTGGAAAGAGCGGTGTTCTCAAGGAACTCGCTGTATTCCCAGTTGCTGAACAGACGGTTGAAGGCCAGGTCGTTTCCGTCGCCACCGAAGATACGGTCGATGAGGTTGTTGTCATCGTCGTCGCCGCCTTCAAAGAAAGCAACGCCGAGGTAGACGCGGGGCGTCCAGGTCATGTCAAACGTGTAACCAGCTTCGAGGTTGAACGCCCATGCGTCGTAGTCGAGGTCCTGGTTGTTGTTGAAGAAACGGAAACCGGCGCGCGTGCGGTCGATTTCACCAAACTGGAAGGCTACTTCTGCTTCAAGGTCAAATGCACCATAAGTGCCAGCTCCGCGGAGGCCGATGGTGTGGAGGTCGGCGTCGTTCGACACCGGAAGGACGGGAAGAAATCCGCCCGCTACTGCGCCGGCAATACCGGAGCCATTGAGGCCGGGGTTACGGCTGTCAAGGTCTTCCTGGACGAACAACCAGTAAAGGTCGAACTGCCAGTCTTCAAGACCGATGTAGCTACCATAGAGACCCCAGAGGTTGACGTCTTCGTCACCGAAGTCACGGAAGGTCTCACCCAACTTGAGGGAGAGGAAGTCAACCGAGAAGCTGTCGGTCGCGTAGGTGGTGCGGAAGCCGTCGAAGGAAAGGCCGGTGAAAACCGAGGACGCGTCCTGGTTACCGATCAGCCATTCGCTGCCGAGTTCGATTTCCTGACGACCAATGCGGCTACGGATCGGAAGACCCCAAGCGTTGTTGATCTCGATGTAGGACTGGTACAGTGCTACGTCGTCGGAAGCACCAGCACCGTCGATACCGGTGATGAAGTTGGAACGGAAGCTGTCGCCCCAGTTGTTGTAGGCATCGAATTCGATGTAGACGGACACGTCGTCGGTGAAGTCAGCCTTCACGCCAAGACGGGTGCGCTGCTCAACGTTGGCAATGTCTTCGCCGGCGTTGATGGCAAGGTTGTCATCAAAGTCGAACCAGTTGCCGCGGATGCGGAGGCTACCGTCGAGTTCGACGTTCTGGAGCTCTGCCTGGGCGGCCGTAACCGTACCCAGCGCGAGCGCTGCAATCGTGAGTACTTTAAGTGAACGCATTGTGCGTTATCTCCGTAGTTTGGTCGATTCAACATCGACCCTGTTAAAGGTGTTTCGCTCAGACCACATCGTGTCTGGCGCGGCGTCTCGACCCCGAAACAAACTCAGGGGAAACTGCCAGAATATTTATGCGTGTTCAAATCGGATTTGTGCGCGATCCCTGAAGGTAGGCTATTCACTAGCGCTCTACCATCCCTCCTTTCGCCTTCGAATTTGGAATCGGTCCCGATGGTGTTTTCGGCAGGGGCCTTGTTGATGTAGCAATCGATAAGCACATATCGACACTACCTACTTCCTCAACAATACTCCCATGCAATTCACGGCACAGTATAGCAGTCCGGATCCCCCCCGTCAAGTAAATTCTTTCTTTTTTGTAAATAATTTCTTCTGCCCTATCTAGTGCCCCACCTTGACCCACCCACCCTATAGAGGGGCGGCATGAAGGATTGGACGCCAGGAAATCAATATACGCAGTATTATTAGAGGGTATTTTTCGCCAGGGCGACCCCCTGCCCCATCCCAGAAAACAGCAACCGAATAGCTCGAAACCGTGTCCGGGACAACCCTTTGCCGCACTAAAACAGCATCATCTGGTCGGGCTGGTCGTCACTTTCTGCCGCTACACTGCGTCGCGGGCGGGGAAGGGGCTTCTTCTCCGCACCCTTATTCCGTGCCGGACGGGGCGCCGGAGCGCTTTCTTCCGTCTTCTCCGGGGCAGGATCGGCCGATGCCTCCGCTTCGGACACCTCGGAGGCCGCTGCTTCGGTGGGCTGCACAGGTTCGGACTCGGGTTCGGGCTCCGGCATCACATCCGGCACCCCCTTATTCACCGTTGCCTGCAACTCCGCCGCAGGACGGGAGGTCCGCACCCGCACGGCACCCGCGCCACTCGCTTCCGTATCATAGAGCAGCCCCGAGTCATAGCGGGACGGCAGCATGGCCGCAATTTCTTTCTTGGTCTGATCGATCCCTGCCAACGGGGCGCCCGTAAAGAAATCATCGTCTTCTTCGACTTCCGCGACGGGCCGGTAGGTCGGCCTGTCTTCGACGGGAGCGGCTTCCGAGGTCAAGTCCCAGCGGTTGCGCATGGGAGATTCCATGGCCGCCGCCCGCGGGGATTCGGAGCGAATCGCTTCCGGCGAACTTTTCCACGGCGAATCCCCCACATCAATGGGCGCCGGAGCCTCTATCTGTGCCACTCCGCGAATCCCCTGAAGATGCAGGTCAAAAATCTTGTGAAAGGCATTGTCACAACGAAGGCTGTATACGGCATAGAGGTTTTCCATATCCTCCGTATCAAATTCCCCCTCCAGCCACTTGCGCTCCGCGCCCCGTTGGGTGGCCATCACCTTGTGAATCAGGCACGTGAGCTTGGAAGGACTGTTGGCACTCTCAATCGCATCCCCATAATCCATCATGGCTTCGAAATAGGGACGAATGGCTTCCCGGCGGTGGGTTTGAATGGCGATCCGACGGCGGCTACCCACAAAGTGGACGACACTTGCCAAACAGACGACCCCGGCCAGAAAGAAGGAGAGAATCTCAAAGCGATCAGAGGAAATCGGATCGTGCCGCGTATAGTAGGCCTCGGCCGCCGCATGGAGGGGCAGGTGCAAGGACGCCTGGGCCACCTCTTCGTTCAAGTCGGTCAGACGGGCCATCTTGAGGAATGGCCCACTGAAAATTTCTTCGAGCACCGCGTATACCTGGCGGTCCGGCAAATCACTCTGGCACACCAGCAGCGTATTGACCGCGACGGTCTTGAAGTCGCCATCCTCTGGTCGGGGGATACTGCGGTCGGGGCCATAGAGAAAAGGCGGCAGGGTTTCCACAAAGGCGCCAGGCAAATAACGGGCCACGGCGTCGGCTTCCGGAATGGGGATCAGGCGATACCATCCCGACGCCAGCAAGTCTTCCATGGCTGGCGCAAAGAGGCCATAGACGGTAAAGGCCGCATCAATATCGCCGTCGAGAAACGCTTCTGCGAGATTCGGATTGTGATCCTGAATTAATTCGGTGCTTTCACCAAAAGAGAAAAAGCGAATCATCTTCCGCGCCAGGGCATCCGCACCGCCCCCCGCAGGCCCGACCCCCAAACGCTTTCCAGCCAGGTCTCGAAAACGCTGAATGCCCGAATCGGCGGGCACCACGATGTGCACATATTCCCGCCCGAGGTTGGCGAGGGAAACCAGTTTATCCCCCTCTCCCACGAGCCCACCGGTCCAATCGCTGGAACTCACATTGCGCTCGGCCGCCAGACCCCCTTGAATCAGGGCCAGATCAGCGCTACCCTCAGTGAGGAGGGTGAGGTTTTCCATGGAGCCACGGGTCGCCTGCACAGCGAGCTGATAGGACTGGGAGGCATCCAGGTGCATCCGCAGTTGATGGCCCAGTTCGAAGTAAGCACCTTCTTCCGCCGCGGTCGCCAACACCAGCGGTTGCTCTCCGCTGGCAAAATAGCGGTTGGCGAGATGTGCGGTCACACGGCTGGCCTGGTAGGGCGCCAGCACAAAGAAGACGCCACCCGCCGCAAGCACCAGCAGTAGGCACGCCGAGGCAATCTTAATCAGGGTTTTCCGTTCAGGAATACGCGACATACAGCCCGTCAGTTTCTTCCCGCAGCACACATGGAACGCTAACACCGTCCCGTCATGCGCCGTTTCAATTCCGTGTTCAGGACACGTCCATTTCAAGGCACCGACCGATAGATACACCGGTCACCACCTTCCCAAGTACCCCCTTTCTAACAGGCCCGGTCCCTGCGATGCAAACGCAGACACCCCATGCCCCCTATTCTTCCGCGAGCACGGCCTGGTGTTTTCGGTAGAGGCCGCGAAATTGATGGTAGGTCAAACCCAGCATTTCTGCGGCCTTCCGCTGATTAAAGCGCGCCGCCGTGAGGCCCGCCCGCAGCAACTGCTGTTCGAAAAGCTCCACCGATTCGCAAAAGGGCCGCTCAAAGGCCGAACCCGGCAAACCCTGTGCCTCCCGGGGCGGCGACACCACCCCGACGTCATCACCTGTCGGGCCTTCCGGGGCCTGCCCGGCTTCCGGCAAGGGGGCATAGGGCGAAACAAAGGGATCAAAGACCACCTCGTGGATGCGGGCATCCGTTGCCTGGTACACAGCCCGCTCGATCACGTTTTTCAATTCCCGCACGTTGCCGCGCCAGGGATGACGGGTCAGGGCCTCACACATCGCCGCGCTGAATTCCGGTAACTCGCGACGTCCCAGCTCGGAAGCCATTCGGGACGCAAAGTGATTGGCCAGTAAAAGAATGTCTTCCTGTCGCTCTCGCAAGGGGGGTAAGTAAAGCACCTCAAAGGAAAGACGATCCAACAGATCCCGCATGAAGCGCCCCGCCGCCGCCTCCGCCCGCAAATCCGCGTTGGTCGCGCCCACAATCCGCACATCCACCGAGATCTGTTCGGTCCCCCCTACGCGCTCAAAGCGGCCGTATTCCACCACCCGCAAGATCTTCTCCTGCACCGGCAACGGGATATTGCCCAGCTCATCCAGGAACAGGGTGCCCCCATGGGCCATTTCAAAGCGGCCCCGCCGCTGGCGATTGGCCCCCGTGAAAGCCCCGGCCTCGTGGCCAAACAACTCAGACTCAATAAGGGTCTCCGAGAGCGCCGCACAATTTAACTCCACCAGGGGCTCCTGCCAGCGCCGGGAAAGAAAGTGTACCCGGCGGGCCGCCAACTCCTTGCCCGTACCCCGCTCCCCGACGATAAGTACGGGACGCTCCACCCCCGCCACGCGGCTGAGACGATCCTGGAAGTCCAGAAAGACCTCTGACTCCCCCAGGGCCTCGGGCATGGACTCGGAATAATTGTCCGGCGTGTCATACATCGTATCGAAGTCCTCCCGGCAGGCTGGATCCTGATTGGCTCTCCGTGCGGCCCCAACGGCACGCCCGCGTATATCCTACCACAAGATGGTAAATTTCCGTAAGAGATGGTAAATTTCACCATCCCGCTCAACGGGCCGACCATCAACATTTCGCGTAACCCATTTGTAAATAACCCCTTACGGATACGCCCGGTCTTGGCACAACCATTGCATTACTCCGTTCATGAACACTGAGGCAATCAACACAGGGGTACAGACCATGAACACCAACACCACGGAGCACCGGGAATTACGCCGTCGATTAAACGGCGCCCTGGGCTATCGCACGGGCTGCGGCAACAGGGGAAAAGCCACCTGGCTCAACATCAGTCGTACGGGCGCTTCCGTCCGTCTGGGGCGCTACTTACGACCGGGCCGCCGCATCTATCTCGAGGCCCAAGACCGCGGCCCCGTGATTCCGGCAGCCATCGTCTGGTGCGTGCCGGTGGCGGGCACCCTCCAGTTTCGGGCCGGCCTCCAGCTCGTTCGGACCGACCCGGAAATCGCCCTTTTGATCACCAACCTGGGGCAACGGGCCCTGGGAGAGAATAAAAACCCTTCGAACACAGTAGTAGATGCAGTGTGGCCGTCCTTCCATGAGGTGACGCGCCCCCTGCCCAACGCCGACGTGACTTCGCTCACGCACGCGGTATAAAGGAGCCTGTCATGGGTATTTTTACACGGGTACGCGACATCATCAGTTCCAACATCAACGCCATGCTGGAAAAGGCCGAGGATCCGGAAAAGCTGGTCAAGATGATGATCCGCGAAATGGAAGACACGCTCGTCGAAATCAAGGCCAACTGCGCCAGCGGCATGGCCACAAAGAAAAAGATTAAGCGCGAGATGGAAACGGTCCTCGATCTGGCCAAGTCCTGGGACAGCAAAGCCCAGCTCGCCATCAACAAGGGCCGGGAAGATTTGGCCCGCGAAGCCCTCATGGAAAAGCGCCGCCACGTAGAGCGCGCCGAAGCCCTGGAGGAAGAGCTGGACCAGGCCAAAACCCTGGTGACCCAGTGCCAGAGCGACAT
This sequence comes from Candidatus Hydrogenedentota bacterium, assembly GCA_034669905.1. Taxonomy (GTDB): domain Bacteria; phylum Hydrogenedentota; class Hydrogenedentia; order Hydrogenedentales; family JAEUWI01; genus JAEUWI01. Next base: position 70,797 of record JAXMOL010000002.1, read on the forward strand.
CATGCAGCTGGAAGACAAGCTGAGTGCCGCGCGCGAAAAGCAGCGGGTCCTCGTGCAGCGTCACACCAACGCCACCACGAAGAAAAAAGCCCAGCAGCAGATTCGCCGTTACGACACGTCGGATGCCCTCGAACGCTTCGACAACTTCCAGCAGCGCATTGACCGCATGGAAGCCGATGCCGAGTTGGTGAACTATGGCCGAAAGACCTCGCTCGCCGACCAGTTCAAGGAATTGGAAGTCGACGAGGACATCGAAAAAGAACTCGCCGCCATGAAGGCCAAGAACACGGCCAACCACTAACCGCGAATGGGATTACCCCGGGTCCACCCGGACCCGGGGTATGGAATGAAACCAAGGGAGGATGTCCAGATGAGGAAGGCAATCGGAATCACACTGGCCCTGTTGCTTGTCCTGGGATGCCTGGGATTCTTGCGGGGTATCGTGTATGCCGCAGAAGTGCCGTTCCTGATGGGCAACGCCATGTGGTACAACGCCCAGGCATTTATCATGACGCCCTTCGGCCCCCTTTCATCCGTCCCCTCTTGGTTCGCCTTGCTCTGTTCGATCGCCGTGGTGGCATTGCTGCTGAAGTGGGCCTTTGGACGGGACCACATACCGACACCCCGTACCAGCACGGGCGAACGCCCCGGGAGCGACGACGTGGAACTGGAAGTGCTCGCACGGGATTTGGACCGCGTAGCGCGGCGTATGGAAGCGCGCATTGATGCCCTGGAAACCATCCTGCTGGACCGCGACCGCACCCCTTAAGCACACAGGAGACATTCGTTATGATAAACGGTTACGTATTTACACTCATCCTTATCTTCGGCTCCCTCTATTGGCTTTATGTCATGGGGCGCAATGGGGTCTGCCGTAAGGACCAGCGCTACAACGCGGAGGACACGGAAATCATCCAGGAGCTCCATCGTGGCATGGAGCGCATGGGCCAGCGCATCGAATCCCTGGAAACTATCTTACTCGACCAGGGCGAACATTACCGGAAGTCACCGCCGCCCATGCCGGACCACGTAGCCTCGGAACGTTATTAAAGAATCACGGGAGACCCACTACCATGAACACCTCATATGCTCGACCGCAGAGCGGTCCCTACCGCAGCCGCAAGGGTATGTTTTTCGGCGTGTGCCGGGGACTGGCCGACTACTTCGATTTTTCCGTATGCTGGATCCGCGTCCTTGCGATCCTCACGTTTATCTTCACCGGCTTCACCGTGGGTGTCGTCTACATCGTGGCGGCCCTGGTGATGAAACTGGAGCCCGTGTTGCCCCTCGAGAATGATGGCGATCACGAGTTCTATAATAGCTATACGACCTCACGGCCCATGGCCCTCCGTCGACTCCAGTCCACCTTCCAAAGCCTCGACAAACGCATCCAGCGCATGGAGAGCATCGTCACGGCACGGGATTATGACTGGGACCAACGGCTCCGCAACAGCTAACACGAAACACTAACGGCCCAGGCGAAGTGGCCGCTCAGACCCGCACGGGAAGGAAATAGAACACCATGGATGAAACCGCCGTCGCCATTGTCGCCATCGTATTTGGCTCCGTATTGGCCGCCCTCTTTCTCCTTACGAATATGATCTCAAAAATGTTAGGCGCCCGCGGAGGCAGCCGACTGAGTGATGAAGAATCTCAACTCATGCAGGAAATATTCTACGGCATGAAAAAAATGGAGGAACGGGTCGAGTCGCTGGAAACTATCTTGTTGGATAAGGGGCGTGGCGAATGAGTGGAGTTTGTGTGGGACAGGTGGGACGGGTGCGACTTGTGGGACAACATTCCTACGCGGACTCGAATGACACCCACTTCACCCTTCAAACTTCAAATTTCCCCCTTCTCACATTAGAAAGGTTGATTTCATGAACCATCCCAACACCCAACACCGCCCCGGCGGCCCCTACCGCTCCCGCAACACGACCCTCTTCGGCGTATGCCAGGGCCTGGCCGATCACCTGGAAATCCCCGTACTCGCCGTGCGCGCCATCGTCGTCATTGCCACGCTGGTCCTTTGGTTCTGGCCGGGCATCATCGCTTACATCATCGCGGCCCTCGTCATGAAACCCGAGCCGCTGGTGGAATTCGACTCGGAGAGCGATGCCGAGTTCTACAACTCCTACACCGGCTCCAGCACCATGGCCCTCCAGCGGCTGAAGGACACCTTCGACAACCTGGACCGCCGCATTCAGCGCATGGAAAGTATTGTCACGTCGACCAAATACGATTGGGACGAACGACTGAAAGACAACCCGTGAAGGAACCTATCATGGAAGAGGTATCGCCCAGACACCTGGCCCTACTCGCCGCCATCATCAGCATCACGTTGTTACACGCGTTGTTAACTTCATGAGCGCAGCCCCGTCGGAAACCCGCCACGGACGCTGGTATTTCTGGCCCGTGCGCGCACTCTGGCACGTGGTGTCCGCCATGGAGACTCGGCTCGGCATCGTGCGCAGCCTGCTCATCGGTGCCGGCCTCATGCTTTTGGGCCTCGTCTTCTGCCTGACCTTTGTGGGCATCCTTATTGGAATACCCACCGGAATGCTCGGGCTTTTTCTCGTATTACGCGCCCTCTACTAGTGGTGCGAATTAGAATTCCAGACATTTACGTTCGCTTGAACCCGTGAGGAAATTGGTAATGAATTCCCCTCCTGGGAGGGTCGCAGATGCGCCGTGGCGGATTAGGGGTGGGTTGGGTCTTCTTTCGGGCATTGACCCACCCCCGGCCCCTCCAAGGAGGGGAGCAATCCTCCGTAACTAAGGTAATTCAGGTTGCCGTAATAGTGGCCCAGCTGCTTGAATCAAACTACTAGCTTTTGATTACCGCGCTCTCGGCAGGGCGGCCCACCTCCCTCGGGCCGGCCCTGCTCCTTCCCAATCCGCGTCGTCTTCGCCTGGACGGCGCGGATTACTTTTTTGGGGGAAGCCGAGGTCAATTACCTTTTGGAGTTCCGCCCAGTATCGCGGACCAATTGCTCGGTCGTGCCGCGCGATCCGGTACTCCGGTTCGTGCCTAAACTCATCCCCTACGCGCATATTCGCTACCGGCCTCGATGGTATGCAGGCGTCACGCGCACGGACTTCATCGAACGCGCTCAGGCTCATGTGCCGAAGATCGCGCGGCACGGCCAGGACGTCTCTTTTCACGGTCGTACGGCAATTCTATTTCCGCGAAATCGAATCCTATCGCCCAGATTCCCCACCCCAAACCCCATTGACTGTTTTACAGTTTTATGGCATCATGGCAATGAAGGAGCTGTGATTCCCTATGAAATTTCTCGCGTTCTTGGGCAAAAGCGCCCTTGCCACCACCGCCGTCGCGGCTGGGCTCGGTACAGGAAACTGGGTCAATGAGCAGGTACACACCCCCCAGACCCACCTGTCCACCGCCCACATGGAAGAAGACACACCGGAGAGCCCCCTGGGCGAACCCGCTTCGGCTGAGTCCCTCTTTCACTACCAGTTTATCCCGGGCGAGACCCTCTACTATGCCCTGGATGCCACCGTGGGCGGCTCCGGCATCGAATCCCTCACGGGGCCCGGCAGTGTGGCCATGGAATTCACCAGCGACATGCACGTGCACACCGAGAGCATCGACCTGCTGGGCAACGGGACCATCGAAATCGCCTTTGACCAGGTGCAGATGAACGGCAGCTTCATGGATGCCCCCGTCAACCTGACCCACTCCATGGCCGGCACGGAATTCAGCCACGGCAACGACTCCCTGAGCACCGCCCAGGGCGATTCCACGGCGGGCATCCCCCAACTCGACTTTTTCAACACGCCCACCCGCGCCCTGGTTTCCCCGGCCGGAGAGGTGCTGCAGGTCTATGGCGCCCCTGGCATGGACCAGCTCCTGTCGCCCCAGGAAATTGTTACCAGTGTGGAATTCCCTGCGGGGGACCTGGACGCCGGTGCCCAATGGACCTCCGACTTCGCCATGCCCGTGCCGGGGCTGGGCGCTGGGGTGGCCTCCACGGCGACCAATGTACTGGAGGGCTTCCAGCTCTTTCGCGGGCGCTATTGCGGTGTGGTGCGCCAGACCATCCTTTCGAGCCAGGAAGACGGCACCCTAGCCTCTCCCGAGAGCGCCCTGGGCGAAGAGATGAACTTCAGCCTGCCCGAGTTCAAGTTGCGGGGGGAAAACCTCATCTACTTCGATGTGGACAATGGGCAGCTGGTCCAGGCCGAGATGAACCTCGATTTCACCATGCGCATCGGCGACCAACTCAAGCCCATGGCCGACATGATGAACCTTTACGGCAAGCTGCTCAACGAAATCGAGGGCAACGCCCCCGGCGAATCAGACGGCGAGGACCTCCTGGACCTCGGCATCAACATTCAGGCCACCCTGGCCCTCCTGACGGAATAGTGGCGTAACTCCCGCAGCTGGAACACGCCCCCGAAAGGGAGGCAGCACCCCAGAATCCCGGACGTTCCTGCCCACGGCAGGGCCCGCCCGCAGACCAAAGGGCACGACAACGGGAAAATTGGAGAGAGGCGCAACCAAGGGCACGCCCCATGGAGGCGACCATGGCCCCCTTGTATGGACGGGCTTCCCTGCTCCCCGACCCGGCCTGCGATATCGATGACGGGGGCGACCCGGCAAGGAAACAAATACGGCCCGCATTTTCCCGGGTCAGTTTATTGACACAAAACACTGCCATAGGCTACAATCTTTGCCTACTACCTCTGCAGCCGTATAGCCAAATTGGTAAGGCACCAGATTCTGATTCTGGGTATTCTAGGTTCGAGTCCTAGTACGGCTGCCATTTTCAAATTTAACGGTGTTCAGCCGTTTTTGCCACTTTCGGTGGCCCGTTCATCTAGGGGTTAGGATGCGGGATTCTCAGTCCCGTCACAGGGGTTCAAATCCCCTACGGGCTACCATTTTTTAAGTCACCACATATCAACGACTTACAATACGTGCAGACAAGACACCGCCAACGGAAACCCCTTCCGAGGCGCTGACAATCTGCCCTGCTTATGCGCTGGATGACCTGTTTTCCCGGCGTATTTCCAGAGGGCAGCGAATATATACGAAAAAGGCCAGGAAGCAGCACACGCTGCTACCTGGCCTTTTGATAATCTGTGTATGCGTCAGCCGGGGCTGATGCGAATCGTCGCGCCCTTGAAGCCTTCAAGTGCCCAGTACTTCCAACACCTTCCGTAGCAACCCCGCACCATAACGCTATATCGGAGAGTCCGACCGACTTTCCACCAAGCCTATCGGAAATTACGCAATATAAGGTGTATGTTGCAGTATGTCGTCATCGACGATGCGATATATCCATTGTGCCGACGGGCGGCGCCGATATACCCACACGATACACGGATTAAACTGACAACGGTATTGCGCGAACTCGAAACTAGGCCGAACGCACTTCTTTGGCTTCGGGTCCCTTGCGGCCCTGTCCTACTTCGTAGGAGACCTTCTGGCCTTCCGAAAGAATACCTTCGGAGGGATCCACATTGGAAATGTGGATGAACACGTCATCACCACCTTCGTCCGGGGTGATAAATCCAAAACCTTTTGCTTCATTGAAGAATTTGACGGTACCTGTGGGCATTTTCTGTTCCTTTGTACTCTTGTGTTTGTAACCTTGAACCATAGTCAGTGAGGTGGTGGAACCTGTCCACTGACCCGTTGGATAAATAGTGTAGCAACAATCCTCCTGGGTTGCCAGCATAATAATTCCTGAACATTCCCCCCCCTGCTCCCCGCGGGAACCCCCGCGTGTGGCTTGCATCCCGCGACACCGTCCAGTATGGTTTAGCCCGACCCCATAACCGGACCCTATCCCCTTACTGTGAGCTACGATACGCGCCCATGACTGCCACTGAAGCCGCCAGACCCCGCGAAGCGCGCCGGGTCATCATCGTCCTTCCCACCTATAACGAAGCGGGGGGCCTCGGACGTCTCCTGGAGCGAATCGATGAGGCCATGTTTGATGCGGGACAGCGGTACGAAGTCATCGTGGTGGATGATGGCAGCACCGACACCACGCGGAGCATTGCGGAAGATTACGCCACGCGCTACCCCATCTCCCTGGAGCGCCACGCCGAAAACCAGGGACTGGGCGCCACCATCCGCGATGGCATCGTCGCCGCCGCGAAACGGGCCGGTGACCGGGACATTATCGTGACGATGGATGCGGACGACACCCACACGCCAGGGCTCATTCTCCGCATGGTGCGGATGATCCAGGAAGGCCACGATGTGGTCATTGCCTCGCGCTATCAGCCAGGGGCCCAGGTGCGCGGCCTTTCTTTCGCACGCCGCTGCATCAGCTATGTCGCGTCCATCGTCTTTCGGGTGCTCCTGCCCATACCCGGGGTGAAAGATTTTACCTGCGGCTTCCGGGCCTATCGGGGACAGGTCATCCGCGAAGCGCTGGAGGAATATGGCGACGACTTTGTGGATCAGGAAGGCTTCCAATGCATGGTGGACATCCTCCTCAAGCTGCGCCACCTCAATCTTCTCTTTGGCGAGGTCCCCCTCGTGCTCCGCTATGACTACAAAGAAGGCAGCAGCAAGATGAATGTGACCAAGACGATTCGCAACACCCTGGCCCTCATCGTGCGCCGCCGCTTTCTGGGAAATCGCGGATGACGGCACCGGAACACAACGTCTGGGATCAGGGACGCTGGGCAGGGGTCGAGGTGGTCGACATCGATTTCATGACCCGCTACATCATTGAGCGGCTGACAGGACAGCGGGACCTCACCGGAAAACACCTGTTGGAGTTGGGCGCGGGCACGGGGCGGCTGAGCTATCTGTTGCTTCAGGCGGGCGCGGCCTCGGTCACCCTGGTGGACAACTCGCGGAAGGCCCTGGAACTGTCAACCCAACTTTTTCAAGACGTGGCACCAGAACGCTTCGACATTGTGGACGCGGATGTCTTCGACTTCGAAGCCACGAAGCCCATCGATGTCGTCTTTTCGTCGGGACTTATCGAACATTTCCAGGATGGCCCGCGCCAACAGATTGTCGACGTCCACCTTCGACACGCCCGGGAAGACGTGCTCCTGCTTCACCCCTCTAACCGGTTGTACAACCGCCTATTTGATGTGACGCCCATGGCGAAAAAGCGCTATGGCTTTGCCCGCACCTTTTCAGGAGCGGAATTGGACAAACGTATTCGCGTGACCCGGCCAGAGGCCACGATTCACCACAAACGTTTCCACCTGGCCTACACCATGCCCCTCCTCCACAATTGGGAAGCCCTCAATCGGGCGGTGACCGACACGGCTATCGAGCGTGCCTGGGGCGGCCTGTGTTTGACCCATGTGGAGCTCTAGGCGTGCCATGACGCCACCGCCCGAAAAGACCCTCCAGCCCTTTCGTCCGCCCCGCTGGGCCTGGGCGCTCATCATCGGATTGGGCCTCATCGATCCCCTGTCTCACGTGCTGATTCAGGCTGCTCCCCCGGCAGGCACGGTGCCCACCCAGGGCCATGTGGTCGATACCTTCAACTACCTCACGGCCATGGAGTACGCCCACCCGCCGTGGTACTCGCCCTATAACCTGTGCGACAGCCCCTATGCCGAAGGGGACCCCACGCTGTATGCCATCCCCCACCACCACCTTTTCGGCGCCATCGGAAGCGTCGGTACCTGGCTCCACATTCCGCCCTTTTACATGATGTCCCTCGCCAACGGCCTGGGACTGGCATTCTACCTCTTCGCGGTCTACGCCTTTCTGGTTTCTGCCGTCCCCCACCTCGCCCACCGGGCCTTCGTGCTGTTTTGTCTGGGCGGCGGACTCGGCGGCTTGCTCTATGTGTTGACGGGCCCCTTTGGGGTGCACACCCATCCCCAGTTTGGCGAATATTTTCTGCGCTACTTTCTCTATGAACTCAGCGAAGGCCCCCGCTTCCAACCCTGGCTCATGGCCGCCCGACTCTACTACACCCTCGCCTTCGGATTTGGCTTCCTCGCATTGACGGCCCTGTGGCACGCCATGGCAAAGGATAAGAAGGGGCTGCTGGTGTTGGCCGCCGTGCTCTTTGCCTGCACGACCCTGGCCAACTTCCGCGTGGGCCCCATGCTGTGGGGTGCCGCTGCGATCATTGTTTTCTGTCGCGCAGAATGGCCCTGGATACGGCGCATCGGCTGGACGGCTGCGCTCCTCAGTGGCGTCACGGTCGGGGGAGCTATCGCCATTGCCATGGTTTCCCGCAACCCGGAATTGCTGGAGACCGTCGCCCGGAGTGCCCGCCTCGCCCTCTGGTTTTCCCCCTTCGTGAGTGCCACCTTTTTTTACTGGGTTCTCATCCCGGGCACTGTGCTCCGCGCGGTTAACCAGGCCCCCCAATGGCTCCGCTTTGCAGGATGGAGCGCCGTGGGTTATATCAGCGCCTACGCCGTGCTCTATGGCCTCTACCAGACCTATTACGGAAACTTTCTGCGCACCGGTGAGTTTCAGGTGGCTGTGACGATGACCGACTACGCCCTGCTCCTCGGCGTGCCGCTGGGGTGTATTGTCGCGTGGTGGAAAGGCCCCCATGGAGATGCTTCAAGCAGCAAGGCCCATGCCCCGTCCGCAACTCCTATCGAACAACTGGGAGCGCAGGCGGCCCGCCTGCACTGTAGCGCAGACCAATCGGAGGTCGCTGCGGAAGTGCCAAACAGCGTCATGACGCTGCCCCCCGCTGCCGCCCCACCCTGGGCCGCACTCTGGCTCCTCGCCTTCTTCGCCCTTTCCTTCTCCGCCTGGGGACAAGGCTGGTTTCTCAAGTACACCCCCGACCGCTTTATTATTGTTATTGGGGTGCCCCTCGCCATCCTCGGTGCCGCGGCAATTCAGCGGGGGCTGGGCTGTTGCCCCCGAATCTTCCGCGGCCTACAGGGCTGCATCATCGGCTGCGGCGTGCTCTCCATCCTCGTCACCTGGCTCGTGAGCTATGGCCCCCTGGGATACCACAGCCTCCAGCAACACTACAGTTGGACGCGCAACGCTTTCATGAATCAGGCCGACGCCGACACATTGGCCCACCTCGAGGACGGTGTCGTGCTGGCCCCCTCGCTGGGTGCGCCCCTCATGGGTGACCTCGCCGTCATGCGGGGCAATGCCACTGTCCATGGGATCGGTAGCGTGGACTACACCCGCCACATTGCCAACGACGTGCGCGCCCAGGTGGCCGACTTCTACCACCCCGACACGCCCAATGCGCTGCGCCGGGAATGGGTGGAAAAATGGTGCGTGCGCTACGTCTATTGCCCCGACACCGACCCGGTAGACCCGGCGACGGTGGCGCAGCTGCGGGCGTCTGAATGGCTGGTGGAAGTGGCCACGAATGGAGATGCCGTGTTGTTTGCGGTGCGTGGAGAGGACTAAGAATAGCTGCGGGTGCTACGGACAAGGCGCGTTGGTGCCTTGCCCGTGCTTAAATCGAAATACCACTTCGCAAACGACAGGCGGGCGGCATGAATCAGGGACTGCCTCGCCACACGTCGATACGTATTCTTCTCGACGACTGTGCGAACACCATTGCTTGAAGCACCCACAAGAACGAAGACGGCGGGGGCTGTCCCGTCGTTGGTAAAGCTGACCCCTAGCCTACCTCGCAAATGACGGGACATTCCTACTCAGGGACTGCCTCGCCACACGTCGATGCGTATTCTTCTCGACGGCTGTGCGAACACCATTGCTTGAAGCACCCACAAGCACGAAGACGGCGGGGGCTGTCCCGTCGTTGGTAAAGCTGACCCCGAGCCTACCCCGCAAACGACTGGACATTCACGCCCGTTAGAGACATCTTCCCCGGCCACAACACACGAACGGTCCCAAGGCGCCTACACCACCAAACGCCTTCGGGGGCGAGCCTGTCCCTACTCAGGGACTGCCTCGCCACACGTCGATGCGTATTCTTCTCGACGGCTGTGCGAACACCATTGATTGAAGCACCCACAAGAACGAAGACGGCGGTGGCTGTCCCGTCGTTGGCAAAGCGGGCCTCTCTTTGTGGTTAAAAAAGGTGCCCGTCTACCCCCGCGAATACACGGTCTTTCCGTCGCAAATCGTGTGCTTCACCAGGCCCTTGAGCGTCTCGCCAATAAACGGTGAGTTCTTACTGCGGGAACCAAACTCCGACTCCTGCACTTCCCATTCTGCCTTGGGGTCAAAGATGCAGATGTCTGCTGCGCCGCCTTCTTTCAGTTCACCCACGCCCAAATCGCACAGGCGGGACCCGGCGATGGTCATGAGTTCAATGGCCCGCTCAAGGGTGATGTGTCCCGGCTCCACGAGATCGGTAATGACCCGCGCCAGCGAAGTTTCCAGCCCGATGATACCGAAGGGGGCATCGGCGAATTCGACCGACTTTTCCGTCGCCGTGTGGGGCGCATGGTCGGTGGCGATGCAATCCACCGTGCCGTCTTTAATGCCTTCAATGATGCCGTCGCAATCCACTTGTTCGCGGAGGGGCGGATTCATCTTGGCGTTGCTATTAAAATCGCGAACAGCCTCGTCGGTGAGGGACCAGTGGTGGGGCGCGGCCTCGCAGGTCACCTTGACGCCTTTTTTCTTATAGCGCCGAATGATGTCGATGCCTTCGGCGGTGGTCACGTGCTGGATGTGGATGTGGGCCCCAGTGAGCCAGGCCAACCGCGTATTACGGGCGATGGCGATTTCTTCGCAGGCCTTCGGGATACCGGGAATGCCGAGGGTCGTGGCCGTGTAGCCTTCGTTCATGGCACCACCACCGGAAAGGTCGTGGTCTTCGCAGTGGGCCATATAGGGCAGGTCCACCATCTTCGCGTACTCCAACACCCGACGCATCACGTTGCTGTTGGGGATATCCTTGCCATCATCCGTCACCGCCACGGCACCCACATCTTTCAACTCGGCCATCTCGGTGATTTCTTTGCCCATCATGCCTTTGGTGGCACAGGCCGCAGGGCGGATTTTGATGCAGGCCGTCTCCCGGGCGCGCCGGTTCACGAACTCAACCATGCCCGCGTTGTCGATCACGGGGTTGGTGTTGGCCATGGGTACGACCGTGGTGAATCCCCCCCGGGCCGCCGCGCGACTCCCGGTTTCGATGGTCTCTTTCGACTCAAAGCCCGGCTCGCGAAAGTGGACGTGAATGTCAACCAGGCCGGGGCAAACTACGCAGCCCGTCGCGTCGATCGTGTCATCGCCGCTCAGGTCTTTTCCAATTGTGACGATGGTGTCGCCGTCGAAAAGGACATCCAATTTTTCAGACACGCCGCTGGCGGGGTCGATTACGTGGCCATTCTTGATTACGGTGCTCATGATGATTCCTTGTAGCTGCAGCGCGGATGCGCTATGCATCAATACGCGCGGTGTCGGGTATGGCGTTTATTTCTTAACCACAAAGAACTCAAAGCGCACAAAGACGAGCGGTCGGAGGCTTTGATTGTGCCTAATGGTCGTGCTGAAACTATTCCGCAGGAGCGGAATGGTATGCATCGCTACGGAGGACCGTAGCGACGAGTGACTCGTTTTTATATCTGTTTTTGAGCTCTTTGCGTTCTTCGTGGTCATGACATGCCTCACACGGCACGCATTCCGGGAAGCAATCTACTTTTTCCCGCGCTTCCCATTGACCAGCAGGTGCATGACCGCCATTCGAATTGCCACACCGTTACTCACCTGCTCGAGGATGACGCTCCGGGGGCCATCGGCCACGCTGGTGGAAAGTTCGATGTCGCGGTTGATGGGGCCCGGGTGCATGATAATGGCCTCGGGCTTGGCATGGGCCAGCGCGGCCGTGTCCACCCGAAAGAGGCGAATATATTCACGGAGGCTCGGAAACAGTCCGTCCTCCTGTCGTTCCAGTTGAATTCGCAACGAGTAAATGATGTCGGCCCCGTCGATGGCCTCGCGCAGATTGTGGGTCACGTCGACACCCATCCGCTCGATGGCAGTGGGCATGAGCGTGGAGGGGCCGCACAGGGTCACATCGGCACCGAGTTTTTTCAGGCACATGATGTTACTACGCGCCACCCGGCTGTGCTCGATGTCGCCAATCAAGGCCACCCGCACGCCATCCAGGCCCGCCGTGGGGTCTTCCCGCAGGGCACGGATGTGGTTGCGCATGGTAAAGGCATCGAGCAGCGCCTGGGTCGGGTGCTCGTGCCGTCCGTCCCCCGCGTTGATGATGTGGGAATCGTGGCGGGCCGCCAATATATGGGGCGCGCCCGCCGCGCCATGGCGCAGGATGATGACATCGGAATGCATGGCCTCAATATTGGCCAGCGTATCGTGGAGCGTTTCCCCTTTGACGGAGGACGACGAACTTGCCGCAATCGCCAGGGTATCGGCCGACAGGCGTTTGGCCGCCAATTCGAAGGAGGTACGGGTACGGGTACTGGGTTCGTAGAACCAGTTCACCACCAGGCGGCCCTGCAACAAGGGCACCTTCTTGATGCCGCTCTCGCGCTCGGAGACCGCCACAAACTGGGGCGCCGTATCGAGGATCAACTCGATTTCTTCCCGGCTGAGTTCTTCAATACCGAGCAGGTCTTTGCGGGACCAATTTAGTTCACGGGACGTGGGCAACGGCGTTTATGCTCCTTCTTCCAGGTCGGTGCGGCGGGTTAACAACACCGCATCTTCCCCATCAATCTCATGCAGGCGGGTGGTCACCCATTCATTGGGCGTGGTCGCCATGGAATGGCCCAGATAGTCCGCCTGGATCGGCAACTCCCGTCCTCCCCGATCAACCACACAGGCCAATTGAATACGGCGGGGACGACCATAGTCCATCACTTCATCCATGGCCGCGCGAATCGTGCGTCCTGCCGCCAGGACGTCGTCCACCAGCAGGATGGTGCGTCCATCCACATTAAAGTCAAAGTGGGTATTGCCCTTGTCCATGGTGGAGCCAATCCCCCCACGGAAGTCATCCCGATAGAGGGTGGTCGCCAGCGAACCCACCGGCGGGGCAACCCCGGTCAACTCTTCGATCAGGTCAGCCAGACGGTCAGCCAGGGGCCTTCCCCGTCGGAGTATCCCCAAGAGCGCCAGATCTTCGAGCACTTCATTGCCATGCACGATCTCACGGGCCATCCGGCGGAGCGTCTCTGCCAGGGCGGCCTCGTCCATCACTATCGTGGCTTCATCGGGCGGTGTCATTTCGGTCATCGCGGTGTCCAGACAAAAAAATTACCCTCTCGTAGGATGGAGAAGGTGGGCTCGTTCATCGTGAGGGCGACCCTTATACGTGATTCGGGTGCAGCCTTATGCGTACACCGGAGCAATTGTAGCAGGGACCCGGCGGCGATGTAAACCAGCGCTAACGACTCAAGCGCCGCCAGGGTGCATGACGTTACTACGCGTTTTCCCCTTGGCTGAATGGACGATGTTATACGGTAATTGTTAAACATGGGCATTTACAGGCCTGTTTTTCGGTCTCTCGTCTAGCGGCCTTCCAGAGGGAACGGTTCGATGAAATCGATTTAGCGCACGCGATGCGGATGATCATAGTTTTCGAAAACAGACATTCCTCTACTGGAGCTTGAGTTTCACGTAACAAAATGGGATTTCGGATCATGAAAAGGGAGCGAATTCTTATTCTTTCGCTTTCGGCGGCCGTCGTAATCGTGTGTGCCGTCGTGGGCTACGGGTTTTACCTCGGCGAACAGACCCGGGCCCTCCGCGCCCACCATGCGCCACCCCCCGCAGTGGAGCGCTTCGCCCGAATTCAGGAAGCCCTTCAGTCCGAAACAACCGTGGTGACCATCGGGGATAACACACCGCCGCCTGCCCCCGATATAGCGACCCGGGAGCTTGTGGAAAGCGTAAAGACGGCGGAAGCCATACTCACCCGCGCTGAAACTATGTTTAGAGAGAACACCGCCTGGAACGAAGTCTACGACGACCTCTTCAGCCGACCCCAATCGACCTGGAGCAACGCCGATTGGGCACGTCTCAACCGGGTGTTGGGCGAGAACCGCGATGTTCTGGCGGAAGTCTATGCCCTCGCGAATGGCAGCGGCCCCCTCTACCCCCTGGATTTTTCGCAGGGTTACAAGCTCCCCCTGCCCCATCTGAGTACCATTCGGGCAATGGCGCGCCTCCTCCAGGCCAGCGCCATTTCACGGGCCCATAGCGGCGATGGGGCGGGCGCATCGGCCGACATCCTCGCGGGCGTACGCCTGGCCACGCGGCTGGAGGAGGAACCCCTCATCATCTCCCAGCTGGTACGGGTCGCCATTGATGCCATCATGTATCAGGGCGTAGCCGAAGCCTTTCCCCCCGGGAAGGTCCCCCCCGAACTCCTGGCCCAACTTTCCGAACATTACGCTGCCCGCGACCTGCCGGAAACACTGACCGCCATGTGGCAGATGGAAGGAAACATGGGCGTAGAGTTCATGTCGGGCATCATGAACGGCGACTGGCAATCGGGCCAGGCGCAATTGCAGGAGTTCTTTCCACACAGCGAGTTTCCCGGTGGTGATTGGGCCGCCACTGTCTACGCAAGTCCCTTCGCACGACCGTGGCAACACCTCGACATGATCGCTTTCGGGCAAGCCATGGACGCCTTCGAACCGACCCTGGCCCTGCCCTTTTATGAGGCCCGGCCCATCATTGAAGAGATACAAGGGCATATTGATAACCTGCCCCGAACCCGTGCGGTTACCCAGGGATTGGTCCCGGCCATGATGGCCATCCACCGCATGATGGCCCGCGCCCAAACCTACCAGCACCTCTTGTCCGTTGGAGCCGCTGTAGAGACTTACGGCAACCACAACGGCACCTACCCACCGAGCCTCAGTGACCTGCAGGGCGATACCAGCATCATCGATCCCCACACGGGTGCTCCCTTTCAGTACCGCACTGACGGAGACACCTTCCAGCTCTACAGCGTTGGTCCCGATTTGGAAGATGACGGCGGTGAACACGATCTGCGACAGGGCGATATCGTATGGCGGGGCGTACGGAAACCCACGGGAGCCATGGGGACCGTCCCAACACGGTAATCCCAAACCGTTTATTCATATGGCCTTACGACACACAGCGGCCCAACGGGGCGCTTTATTGGCTTCGCAGCGATATCTTTTGCTTTACCGAATCGATTGCGTCATAATACGAGGATATTTGGTCTACAGGATTTGCGTGCTATACTCCTTGATTAGCGGGTTTCGCCTCTAATGCGGATGGAATTCGGTGGGGACAATCCGGCAGTAGCACCTCAATTGCGGCCGGTAGATCGACGGGCACATACCATTTTCAAGTGATTATTCCTCCCTATGAACGCTGACGCCGATCTCCTCATCAGCCTGGCCGGAATCCACGTGGGGCTTTTTCAATCCTCCAGCATTCCGGTGGGTGAACCGCACTTGATCGCCCCATTGCTCGCTGAGCGCTGCGAAGAGACCGCCCTCGCCCGCTTGCGGGAATCGACCCGCGCGCGGCTGGATGATCCCGCCTGCTCGCTGGAACACACCCTCACGGCCCTTATCGATGAGTTGGGCACCCTGAATTTCAACAGTTCCGCGGCCCCGACCCTGCCGGGTGCCCGGCCCCGTGGGATTGACAGTGCCTTCACGAGCGGTTCTATCTCCACCGAAGAACCCGGGCGCTATCGCTTCCCCAAGGAACATGCCCGGGGCGGCATGGGGCGCATTCTGGTGGTGCACGATGAATTCCTCGACCGCCGTATTGCCCTGAAGGAGCTTGTCCCCCAACGCTCGGAGATAACAGACGACTCCACGATAAACGCGGCGGATCCGGCTTCGGATCCCACCAGCCAGCAGCACCGGGATCGCTTTCTCTACGAAGCCCGGATCACCGGCTACCTGGAGCACCCGTCCATCGTGCCGGTATACGAACTGGGCCAACGGGCCAACGGCGCCCTGTATTACACCATGCGCCTGGTAAAAGGGCGGAGCCTGCGCGTTGCCATTAAAGAGGCCGCTACGACCGAGCAGCGCCTTCGCCTCTTGTCCCACTTCCTGGACCTCTGCCAGGCCATCGCCTTCGCCCATGATCGGGGGGTACTCCACCGGGACATCAAGCCGGGCAATGTGATGGTGGGCGAATTCGGTGAGACGGTGGTCATCGACTGGGGCCTCGCTCGCCTGGTCCAGGAGGGTGAGCCTCCTGAAGATGCGCTGTTTGAGCCCGATGGTGGCTCCGAAGCGCTGGCCATCGGTACGCCGGCATACATGGCTCCCGAGCAGGCCGCCGGCGATCTCAACCGGGTCAACGCACGCTGCGATGTCTATTCGCTGGGCTCCGTGTTGTACGAATTGCTCACGGGCCGTGCCCCCTACACGGACCGCACGTCTGCCTCCGTATTACGCAAGGTCTTGACCGGACCGCCGCCACCCGTTTCGGCGCTGGCCCCGGAAATCCCCGATCAACTGGCCGCCATCTGCGAACGCGCCATGGCCCGCGCTCCCGAAGCACGCTATGAAAGCGCCAAAGCCCTCGCCGACGACATCGAGCGCTTTCAGTCGGGCCACCTGGTCGGCGCCTACAATTACACGATCCGTGAACTGGTCACCTTTTTTGTCCGGCGTTTCAAGGGTCCCCTGATTGTCGGTGGGGTCGGCGTATTGGGCATTGGCGCCAGCCTCTTTCTGAGCTACGAGCGCATTCAGGCGGAACGGGACCGGGCCATCGCGGAGTCAGAACGGGCGGTTACGGCCGAAAAGATGGCCCGCGACGCCCAGAACTTTGCGGAGCAGGAGTTTTATTTCGCCGCGATTGCCAGCGCACGCAAGTACATCAGCGATGGCCGCTATGATCGTGCCATGCGCCAACTCGATGCGTGCCCACCCCGTTTCCGCCACTGGGAATGGGGCTATCTGCTCTATCTCTGCAACCAGGACCAGCAGACGCTGCAGGCCCACGAGCCCGAAACCCTCTGGTCGCTGGAATACCTTCCGGGCGGACAACAACTGGTCAGTTCCGGATTTGACAATGCCGCCCGCATCTGGCCGGAAAACGGCAACGAAGCGACCCAGACCTACACAAGCCCCCATGGTGCGGTCATTGAAGTCAGTCCCCACCCGACCGAGCCGATTATCGCCTGTGCGGAAGAAGAGGGCTATCTCACCTTCTACAACTATGAACAGGGCACCGTGGTCCATTCCCGCCAGTTCGCGGACTCGGATGTGAATTGTGTCCAGTTCCACCCCGATGGCACCCGCTACCTGACGGGCGATGACGACGGAAACATACGCCTCTGGGATTACCCCGCCCACACCGAACGCTATGCCGTCCCGGTCACGAAACCTGGTGTGGAGTGCCTCGCCTTTAACGCGGCGGGCGACCTCTTCGCCTCCTGCGACCGTACTACCCATGTTGAAATTCGGGAAACGGAAACGGGCGCGGTCCGTTTTACCCTGGCGGGTCACGAGGGGCGCAACACGTCGCTGGCTTTCAATCCCCAGGGCACCCTGTTTGCCAGCGCCAGCCGCGACGGCACCGCGCGGATCTGGGACCTGAAAACCGGGGCAACGGTTAAGGTCTTGACTGGACATGTATCCGCCGTGTGGGCCGCACGCTTTTCTCCCGACGGCTCCCACCTTGCCACCTGTGGATCCGACCTGACCGTCCGCGTCTGGGAGACGAAGGATTGGCAGGTAGAACGTATCTACCGCGGACATCAACGGCAGGTCGACGCCCTGGCCTACAGCCCCGACGGGCGCACGCTTCGCTCGGGAGATGATGTAGGCACGATGAAGCAGTGGGATACCGTCTTCCCTGGCCCCCACGCCGACATGTGGGAGCTCCGAGGGCACACCGGCACCATCAATCATGTCGCCTACAGCCCGGATGGCAGCGTGCTGGTGTCTGCGGCCGGAGACTGGAAAACCAGCGATGACACCACCGCCCGGGTCTGGGATGCCGAAACGGGCACCCTCCTGAATACGCTGGAGGGCCACCAGGCGTCCGTTCGCCACGTATCCTTTCAACCCACGGAATCCGTGCTGGCCACCTCCAGCCACGACAAGACCGTCCGTATCTGGCAAGGCCCGGACTGGGCAACCTCCCATGTGCTTGGCCCCTTTATCGCCGAAGTAAATGTGACCGCCTTTTCAACCGCCTCCCCCGACGTTATCGCGGTCGGCCTCCGGGATGGTCAACTCCGCCTCGTCAACTGGCGCGACGGCACCATCCTCCATGAATGGATGGCCCACCAAAAAGAAGTCCTGGATTTGGCCTTCAGCCCCGATGGCGCCGTGCTGGTATCCAGTAGCGCGGATGAGACTGTCCACATATCCGACGCACACTCGGGGGAACTGCTCCACACCATCGCAGGACATGCCTCCCGAATCCCGGCAGTTGCCTTCTCCCCCGACGGAACGCTATTGGCCACAGGCGGACACGACTGGCGTATCAACCTCTGGGAAACGACGTCGTGGTCCCAGGTCGCTTCGATGGAGGGCCACACCCAGGGGATTTATACGCTCAGTTTCAGCAATGACGGCCGACGCCTCCTCTCGTGCAGCAGCGATGGCTCCTCCATCCTGTGGGATATGGAAACCCATCGCGACGTGCTGACCATTCTGGGAAGAGTCGGTGCCCTGCGTCCCGGGAGTCGGGATTTGGCCACCGGGATGCCGGACGGTACGACGTATATTTGGCCGTCTCTTCCCTGGGATGCGACAACCTATGCCGACGACTCGGGGGCCCCGCTCCACCTGCGGTGCGAAGCCGAGAAACAACGTTTCTGGAAGGCCCGCAACCCCCACTGATACCCAAAGAAAACGGGCAGTCCACGCGTTTTGCATGAACTGCCCGAGAGGGGATTGCGAAGGCCTATTTTTTCTTTGGCCGGTAGATATGGGTAGCGGTTCCGAATACCGACGCCGCTGCTTCCATCACCGATTCACTGAGGGTCGGGTGGGGGTGGATGGTCAGATCGAGGTCGCTGACCAGGGCGCCCATTTCAATGGCCAAGGTGCCCTCGGCGATCAGCTCGCCAGCACCTGCGCCCACAATTCCCATGCCCAGCAGTTGCTCGGTCTCGGGGTCGGATATGATCTTGGTCATCCCTTCCGTGCGGTTGATGGTCGTCGCACGTCCGGAAGCGGCCCAGGGGAAACGCGCCACGTTGATCGCGCGCCCTTCCTGCTTCGCTTCCTCTTCCGTCAGACCACACCAGGCCACTTCGGGGTCGGTGAAGACCACCGCAGGAATCGCCTGGGGCTCGAACGCGGCATTGTGTCCGGCGATTACTTCGGCCGCCACACGCCCTTCAGCAGAGGCTTTGTGCGCGAGCATGGCGCCGCCCACGATATCGCCGATTGCGAAGATATGCTCATCGGCCGTGCGCATCTGTTCGTCGACTTCAATGAAGCCCCGGTCATTGACGACCACGCCCGTGCTCTTCAGGCCCAGGCCGCTGGAGTTGGGCTTCCGGCCGATGCTGACCAGCACCTTGTCAAAGACGCGGTTGGGCTTCTTGATGCCTTCGCCTTCGAGGGTCACTTTGATGCCATTCTTCTGCTCTTTCATTTCCGCAATCTTGGTATTGAGCAGGATCTCTTTGAACTGGCCTTCCAGCCGGGCCTGCAGGGGCTTGACCAAATCGCGGTCTGCACCGGGCAGCAAGCCGGGCATCATTTCCACACAGGTCACTTCCGAGCCCAACGCGGCGTAGACGGTGCCCAATTCCAGGCCGATGTAGCCACCGCCCACGAGAAGGAGCGTTTCGGGGATGTCTTCCAACAGCAAGGCACCCGTGGAATTCATGATACGGTCGGTTTCGATCAAGGGACCAAATCGGGCAGGACGGGAACCGGCAGCGATGATGGTGTATTCGGCACTGAGCTTTACCTGCTTGCCGTCGGCCTGCGTCACGACCAGGTTGGTCGAGTTTACAAAGTTGCCGCGGCCCTGGATGTAGTTGATTTTACGCGCACTTACCAACTGGCCGAGGCCACCGGTCATCTGCTCGACCACGCCGGCCGTCGAGGCACGCACGCGGTCCAGATCAATTTCGGGCTCGCCATAGTTAAGGCCGAAATAGGAGGCCTCGCGGGATTCGTTAATGACCTTGGCCACATGCAAGAGGGCCTTGGAAGGAATGCACCCGCGGTAGAGGCAGGTGCCGCCGGGGTTCTGTTCTACATCGATCAGGGTGACATCCAGCCCCAGGTCTGCGGCCATAAAGGCGGCCGCATAGCCACCGGGACCACCGCCCAATACGGCGACTTGCGTGCTCTGATTGCTACTCATGATTTATCCTCTTCCCCCGTTGGGGTTATGTTTTCTGCTGCTCCACCAGGGGCTATCAGGATTCCAGAATCAACTTCCAGGGATTTTCCAGGGCTTCGGCGACCCAGCGCATGAAGCGGGCCGCATCGGCACCGTCAATCAGACGGTGGTCATAGGAAAGACTCAGGGGAAGCATCGTCCGGGGAACAAGCTGTCCATTCTGGAAGACCCCTTCCACGGCCGAGCGGGAAACCCCGAGGATGGCGACTTCCGGCGAGTTGATGATAGGCGTGAAGCCCGTGCCGCCCAGGCCACCAAGGTTACTGATGGTGAACGTCGTTCCCGACATATCTTCCAGGGTCAGCTTGCGATCCCGCGCCTTCTTGGCAATACCGGGGAGCTCCAAGGCCAACTCCTGTAGGCTCTTCTTGTCCACGTCGCGAATGGCGGGTACCAACAGACCGGCGGGTGTATCCACCGCCACACCGATGTTGTAGTACTGCTTCAAGATGACCTGTTCGTTTTCCAGGTCGATGCTTGCGTTGAATTTCGGGAAGCGACGCAGCGCTTCGGTGATGACCTTCATCAAGAAAACCGTCACCGTCAGGCTGCCGCCCTCGGCCTTGATGGCCGGCGCATATTGCTTGCGGACCTGTTCCAGCGCCGTAATGTCGGCTTTTTCAAAGTGAGTCACATGGGGAATGGTCGTCCAGCAGTGGGTCATGTGGGCGGCCGTTTTCTTGCGCACGCCACTCATGCCGTCGCGGACAATTTTGCCCCAGCGGTCGTCTTCCATGGCACCGGCCACAGCAGGCGCGGCGGAGGTCACGGGGACGGGGGCCGTGGTGGCCGCCGGAGCGGCGGAAGTCGATTCGCTGGCCGGAGGCGGGGTGGCACCACTGGAGGAAGCGAAGGCCTCCACATCCTGGGCCGTAACCCGGCCACTGGGATCCGACGTGGGCACATCGGTCAGCTGTACGCCCAGGTTCCGCGCAAGTTTACGCACCGACGGCGAGGCCAGTACGCGCCCACCGACGGCGGGCTTCGCGGCGGCGGCTTTGGGTGCGGGTTTCGCGGGCGCCGGTGCCGCTTTGGCGGCAGGCGCGGGCTTCGCGGCGGCTTTGGGTGCCGGTTCGGGTTTCTCTTCCGGTGCGGCGGCCGGCTTTTCAGCCGCCCCACCCCCGGCGGATTCGTCGGCGACCAGAATCACCTGGCCCACACTCACAGAATCACCCACCTTGACGCGGATTTCTGTGATTTTGCCACCAAAGGGAATGGGGATTTCCGCCACGGCTTTGTCGGTTTCAATTTCGATGATGGACGTGTCGGCCGCCACCGTGTCACCCACCGAAGCCAGGAGGGTCGCTACCGTGCCCGAGGTAACGCCCTCGCCCAATTCAGGCAATTTGAATTCTGTCGCCATTAATCTCTCGTCCTGCGTGGTTCCGAACCATCCCGATAAAACACCGCACAAGATGCTGCATCAGATGGTCCGCTGACCTCGGTTTCGCGCGCGATTCCACCGCCCTGGGGGACGGAGCATTCACGGTGATGTACAGTGTATAAATGCAGCGACACGCATTTCGTGTCGCTGCGCAATGAATCAATCAGGCCGTTGGCCCGGCATGGCCATCAGGCAGAAGCCGGGTCGGGCTTGTTGGTTGCAATCTTCATATCTTTCATGGCCTTTTTGACCACGTCGATTTTTATCTTGCCTTCGCGGGCCAGGGAATTCAGCGTCGCCAGCACGATGAAACGGGCATCCACTTCAAAGTGGTCGCGGAGGGCCTCGCGGGTTTCACTCCGGCCAAAGCCATCGGTGCCCAGGCTCTCGATGCCCTGGGGTATCCACTTGAGCAGGCTGTCGGGCAGGATCTTCATGTAATCCGATGCGGCGACCACCACGCCCTCTTCGTTGGCCAGGCACTTGGTCACATAGGGCACGCGGGGCTTGGAACCAGGGTGAATGCGGTTCCAACGTTCCACGGCCAGGCCGTCGCGGCGAAGTTCGCCGTAGCTGGTCACACTCCACACATCCGAGGCGACTTTGTACTTCGTCTCGAGGATATCAGCCGCCTTGAGCACTTCGTTCATGATAGCACCACTGCCGAGCAGTTGGGCCTTGAGCTTGGCGCCCTTCTCTTGGGACGCGCGGAATTTGTACATCCCCTTGAGGATGCCATCACGGACCGTCTTGCCCTTGGGCATGGCGGGCATGGCGTAGTTTTCGTTTTCGACGGTGAGGTAGTAGAAGACACTCTCGCCGTTTTCATACATCCGACGGATACCGTCCTGCACGATGACGGCCAGCTCATAGGCGAAGGCCGGGTCGTAGCAGAGCATGTTGGGTACCGTGCTGCCGAGGACCAGGCTGTGCCCGTCCTGGTGCTGGAGCCCTTCGCCGTTCAGCGTGGTCCGACCGGCCGTGCCGCCGACAAGGAAGCCCTTGCAGCGGATGTCGCCCGCAAGCCAGACCAAATCGCCAATACGCTGCATGCCAAACATGGAGTAGAAGACATAGAAGGGAATGGTGTTAATGCCGTGGGTGGCATAGGCCGTACCGGCCGCCAGGAAGGACGCCATGGAACCGGCTTCGTTAATGCCTTCTTCCAGGATTTGGCCGTCTGTCGCTTCACGGTAATAGAGCAGGTTGTCCGAGTCCACCGGCTCATAGAGCTGGCCCTTGGAGGAGTAAATACCCACCTGACGGAAGAGGCCATCCATACCGAAAGTACGGGCCTCGTCGGGCACGATGGGCACAATCAAATCGCCGAGCTTTTTATCGCGGAGCAGCTTGGACATAATCCGCACCAGGACCATGGTGGTCGAAACGGCGCGGTCGTTGCCCGAGAAGAACTCTTTGATGAGCTCGTCGCTCGGCGCCTTGATGGCAGGTGCTTTCACCTCGCGACGGGGAAGGTACCCCCCCAATTCGGCGCGACGGGCCTGCAGATACTGCATTTCTGCCGTTTCCGCATCGGGTTTATAGAACGGCGCATAGGCCACTTCATCGTCGGTAATGGGAATGCCAAAGTTGCCACGGAATTCACGCAGCTCGTCTTCGTTCATCTTTTTCTGCTGGTGGGTAATGTTCTTACCTTCACCCGCTTCCCCAAGACCATAACCCTTGACCGTCTTCGCCAGGATTACCGTGGGCCGCCCTTCGGTTTCTACGGCTTTCTTATAGGCCGCATAGACCTTGATCGGATCGTGGCCACCCCGTTTGATCTTTCGGAGTTGCTCGTCGCTCAGCGTATCGAGCAGGGGCTTGAGCTCAGGGTCCCGTTCCAGGAACCACTTGCGGATATAGTCGCCCGATTCCACGGTAAATTTCTGATAGTCCCCGTCTACGGCATTTTCCAACACCTGGATCAGGCGGCCGCCATATTCGGATTCAAAGACGGCATCCCATTCGCTGCCCCAGATCACCTTGATCACGTTCCAGCCGGCACCGCGGAAGATACGTTCCAGTTCCTGGATGATCTTGCCGTTACCACGCACCGGACCGTCCAAACGCTGGAGGTTACAGTTGATGACGAAGATCAGGTTGTCGAGGTTTTCCCGCACGGCCAGGCCGATAGCACCCAGCGTTTCGGGCTCGTCGCATTCGCCGTCGCCCAGGAAGGCCCACACGTGACCACCGTTGTCGGGTTTAAGGCCCCGGTGCTCCAGGTAGCGGTTAAACCACGCCTGGTAAATGGCCATGATGGGACCGAGCCCCATGGACACAGTGGGAAACTGCCAGAACTCAGGCATGAGCCAGGGGTGGGGGTAGGAGGAAAGCCCGCCGCCCTTCGCCAGCTCACGGCGGAAATTCTTCAGGTCTTTTTCCGTCAGGCGCCCTTCCACAAAGGCACGGGCATAGATACCGGGGGAGGCGTGACCCTGGAAATAAATCTGGTCGCCGCCATGGTCCTCGGTACGCCCATGGAAAAAGTGGTTGAAGCCCACTTCATACAGGTTGGCGGAAGAGGCATAGGTCGAGATGTGACCGCCCACACCATCGCTTTCGCGGTTGGCACGGACCACCATCGCCATGGCATTCCAGCGGATGGTCGACTTATTCAGTCGCTCCAACTCACGGTCACCCGGGTACTCGGGCTCTTCATCCACCGGGATGGTGTTGATGTAGGGCGTGTTGGCCGTAAAGGGAAGACGGACACCCCGCTCGTACGCCCGGTCAGAAAGGCGATCCAACAGCTCACGCCCGATGTGTACGCCCCCTTCATCCACCAATGCGTCGAGGGCCTCCAGCCATTCCTGGACTACTTCTTCATCCAAAGATTCGGGTTCAGTACTCACCAGGGACCTTCATCCTTTCCACTGAATCGGGCACGCATGGACGTGCCGCGAAAGATATTGAATTGCAGATTCCGGAAACTCAATCTGTTCCATACCCGGCAGGCACCGAGTGACATGGTATTGTAAGCCACGCACCCCGCTTACATCAAGGTTAGACCGCCCGCGCTACGCTATCAATAGCGCTTCCAAGCCTTTAGCCCACCTTCGGGACCACGCCTCCCGCCCCGATTTCTCCCCCAACGGGCCCCGAAAATGGCCCGAGGATTAATGGAATTGCGCCCAAAACGCAGCGATTGTACGGAATAACGCACGCCCCCATGGCATGATTCCTGCACCACAACAGCCAGCACAACGACTCCCCTTGAAACGCGGTCTGAGTCCCCGCACAACCACAGAGGAGTGCCTGTCATGTTACGCAGTATGAATGAACAACTGAACTACACCGTGAAAGCCCGCGACGGCGAAGCCGGTCATCTCCACGACTTTCTCATCGACGAGCGCACCTGGGTCGTCCGCTATGCCGTCGTCGACCTGGGCCACTGGCTGCCCGGTCGCAAGGTCCTCCTGGCACGCCCGGCCATCGACGCGGCCGACTATGCCACCAGGACCCTCACCCTCCAGACCACGAAGGCCCAGATCGAAGCCTCGCCGGACCTGACGGACGATGCGCCGGTCTCGCGCCAGTATGAGCAGTATCTCTATGAGCACTATCAGTGGGCCCCCTATTGGGCACCGGGCTTTGCCGGCGGCGGCGTCATGCCCATGGAAACCGCCACCGCCTCCGAACCCGATTCGCCCCCCTTTAAGGCGGTAAACCCCCACTTGCGCAGTCTTCGAGAGCTTACGGGCTACTCCATCTTCGTCGATGACGAACGGGTCGGCCGGGTGGATGCCTTCATGTGTTATGACGACACCTGGGAAGTGCCTTTCCTGGTGGCCAATGTGGGGGGCTGGTTCCACAAGGAGCGCCTCATGGTGCCCACGAAACGGGTCGGTGAGATTGCCTTTACGGAACACCGCCTCACCCTCAACATGCGGGCCGACACGCTGGATGACCTGCCCACCTTTGACCCGGAAGCACCGGAAGCGGGCCGCATGGAAATGTGTGTCTATGACTACCGCGGCAAGATGGTGGCCCACGAGCCGGTGGAAGACAAACACCATCGCTAGACGCCGCCGAAACCGGCCCATTCCCCCGGGCGCCGGTCCCAGAGTCCGCTCTGTGGCCGTCGCCCGTTCCCTTACGCGTCATCCCGCTGTATAAGAACTACACGAAGCGACTGTGTGAATAGTTTCCAGCCCACCCTCTTGCGCTCACGCCACGCCCGCCTTAGTCCACGAATTCCAGGCCTTTCCGCCGTTTTTCGCACCGGCGGGCCTTTTCGGCAAGACTCTTGCACTATCCCGGTAGACCGAAGTTGTCGTGTGCCGCTCAAACGATGTCATGGCACTCAACCGGAAAACCGGTGGAAAGAAGAGGTAACCCATGAACACCCCCAAAGCCCAAACCGAAACCGTCACCTCCCTCGGACGGACCCGCCAGGCCAGCCTCGGCGAAGTCGTCCAACGGCTCATCGAGATCCACGCCCAACTCGCCGCACACTACAGCCGCATGGCCCTCCGCGTGCCCGGCGACCGCTTCGGACTCGTCCTCACCTTCCTCGCGGGCCACGAAATGGCCCTCGTGGACTACCTCCAGCAATTTATGAAGGACGCCTCCGAGACGGTGCTGCACCGCCGCTTCAAATACGTGCCCGACCTGGCCGGTGCCGACCTCTTTGAACGGCTCCTGAACCAATCCACCACCGACCTCGACGCCCTCGCCGAACGGCTCCAGGAAATCCACGACGCCATCGACGCCGTCTACGAGCCCCTCGACGGGAACCTGCTCCCCGAGGACCTGGCCGAAGTAGTCGACAAACTCCGCCTCCAGGAAAAAGAACACCTCATCGCCCAGCTCCGCGCCATTAATGATGAGTAACCGGCAGGGCGATAGCGCAGCAGGATAGCGAGCAAAAAGCACACCCCCACACGCCAGCGAATACGTGTGGGGGTGATTTTTGATTGAGGTGTGGGGTGGCTTAAGGGACGCCCGTGCACTGCCGGTAGATGACGCATCGAGACGCCGATTCAACAATGCGCCTGACACTCCCCTCCTGGGAGGGGCCGGGGTGGGTTTGGCGCGAAGGGCGCTTACCGAAAAACATGCTCCCGGTGATAAGCCACGTATTCGGGATCCGGCAGAAAGCGATGGGGAGCGACAATGGGCTTACCGGCGACCGCCTGTATGGCTTCCGCATCGTCACGCGGCAGCGCCATCACCTCTGACGACACCACCACCCGAGACGCCTCATCCAACGTAATAAGACCCCGGTCAAAGGCCCGGTCGTGAAGGGCGTTGAGACAGAGCCCATTGCGCGGGTCCGTGCGCGCCTCAGGACGTGCAGCCCACGGAACAATATGACTCGCGTTCAACAGCGACGGCACAGCGAGGCCGGTAATGCAACACCGGCTGTGATAGGACTCCAAAACCATCCTGCGAAAGAATCCCTGATTAACCCGCTGCTTCACCAGCGCCTCCCGCGTGGCACCCTCCGGCACCACCACCGCCTCGTCAGGACACTCCGCAGTCACTGTCTCCTCTAACGACACCTTCAAGCGCGCCGCGAGAAGCCGTTCACTCTCAAAGACCATCCCATCCCAATCTGCGAAGAACTCTTCCCACACCGCACGGTCGAGCTTGCTGGCGTTTGTGGCACCCTTTCGCGCCAAGGCGGGGTCTATACTCGCCAAGTTTGCGAGCTTATAACTCACCGAGCCGGGCGTTCGCCCAAGAAGCTCTGCCAACGCGATTATCTTGGGATTGCGGTAGTGAATACTCCCGAAGGAAATCTTACAGTAGAGGTTCATCGCGAGGATGAGTTCCTCACGCGTCCATGCTCTGCCCCGTGCTGCGCTCATGCAAACTCCATCATTCGCGCCATCACGCGTCGGGTGCTCCAACGCGCCTTCCCTGCCAAAACAAAACGCGCTAGAAACTCGCTCGCCGTTAGTTCAACCGTAGGCGAATCCTTCACAGGGCACACCGCTACAATTTCATGCCAAACATGGTCGCATTCGCGGTAGGGCAGCTCTTGCAAATCTTCCAGCCCAACCTCGGACGGCACGAAGAAATCTCCCTCGTAAAAGTGCTCTTGGAGTTGCTCTAACGTGACCTCCCCTTTGAGCACTACTTCATTAAAAAGCTTGTAGTTGCCCCCGTCTCGGTACATATACTCGATGTGTGTATTCACTAGTCGCTCCCGGTTGCGCCGGACATCGCGGTCGTCTCTTGCTCAACGTATTCCTAATACACTATCTCAAACAAACAGCCCTCTTGAATTCTTGGCATGCTTTCTATCAGGGTCCATCCCACTTCCATTCTCAGACATTTGATTGCCAATTATGCAGTAAAGTAAATTGATTCCACTTAACTTAGCACATTATTCTAGCTTGCAAACAAGCACGACATTATGTGCCAATAAACATCAGATTAGGATTTACCAATGAGTGACCAATCCGACGAGAGTGAGTTGGAAATAGAGGACGAGAATGATGAACCCGAAGCCCGAGTCAACTATGAAATCGCGACGTACCCGTCCGATTTTACACTTTCTGGCATCGCCCAGATGTGGAAGGACGGTGATATTGACATCCCGGACTTCCAGAGAGAGTTTGTTTGGTCCATTAAACAGTCTTCGCTGCTGATTGACTCATTCTTGTGCGGCCTCCCGGTACCGCCCGTATTTTTTTATATTGATGAGAAAAATAAGAATCTTGTCATTGATGGTCAGCAAAGAATTCTTAGTATAGTCTTCTACATCTCTGAGGGTTACTTTGGCAAAGAAAGCACACATGGAAAGAGAAGTGGACCCCATAGTTTGGACACGTGATCGTGTTTCTTAAGTGTATCCGCTTTGGGGTTATGCCGATGCCTTTGCTTCGGCGCTGATTGATTGGTAGTAGAAGGTATCTGGAGTCATCTTTTCAAGGGCCTGGTGTTTTCTCCTATGGTTGTAGAATTCCATCCACTGTCGGATGCGTTGTCGGGCGTGGGGAATACTTTCGTAAGCGTTAAGGTAGACCTCCTCATACTTCAGGCTCCGCCAAAGGCGTTCGATGAATACGTTGTCGACCCAGCGTCCTTTTCCGTCCATGCTGATTTGTACCCCGGCGTCTTTGAGCACTTGGGTGAAGGCTTCGCTGGTGAACTGGCAGCCCTGGTCCGTGTTGAAGATCTCCGGGGTGCCGTATTTGTGTAGTGCTTCATGGAGTGCCGCCACGCAGAAGTCCGTATCTAGCGTGTTGGAGAGTCGCCAACTGAGAACCTTTCTGCTGTGCCAGTCCATGATGGCGACCAGGTATATGAAGCCCTTGCGCATAGGGATGTAGGTTATGTCTGAACACCAGACGTGATTGGCGTGATCGATGTTCAGGTTGCGAAGCAGATAAGGATACACCTTGTGGGCGTGATTGGCACGACTCGTATTGGGCCTTGGGTACAGGGTCCTCATACCCATTCGGCGCATGAGTCGCTGTACCTTCTTCCGGTTGATGACATAGCCCTCCTCGGCGAGTTCGTCCACGATACGGCGGCTACCATAGCACGGCAAACGAAGATGAATCTTGTCCATCGCAGCCATGAGCATCTCGTCGTAGGACCGGTCCACCGTCGGCTGATAGTAGGCGGAGGAACGGGGCACCGACAACAGGGCACATCGTCGATTCAGGGGTAATTTGTGGGCCTTCATAACGATTTCTTTGCGCTGCGCCCGGTCTAACGACCGAGCGCTTTGGCTAAAAAATCGTTTTCAAGCGTCAGCTGTCCAATCTTGGCGTGGAGCTTTTCCGTGTCGGCCTCGTTCAACCGACGGGTGTCCTCCGTCGAGCCAAAGACACCAACCGCTTGCTCAGAAAGCTGCTGTTTCCACTGCTTCACCTGGTTCGGGTGGACATCGAAGCGTTCCGCCAACTCCGCCAAGGTCCCTTCCTCAGACAAAGCCGCCAGGGCCACTTTTGCTTTAAATGCCGGCGCATGATTCCGTCGTTTACGTCGCATAGTTCTATCTCCTTGCTTCAAAGAATACGTCAGGAGATACACTTAACGCACTGTCCAGTTTTCGGGGTCCACTTCTAAGAGACAGGTTTTCCGACTAACCGGACTCGGAGACAACAGCCCGTATGACAAGAAGACCTTCAAGGAACTCAGTGAATCCGACCAAAGAAAACTAAAGCATTCAGTACTCCGCGCAGTAAATATAAGGCAACTCAATCCCGTTGGAGAGAGCACTAGCATATACCACATATTTGAGCGCCTAAACACCGGCGGAATACCTCTTAAACCTCAGGAAATACGAAACTGTGTGTTTAGGGGAGAGCTATGTCAATTCCTAAAAGCCGCGAACACTGATCCCAATTGGAGAAAGCTCATAGGCCGAAAGCACTTGGACAAGCACCAACGTGATGTCGAATTTGTTCTCCGAGTTCTTGCCCTTACTAGCTCCTCGGGCGAGTACGAGAAGCCGATGAAGGAATTTCTCAATAGTGAAATGAGTAAGAATATTACAGGGAAGTCGCAAAGTGTTCGAAGATTCTTCAAAGCATTTCCAACAATTACACGAACTCTTGCAAATCAACTCGGCGAAAAGCCTTTTCATATACGCGGCCCGCTTAATATTTCCGTATTAGATTCCGTCATGGCTGTTCTATTGGAGCACCCTCAGAAAACAAACAAACTAAAAGGCTTGAAAGAAAAATACGAAAGCTTGATCAATGATGCAGAGTTCCTCGAGGCAGCAACTGTAAATACAACTGACACAAAAACTGTAAATACTCGTCTAGGAATCGTCCGAAGGGCGTTGCTCGGTGATTGAATGTCATACTCGGACCATTTTAAGCATGCGGATGATATAATCACACATTGGAAGACAACAGTCCCTAAGATTTCCGACGATTTGCTGAAAACTAAATATGTCGGTTTTTCTGCTATTGCTGGGGTAACCGTATACGAGTTGGCGATTAAGCAAATCCTTACTGAATTTGCCGCTCGCAAACACAAGGTCCTTGGCAATTATGCGGGGAGTCACTTGACCCGCATGAATGGAAAGATAAAAATATGTGACCTACGGAAAGACTTTGTACGCAAATTTGGGGACATATATGCCAATAGGTTTGATCGTATCTTGAAGGAAAAACAACGGCTGTACCTTATTGCCCAAAAGAGAGACTTCAGAAACTCCTACGCCAATATGATTAATTGGCGAAACTCCTTTGCCCACGAAGGTAACACTAATGCGACTGCTACATTCCAAGAAGTTGTCAGTGCATACGAAGATGGCAAACAGGTAATTCACTGCCTCGCTAAGACAATGACCAGATAAGGATACAAACGCGGCCCTCTGTCACTATCGAACTACTCCCCAAGACCGCCAGGTCCGGCAAAGAGGTCAATAATCGGAATTTTTTCGGACATGCGATAGATCTTTTCCAGGTAATAGCTTTCGAAGGAGCCCGATTATGCTACGCAACCGCCCCTGCCGCTAGGTTATGCGCCGCTCAAACCCGTCGTGTGGCATCCAGTGGTGTTAAAGAGATGTCGCCGAGCGATTGGCGCCGCGTTTTTGTGGGACGAGTGGGACGGTCGAATAGTGAATGATGAATTGAGAATAGTGAATTGACTGTCTCGTCTTTCGGTGCCACATCATCTGAACGACACAGGTCCCACAGGTCCCACAGGTCCCACAGGTCCCACAGGTCCTACAGAATCGGGTGAGCCCTGCTTTAATCCTCGTCGTGCCGTCGTCCCTTTTGCCCATCCCGAATTGCGAGGCGGGCCCTGGTCATGCGTTCGCGGAGGCCGCCGTGCTCGAGGAATTCTTTTTCGAGATGGCGTAGCTGTCGGTTGAGCAGGTAGGTGGTCTGGTGAATCAGACAAATCACAATATTTGCCACCGTCTCGGGCGGGCGGGTGGTGAGGAAGGGTTCGAAGGTGGCGTAGGTCACGCCCTCGCCTTGGCTCAGGCGGCGCACGTAGCGCGCTTCTTTGCTTTCCTTGTCCCAGAGGTCCCCGTCGTGGGTGCGCAGGTAGTCGAGGTAGTCGGCGAGGAGCTCTTCCAGGCTGGCGCGGGCGACGTTGGTCAGCTTGATTTCCATTTCCTTGGAGGTGCCGGCCGCCTGGCTGCCTTCGATGATGTTCTGCTTTCCCGAGCGCGCCGCCTGGACCATCTGGTCATAGGTGCGGTCCCGTTTGCTCAGAAATCGCCGACAGAAACAGACGGTGGCGTCGTAGACGATTTCTGACTTCTGGTAGGAAAGGAGGTGGGCGTAGCCGCCGTGTTTTGGTATGAAGCCCTCGCTCATGATAACCGCCCCGCTATGCGTGTGTTGTGGTTTACTCCCTGGATGATGATAGAAACGCGGGGCGGGTTTCCAGTTTTTTGTGGGACGAGTGGGACTTGTGGGACCGGTGAGACAGCCGAAAAGAGAATTGATTGTCTCGTCGTGCGGCAGAGTCTTTCCGGAGTGAATTTAGAACCCCAGAAACTTTACTGGATTCCCGCATGCGCGGGAATGACAAATCGCCACCTCGAACGGGGTCGTGGGCCCGGTGAGCCTGCGTGGTCTACCTGACGTCGTCAGGCCGTCCCACAGGTCTCACCGGTCCCACTCGTCCCACATAACTTCAAAAAGGACCCTCGGCCTTCAGCCTATTTCCATTTAATTTTCGCCACATACACCGAGTTATCCGAGCCATATTTCTCGATGCCCACGGGCTGCATCCAAGGGAGTACTGAATGATGAATTGAGAATAGTGAATTAATAGGACAAACTCACTTTTCTCTTCCTACTGCGCAGCTATAGAGCGCCGTTCATAAACCTTGATTCTTTTTGGTTTTCATCACAATTACGACGAGTATACTCACAATTTCGTTGGCTTCCGTGACCATATCCTGCAGCTGCTTTTCCGAGCACAGTTCCACCGCCTGCAACAGCCGCAACCAATAGAGCGTTTCGCGGGCCTCTTTCAGTGCTATCGCCATTTTCGAAATGAAATCGGCTCTGCTTTGGCCTCCCTGCGCCTCCTCCACATTGGCACCTATAGAGGTCCCAGCGCGCAGCAACTGGTTCGCCAAAGTCCGGGAGACACCTGGATTCTTGTCGAGAAACTGCGCCAACCTCACGACCCGGACCGCGAAGTTAAATGTCCGAGCGGTAATGTGCTCCTGAACCGCCAACTTGTCAGCCCTTCGCTATCTTTGAAACTGCGCCGCTCATTTCACAAAAATTCACTATTCTAAATTCGCTATTCTCTACTCCCTATTTCCATTTGATCTTGGCCACATACACCGAATTATCCGAGCCGTATTTTTCGATGCCCACGGGCTGCATCCATTCGGCGACGCTGACCCAGGTTTCGTTGTCGCTCACTTTGGTGACGGCGAAGTTACCGAGGCGGGCGCCGCGTTCGGGGACGAGGATGCGTTCGGTGCTGCGGATGACTTGCAGCGTGTCGGGGTTGACCTGGGCCATGAAGAGGGGTGCGCGGTGACGGAAGACGTGGTCGTTGTTGGCACCACGGCGGGTGTAGACCAGGAAGAGGCCGTCGGGGTGGGTGACCCAGTGTTGCTGGGTGTTGTAGGAGCCCAGCTCTTCGCCGTCGTCGAAGGTCCAGGGCTTGGCTTCGTCGAAGTGGAGGCCGTCGCTACCGCTGGTGACGTAGCCCTTCACATCGTTGCGGAGGGTGAGGAAAAAGCGGCCCTTGTATTCGGCGAGGGAGGGCTCGGGAAAGCCGCGTTCCACGGGCACGGTGTGCATGCTGCCGTGCTCGACGTAGGAGAGGGTGTCGCCGTCAAAGCGGGCGCGCACCACGGTGGCGCTGTATTGCTTGGTGTCTTTCCCCTTGAAATAAATGGGCAGCAGGATGTCGCCATTGGGCAGGTCGACGCGCTGGGTGCAACCGGCGCCGTTGTTGAAGAAGTAGGGCTCGTCGGGCATCTCCATGTTCTTCCACGTGGACCAGGTGCGGGCTTCGGGATTGTAGACCGAATAGGCGGTCGTCCGGGCCCGGTTGGTGTGGATGAGCTTGTTGTCCTTGTTGTACATGGCGGTGTGGCCCGTGCCCAGGAGCTTGCCGGTGGCGGCGTGCCACTTGGGGGTGAAGTCACAGATGACCGCCGTGCCGCCGTCACCATAGGGGATGCGCCCGAGGTTTTCGTGCTCGGTGGGTCCGCTCCAGGTCTTGCCACCGTCGTCGGTCCGCATTTCGTTGAGGGCGTAGAAAATATCCGAGCCACTCAGGAGGAGCTTCTGCATGGTGAGCACCACCGTGGGCGTTTCCCCCGGGATGGTCCCCGCACGGGGATGGACCCAGCAGGTTTCTTTGTCGAATCCCGAGCTGATGGTCTGTAAATCGATATCGTAATCGACGGCGGTTACGGGCAGTAGTCCGATAGTCAAAGCCAATGCCGTTATATAGCGTGTAATCATGTCTTCTCCTTCAGCGTTTGCGCTGTTGTCCTTTACGTCCTTGAGGTCGTTTGTGTCTTTTTTAAACTAGTCGCTCGCCTTCGGCGTTGCCGCAGTAGCGGCAAGGCAGGTATTCCTACGGGGGACCGTAGGAACAAGGCATTTCGGTTATGCCGGCGGGCCGCCGGCGCTCCATAGAATTCCCAATTCTAAATTCTAAATTCACTATTCAAAATTCACCATTCTAACTTCTTCACTTCTCAATTCGAAACGCGACGTACGCATCGCCTTCGTCGGTGCCCATCTTGCCGCCGGCGGCAGCGGTCACGACGTACTGCACGCCGTCGACCATATAGGTGGCGGGTGTGGCGTAGCCCCCGGCGGGGAGTTTGGTTTCCCACAGGAGCTTGCCGGATTTTTTGTCATAGGCGTGGAACATCTCGTCTTTCGTGGCGCCGATGAAAATTACACCACCCTTGGTCACGAGGGGGCCGCCGTAGTTTTCGGTGCCCGTTTGTTCGTGGCCTTCTTCACGGAGGCGGGGCGTATCGCCGAGCACGGACTTCCACACGATTTCGCCCGTGTTCATATCGATGGCATTGAGGGTGCCCCAGGGCGGCTTGATGGCGGGATAGCCCAGGTGATCGACGAAGCGGTTCCAGCCCGTGTGGCGGAAGATGGGCTTCTTATCGGCGTCCGGTTTTTCGTCGTCCGCTTTTTCATCATGGGCGGTATCGGCCGCGTAAATATAGTCGAGGATATTCTTCATACCCTGCTCCCCCAGGTTTTTGAAGGAAGGCATGAAGCCCTTGCCCGCGAGCATGAGGGCTTCGGCATCTTCCCGCTTGAGGCG
Source organism: Candidatus Hydrogenedentota bacterium (assembly GCA_034669905.1). GTDB lineage: Bacteria > Hydrogenedentota > Hydrogenedentia > Hydrogenedentales > JAEUWI01 > JAEUWI01. The sequence continues at coordinate 105,620 of JAXMOL010000002.1, forward strand.
CTCGCTGATGCCCTTGAGGGGCGGGTACATGCTGAAGGGATTCCCCTCGCGCTCGACGCCATGGCAGAAGAGACACTGCTTCGCATAAATCATGGCCCCTTCACGGAGGGCCGGGTCACTGCCGAGCTGATTGATATCCACCATGGTGAGAATCCACGGCATCTCGCTGGCGTTGATGTAGAGCAGGCCCGTCTCGGGGTCCACGGCCGCACCGCCCCATTCTCCGCCGCCATCGTAACCGGGAAAGACGAGGGTGCCTTCACGACTCGGCGGGGCGAAGCGCTCGCGACGGATGACCTCCCACCGTTTCATCACCATCTCGCGCGACTCGGGAGTAATGTCGGTGATGTCGTTAAAATCGAAGGTGCTGCGCGAAAAAGGTTCCGGCTTGGTGGGCACGGGTTGGGTCTTAGCGGCCAGCTCGCCCTCCAGGTCAGAGGCGGGCGCGGGCACTTCTTCAATCGGGAAAAGGGGCTCGCCGGTTTCACGATCGAAGAGGAAGACGAGGGCCGACTTGGTGATCTGTGCCACCGCATCGATCTTTTTCCCATCGTGCTCCACCGTGAGGAGGTTGGGCGGCGCGGGGAGATCGCGATCCCACAGGTCGTGGTGCACGGTCTGGAAATGCCACTTCCGCTCGCCGGTCCCCGCGTCCAGCGCCAGCAGGGTGTTGGCGAAAAGGTTGTCGCCGTGGCGATCGCCGCCGTAGAAATCAAAGGCCGCTGCGCCCGTGGGCACATAGACAATGCCCCGCTCGGCATCAAGGCTCATACCCGCCCACGAGTTGGCCCCACCGGTAAACTCATGGGTGCCTTCCGGCCAGGTGTCATAGCCGAATTCGCCCGGCTGGGGAATGGTGTGAAAGGTCCACGCGATCGCGCCGGTGTGCACGTTGTAGGCCCGGATGTGCCCCGGTGCCGCGGGATGGGATTCCATGGTACGCAGGCCGATGATGTAAAGGTCTTGGTAGACCACGCCGGGGGACGAGGACTCGGCATAGATTTTTTCCGGGTCACGGCCGAGTCCTTCCGACAGCCGCACCTTTCCGCCGTCACCAAAGCCCTCCACCGGCTTCCCCGTGTCGGGGTCCAGGGCATACAGAAAGGGGCCGCCGCCATAGAGCAGGCGACGCTGGGTACCATCGGTCCACCAGCCAAAGCCGCGGCAGACCGACTTCTTCGGCTCATCGGCCGTAAAGGTCCATTTTTCCTCGCCCGTGGCGGCGTTGAGGGCGAAGACCTTCATAAAGGGGGACACGCCGTAAAGCACCCCGTCGATAACGAGGGGGTTACATTGAATCTGACCCACCTTCTTCTCGTCGGCCCCTTCACTCGAATAGCGCCACGCGACGGAGAGCTTCGAAACGTTCTCCGTGTTGATTTGATCCAAGGTCGAGTATTGACCGCTGTCCGCCCCACCGAGATAGGCGCTCCAGTTGCGGTCCTGTGCGGTGGCCTGCGCGCCCGCCAGGAGCGCCGTGAGGCCCAGGGCCATCAGTTGGTGTTTCGCATGTTGCTTCATCGTTTTCCTTCCGCGCTCCCGGGTCTCGTACCAGGCCCATGGGACGTATGGGTCTTATCAGCCCTATATATCATGGGGATTATTTGCTCCACGGGCCGACAATCGATGTGTTACTCGGCCGCCAGCGTACCTATCAGCCAACCATACACCGAGTCGCCAATCTGAAGATAGCCCGTGCCCGCCGGGTGCACACTGTTATTTTGCCGCGTCACTTCCACGTCATTGCGGCTGTTCGCCGGGCCCGTGCTGGTGGGATAGTTCCGCACACAGTCCAGGTTAATATAGGCCGGGATGAGGCTGATATGTTCGCCATCACGGCCACCATAGGTCTCGGCCATGCGCTCCACGACCCGGTGCTGATTGCGGCGATACTGCCAACGGGTCTGGTTGTTCTTGTAGTTCGCCCCAAAGGCATCCTGACTCACCGTAGGCGGTACGGGCGCGAGGAGCCCGATTTTCGTGGCCGGGTTCACGCCGTGTATCTGGGCGATGAGGGCGTCCATGTGGCCAAACATCGCGTCGATAACCCCTTCAATGTTGTCGTCTTTGGCGCTGAAGGTATCGTTGCAGCCCAGGAAAAGGGTCACCACATCGGGCGCCACGCCACCGTTCACCTCCGCACAATAACGGCCATAGTCGAGTCCAATTTCACCGGCTTCATTCTTGTAGACAAAGGGGCTGGGACGTTCCTTGTAGGGCGCATCGCGGGGGGCGTCGGTGTAGTGGGTGGCGAAACGTGCCGCCGTCCAGCCGCCATAGCCCTCGTGGCGATTCCGCTTGTCATCTTTCGGCGCATGGCTACCCACCAGGGTCAGGGTCGGCGTATCGTCGGTGGCACAGAAATCCACCAGCGCCTGGGTGTAAATGGAGGCATGGGTGAGGCTGTCGCCAATGACGAGGGCCGATACGGCGCGGTCTTTCAAGGTCGCCGGGTCCGTCACCACCACGGTGCTCTTGCCCTCGGCAATGACCGCGTTACTCTGATTGAAGACCCGCAAGGTCAACGCATAGCTGCCCACTTCTTTCGTCTTGGGCGTATAGGTCCAGCGCTCGGCCTGCTGGATGCCCACGCCGCAGTCCACATCAAAGGCATAGTTATTGGCATTGAGGACCAGGACCACATTGTCGAAGTAGAGATTGGCTTCTACGCCCGGAGTCGCGTAGATCGTGGTGGGCATGGCCAGCCGCACGGGCGCCGATTCGGCTCCCACCACCCCTGCGATTGAGAGAAAAGACAAGAGCAGGACACGAACAAATAACATGGGAGAACCTCCAGAACGAAACGCCACACGATAGGAAGCTTCCCATGCTAGCGTTTGGCCCCGCAGATTGCAATGCCGTCGGGAGTCAGGCGGAGGGTTAGTGGTCCCCGCCTGACTAGAGACCCACGGAGGCCATCCCCGGTACGGGCTGTGGGGAAGGAGACGTAGTCGCCACACGACATCCCGCCATCCAGTGGGCTCAACAACATGCCATGACAAGCGGGACGCTTATCCCACTAAAAAAGCCGGGGCCATCTCCCTCGCAAGGAAGACAGCCCCGGCTCCAAACTCTCTGGTTTACCCGGGAATTTCGGTCCGCAGGTGCATGCTCTTAAGCCGCGTAAAGCCCAGCAGGCCATAGGTCGACAGGGTCGCGCCGCGGCCCGTGTCTTTCACGCCACACCAGGGCAAGGCCGGGTCCAGGCAATCGCAGCGGTTCATGAAGAAGGTGCCCGTCTCAATCTGCTCACCAATGCGAATGGCCCGCTCCGTATCGCTGGTCCAGATGGAGGCCGTCAGGCCATAGGGACTGTCGTTCATGTATTGGATGGCCTCTTCATCGCTGGAGACCTTGCAGATGCCAATGACGGGACCGAAGCTCTCTTCCTGCATGAGGGAGCAATCCTGGGGCGCATCGGCCACCACGGCGGGCGCGAGGAAGTAGCCCTTCGACGGCGTCGTGAATTCATCGGGCGAAACCACCAGGCGCCCACCGGCGGCCACGGCGTCTTGCACCTGCTGCTTCAAAAAGGGAATAGCGCCCTTGGAGGCCAGGGGCCCGAGGCTCGTCTTTTCATCCGTGGGATCGCCCACCACGTATTCGCGCGCTTTGGCGGCGTAGGCTTCCACGAACTTATCATAGATGGGTGCTTCCACGTAGATACGCTCCACCGCACAGCAGGACTGACCCGCGTTGTAAAAGGCGCCGTCCACGCAATTGGCCACGGCCCAGTCGAAATCGGCATCGGCGCACACATAGGCCGGGTCTTTTCCGCCCAACTCCAGGCCCACTTCTATGAAGCGGTCGGCCGCACTGCGGTTGACCTGACGGCCACCAGACACGGAGCCCGTAAAGGAGACGTGGTCTACGCCCGCGTGTTTAATCAACAGCTCCGTCACGCTGTGGTCCGCCGCGATGGCCTGCACGAGCCCTTCGGGCGCGCCGGCGGCACGGAAGGCATCTTCAAAGGCCGTGGCACAGAGGGGCGTCTTGCTGGAATGCTTGACGATGACTGCATTACCCGCGAGCACAGCCGGCACCACTACGTTGACGGCAATCAGCAGGGGATAGTTCCACGCGGCAATATCGAGCACGACTCCCAAGGGTTCGTGACGGATATACCGGGTGAAGCCTGCCTTCTCGGGGAGCGCATCATCGGCCAGGGTTTCTTCGGCAATGGCGATCATGTGATTGCCCCGCTCTAAGACCCCGCCAATCTCGCCCTTCGCCTGGCCCAGGGGTTTGCCCATCTGCGCGGTAATGGCGGAAGCCACTTCGTCGCCGTTGGCTTCAAACCAGGCCAGGGCCCGTTCGCAGAGGGCTTTGCGTTCGCCCAGGGGCGAGGTGCGCCAGGCGGTGTAGGCCTCACGGGCACGGGATACGACGGCGTCGACCCCATCGGCGGAAAGGCCCTCGACGGTGTAGACCACTTCTTCGGTGGCGGGACTGATAACTTCAATGACAGTACTGGCCATGATAAACCTCGTATAGTTGGCAGGCGATCACCGGGGAATTTCGACGACACAAAAAGGATGGAGCCGTGATCGCAGGCCACATCGCTATCCGCTCTGGGTGGAAGGAAGTGCACAGAACATGCGGGGTGCGGCACCCAGAAACCGTGGACCCAGTATACGGCAGCGCCCATTTTCCGCGCAAGCATGACCTGTTTGCAAAGCCACTGTTGAAGCGTTACCATGGTGGAAGGGAATGCTGTTTTCACCGTGTACAATATCTGGAGAGAGGTATTATCGTGGCTGTTTTCGTAATGGGTACGGGTGCGCAGCACTCGCTTCAAAATGTCGTTGCACTCTTGGAAAAACAGCTATTGCGCACGCAGGGAATCCCCCGACGCATCAACGCCTGGAGTGGTAACTTCCGGATGGAAGCAGAGCGTGTCGACTTCGAGTCGCCCTTCTGTCGTTTCGTCGTTTTTCTGCCGGAAGATTGGCCCGACATCGCCGCACTTGAAGAAAAAGCCCGGAGTCTCGCACCCTATGGCGCGGTCTCGCACAATGAGGATAACGTCCAGTTTTCCTTCGCACCGCCCGAAGGCGAAGGACCAGAGAAAACGCTTGAAGCCTTCGATGCCTTCGCGGCCGAATTCACCCTCCCGGAAGTGTGGCGGGCAGAGGGCGACAAATACCGCCTCGACCACATCAGCGCCGAACTCCTCTTCAAGGCTATCATCCAATACCGTGCCAGTGACGTACACCTTTCCCCCGGCGTGAGTCCTGTGTTCCGCATCGACGGGGAGACGCGCTCCTCCGATCTGCTGGGTCCCCTTTCCGCCGTTCAGATTGAAAGCCTGATTCGCGAGATATGCCTCGACGAAGCCTGGAAAGAATTTGAACTGACCCGGCAAACAAGTTTTAACTACCACCAGTCGGGCCTGGGGTATTCCCGCGTATCGGCCTTCGTCAAATCGGGCGCGCCCCATTGCACGATTCGATTCCTACCGGAGACCATCCCCAGCTTTGAGGAGCTTCACGTTCCGAAAGATACCATGGTCAAGCTGGCCGAACTCCACCGGGGGCTGCTCCTCGTAACGGGCATGACCGGCAGCGGTAAAACGACCACTGTGGCCGCCCTCATCGACTGGATCAATTCCACCCGATCCAGTCATATTCTCACCATCGAGAACCCCATCGAGTTTGTGCATACCAATAAGAAGTCTATCGTCTCCCAACGAAACCTCGGCCTGGATGTGGACTCGTTTTATGACGCCGTCACCGGCGCATTGCGCCATGACCCCGACGTCATCCTGATTGGTGAAATGCGGGACCCCGATACCATCCGGTCGGCCATCAACGCGGCGGCCACCGGCCACCTGGTGGTGAGTACGCTCCACGCCAACACGGCAGCCGAAGTGGTGAACCGGGTGCTCAGCTTCTTCGATCCCATTGAGCGCGACCTGGTGAAACTCCAGCTGCGCGACTGTCTCCAATGCGTTATCTGCCAACGCCTCGTCCCCAAACTCGGGGGTGGCCGCATACCCGCCCTCGAAATGATGCTCAACGATGTAAAGGCCATCGCCGATGGCATCATGGAAGGCAGCACCGACCACATTCGCATCGGGATGCAGCAAACGGTTTCCCACTCCTTCCTCTTCGAGCACTACCTCCATAATCTGCTGAAGCAACAGAAAGTCGATCTGGCCCACGCCCAGGAGTTTGCCACCGACCAGAGCATGCTCGACCAGATTCGTATGGGCACCTACGCCGTACCCCGCTTGGAAGGCGTGCGCGCACACTAAATAAGCGAAGGTAGACCCCGATCAAATCCAACTCGTTCGTTACGACAGCGCAGGCAAGCGCCTGCAACAGGCCAACGGACGTTCGGCTTGGCCACTATTGATTTAAAGAAGTCTTTGACATTTGGGAGCCCAGGCCCCAAATCTTTAAGATGGCAACCGAATAACTTGGAAAATGTCCGAGATGAATCTTCGCCTATTTAGGCGAAGACGGCGACCGACGACGAGAGACTACGGCGCTTCCACGGGATGGTGAGTGCTGCAAGACGTCGTGTGCGGCCCCCTTACGGGCACCGGGCTTCAAGCAGGGTCAGCCGGCCGACGTGACCCCCGACCCCAAGGCCGGTACGGCATCTTCCGCGGCGGCGGGAACGGGCGGGGGCGTCGCGGCTTTCTTGCGCGCCAGATGGCGCAGACGGTGGATAATAATCGCCTCGTTGCGAATGGAAACCGTCAGCGCAATCATGAACCAGTAGGGCTCCATGATGCGGACGATCAAGAATGAAATCGTGCCGAAAGAGTGGACGATAAGGGCCGCCGTGGCCCCAAACATGCCCAGGGCAATACCCCGCGCCATCCAATCTTCCGTCCAGCGATACGCCTGGCGGGTCGTACGAAGCACCTGGACCAATAAGAAGACAAACGCAACGAGCCCTACCACCCCGGTCTCGAGCAATACCCGGGCGTATTGGCTGTCCAGCACCGACTCCCACGAGACCCCGCCGCCAAAGAAAAAGAACTGGGGCCCCAGACTGAGAATAAACCCGACCTTTCGCCAGACGTGGACGCGCTCATAGGTGGACTTGTCGACGTTCACGCCGAAATCCCGGCCAGCTACGACCAAGTCACGGCCCCCGTCTTCTTGTATCGTATAGGCCACCCGCTCGATGACCTCCGCCGGCATGACCAGGGTGGATGAGGCGAGCAAAATGGCAATGCCGAGCAGTATCAGATACTTTCGGCTCATCAATGCGATAACCGTGAAGCCGACCAGCAGGGCCACGTAAGAAGCGCGCGAGAGCGTATAGAGCAGGGGAATAAACCCGATGGCGACCACGAAAAAATACACGCATTTCAGGCGTAGCTTTTTCGCCTGTAGCGCCAAGCCCAATGCCACGCAAAGACAAATAACCAGATAGCCCCCCAACGTGTTCGGCTCCGTGCCGCCCTTTTCAAAGGGTGCACTCACGCGGGGGGTCGTCCCGATGCTGTAGATGCCATAGCCACTCACAATCAACATGACGATGAAGAACAGCAGGATCGGAGAACGAAGATCTTTGGACGCCCGTACGGAGTGGGCCACCATGAAAAAGATGAGATAGAACTCCAACATCTTTAACATGACGAAGAAGGCCGTCCGCTTATCCCACGCGGGCAAACTCCGTTCGTATGCCAGTATGGTCGCAAAAACACACACCGCAAAATAGGCGACGATGCCCGAGTTAATGGGACTTGGCTGCCAGAGGGCCAGTCGCCCCTCAAAGGTCAGCTTAATCATGACGCCAATGAAGATGACAATGATCAGCAGATCGTCATAGCGGATATTGAGACTTCGATCGCCATTGGCCGCAGGCCGCAACTCGATCTCCGGCGACAACAACATGGCAATAATCAGGATAAACAGACCGAGTTCGACGCGGACAACCGTGCCGCCAAAGACCACCATGCTCACGGCCAGCGCCGCGGTGAGGCTGTCATTCCCCAGAATCAGGTGCTGGGCCACCAGAATCATGCTGCTGAGGAGCATGAAGGCGGCGAAAATCGGGACTTCCAGTTGACTCTCGGCAACTTCACCACGACCGATTCCGCGCTCTGATCGGAAGAATGCCATGCCTGTCCCTTATCCTGTCCACACGGCGCACACACCAACACGGTGCGGGCCGGAATTCGCGCGATCGATTAGAAGTGGTACCACTTGCGGCGGCCCGACGACCCATCGTCATAGTAGTAGTAATAGTAGTAGTAGTGGCGGCGGGTCGTTTCCAGCCCGTTCACCACGACGCCGGCCACGGCCACCTTGGCCGTCGACAGCAGCTTCTTCGCACGAATAACCGTTTCCCGGCGCGCATTGTTCGTCGACACGACCATCATGCAGGTGTCCACGTGGGTGGCCAGCAAGACCGGGTCCGTCACGACCAGCACCGAGGGCGCATCACAAATTACCAGGTCGAATGCCGCACCCAGCTGGTCCATCAACTCCGCCATGTGGTCCGAACCGATCAACTCGGACGGGTTGGGGGGCACACGGCCGCTCGAAATAATCCAGAGATTGTCGATACGTGTAGGCCGGATTACGCTCTTGGAATCCACGCCCTCGCGCAACACATCAGCAAGCCCCGGGCCCCGTTCCATGCGCAACACGCGGTGCACATTGGGACGGCGCAAATCGGTGTCAACAATGAGGACCCGCATGCCCCGGTCGGCCATGGTTACCGCAAGGTTTACCGCCGTCGTCGTCTTCCCTTCACCCGGCACTGCGCTCGTCACCATTACCGTCTGGGGCTTGTCCTTAATGGTGGCAAACTGAAAATTGGTCCGCAGGGTTCGGTAGGCTTCCGAAATCGGCGACTTCGGGTCATGCTGCGTAACGATGCAGGAGTCGATTTGCTCCTCATCGACGGTACTGACATAGGTGGCCCGTCGTCTTCGCCCACCTCGGGGACGGCCAAAGCGCATCCGTGGAATCGTGCCGATCACCTCGAGGCCAATATACTCGTTAACATCCTCGATACTTCGAATAGACGTATCGTTGTACTCCGTGACCATCGCAAAAACGAACATCACGATGAATCCAATAAGCCCGCCAATGGCAAAGTTGACCCACTGCTGACGGCTACCCGGCACGCCCATGGGCACCGCGGCCGCAATCGCATCTTTCCGCTCGACTGAGCCTAAGCCCCGCTCGATGTCCCGGCGAATTTCCATCTCCCGGTCGGAATACTGATTGAGGCGCTCTTCAATGTTTTCCACTTCGCGCTTCAGGCGATCCGAATCCACCTTGAGATTGGCCAACTCAGGCACGCGGGGAATTAACTCTTCCCGCTCCTTCTTGATCGCCTGTTCCCGCAATTCCAGCCCCGTCATCTGAAGGCGGATTTCGATTTGCTGGCGGTAGATTTCGTTGCGCTTCACCCAGATATCGCTACCCCCTGGAACGCCCGAAGACTTCTGCTTCTCCGCTTCCAGGATGAGGGCCTGGGTCTCGGAAATAAGCTCTTCCAATTCAATCAGGCGGGGCCAGCTGGGCTGATAAATGGCACTAAGGGTGAGCTTTTCTTCCAGCAGTTTATCGAGGTCCGCAAAGAGGCCGGTCACCAGGTTATCACTGGGCTGATTCAACGATTCCGAAAACTGTTCTGAAGCCAGCGCCAACTCCGCGTCCAGCTTGTTCAGCTTTTGCGTCGCCGCCACCTTGCTGACTTGAATCTCACGCAGCTCCCGCTCTTTCTCAGCCAGGCGCTGATCAATGTCTTCGTAGTCCTGGAAGCCGTGGGCCTGCATGAATTCCAGGCGCGCCTGCTCCGCTTCCGCCAGCTCATCCCGGAGAGACTGGATGATGCCTACCGCATCCTCGTGGCTATGCTGGGCCAATTCCAGATGACGGTGCCGATTCACTTCCAGAAAGGCGCGGGTCGCAATTTCGGCGATGGCGTTCGCCTCTTCGGCGGTCTCGCAGCGCTCCACCAGAATCTCAATATGCTGATCGCCCTGGGTCGCGATCCGTATTTTGCCTTGAATCGAGGCGACCAGGGCACGAAATTCGGCGGGGGAAACCACGTTGCTGGTGCGCCCTCCTGTCGCCACATCGGTCTGAATCAGGGCGCGGGCCACCTCTTCCGACAGGGCGTTCAGGCTCGTGCGCTCCACCAGACTCTCCGCCGTCATCACATATTGGGAAGGAGGCGACTTCGACATAATCCGGCTGGAGCGACCATCGGCAATCACGAGCTTGCCCGAGGTGCTGTATAAGGTTTCCGAGGTCTCCTGGGTAAACCAGGCAACGCCACCAAACGCCAACGCACCAAAGAGGGCGCCCAACAATAGGAGGAGCCAACGTTCGGAAATGACATTCCACAGAAATCGGAACTGATTGTCCTGGTTTTCCCGCGTCGTGTCTTCCAATACGGGTGCGTCTATACTCGACATCGCCTAGTCCTTTCGCACTTCCGCACGGGCTTCAAGCGCGGCCAGAAACGGATCGGTATGGCCAAAGCCATCCATATCCAGACTGCGCTCCCACCGAATATCTTCCGGCCGATCATGAATCGTCGGCGTAACAAAAATCATCAATTCGCGGCTGGTGCGCGTACGCTCTTTGTGCTTGAACAGGTTTCCGAAGATGGGAAGATTGCCCAGGCCCGGGAGCTTTTGAATCACCGTGTGGTTGTCGGCCATCACGATACCGCCGATCACCAGGGACTGACCATCCCGCACGATGCGCTGGCTGTTGCTGCTGCGCAGGGCGCGCACGGGCACCCCATTGGAAACGCCAACCGCGGTGGACACTTCGGGGGCCAACTCCACCAGGACGTAACGTCCCCCATCTGGATCGCGGCGCACGTGGGGCACCACTTCCAACACAATACCAATCTCCAGGAACTGCACATTTTCGACGGAAGAAAAGCCGGCCGTCCCGACTTCGGAATAGGGAAACTCTTCCGTCATCCGAATCGTTGCCGGTTTGTGGTTGACCGTACCCACATAAGGGGACGCCAACAACTCGGCTTTGTCGTCGGCCACGAGGGCATCCAGCATGACCCCCAAATCGATCCCGCTGTTCATGTACCCGAGAAACATCTGGCCCGGGGCAGCGACCTGAACCGGTACCTGAAGGCGCCGATCAAAGTTTGCTTCATCCAGGAAACGACGGCTGGGCCCCCCGCCCCGATTACCGGTATCGAGTGACTCATTGAATTCAGGACCCACGGACTGACGAATGGAGGTCAGCAGGGCATCCTGCCGCGGTGGTGGCGTGTATCCACCGCCCGCATGGTCTCCCTGGACGAACCAACGGATACCCAACTCTTTGGCGGCCGCCGTTTCCACTTCCACGATCTTGGACTCAATCAGCACCTGGGTAATCTGAGATTCCATCTGGTCCAACTCGTGGATGACGGAAATCATGTTTTGAAGAATCCCCGATTCGTCGGTCAGAATCAGGCTGTTGGTGTTGGGGTCGAAGCTGACGCTGCCACCAGCCGATGACATGCCATTCAGCGCTTTTTCCAGGCCGCCGGCGTCGGCATTATTCAAGGGGATAACCTTGGTCTGCATCGACTGGGTCCGCATGACGCCACCGGGAAGGGCCATAGCGCCCTCGATGCTTCGGGAAACGGTGACCCGCGGATTTTTCAGGATACTCTTGAATCCCATGGAGACCCGTGCTCCGGCATCATTCAGACTCAGCCCCTTCAAGGTGACGTTGCCAATATACGGCAATTCCACGTTGCCCTGGCTGTCTATCTGGGTGGTCGTCGAAAGTTCCGGCTGACGATGCACGTTGATATACACCAGATCCCCGGGTTTCAAAAAATCCTCTTTCATCGGCTCGGCCGCAAAAGACGGCCCGCCGAGACAAAGGCAGACGAAAAGGGGAATCAGGGTGAACCGCGTTGGCAGGCTTAACATGAGTTTTCACTCCACAGGGTTATCTGTTACCGGGCCTCCCTGAGGGACGGACTCCGGTTTTTGACTATTGGGTTGGACCCGGCGCTACCGGGGCAGCATCTACGGCATCTACGGCCTCCACGGCCCCGTCGGTGCCCTCAGCACCTTCCGGCACGGTAACTACTGCCGGAAACTCCGCCATAGGATTCTCTTCACGACTTTCGGCACCGGCTTCTGGCATTTCTTCCGGCATGACCTCCGGTGCTGCCTCCGGTGCGGTCTCGGCCGCCGGGCTACTATTCTGCCCCGCCGCTTCCGCCTCCGGCACCTGACCTTCCTCCACCGCCCCGGTTTCTTCGTAGCTCAGCCATTCCAGGTTCTTCTGCAACTCCGCCTTCATACTCGGCTCGATACCTGGGACCTGGATAGCCCGTTGCCAATAGGACGCCGCGGTCTCCATAAAGGCTTCCCGGTCAGCGTCCGATGTCGCCAGATCGGCACGGACCTTAAACATCTCCCCGAGGCTGCGAAAATCCTGATCCACCGAATAGTTCCCCGGCAGGTAGGCGGCCTGAAGATAGGCGCTCTCTGCCGCGTCATACTCCGACTTCTGGCTATAGGCCCGGGCGAGATAGCGCAACATGGTCAGCGCTCCCTGGGGGTCGTTGGCGGGATCAGCCTGATCACGCAACAGGGCAATCGCCTTGTCGTAGTCGCCCAATTCATAGTAGAGCCGACCCATAATCGTTTCCGCACGGGTCCGTTTGCGGTGCAATGGATTCTCTTCGATAAAGGTGCTGAACCGTTCGACGGCCGCTGTATAACGGCGGCGCATTTCATCCCGTGAGCGGATGTCGCCCAGGGTCAAGGCATAGGCCGCACGGAACTGGGCGTCCGCCAGGGCCACCGGGTCTGCCCCCACTTTGTGGGCCAGATTGTCGTAGGCCCGCGAGGCTTCCGGATATTTCCCTTCCTTCATCAAGCGGCTGGCCTTTACTTCCAGGTCTTCAGCCCGCTGCAATACGGGAGCGACCACATAGATGTAGCCCGCGACCACCCCACCCACAACCACGAACAGCAAGGTGATCACGCGGATTACCTTGCCGGCCCGCCGTCCACCCCGCGTATGGCGCTTGGAACGGCGTCGGGCAGGGGCGGCACTGTAATCGTAGGATAAATCGGCATCCAGCTCGGCAGATGCCGGACTGGTAGCACTGTAGGTGGGCAACAAACTCGGCGCAGGCACGGGCGGTGCCGCTTCTTCCGGGGGACGTTTCCCCAGGGCCTGCATCAATTGCTCGGCTTCGGCGAGTGCATCCCGGGAAGGCGCTTTTTGTGCGGGTTCCGGTGGCGCCGTCGCAGGAGCGGGCTCCGCTTCCGGGCCTTCCTCGATGGCGTTAACCCCTTCCGCCACGGAATCCAACAGGGAATCCCAGTCATCGGTCAGGGCCTGGTCCGCAACGGGCACTTCGGGTGTCGGCGCTGCTGGCACGTCGGGGCTATGGGGAACTTCTTCGGCGACGGGAGGCGTGTCCGGTTGGGCATTAACCTCCTCGATCTGTTCCAACAGCGCCAACAAATCCGCTGACGGTGAGGAGGTTTCTTCCGGCTCAGGAGGGGCTTCCAGGGCAGGACGATAGGGTGCCGTGACACGCGTATCGTCCGGCACCTCTGCGAACCCCGACTCGAGGCCCGCTACAATATCCTTAAAGGCGTCTACCGACGAGCCCGTGACCGGAGCATCGCTGCGGAGGGTATCTCCCCCCCGATCCGGCACCAGATTGGCATCCAGGGTAACATCCGACAAGCCGCCCACAGCCCCATCACCCCCATCATCTACGTCGGCCACACCCTTCTCATAGAAACTCAGGGGAGCCGAGGGATTCAGGTCGTCATCGCTTGCCGTGTCTTCGGCAGGTGGGGCGGCCGGGGCGCTCTCGCGAACGGGCGCCCGAGTAAGCCCGGACATCTGAATAAAGTCGAGGGGATTGGCACGCTGCCCATCGGGCACGCCGCTGCCAAAGCGATCGTCGTCGGGCATCCCGGCAAGCAGATCACCATCGATCGCCTCCACGGCATCCGGTGCAAAGGGATCGTTCCCCTCACCCGAAAAACCATGCTCCTGTTCGGCACCTGGCGCCATATCAGCCCAATCCCTGATCGTGTCTGGCCCGCGCGGATCGCAACAGCAAATCGGCCGCGCGCTGGTCACGCGACTGCTGGTCTCGCACATTACGTTCCCGCATTCCGCCGGGTGCCACCGGTGCTACCGGGGCCGGTGGTCGAACGGATGCCCCGACAGCAGCGGCCACACGGGCACGCTTCTCGGGATCGGGCAACGTTGTCTTTTCAATCGTATGTAACACTATATCGTGCGTTATACGCTTGGTCTTTAGCTGGGCCGCCAACAGGAGGGAATTGCGGCACAGGGTCACCATGACCCGGGGGCTGCCCTCGGCATAAGCGTGAATCGCACGCAGGGCGCCCTCTTCAAACTCCGGTCCGATGCCTTCCTGGCTGCCTGCCTGACGCAATCGAAACGCAATAAACTGCTTGGCTTCGTCAAAATCGATGGGTTCCAGCGTATAGGTCAGGTTAATACGCTGCTCAAAATTCGGAGCCGCCTGGAGCACCTGCATCCACTCTAGCTGCGCGAAGAAGACCAGATTCAACAGCTTCTGCTGCTGGGTTTCCAGGTTCTGCACCAGCCGCAATAACTCCAGCTGGCCCCGCTTGTTCAGATTCTGCGCATCGTCGATGATAAGCGTACAAATCCGATTCCGGTTCTCCAGAAGGTGCTGGTTCAACGCTTCCATGTAGGCCACAAAGGATTGTTCCGCCGGACGCAATCCAAATTGCGCTACGATACTCTCCAGCAGGGCAAAGCTGGTCCAGGAAGGTATGGGCGACCCAATCACGGCCGTGAGATAGCGCTCGGGATCAGCGGCCATGCCGGTCATCAGCTTCCGCAACAAGGTCGTCTTGCCCGTACCATAATTTCCGAGCACCACCGCGATGCCATGGGAGGCATCAATCCCATTCCAAAGGCGGTAAAGGCACTCTTTATGGCCCCGGGTGGCGTAGAAATACACCGGGTCCGCCGTGGGAGCAAAAGGTTGCTCCGCGAGACCCAGCTGCCTTAAATAGGTTTGCGTTCCATCCATGCGCGTATGCCTGTTCCAATCGGTGTAGATTCACCAAGCCCTCTGCTCGGCGGACAATACGGACCCACGTTCAGAGCGCCCCCAAATTCAGAGGGGACCACAGCGAAGGGGGCATCCCTGCACCCTGCGACGTAATCTTGGCCATTGCGGGCAGACCTGCTGCCACTGCGCACCACGACGAAAGCGATTCGCCGCAAAATTCGGGTCCATGACGGGCCCGCAAATCACACCCACGCAGCAGCTAAGCGATTGATTTCAATCGATCTAGCCACTCCTAATAATACTCCTGCAAAACAGGACTGTCAACCGATTACCGGGACCTGTCCGATTTTGAGCCAGAGATCCGAAACCCCGCAAGCTGCGGAAAGGACGAATTTCAGCGTTCCATCGCTGAGACGACGCAGATCACAGGCCCGGTCCCTTGCTATACTGCGGCCCGGAAACGCCCCAAACCACCCCCCAACAGGAGTTTTTTATGTCCGACTTGCCCGCACCCCAAATGGGATGGGATTTCTGGATTGACCGTGGCGGCACCTTCACCGATGTGGTGGCCCGCGACCCCGAGGGGCGAATCCACCTCAAAAAACTCCTGAGCGTAAATCCGGACCACTATCCGGATGCCCCCCTGCAGGCCATCCGCGACTGTCTCGGCCTCAGCACGGACGCCCCGATCCCCCCCGAGTCCATCCACAGCGTCAAGATGGGGACCACCCTGGCCACCAATGCCCTGCTGGAACGGACCGGGGCCCCCGTGGCCTTTCTGGTCACCCGGGGCTTCCGGGACCTCTTGCGCATTGGCTATCAGGAGCGCCCCCAGCTCTTCGCGCTCCACATTCAAAAGCCCGAAACCCTGGAGACCCAAA
The DNA here is from genome assembly GCA_034669905.1 of Candidatus Hydrogenedentota bacterium. Lineage (GTDB taxonomy): Bacteria > Hydrogenedentota > Hydrogenedentia > Hydrogenedentales > JAEUWI01 > JAEUWI01. The sequence continues at coordinate 121,507 of JAXMOL010000002.1, forward strand.
CCATCGAGGTGGATGAACGCACGCTGGCGGAAGGCACCATCGAAATCCCCCTCGACGAAAGCGCCTTGCGCGCGGAGCTCGAGACGGCGAAGGCCCAGGGCATCGACAGCCTCGCCGTACTCCTCCTCAACAGCTATGTAAACCCGGTGCATGAACAGCGCATCGGCGAAATAGCCCGGGAACTCGGCTTTTCCCACGTCAGCCTCAGCCACGAGACCGCCAACGAAATTAAGGCCGTGGGGCGGGGAGACACCACCCTGGCAGACGCCTATCTCACGCCCATCATCCGTGATTACGTGGCCCGGGCACAGGCCGCCCTCGGCGAATCCGCCCCCCTTCACTTTATGCAATCGGACGGCGGGCTGGCCGATGCGCGCCGGTTTTCCGGAAAAGACGCCATTCTTTCTGGCCCCGCCGGGGGCGTGGTCGCCTACGGCGCCGTGTGCCGTCAGGCCGGTTTCCCGAAAGCCATCGGCTTCGACATGGGTGGCACCTCCACCGACGTCAGCCGCGTGGACGGACGCAGCGAGTTTATTTACGAGAAGAATGTGGCGGGCGTCCGCATGAAGGCGCCCATGCTCTGGATTGAAACTGTCGCGGCGGGAGGTGGCTCCCTCCTCGCCTTTGACGGGCACCGATGCACCGTCGGCCCGGAAAGCGCCGGGGCACACCCGGGACCCGCGTGCTATGGCAACGGTGGTCCCGCCACCGTCACCGACGCCAACCTGGTGCTCGGTCGCATTCAGCCTGCGTGGTTCCCGGCCTGTTTCGGGCCCAACGCCGATCAGCCCCTCGACGCCGACGCGGCCCAGGCACGACTCCAGGCGATTGCCGTCGCGATGAACACCGCGACGGGCGGGCAACGGACGGTGCAGGAGGTGGCGGCAGGTTTCGTGCGCATCGCCAATGAAAATATGGTGAAGCCCATCAAGGTCATCAGTGTGGCCCGGGGCTATGATGTGCAGGAGTATGCCCTCTGCTGCTTCGGCGGCGCCGGGGCGCAACATGCCTGTGCCGTCGCCCGCGCCCTGGGGATGGGCCACATTGTGCTGCACCCCTGGGCCGGCGTGCTCAGCGCCTACGGCATGGGCCTGGCCGACTTGTCCCACACCGAATCCGAAGCGGTGCTCGCGCCCCTCCAGGACATTACCGCGGAGACACTCAACGCACGTTTCCTGCGGCTCGAAAATCAGTGTGCTCAGGTACTCGTCGCGGAGGGCATTCAACCCGAAGATATCACCGTGGAGCGCAGTGTGGAATTGCGCTACTCGGGGGTCGATGCCTCGTTGGAAGTTGCCGGCGCGGATCCGTCCAAACTCGAATCGGCCTTCGTCGACCGCCACCAGCAGCACTACGGCTTCACCAATGTGGGCCACCCGATTGAAGTGGTCAACCTGCGGCTCCGTGCCGTGGGCCGTTTCCCCAATCGTTCTCCCCTCGACGACGGTGCGGCCCCCACGACGGACACGACCGAAGTGCCCGATCAGCTGATCATCGACCGCACCCCCATCTACTTTGATCAGATCGACGATGGGGGCCATCGACAGGCCATTCCTGCCGACACCCCCGTCTACCGGCGCAGCACCCTGCAGCCCGGCTACCGCCTCCTGGGCCCGGCATTTATCGTGGAGGACGCCTCCACCGTCGTCGTGGACCCCGGCTGGTCTGCAGAAGTGGACGCCTTCGGCAACCTCGTCCTCACCGCGATTCATGACGCCCCGACGGAGCGCGTGTCTACCGATGCCGACCCCATCCAGCTCGAGGTCTTCAACAACCGCTTCATGTCGGTGGCCGAACAAATGGGCCAGTGCCTGGAGCGGGTCAGTCACTCGGCCAACATCAAAGAGCGGCTGGATTTTTCCTGCGCGATATTTGGACCCGATGGCGCGCTCGTCGCCAATGCCCCCCACATCCCCGTCCACCTGGGTGCCATGGGGGAAAGCGTCAAAGCCATCCTCCGCGAACGGGCGGACACCCTGAAACCCGGCGAGGTCTATCTCACCAATGATCCCTATCATGGCGGCTCCCACCTCCCCGACATGACGGTGGTCACGCCCGTTTTTTCGGAGGAGGGCACCTGTATTTTCTTTGTCGCCAATCGGGGACACCACGCAGACATTGGCGGCATCGCCCCCGGCTCCATGCCGCCCTTTTCCAAAAGCATCGACGAAGAAGGAATCCGTTTCCACAACTTCCTTCTCGTCTCCGGCGGCGTCTTCCGCGAAGCAGCACTCCGCGAGGCCCTCGAAGCCGGCCCCTGGCCCGCACGCAACATCCCCGAACGCATGAGTGACCTGCGCGCCCAGATTGCGGCCAATGTCCTCGGTGTCGACGTACTGCTGGCCCTGTGCGATACCTGCACCGTGCCGGTCGTCCAGGCCTATATGCACCACGTGCGGCAGAATGCGGCGGACACCATGGCAGACTGCATCAGGCAGTTGCCGGACGGTACCCGCTCCTTTACGGAAACCCTGGACGATGGTACGCCCCTCTGCTGCACCATCACGATCGAAGGGGAGCGTGCCACGGTGGATTTTGCCGGCACGGCGCCCCAGGTCACGGGCAATCTGAATGCCCCCCGGGCCATCGCCCTCTCGGCCGTTCTTTATGTCTTCCGCACCCTCGTGGCCCGGAGCATCCCGCTCAACAGTGGCTGCCTCGACCCCATCACCGTTCACATCCCGGAAGGCAGTCTCCTCGACCCCCACGCACCCGCCGCGGTAGTAGGCGGTAACGTGGAAACCTCCCAGCGCATCTGCGAAGCCCTCTATGGGGCCCTGGGCGTACTTGCGGGCAGTCAGGGCACGATGAACAACCTCAGCTTCGGCGATGATACCTTTGGCTACTACGAAACCATCGGCGGGGGTACTGGCGCCGGCGCCAACTTCCCCGGGGCCTCGGGCGTCCACAGTCACATGACCAACACCCGCATCACCGACCCCGAAGTCCTGGAACGGCGCTACCCGGTCATTCTCCGTCGCTTTTCCCTCCGCCCGAATTCCGGGGGAGCCGGTGCCCAACCGGGAGGTGACGGCCTCCTCCGTACCCTGGAGTTTAGAAAGGCGGTGACGGTCTCCTGCCTGATGGAGCGGCGGCGCACCCAGGCTTATGGCGTCCATGGCGGAGAACCCGGTGCGCCCGGCATCAATCGGCACCGCCATCACGGCGTGGAAACCGTGGTGGACGGCCATGCCCGTATTGACGTTGAGCCCGGCGATCAGATCACCATCGAAACACCCGGTGGCGGGGGCTATGGAGCACCTGGCCCCGACGTGTTCTGAAATCTCTCACCATAGACGGGGGCTGTATGGAGTGCGGGTTTTCGTACCCACAACACGGCCCAGGAGGGACGTGGTGGGCATGTTTTGCGGGGGATAGCCGTTGCTGCCCACCGGTCTCTAATTCGAAATAACCCATAATCCAACTTGCCCAAGCCCACGGAGTTGGGAACGAACGCCCAATCAGGCTAGAATGAGGGTGGCAATCACCGCAGGGGAAATACGGACGGCCCATTGGACAAATCAGAAGCAAAGAAGGTCTTTCAAGAGGCGGATACCCTCTATCAACAAGGCCAATACGATGCCGCACTACACCTGCTGCAACGGTTGAACCGTGAATTCCCCCGCCAGAAGCACATCATGTATTCCGCCGCACTCTGCCTGGAGCAACTGGGCCGTGCCCAGGAATCCATCGCCCTGTGTGAACAACTCATTGAGCGCTTTCAGGATGACCGCGCCGAAGTGATTCTCAGCCGCTTCGCCGGAGAAGAGGCCCCTGAGCCGCCGGTCATCACCCCGAGCGGCTCCCGACGCCTCACGACCGATGACCACCGACTCATCGCCATGCTCATGCAAGACCCGGAAAACATGACGCCCCTGCCTGCGCAACGGGGCTCCGACCGCATCCTGCTCTATAGCATCGGCGTCATCGCGCTGGTAGTCACTTTTCTTTTCGCCGCCAGTGCCTTTGTGTTCTATGCCCCCGGCGCGGGCCCCTCCACCGGTATCTCGCTCAGCACCAACGGCGACACCCTCACTCTCGGGCAGGTCTTCGTCATTTTCCTGGCCACCAGCTTCGCCGCCAACACGGTGGCCATGTTTGTCCTCCTGGCCCTCATGGGGCACCAGCGTTACGAATCCCCGGTCGACAATGTTTTCGATGTCATGCAGTACGCCTTCTACGTCAGCATTCTCCTCTGCGTCCCCGTAGTCGGCTGGATTGTCATTCCCCTGATGCTTCGGCGACATTATTTTTTCCCCATGGGCGAACTCTTCCTCTTTCTGCTCTTACAGAGTGTCATGGCCACGGGATTCGCAATTATCTTCGGCGCCATCATGCTCCTCCTCGGCTATGGCTGGGTATTCTCCCACCTCGCCGACGCGACCGCCTGACAAGGCCAGCTTATAGCACTACAAGGGTGCCACCCTTACGGACGTGAGGTACGGGGACTGCCTCGACGTCGTCCACCCTGCCCCACGCATACCAACCCCGGGGCCAACCGGTCCCCCTACCCCCGTAACACGACCGCAACCGTCGGGGCCGTCCCCCTCCCCATGACGCTCGGGTTCCTTTCAGAGGGGGACAGCCTCGCCTTCCGAGATACCGCCTCCTGAAAATGACAATGGTTGAACACGACAGTTTTTACCTTACTGCGTCGCGATTGAAGTCGAGGCAGTCCCCGGAAGTTGCGCCTTGGCTCGGCCTGTCGTATTATTTGGGGTGCGCACGTCGCACGAGGATGCTTATGGAACGACACATCGCTCAAAACAAGTTCGGGCAGGCGGATCTTCTTTTTCAGCAAGGACGCTTCGATGAATCGCTGTCGCTCTTAGATGAATTGGACCAGGCCTTCCCCAATTCGCCCAACGTCATGTTTCCCCGGGCACGGTGCCTGTTGGAGATCGGGGAGACCAACGAAGCTCTCGACATCCTTGATGAGCTGGCACTCCAGCACCAGCATCAGGGAGCCATCGAATTGAAAAGCGAAGTCGCCGACGCCCTGATCACCTTGACCCAGCCGGCTCAGTCCGAGGCCCGCCACCGCGACGGCCCCACCCCCGATCAGGTAAGAGCCATGCGCTCATCGAGTCACGCCGGCAGTGTGCCGGAAATCACCGGCAACAAGATTGTCTTTGTCATCGTCGGCCTGATCCTGTTGGTGGTACTGCTCGGCATCGTGCTCCTGATCGTTGCCCAATAGCCCCCGCTATTGCACCATGGCCTTGATGGCGTCGATGCGTTCGATCTTCTCCCGCACGTCCTGCAAGACCGCTTTTTCTTCCTGAAAGGCCAGACGCGGCGCCAGGAAAGCCGTCTTCAAATCCTGAAGACTGCCCTGTCGGGCCATCCAGGCCACAGAACGGATGGCGAAAGACAAAATCACCAGTTCCACCGTCGTGATGATGGCCAGCACCGTGGCGGAATGAATCAAGAAGGACACATCCAGGAAGCGGGCTTCCAGATAGGACTTCACGACAATAAAGGCCGTGTAGCACAGGAAGGCCACCGGCGGTGCATCCAGCACGACAGTCGTCAACCACCGGCTCAACCGCCGGGCGCCCTGTTGCACCCGCTCCCGGGCCGGCCCCTTAATCACCGAGACCAGCCGCCGGTCCAATTCTTGTTGGAAGGCCGCTTCGCCGGCGCCTTCGCGCACTTCAATACCGGCGCGCACAAAGGTCAGGGCCAGTTCGCTCTGTTGGGTGCGGTAATATTCCAGGACCCGCTCCGGCGCGATGGTTTCTTCGTGGGGCATGAGGTCATCGCTCGTCAGCAACTCTGCCGCACGCCGTCCCTCGCTGTTTTTCAGCCCGGCCAACGACAGAAAACTCGGCATCCGCATGGGCAAACTACGCAGCGCATCGACCACGCGATAGCAAATGCCGATATAGCCTTTGGAGCGCACGCTCGTCTCCCGGCCCACGGCGTAGGTCCAGAGATGGGGCTCGGCAAACAGGTGATTGCTCACAAAACCGAGGCTCTCGCGGGCAAGGGCTTTGTCCGATTCCTGAATCCCTTTTTCCAACTCCGCCAGGGCGGGCCTGATTTCTTCCGCGATCTCATCGAGGCGCTGTGTCGCCTTCTGGAGGAGTCCCGCCACGTTGGACCGCTTGATACGCGCGATGCGTTCGCGGTTCAACTCCTGGCGCAAAAACTGGTCCAGGGCCGGGCCGTCGTATTCTTCTTCCTCAGGCGCACCACCCGCCATCTTGCGATCCAGCGTGCGCAGGGCGTTCACCCGAAAGTAGGGGCCCGTCTCAAAGCCCTGCTCCTTCAGCCGTTCCAGCCAATGCGCCTTGACCGAAGGATGGGGCCCCGCCTTGGTCTCCACACAGATCATGGCCCGCTGTCCCCGCAATGGACGCAAGAGGGACCAACTGGCTTCGTCCAGGTATTTTTCCGTGCTCGCACACAACACGATCAAATCACATTGCTTCAAGACCTCGACGGTGCGCTCCCGGTGAATGTGAGCGATGCTGTCCGAGTCGGGTGTATCAATCAGCACGAGGTGCTCGAGGGCCGACCGGGGCACCCCTTCCCATTCGTGGAAAGGTAACTCCGTTCCCGGCGGGTGATAGGCCATGGGCTTGGTGGTGCAGGGGCGCATGGCCGAGGTCAGGGCGATCTGGTCCCCCGCGATGGCATTGAGCAAGGTCGATTTTCCGACGCCAGATCCCCCAACGAGGGCCACCACCAGCACATCGTCCAGGCGGGCTTCGCGGGTCTGCAACTCGTTCACCCGTTCACGAAGGCGCACCGTCTCCTGACGGAGGGCCTTCCAGGGGCCGTCATATGCGGCCAGACTTTCCAGGTGTTCGAGGACGTTTAAGATACTGTCAGACACTGCGTGTGAATCCTTCGAAGGGTCTCCGCCGCCTCACTCTCGAGGGCTGCACGGCCTTCCGCGAGCGGCACGAGGGCCGCTTTCAATATATGTTCATGGAGCGCCCGCTCAAATCGGGCCTGTTGTTCTTTGTGCCAGGGCGCCATAAGGTCCACCCACTTATCGGCAAATTGATGCTCCAGCACCCGGGAGAAAAACTCCCCCGCCAGGGGACTCGTCGCCGCCACCACTTCCGGCACCCCCACACCGCCCGAGTAAACCGCCAGCGGCAAGGCCACGGCCGTAGGGGCGAGCATGAGCATGGCATCCAACTGCACCAGGAAGAGACGACGCATCTTGTTGTCGTTCCACCAGTCGTCCAGGGTCTTTTCCGCATGGGCACGAAAGGCTTCCGAAATATTGTCATCCACCAGCGTCGCCGCCTCCACCGCGGCAACGACCTCCGTAACCTCGAGCGCTTCAAAGCGCCTGGCCACCATATCCCGTGCGGGTTGGTCGAGGTGCTCTGCCATCTCCACACAGTCCCGGATAAAGTCCCGGGTGCGGATGGATAACTCGCGCGAATGATGGGAGCGCAACTCGTCGGCCGTGGGCGGTTTCCTGGCCGAGGTGAGGGTCAGTCGGCTGCGCACCATTTCACCCAGCGAACGACCCACATAGCTCACCCCATCCACCGCCGCCGCACCCACCTTACCGACCGTCCGGCTCACTGCGCCGCGACGGGCCTTGATGTGGTTGTGAAGTAGTTTCCCGACTTCCGCGCCGGGCTCCGGATCATAGGTCTGTGCCACGGCTTCTGCACGGTGCTCAAACAACTTCGCCACCCCATCAAAGGTCTTTGCAAAGTCGTCCAGTCGCGCCACGAATTCCTCGGTATGGGCCGTAAAATGTTTCAAGGTATCGCGGTACACCCGATCCTTGGTGTCGACCACATCCATCTGCTCCAGGTAGCTGCGCAGGGGCGCTGTACCGCTGAGCGAGGCGATGGCGTGGTCACAGGATTCCATCAGCGTAAAATCGTGGGGCACCACGAAAAAAATGCGTTCTTCGATACCGACAGACTGACAGAAATCTTCCAGCTGGGCCCGCGCCACTTCAAAATCCTGGGCGTCATTGGCCTTGTTCATCAGGGGCAGGATGACCCGTCCCGAATCGGCCGCCTGACGAAAGTAGGCAATAACCTGCTCGTCCTGGTATTTCTCCCCTGTGAGGACCGCAATCAGCACATCGCACACCGCCTGGATATTCTCCGCCACATCCCAATTGATGAGGTCGATGGAATCCACGTCGGGCACGTCAAGCAGGACCATGTGGTCGGGCAGGCCGTCACTGGCTTTCATAAACAGGGTGTCGGGTGCGGCGCTCCGGTCGATAGGGTCGGTGTCGTGGGCCTGAAAACGTGCCTGAAGGCCCGGAACCAGGTTTCCCGCCACCCCCTGATCGAAGCGGTGCTGATTGCCGACCAGCAAGGGCCGACAGGTCGCCGCCGCCGTGGCCCGGACCGGACTCAATTCTTTGCCCGCCAGGAGGTTAAAGACGGTCGATTTGCCCGTATTCGTGCCACCCGCCACCGCCGCGACGAGCACATCCTTCCCCGCTAACTGGGGGAGGAGCTTAAAGGTCAGCAATTTCCGCCACTCGCCCGTATCCTCAAAGAGGGCCCCATGGAGCGCCGGCTGCCCTTCCAACGCGGCATCCAGCGCTTGAAGGGCGGTGTCGAAGACTTCCAGATCGTGATTCAAGGCATCATCCATAGACGTGAACCGGTGGAACGGGGCGAGCAAGGCGGGACATCAGCTTGCCCACATGCCTTTGGTAAGAAACAGCAGCCAGAGAATGCCAAATATCGTAAAAATAATGGAAAACTTAATGAGCTTCTGTTTGAACAGGGGATCGCGCTGATACTTGCACGTGGGGCAGGGCGCATCGGGGTCGCTTAAGACTTGCCCACATCCGGGGCACTGCGTTGGAGCCATGATTTTGTTGCCTTCCATACTACCGGTACCGAGGAGAGACCGAACACCGGCCGGGCCTCCAACGGCACAACCGCCCTATCATACGTTATCTGAACCGGCGCAGAAAAATAGACCGGGCCCTTTGCCTCGGGAGAGGTATCGCACAAGGCCCACACCGGGCTAGTCGCGGACGACGCCCTGAGCTACGGTGCGCACCACCGTCGTCTTATACGCCGTAATGCGGGACGCAATCTGCCGGGCAGATTCTTCGTCCCCGCACAACCCGAAGACCGTGGGGCCGCTCCCACTCATGGCGCTGGCCACACAGCCGAGGTCCCGCAGTTGGGCCTTGATAGCCGCCAGCTCCGGGTGATCGCAGAGTACACCCGACTCCATGCGATTGAAGACAACATCGGCCACCTTCCCCGCAGCGAGCTGGGAAAGCGCGGCGTCAAATGCCGGCGTTCGCCCATTGACCGGGGCCGTCGTATTGCGGGTCAACTGGGGGTGCCCATAGGCGTGGCCCGCCGTCACAGCCAGCGGGGGATGGACCAAGACCAGCCACTGCGGCGCCAATGGCGTTAAGGGGGTCATCACTTCCCCCCGTCCCGTGGCCGCAACCATGCCGCCCACGACACAAAAGGGCACATCGGAGCCCAGCTCGAGGGCCACTTCACAGAGTTGCGCCGTGTCCCAATCGAGGTGCCACAGATCATTCAAGGCCAGCAAGGCGGCCGCCGCATTCCCCGAGCCCCCGGCAAGCCCTGCGGCCACCGGCAAATTCTTCTCCAGGTGAAATAAGACGCCATCCTGGATACCCGTACGCGCCTGTACCAACGCGGCCGCCTGGTAAACCAGATTGTCCGGCCCGGCACTCAAGGCGGGATTGCTGCACGTCATGCGAATCCCCGAGGCGAGGGGCTCTGCCAGCAGGCGATCACACAAGCTGATGGATTGGAGCACCGTTTCAATATTGGTAAACCCGTCGGGACGACGGGCCAGCACATCAAGATAGAGATTAATTTTTCCATAGGAACGGTACGACAAAACCGGCACAACACGTACTCCAAACCACTAAAATTTTCGTGTCCATAGAATCGAAATAACGAGGATACTGCCCAGGAGTCCGGCAAAGATAAAGCCGGCCACCCCCAGGCGGCTGATCGTCGATTCCGTCGTGATCAGTAGACTGGAACCGACAATGAGGGCGGCCACAATCATGCCCACCGTGTTTCGGCTGCTCGCCCGGTCAATGGTCGCCGCCAGATCATCCAGGTGCTCATGATGAATGGAAAACTTGAGCTTCCCTTTGCGCAACTGCTCCAGGAGCTGGGCAATATCCCGGGGCACCTGATGGCCCAGGCGCAGCAAGACCCGCGTGTTGTGTTTCAGATCGCGGTAGAGTTGGCGGGGCGCATAGCGCCGTTTGATGAGCCGCTCGACATAGGGCTGAATTATAGGCACCATATCGAGATTGGGATCGAGGCTACGCCCCACCATCTCAATGGTGGCCAGTGCCTTAATCAGGAGGGAGAAACGGGGAGCCAGCTCCATGTTGGCCCGCTGAAGGATCTGCGTGGTGCGCTCCAGGCCCCGGGCCACCTGACCGCCCCCGAGAATCGCACGGGCTTCAAAGGCAATAAATTCGGTGAGCTCCCGCTCCAGCACATCCTGATCGGACGGCTCGCCCCCTGTGGTCAGCAGGAGAATCGCGTCCACACAGGCCCGGCTATCCCGCTCAAACAGGGCGAGAAACAAATCACCAATAGCCGCCACATCACTCTGTTCCAGGTGCCCGGCCATGCCAAGGTCGAGGAAGGCCAGGTGATTGTCATGGGTAACGAAGATGTTGCCCGGGTGGGGATCGGCGTGGAACAACTGAAACTCAAAGACCATCCGACAAAGGGCGTCACACCCGTTGATGGCGACCTGCTCCGGCGTACAATTTCGCTCCGGAAATGACGCCACCTGATCGACCCGAACCCCGTCGACCCAGTCCATCGTGATCAGGGTTCGGCCCGAAAACTCGGGGTAGACCTGGGGCATGTCCACCGCACTGTCATCTTCAAAATTGGTGCGGAATTGCTCGATGACCCGGGCTTCGATGCTCAAGTCCAATTCCCGGCGTATAGAGCGGGCGAACTCATCCACGATTCCCGGTGGATCGAGCCACTTGATATCGTCCAGGTGCTCTGCACTCCACTCGGCCACCTGACGCATGAGGCTCAAGTCCGACTCGATTATTTTCTCTACGCCAGGTCGTTGGATTTTCACCACGACTTCCTGACCAGTGAAGAGGGTCGCCCGGTACACCTGACTCAACGACGCCGAAGCAATGGGCGTCGTATCAAAGGTGGCGAACAATTCCTTGCACGACTTGCCCAGGGCCGCCGTAACGACCCCGTCCATCGTTTCAAAGGGCAGGGCATCCACCCGATCCTGCAGGTTGCTGAGTTCCCGCGCGGTCTCGAGCCGAATCAGGTCGGGACGGGTGCTGAGAATCTGGCCCAGCTTCACAAAGGTCGGCCCCAGCTCCACCAGGGCCGCGCGCATCCGTTGCCCAAAGGTGTGGGGCGGTCCGGAGGTCGCCTCCATGAGGTTTAGACTGCGCAGCAGCTTCGCGGGCAAACTCCGGTGAAATCCCGCCCGTTGCAGCAGATCGGCAAAACCGTGCTTCACAAACACCTGAAGCACTTCCGCCAGACGAACGGCGTTTACCGTCTGTTTTCCAAGCCGGGAGTAGTGCAATCAATTCCTTCCCAACGGCCCGAAGCAAACCCGGGGCTCCGTTGCAAATGGGCCGGTCAAGATGCCGATTTCGCCGTCTTCACCGATGCCGCGCCACCCAGGGTTACGGTCCGTTCACCGACAACGGTACCGTTCTCGTCATACTCCACCACATTCCAGTTGCGGGGTGCCCGCGCATTGGCGTCCATGGGTTGGCCCTGGACCGGAACGCGGGCGACCATGGCCGAGATATCCTCACGAAGCCCCTTGCTCAGTTTCCCGTAAAACTCGATGGGGCCGGGCCAGAAACTGGCCGCCGTCGCAAGGTCTTCGGAAATATCGGCGGAATTGCCCATCCGACATTGCAGTGGCGCGGGGATCACGCCATACATGGCCATACGGGCCACCGAGCCACTGGCATCCAACCAATCATCCACGTTGTCCTGAATAGCCCCGGACGAGGCGGGAAACACCGGTACGGGAGCGGCCGCCACGCGGAGCGCCTTGTAAGCGGCATTCTGCGCTTCGGACCGGGTGAGCTTGAATTCTGAAAGCACTGCTTCGGGGATCAAGGATTTTTCGACTACGATGAAGGCCGCGCCCCACTCGCTCAGGGTCTTCACCTTGGCCGCCAGTGCCGACGCCGCACCGGGATCCAACGGGTTGATCCAGGCCTGTCCATCGGAACTTTTCGCCGTCCAGGACGCACCACCCTCTTTCGCCACCAGCGGGTCAATCGACACGCCCACCTTCAATTCAGCGGTCGCCAAGGACCCGATGGCCGACTTCATATTCTTGGGGAAACGGCCCGCGGCACCACTCATGGAACCGGGACGTCCTTCCCAGCCACGGCCCAGCAGCACATGGTCAATACCTGCCTGCTTCCAACTGGTGCCAGCGGAGACGTAGTCATCCAGCCCCTGGGTATCGTCCAGCGTGTACCATCCCCGGGCCAGGAAATTGCGCTCGGGCGACTCCACAAACAGGCTATACGCCCAGCAGTAATACAGATCCACCCGATGGGGTTCGGGAACACCGTGAGACATCCAGAGGGGATCGGCCAGGAGACTCTGTCCCGGAGCCAGCACCTTGGCGGGTCCGTAGTTACATACAATTTCACCGTGCCATTCGCCGTCCCGCTCGGTAAAACCGATGGTCGACTCGGCCAGACCGCCGGGAAGGAGCCCCACGCCGAAGCAGATGGGCTTGGACGGGTCATGTATCACCGCCATGGTTGCGTGATCCTGCCCCACAACCACGGGCTGTCCGCCCATATCCTGCAGGCTGCGGTAGCGGATCCGGGTCTGGGGGCTGAGTTGTTGCATGACCGACGTCTTGGCGACCACGGGGTGAATGCGCTGGATGGCCACGTCTGTCGTACCCACGTTTTCCACCAGGATCTCGACGAATACGAAGGGGCGGGACTTGAAAGTTCGCATGACGTGCATGACTTTTAAGCCGTTCTTCGGCGCAAAAGTCACCGAATAGGTGGTGCCTTCGCCCAACGCATGGGTAAAGGCATCCCGGCTCGGCTTGCCTTCGCCCAGGTTCAACCCGTTCAGTTCCGTGCCGTCGGCGAGGACGATCGAAAAGCCCATGCTATCGGCCAGCACCGTTTCGTCTTTCAACAGCACACGCCACTCGGCGTTGTCCTCGGCGTAGATCAAGACCCCTTCTTCAATCGGGATGCTGTAATGATTCCGCAGGTCCCAGGGAAGGTTCGGGTCCGCAAAGCTGGTGCTGGAAAGAAACACAAGGGCCACGATTACAGGGCCCCAAACGATTCGTGTGGCAAGTGTCATGGTAAAACGCTCCACCAGCCGCAGAAAGGAAACCCGCCCGACGCGACCAGCCTTGGTAAAGGAATATGTATCTGAGAAACTCTCACCGGCATAATAGCTTGCAGTATACCCTATATGGTGGTCGCGCTGGTACTGATCGAGATGGGGTAGTTGTTCGGGCCCTGCCTCGGCACATCCTGCGGCGGCCCCACCCCCACTTCCAGGTGCCCACCCGTCCCCCCGCATCACGCGCGCGAAACATTCGCACTCCGGTTTGACACTTTTCTCCGCCGTATGCTACGCTTCCCTCCGTCTGTTTTCACTGGAATGCAGAAGTGTGCCCCCCGTTGGTATGCCCCCGACAAACCACCTTGGTTTACCGGTGGCCTGGACACCAGCCCGGGTACGCTTTTTCAAATACGGTGTAAAAGGTGATGGCGGTTGGGTCCTACTCAACACGACGTTGGCGAACCCGGTCAGGTCCTGACGGAAGCAGCCGCAGTCTTCTGTTGTGTGTGCTGTAGGAGTGCCTGACCGTCATCACCTTTTCCACCGTAACCAGAATCCCACCCGGGCAGACCAGGTCAATCCGATGGCAGGGCGAAGGCCGGAGACGCGCATGGCAAACAAACAATACTTGGTGTTGGCCCGCAAATGGCGCCCCCAGGCCTTCGAAAGCGTTGTCGGGCAGGATCACATCACCCGCACCCTGAAAAACGCCATCACGTCGGGCCGGATCCACCACGCCTTTCTCTTCATCGGCTCCCGCGGTATCGGAAAAACCACCACGGCGCGCATTCTGGCCAAAGCGCTGAATTGCCTTTCCACCGAGGAACCCACGCCCGATCCCTGTGGCACCTGCACCAATTGCGAAGCCATCGCGGCGGGCAACAGCATCGATGTCATCGAGATCGATGGTGCCTCCAATAACAGCGTGGAAGACGTGCGGGAACTCCGTGACAACATCCGCATGGTACCGACCAATGCCCGCTACAAGGTGTACATCATTGACGAAGTACACCAGCTTTCCATCGCGGCTTTTAACGCCCTGCTCAAAACCCTCGAAGAGCCGCCGCCCCATGCCGTCTTTATTCTGGCCACCACGGAAGCGCACAAAATTCCCGCGACCATCGTATCCCGCTGTCAGCGCTACGACTTTCGCCGGGTCCCCGTACCCCAGATTATCGAACTGCTTCGGGGCATCCTCGAGAAAGAAGGCATTGCCGCCACCGACGAAGCCCTGCACGCCATTGCACGGGCCGCCGAAGGGGGCATTCGCGATTCGGAAAGTATCCTCGACGAGCTCATTACCTATTGCGATGGAGAGATTACCTTTAAAGATGTCTTCGACGTGCTTGGCCTCGTCGATTGGCAGCTCATGCACGACATCTGTGACGCCATCCTCGCCAAGGATGTGACCCGCCAGCTGGTACTGGTCGAAGAAGTGGTCACGGCCGGTAAGGACCTGACCCAGTTCGTTCAGGAATTGCTGCGCTATTTCCGCAACCTCCTCGTGAGCAAGACGGCCAACGTCAGCGAGCTCATCCACCTGCCCGAAGAGGAATTGAACGCCCTGAACGCACGGGCCCAGAAGATTTCGCTCACCAACCTGATTCGGCTGGTGGAGCAGTTCGCGGAACTGGTCAATACCTTCGACTCCCAACTGGCCCAGCGCATCGCCCTGGAGTCCATGCTGATTCGGATCTCCAAGGTGGGCGTCGAGGTTTCTCTCGATACCATCATGGAGAAATTGATCGCCCTCGGACAGGGCGGACTCGGCACCGTCAATGATGGAAGCGCACTCGCCGCACCTCCGGTAGCCGCTGCGGCACCCCCGACCGCCCCCACACCCCCGACCGCCCCCACACCCCCGACCGCACCCGCCCGGCAGCCGGAAAAACCGGCCCCCAGGGTAGAAACACCGCCCCCACCCCAACCGGACAGTCCACCGGACCCCACGGCGGCCGCGCCGGCTGAATCAGCGCCTGCGGCTCCGGCCCCGAAAGCGCGCATCAAGGTCACCCCGGAAAATCTGGCCCGGGCGTGGGGCGCTATCATTACCCGGACCAGTGAGGAAGACCTCAACCTCGGTACCTGGTTCAGCCGCGGCAAGACGCTCGGAATGAACGGCGACACCGTGTCGCTCCAGTTCTCCGACGACAATCCACAAGCCGTGTCCTTCGTGCAGGATCGCAACAACCAGCAGGCTATGGCGGAAGCGCTCCAACGGCACACCACCAACCTGAAAGCGCTGGACATTTCCGTCGTCGAGGCCAAAGCAACCCGACAACACGCGGCGACACCGGCCAGTAGCGAGCAGCCCTTTTACCCCGGCACCAACCCGGAAGAGGCCCGCGAGGTATTGGAAGATCCCGGCGTGGCGACGGTGGTCCGTGTCTTCAAAGGGCGTATCGCCGATATCACATCCGTCGCCCCCACGGACCCACTGAACGGGGGAGATGCGTTGGATTCCGAGGCATAGCCTGTATTATCGTAGGCCCATACCCCTACCCTTATCCTACGGAAGGAATTATCCCCATCATGCTTCGGAAGTCTTTAGCGCTCATTCTCGGTATTGCCCTCTTATCGCTGACCCCGGTGGCCCACGCGGAACTGGAAGTCTCGCTAACCGTATCCGGTGAAATTCGCGAAATACAGGCCCTCCTCAGCTACATCGAGCAGCGCAACCGTGAAGGTGCCAACGAAGGGGATAACCCCCTCAAGATCAGCGTGCACAGTATCGCGGGCGGAGGCAGCCCCACGGCAACCATGCCACGCCCCGTCACCCTCGCGACACCCCAGCTCTCCGCAGAAAAGCTGACGCCCGGGCAGCCCGCCCTGGTCACCGTCGCCGTGCGCGATGACCGCGATGAAGTCGACACCCTGGCCATCGAAGTGGTGGGCACCAATCTGAAAACCGACCTTTACGACGATGGCACCCATGGGGATGTGGACCCCGGCGACAACGTCTGGTCCGTCACCCTCACCCCCATGGAAGCCACCCCGGCCGGTGAGTATGAATTGATTATCACCGGTTACGATCCCAAGGGCCGCCCCCTGACGACCATCCGTCAGGACGGCGCAGAGCATCCCGTTCAAGTACGTCGAAACGTTAGCATCGAGCGCTGAACTCGGGCATCCGGCCGACCCGTTGCCCGACGGCACACAGAGAAGGTCCCCTATGGATCCACAACGCATTCTAGCCCTGTTGAAGGATGTTGCCGCCGGGGAGCAATCGCCGGAGGCCGCCCTCCAGTCACTCGAGCACTTGCCCTTTGAAGACCTGGGCTTCGCCAAGATAGACCACCACCGCCCCCTGCGAAAGGGCTACCCCGAAACCATCTTCTGCGAAAACAAGACCCCCGACCAGGTCGTCACCATCACCCAACACATGAGTGACAAGCAGAGTAATGTCCTCGGCACGCGGTGTACCCCCGTGATGATGGAGGCCATTCGCGCGGCCTTCCCGGAAGCGGAAATCAACACCCTCGCGCGCACGTTCACCATTACCCACACCCCGCCCGCCCGCGCACGGGGCACCATCGCCATCGTATGCGCCGGCACCAGTGACCTCCCCGTCGCCGAAGAAGCGGCCGTCACCTGCGAGGCCCTCGGCAATCCCATCGAACGCATCTCCGATATCGGCGTGGCAGGCATTCACCGTCTCCTCAACCAGCAGGACAAATTGAACAGCGCCAATGTGATAATCTGCTGTGCAGGCATGGAAGGTGCCCTCCCTTCCGTGTTGGGTGGCCTGGTCCAATGCCCCGTAATCGCCGTTCCGACTTCGGTCGGCTATGGGGCCAGCTTCGGAGGCCTTGCGGCACTCCTGGGCATGCTTAACTCTTGCGCCACGGGCGTCACCGTGGTAAACATCGACAATGGCTTTGGCGCCGCTTCGGCCGCCTCAACCATCAACCGTATGGCCGGTATTACCTCATGAAAACCTGTTACTTCGATTGCTACAGCGGCATCAGCGGCGATATGACCGTGGGTGCCCTCCTTGATGCAGGCGCCGATTTCGACGCTATCCAGGAAGGACTGAAGTCCCTGAAGATGGAGGGCTTCTCCGTAAAAGCGGAGAAGGTGCTCAAGAACGACGTCCACGCCACCCAATTCACCGTCATCGATGAATACGCCGGGCATAGCCATGACCACGATCATGGGCACAGTCACAGCCACGACCATGGACACGACCACGATCATGGACACAGCCACGATCATGGACACGACCACGATCATGGACACAGCCACGACCACGGGCACAGCCACGACCATGGACACAGCCACGATCATGGACACAGCCATGACCACGGCCACGACCACGACCACGGACACAGCCACGGACACAGCCACGACCACGACCACGGACACAGCCATGATCACGGGCACAGCCACGACCACGGGCACAGCCATGATCACGGACACAGCCACGACCACGGACACAGCCACGACCATGGGCACAGCCACGACCATGGACACGGACATCACCATCATCCCCACCGCCATCTTTCCCATATCGAAAAACTGATTACCGAAAGTGGACTGCCCCAGGCCGTGAAAGACGCGGCGGTCGAGACCTTTCATCGACTCGGCCATGCCGAGGCAACGGTCCATGGCACCACCATCGACAAAGTGCACTTCCATGAAGTCGGCGCGGTGGACTCCATCGTCGATATCGTGGCCGCCCAACTGGGCTTTCATCTCCTCGGCATCAAGCAGTTCGTTTGCTCCCCGCTCCACGTGGGCTCGGGCACGGTGAAATGCGACCATGGCATCATGCCGGTCCCCGCCCCCGCCACGGCCCGCCTCCTCATGGGCAAGCCGACCTACGGCGGTAAGGTCGATGGCGAACTCGTCACCCCCACGGGAGCCGCCCTCATCGACCAACGGGTCACCTCCTTTGGCGCCGCGCCCCTCATGCGCACCGAAGCCATCGGCTATGGCAGTGGCACCAAAAACCTCCCCGACCGCGCCAACGTCCTGCGCATCCTCATCGGCGAATGCGACGACACGTCGCGCACGCGGGAAACCATCCAGGTCATCGAAGCCAATATTGACGACATGTCGGGCGAGCTCCTGGCCCCCCTGATAGCTCACCTGCTGGACGCCGGTGCGGTCGACGCCTTCCTCACCCCCATCATCGGAAAAAAGGGACGGCCCGCCTATCAGGTCACGGCCCTGAGCAGCGACGCCCACGCCCAAGCGATCCATGAATGCCTCTTCGCCCATTCCACCACCCTCGGCGTGCGCATGCGCACCGAGCAGCGCCAGATACTGACCCGTGACTGGAAATCGGTCGCCACGCCGTGGGGCACGGTGCGCATTAAACGGGGACTACAGGGAAGCGAGACCACGGTGGCTTCGCCCGAGTTTGAAGACTGCCAGGCCTTGGCGCAGACAGCTGGTGTACCGGTGCGCCAGGTATACGACGCCGCGCTCGCCGCAGGCATACAGGGAAACTTTATCGATGACTGAACGAATCGCCATCTACCCCGGTAGCTTCGACCCCCCCACGCTGGGCCACCTCGACCTCATTGAGCGCGCGGTAAATATCTTCGACCACGTTATCGTCGCCGTCGCCATGAACAACGAAAAAATTGGCCTCTTCTCGGTGGAAGAGCGGATGGAGATGCTCCAGGAATTGGTCTCCCACGTCCCCCGGGTATCCATCGAGCACTTTCGCGGACTCACCGTGCAATTCGCCCAGGAGAAGGGTGCCGTGGCGCTCATTCGGGGACTGCGCGTCGTCTCCGACTTCGAATTCGAGTTGACCATGGCCATCAACAACCACAAACTCGCCCCCGAGATTGACACCGTCAACCTCATGCCCAGCGAACCCTACCTCTTCCTCAGCTCCCGGCTCGTAAAAGAGATCGCGGCCTTCGGCGGAAACCTCAGCCACTTCGTCAGTCCCGCCGTGGGCGAGCGCCTGAAAGCGAAGTTCGTCGAAGAGTAAGCGCTTTTTAAGACCCTGAGTTTTTAAACCTATCCGCACCTCGGTAGCCACGCCGGGTTACACCGAGGAGAAACCTGGCAGCAAAGCCCCATAACCAACCACAACAAATTCGCCCGTTTGGCTAATGTATTCGTAGGCTGCCCATTAGCTCTTCCGGGCCGTTTTCGTGTGGGACCTGTAGGACATGTGGGACCCGTGAGACCCGTGAGGCATGGCGTCGCGGGACGCTGTTATGGCAAACGGCTTGTGGCTCAACGCGCACAAGCCAACCCTCTTTAACCACAGAGAACACAAAGAACACAAGAGCATTGCTCCTCTGCGCTCTTTGCGTTCTTTGTGGTTAATCACCCCCCTCTTATTCGTGTAAATTCGTGTCCATTCGTGGTTAAAAAACAGCCGTCCCCCCATTCTGGCTACACGGCTCACGGATTCAGCCTGTACCAAGGGTCGGAAACATGTAAGCTATCTCGTAGGCTGTCCATTGGTTTTTGGCTCGGAAAGGAATCGCGGCCTTCGGCGGAAATCTGAGCCACTTCGGTAGCCCCGCCGGGTTACACCGAGGAGAAACCTGGCACCAATGACCCATACATTCCAACCACTACAAATTTGCCCGTTTAGCTAATGTATTCGTAGGCAATCCATTGGCTCTTCCGGGCCGTTTTCGTGTGGGACCTGTAGGACATGTGGGACCCGTGGGACATGGCGTCGCGGGACGCAGTTATAGCAAACGGCTTGTGGCTCAACGCGCACAAGCCAACCCTCTTTAACCACAGAGAACGCAAAGAACACAAAAGCATTGCTCCTCTGCGCTCTTTGCGTTCTTTGTGGTTAATCGCCCCCTTCTTATTCGTGTAAATTCGTGTCCATTCGTGGTTAAAAAACAGCCGTCCCCCCATTCTGGCTACACAGCTCACGGATTCAGCCTGTACCAAGGGTCGGAAACATGTAAGCTTTCTCGTAGGATGTCCATTGGCTCTTCCGGACCGTTTTCGTGTGGGACCTGTAGGACATGTGGGACCCGTGGGACATGGCGTCGCGGGACGCGGTTATGGCAAACGGCTTGTGGCTCAACGCGCACAGGCCAACCCTCGTTAACCACAGAGAACACAAAGATCACAAGAGCATTGCTCCTCTGCGCTCTTTGCGTTCTTTGTGGTTAATCGCCCCCTCTTATTCGTGTAAATTCGTGTCCATTCGTGGTTAAAAAACAGCCGTCCCCCCATTCTGGCTACACGGCTCACGGATTCAGCCTGTACCAAGGGTCGAAAACATGTAAGCTCTCTCGTCGGCTGTCCATTGTTTTTTTGGCTCGGAAAGAGATTGGGGCCTTCGGCGGAAACATCAGCCACTTTGTCAGCCCCGCCGTCGGCGAGCGCCTGAAAGCGAAGTACAAAGAAGCGTAGCCCCCCCGTCCGGGGGTGCCCATTGCATACAGACGATCGGTGACGCATCAGCGCCTTCTCGAATCGCAGGAACGAAGCGACTGTCGCGGGGCTTCATTGATCGGCCGCAATCCGGAGCCTAGATATGCATTACCACGGGGGACCGTGGTAACGAGCCAAGCCAAAAAAGAAATCGACAAAGGTGCCACCCGATCCGGCCCAGCCGGTTCGGGAGCCTTGAGCAACGGGAAATTACGTCCATCTAATACAAACCGGGCAGTAGCCTCACTCCGCGTACCTACGGTTCCTCCAGGAGCACCGGATTTCACCTCGCCACTCCTATTCCGCAGGAGCGGAACCGTATGCATTACCACGGGGGACCGTGGTAACGAGCCAAATTTACTTTTCGGTGGTAATCCGCGAAGCGGATGACGGCGTAAAGCCTTGGGTGAAGCGAGGCACGAGCGCAACCCAAGGGAAACCGGTGCCACCGAAAACTCCAAACCCGCAACGCGGGTGACGGCATACCGCACCACACCCCCGACCCCGCGCTCAGGGCCGCGTATAGCCTGCGATGGCCTCCGTCCAGTCGTCGCCCTCCTCCACCACGTCCCGATGCAAGGCCACCATCTGGGCCTTCAATTCCGCCAACCGCGCTGGCTCTGATTCCGCCAGGTTCTTTTGCTGGCCCATATCGGTGCGCACGTTGAATAACTCAAAACGCGTCGGCGTGCTTTCCTTAATGAAGGGCATGTCCTCCGATGAAAGCCAATGGCTCCGCTTGGCCACCGGATCGTCGACGAAACCATTCAACACCCAGTCCCCGGCGCGCAGGGCCATCTGGGGGCTGTTGCGATAGAAATACCAGAACAGGGGCCGCGTGCGGACCAGCTCCTCCGCGCGAAAAAGGGGCGTCACATCCGTCCCATCCATCGCGCGATCCGTGGGGGCGTCCACCCCGGCCACGGCGCACAAGGTCGGCAACATATCCACGACCCCCACCGGCTCCGATGACGTAACGCCCGCCGAAATTCGCCCGGGCCAACGCATGATCCCCGGCACCCGAATACCCCCTTCCCAGATATCCGACTTCTTGCCCCGCAAAGGCCCCTGGGAGCCTTCCCGCCAGGGGCCATTGTCGGAAGCAAACAACACAAACGTGTCTTTAACCAAATCTAACCCATCGAGGGTCTTGAGGATGCGGCCAATGGCGGCGTCCAGATTGGCGATGTTCGCGAAGTAGAGGGCATCCGCCTTGCTCGCACCCGCGTATTCCGCCTTGAGCTCCGGCGGCGACGCCAACTTTTTGTGGGGTTCGTGAAAGGCCACATAGGCGAAAAAGGGTGGGGCGTCCGCTTCCCGGGATTCGAGCCACCCAATCGTTTCGTCGGCCACGAGCTGACACGAGTAGCCCTTCTGTACCCCCAGCGGCGTACCGTTGCGATAAAAGTTGTCCGGGTCTTTGTGGGAAGGCTCCGCGTTGTTCCGCGTGCAATAGGTGTAGTCAAAACCATAGTCCGCAGGCTTGGGCTGGGTGCTACCCACATCGGTATGACTCAGGTGCCACTTGCCGAAAAGTCCCGTGGCGTACCCCTCCTTTTGCAGCAACTGGGCAATCGTGATTTCATCGGCGGGCAGGTGCATCCCATGGGCGGGGGGAATGTAATTGAAGATCCCGGTCCGCGACGCGATACGCCCCGTCATCAGCGCGGCCCGCGACGGCGAACAGTTCGGTGCCCCCGCATAGAAATCGGTAAAGCGCATCCCCGCCCGGGCCAGTCCGTCGATGTGGGGCGTCTTGATGGTACTCCCGAAACACCCCACATCCTGGTAGCCCATGTCATCGGCGAAGAGGATGACGATGTTGGGCCGGGTATCGGCGTCGGCGTCGGAGAACAGGGCAAATAAAACGACCGCAAGGCCGAGGAACGTGAAGTGTCGCATAGAAATTCCTTTGTGTTTCGGACAGACCCTGATTATGGCGACTCGAAAAGAAAACGGCAAGGGTGCTCCCCCTGTTCCGCAGGAGCGGAACGGTAGGCATTACCACGGGGGACCGTGGTAACGAGCCAAGCCTATTCCGCAGGAGCGGAACGGTAGGCATTACCACGGGGACCGTGGGAACGAGCAAAGCCCAAAAAGAAAACGGCAAGGGTGCCACCCGATCCGGCCCCGCCGGTCGGGTCGTAGATTCGCCGCAGGAGAATTCGGGTGCCTTGAGCCACGGCAACCCACCTCCATCCAATCCAGACCGGCAGTACCCTCACCCCCCGTACCTCCAGTTCCTCCTTTAGCACCGACACTCCCTTCATCCCCCCTGTTCCGCAGGAGCGGAACGGTATGCATTACCACGGGGACCGTGGTAACGAGCCAAGCCCAAACCGTTACCCAACAATCCAGGTTGTAATTCCCCACGCCCCATCCTATAATTGGTTATAACAACTTGACCCCACGACGGAGCACTATGACCATGCCGAAATCTCTCCGGGCCCTGCTGGCCTTTCTACTCGTTGCCTTGCCCCTTACCACCGCCCACAGCGAAGCCCTCATCACCCTGACCGATGCCCAGGAGGCCAAGTGCCTCACTATCCTCCGTGGCACCCTCCAGTCCGATGAATTCTGGCCCGCCATGCACGCCGCGGAAGCCCTTACCCTCGCCGGACACGGCGAGGAAGTCCGCGCGGCCGTCGAACCCATGCTCGACACAGTGACCGACCTCCAACACCGCTGTGGCCTCGCCCGGGAGTTGGTGCGCGCGGGGGACCATAGCAAGGCCCAAATCCTCCTTGACCTGCTCGACGGCCCGGACCCCTACGCCCACATCCACGCGGCCGAAAGCTCGTATAAGGTGTGGGTGCTCGGTGACGGCGTGGATATGCGAAAGGCCTTCGCCGACAAAGAAAACACCAACCGCGCCCTCATGGCGGCCGCCGCCCTCGCACGGTGGGGCAATCAGGAGGCCCTCGTCCACCTGCGCCAGCAAATTCAGTCCGACAACAAAGACACGGCCCGCATTGCTGCCTGGATCCTCGGTCGGGTGGGGGATGCCTCTGACATCCCGGCATTGCGTGATTGCCTGAAGCGATTTGACGACGAGATGGCCAATGGTTTTTTCGACCACGCCCTGGCTTCCCTCGGTGATCCCGCGGGTATCGTGGAGCTCGAGCGGAACCTCTTCAGCGACAACCCCACGCTACGCACCATGGCCGCCACTTTCGCCGGGGAGCTCGGCTTCCACCATCTCAAGGCCCTCTTGATTGCCCAACTCGACGACGACTACGAAGATGCCCGGGTACGGGCTGCCCAGGCCCTCCTCCAGATGGCCCACTACGCCCCGACCCACCCAGAGGGCATGCTCGTCTCGGAAGTCTATCCCGCGACGGAAGAAAACCCCCGCTACAGCGAAGGGGATGTCCACGTCCTCAACGATGGCCGCTATCTTTATGGCACGACCGAGTTCATGAATGACTGGAGCGACTTCGCCAAGGCCCGCATCGTAGGCCGTATCTCGGCGGACGGCGGCCAGACCTGGGGCGAGAAAACGGTCCTCCAGGAAAACATCGGCAAAAAGAACATTATGTCCCTCACCTTCCAGCAGCTTTCGGACTCGGAAGTGGGCATGTTTTATCTGCACAAGAATGACATGAACGACCTCGATGTCTACCTCCGTCGCTCCACAGATGGCGGGCTGACCTTTGGCGAAGCCTCCCTCGTCACCGACATGGCGGGTTACCACGTGATGAACAATGACCGGGTGGTGCGCCTCTCCAGCGGCCGCTTGCTGGTCCCTGTTGCCTGGACCGAAGACGTGAAGACCGTGAATCACTTCACCTGCCGCACGTGGATTTCTGACGACGCGGGCAAGACCTGGCGGGCCAGCAAGAACACGGTGGACTACGCCCAGCGGGGTGCCATGGAGCCCGAGTGCCTGGAACTCAACGACGGGCGCGTGCTCATGATATTCCGCAATCAGTTGGGCCACATCGGCGCGGCCTGGTCGGAAGACGGTGGCGAAACGTGGAGCGAAGGCAGCGACTGGGGCGTACGCGCACCGGAAGCCCCTGCCACCCTGCGTCGCATTCCCTCCACCGGCGATCTGCTCCTTATCTGGAACGACAGCTTCGTGGAAGGCGCGGGACACGGCGGAAAACGTTCGCCCCTTACGGTCGCCATTTCGAAAGACGAAGGCAAGACCTGGGAACACAAGAAAAACATCGAAGCCGACGAAGAAGACGCTTCCTTCATGAGCGGCTTCTCCTACATCAGCGCCACCTTCGACCACGGCCGGGTGCTCTTGAGCTACTACGTCTCGAAAGAAGGCACCAAGATGATTTCGTCCCGCTTCCGTTCCTTCCCGATTGGGTGGCTGTATGAATAATTAGCTGGGCTCGTTACACCGGTCTTCCGGTGTAACGCACTACCCTTCCGGTCCTCCGGAAGCAACCCCGCGAATCGCCGCAGGAGCGGCAAGGCAGGCATTCCCACGGGGGACCGTGGGAACGAGCGATTCCGGTCCTTCCCGATTGGCTGGCTGTATGAATAATTATCTGCGCTCGTTACACCGGTCCCCCGGTGTAACGCACTACCCTTCCGGTCCTCCGGAAGCAACCCGGCAAGTCGCCGCAGGAGCGGCAAGGTAGGCATTCCCACGGGGGACCGTGGGAACGAGCATCTAAATTCCCAAGGCCGTTAATAACCCGCCGCACGCCCATGCTTGCGGGCATCACTCTTGCCGTAGAGGCGTCCCGCCTTCATCGCGACCACCTGACAGGCCGCCAGATTATCCCGCTGGGTAATCTGGTGGCCTTTTGCGGTAAGGGCCTCCGCTACGGGCGACTGGGCCAATCCCGATTCCAGATAAAGCACGTCGGGACTCCACTGATGATGCATCCGGGGCGCGGCAACCGCTGCTTCCGGCAACATGTCGAAACGCGAGCTATTCAGCAACACCTGAATCGTGGTGCTGATGATGCGCGGCCCGCCAGATGCCCCCAGCGCGAGTATCGCCTTTCCGTCGCGCACCATAATCGTGGGGGTCATGCTGGAGAGGGGCTTGTGTCGGGGACCCACGGTATTCGATTCCGACTGCATGAGCCCGAAGACGTTGGGCTCGCCGGGACGGGCGGTGAAGTCATCCATCTCGTTGTTCAAAACGATGCCATAGGTGGGCTCGACCACCCAACTGCCGAAGGCCGTGTTGATGGTTTCCGTGCAGGCCACCGCATTGCCCGCTGCGTCCATGACGGCGTAGTGGGTCGTACCGGCATCATCGGGCGTCACCGCCGACCCATAGGCCGAAGGGGACTGGGTCTGGTCCAGGCGGATGCGTCCAGCGATTGCTCGGGCGTAGGCGGTGCTCGTCAGTCGCTCTACGGGCACGTCGTGAAAGTCGGCGTCCCCCAGAAAGGTGCCTCTGTCCGCGAAGGCGTGCTTCAGGGACTCGGTGAGCAACTGGAGATACTCCGGCGAATTATGTCCCAGGCCAGAAAGGGGACCCTTCAGGGTGGTGGACTCGAAGGCCGCGAGGATGTTCAAGGTCTCCACCAGGGCGACGCCGCCACTGGAAGGCGGCGGCATGGAAACAATCTGAACACCTTCGAACCGGGCCGTGATGGGCTTGCGGGTGACCACGTCCATGGTGGCCAGGTCGGACGGTTGCCATATGCCGCCCTGTGCCGCGACACATTCCACGAGGGCGCGGGCCATGTCCCCCGTGTAAAAGGCCGCGGGGCCTTCGGCCGCCAACACCCGGAGTGCCGCCGCCTGGGGCGAATGAAACGGGTCTCCCACGGCCAGCTTACCTTCCTGCAGATACTCCCTCCAGAGCCCACGGTATTTCACCTGGAGTGTGGGGTCTTCCTCGAATTCCTTCGCGATGGATCGACGTCCAGCGACCTCATGTTCGTCGAGGGGGACGCCCTCCTCCGCATACCGGAGTGCGGGCGCAATGACCTCCGCCAGCGGCAGGGTGCCGTAGTGCTTTAAGGCATGACAAAGGCCCGCGACCTGCCCCGGCACACCGATGGCCATCCCGCCCTTCTCGCTGGACGGAATCGTCCCATCAGGTTGGGCTTTCGTAAACATATCCCGTGTTGCCGCCCCCGGTGCGCGCTCCCGAAAGTCGAGGGTAATGGCTTCGCCTTTATCGGCGTCCCAGATAACCATGAAGCCCCCGCCGCCCAAGCCTGCGCTTCCGGGACGTAACACCGACAAGGCAAAACCCGTGGCCACGGCGGCGTCCACCACATTGCCACCCGCCTGCAGCATTTCCACGCCCGCGCGGCTGGCGAGTTCGTGGTCGGCCGCCACGACACCGTGTTCCCAGGCGGTGACGGGGCTTTCGGCGGCGGCGGGCAAACACGAAAGCCCCATAAGAAGCACCAGGGCGATGGCGCGGTACAGTAAGGGCGGTAGCGAAAAAGACATGGTCATTGAAAACTCCTTGGGGAGGTTGGCATGGTCGATCATGGTAGCACAGGCAAACGTGATGACAATGGGCTTCGGCATGGGTTAAGAAACACAACGCTCGTTACACCGGTCCCCCGGTGTAACGCACTACCCTTCCGGTCCACCGGAAGCAACCCGGCGAAGTGACCGGCGGTCGGCACAAAACGCCCGGCTCGTCTCTCCTTTCGCCTTCGGCGAATCGCCGCAGGAGCGGCAAGGTAGGCATTCCCACGGGAGACCGTGGGAACGAGCGAAAAACGGGCGATTGGGAAAGACGACTCTTTGGAGTGCGGCAGCTTGCTCCCCACCCCTGGAAGCAGGTTTAACCATCGCCCACCGGCCTGTGCCGTGAGCAAGCTCACTCCGTAAGAGCGTAAGCAAGCTTACGCACTCCAAGGGATTTACCCGTTTAGTGAGAGGATGGAGTCTATGCTGCTGGGCTCGTTACACCGGCCCTCCGGTGCAACGCACGACCCTTCCGAGCCTCCGGGAGGAATTCTGCAAGGTACCTGCCCGTCCACCCAAAACACCCGGATAGTCCCACCTTCCGCCTACGGCGCGTCTATGACGCGTGGCAAACAGGGGACCATGGGAAGGAGTACTAAATTGACGCACACCTTCGCTATTATGAATCCTCAACCTGCTACGAAAGGCTCTCCATGCGAATTACGCTTCTATTATTGGCTTTAGCTGTCATCGCCCCATCCTTCGTCCCCGCCGCATCCCCCAACATCGTCCTGGTCTTTATCGACGATATGGGCTGGGGCGACTTTTCCGCCTTTGGCAACGAGGCGGTCGAAACCCAACACATCGACCGGCTGGCCTCCGAAGGGATTCGCTTCGAGCAATTCTATGTGAACTCACCCATCTGCTCGCCGTCACGGACCGCCATATCCACGGGCCAATATCCTCAGCGCTGGCGCATTGGCTCTTACCTGGCCGCGCGGGAGTTGAATGAGAAGCGGGGCGTTGCCCAATGGCTCGACCCGAAGGCCCCTATGCTCGCGCGCATCCTCCACGAAGCGGGTTACGCCACCGGCCACTTCGGCAAGTGGCATATGGGCGGCCAGCGTGACGTGGGCGAAGCGCCCCTCATCACCGAATACGGCTTCGACGAATCCCTGACCAATTTCGAAGGGCTCGGCCCCCGCGTCTTGCCCTTGTGCAACGCCTTCGACGGGAAGCCCCTGAAACGCCACGACCTCGGCTCGGCGAAACTGGGCCGCGGCCCCATCCAGTGGGAAGACCGGGCGGCTATCACCCAGACCTTTACCCAAGCCGCACTGGGCTTCATCAAAAAGGCGGAATCGGCGGGAAAGCCCTTCTACGTCAATGTCTGGCCCGATGATGTCCATTCGCCCTTCTATCCGCCCGAAGCGCGGCGGGGTGACGGCAAAAAGCGAAGCCTCTACCACGGCGTCCTCGACACCATGGACGAACAGCTCGGCGAACTTTTCGACTACATCCGCAACAGCGAGACGCTCCGGGACAACACCCTCATCCTCGTCTGTTCCGACAACGGCCCCGAGCAGGGTGCCGGTTCGGCGGGTCCCTTCCGGGGATTGAAGACCATGCTCTACGAAGGGGGTATCCGCTCGCCCCTCATTGCCTGGGGCCCGGGGCTGGTGAAGGGCGCGGGGACCGTCAATGAGCGCTCCTTCTTTTCTGCCATCGACCTTGTGCCCACCGTGCTCGATGTGGTCCAGGTGCCCATACCCGACGCAATCGACTTTGATGGCGAGGCGCTCTCCGGCGTATTGACGGGCACGTCGACCGCCTCCCGAAAGGAGCCTCTCTTTTTCCGCCGTCCCCCCGACCGGGATGCCTACTACGGTGTGGCCGACCTGCCCGATCTCGCGGTGCGGGAGGGCAAATGGAAATTGCTCTGTGAATACGACGGGAGTCAGCCGGAACTCTATGACCTGGAATCGGACCGGGAAGAGCGCAACAACGTGGCAGCCGAGCACCCGGAAGTCGTGACCCGCCTGACCGAGGCCGTCGTGTCGTGGCACGAGGCCATGCCACAGGACCACGGCGCCACCTTTAAAAAGTAGCCACGTCGTAGCAGTGGCGGGTACACGTCCGTTCACCCTGGACGTGCCGCGCGATCGCGCTTCGGGTGCGACGGAGTCGCGCCAAAACGCGTTCGTGCGCTCTTGGGTCATCTAGCCGGGGTGTCCTACCCAATCACTCAATTCGCCAATCGATGAGAGCGCAGAAATCACGAGGCCCATGCCCGCAATCACGCACGAACCCGTCAGACTCGTTGACACTCGCCTTTTGGGGATCGCGCGGCACGGTGATTCCAACCGGCTCGGGACCCTCAAGCGCGAGAAGCCGGTTAAGGCAACTCACCCATCGCCTTGTTAATCAACACCCGCTCGCGCGCGGCGTCCGACGTAAAACGCCCTGCCATGATGTCTTCCTCCGTAAAGACCGCCATGAGAATATCCCGCTCCTTGTAGCGGCTGTAATCGTAGATGAGGTAGATGCGACCATCCTTGGTTTCGACGCCATCCGGATAAGAAACCCCGCTCCGCTCGTCGACCATGAGTCCCCCCTCCCACGTGGCACCATCGTCGCCCGACAGAAAAGCCGTCAGGTGCGACCGGGTCTTACCGTCCGGCGGATTGTGGCGCACAAAGAGCAGTTTTCCCGAGGCCAGCCGCCGCAGGAAAAAGCGGGCGGACGGCAAGGGCGAGAAGGCCGCCGGGTTCGTTTCACCCCAGGTCTGGCCGCCGTCCTTGGAAACAGCCTGACCAATACCACGGCCCGTGCGCAGCAACATCCAGAGGCTGCCATCGCCCCGCTCGACGACCATGTGTTCGTCAAAGGCCGGGCTGGACATACGGGCGCCACCATAACGCGTCCACGTACCGCCCTGGTCCCGGGAGCCCACCACATTGGCCCCCGCCTCTTCTGTCAGATGAAAGGCATGGTCTGGATTGGGCGCAACACGCCACAGGGCCGCCGGGAGAAGCCAGGCCCCTGTCGACGTCACCGTCGGCTTATTCATCAACACCCCATTACACAAGCGACGGGGCGCGGACCACTCGGGGTCTTCCTCCCCGGGGCTTTCGGTCACCATGGCCCATACACCCGCACGGCCATCCCAGATATTACTGACAGCCGTGGGGTTCTTATCGCCGCCATAGCCCTGCGACCAGAACAGCCAGAGCCGTCCCAGGGGATCAATCCATAAGGCCGGGTCGAAGGCACGGACGATACCGTCAGGGTGAACGATACGTTTCTGGGTCCAGGTTTGGCCGTCATCGTCGCTCGTGTAGAGCAAGACATAGTTCCAAATACCCTCCGTAGGGCCGCCGCTATACCACGTGGCCCAGAGACGTCCGTTTTCCGCCCGCTCGATACCGGGGATGCCTTGCCAGATTCGCGCCTCGTCGGCGTATTCCGGGCCCGGGTCCACGATGACCTTTGGCGGGTCCAACGCGGGGTCTCCCTCCGGAACGGCAGCCGGCACAAGGATCAGGGCGAGGGTATAGAATAGGGCGTTCATTGGCTTCAACTCCATGGTCGTGACAAAAGCAGTACCGCATTCTACACCGGATCTGGTCGCGGGACAATCGAACGAAGCACGGGTGCCACCCTCAAGCGGAGGAGCAAAGCGGGGGAAGCTTGTGGGTGGGCGTCTGGAAGCCCGCCTGAGCCCCGCTCAGCGAGCGCTGGTCCCACCCTCCCGCATCCAGCCCATTGACTCCCGACACAGATCCGCCCTACACTTTCATTGAGTTCTAAACCCAACCCCACCAAGTGAAAGTGTATCATCATGACCGGGCGTATGCTCTCTATCCTTCTCACCCTCGTCGCCACCCACGTGATGGCCGCCGAAGGGCCCAACATCCTCTGGCTTTCCGTCGAGGACATCAGCCCCCACCTCGGCTGCTATGGGTATCCCAACGCCAAGACACCCACACTCGACACCCTGGCCACCGAGGGCACCCGCTACACCCACGCCTATAGCACAGCGGGCGTCTGCGCGCCCAGCCGCTCGGCCATCATCACGGGCATGTATCAGACCACCCTGGGCACCCAGCATATGCGGGCCAAGGCCCAACTCCCCGAGCACATCCAACCCTTCACCATCCCCCTGCGCGAAGCGGGCTATTATTGCACCAACAACTCGAAAACGGACTACCAGTTCGACGCCCCCAAAGGAACCTGGGACGAATCGAGCAAGTCTGCCCACTGGAAGAACCGACCCAAAGACCAGCCCTTCTTCGCCGTATTTAACTATACCGGGTGCCACGAATCGGGCATTGCCAACACGCAGAAATATCAAACGGTCACCGAAGGCCTTACGCCCATCAAGCGCAACGTGGCCGCCGAATCTCTCCCGCCCTACTACCCCGACACGCCCACCGTGCGGGAAGATTGGGGCCGCTATTACGATATCATTACGGCCATGGACCGATGGGTCGCCGGGCACCTGAAGGCCCTGGACGATGCCGGACTCGCCGACGACACCATCGTCATCTATTGGTCGGATCATGGCGTGGGACTGCCCCGGGCGAAGCGCTGGCTCTATGAATCGGGCACCCAC
This sequence comes from Candidatus Hydrogenedentota bacterium, assembly GCA_034669905.1. GTDB lineage: Bacteria > Hydrogenedentota > Hydrogenedentia > Hydrogenedentales > JAEUWI01 > JAEUWI01. The sequence goes on from JAXMOL010000002.1 coordinate 153,163, forward strand.
GTGCCCCTTATCGTGCGCATCCCTCCAAAGTATCGCACCGGCACACAGGCCATTCCCGGCACCGTATCCGACCAGCTCATCAGCCTCATGGATCTGGGCCCTACCACCTTGAATCTCGCCGGAGTGACCGTGCCCAACCACATGCAGGGACAGCCCTTCCTCGGGAAAAAACTCCCCGCACCCCGCACCTACATCTATGGCGCACGGGACCGGATGGACGAACGCTATGACATCATCCGCATGGTGCGCGGCAAACGTTTCCGCTACATCCGCAACTACGAACCTTTCAAGCCCTATTACCAATACATGAACACCCCCGAGAAGGGACAGACCATGAAGGCCATCCGCGCGGCCGAGGCCAACGGCACCGCCACGCCTGCCCTGGCCCTGAACCTCCAGCCCGGAAAGCCCATGGAGGAACTCTATGACGTGAACGCCGATCCCCACGAGATTCGTAACCTCGCGAAGGACCCAGACCACCAGAAGACCTTGAAGCGCCTGCGACAGGCTCACCTCGACTGGGTGCTGGAAACCCGCGACGTGGGCCTCATCCCCGAGCCAGATATTGCGGAGCGTGCCGACGAACTCGGCAGTGCCTGGGCCATCCTTAATGGCGAAAACGGCGCAGCGCTCATGGAACGGGTCCGCGATGCCGCCTCCCTCGCCCTGGCGGGACCGGAAAAAATGCCCGACATGATCGCCGCGCTGGGCGATGGAGATGCAGCCGTCCGCTATTGGGCCGCCACGGCCCTGGGCAATCAGGGCGCTGCTGCGAAACCCGCCCATGATGCCCTGGTAAAGACGCTGGCGGATACCTCAGCCGTCGTGCGGGTTGCGTCGGCACGGGCCCTGGCACGGATGGGCGACGTGGAGCCGGCCCTGCCCGTCTTAACCGAAGTGCTCGACAACGGCACCCAATGGGCACGGGTTCATGCCGCCATCGTGTTGGATGAAATGGATGAAGCCGCCCGGCCCGCCCTCGCCGCCATGGAGCGGAACAAAGCCTACCGGAAAGGCCTGGTCGCCGATGGCAAATACACCGTGCGCGTGTTAAACCGTGCGCTCAACGAACTACAGGGCACCAACAACGCGGTGAAATAGGGGACGCCTGTTTTCTACCACGGAAGGCAGGAGGACGATAAGGGTGCCACGGGAAAGCGCTCGGCTTGCCCGTGCGGATTGGCGTCTACGTCGTCTCCATTCCGCTAGTCTTTTCGGAGCATCTCGGACGACTCCAGAATGCGCGTTGCAATGGCATTGAGGCTCTCATTAGACGCACTGGCCGACTCGGCAAGACGTCGGTGTAATTCGGGAGATACGCGCAACACGAATTTCCCGGAGTACGGCTTATTCGGCTCTTTGCCAATACGCTCGCAATGGTTCAGATAGACCTCCACCGAGTCCCGAAAGGCTTCATGTAACTCCTCAATGGAGCGCCCCTGAAAATGTATGGTGTCGCGAATATTTGTCACCACACCAAAAAACGAGTCATCCTCCTGATCATATTCCAATCGGGCCTCATATCCCTTATAGCTCAGATGGTCTTTCATAGTTCTACTCCAACTTCGTTCAAGAACCTTCGCACCGCCACCGCCACACCCCGACGTATGGTGGGTTGCGGATGGGGACGGTGGAACACCGCCACATGCTCACCCATCGTTACCGTAACCCGTGAGCCTGCACCCTCATCGAGCACCGCACCCAACCCCACGAACAGGGACTCCACGTCGGCCCAACGGATATTGTTGCCCGCCTCTCCATGCATTATTCGCTGGAGGGTTTTTCGTTGCTTGTTATTCACCCGTTCATAATACTATCTCTAGTACCATTCGTCAATCGCTGGCGGCTGCTGGCGCGACTTTGTTAAACCCTCGTTCCTACGCCCCCTGCAGGAACGAGGTGGGCTGATTCCAAGAGTCGTCTACAAACCCGAAAGCGACTGAATTGACACGACGCACGTCGGTTACTAGACTGCTCTGGAAGCCAACTTTCAGGAGGATTCCATCTTGTTATTTTCTGCACGCCTGCTTGCCCTCACATTCTCCTTCGTCAGCCTCGCCTGTATCGCGCACGCTGCGCCGCCCAACATCGTGCTCATTGTGTCCGACGACCAGGGCTACAACGACCTGGGCCATGTCAGTGGCGAGATCTTCACGCCCCACCTCGATCGCCTTGCTGCCGAAGGCGTGCGCCTCACTGACTTCTACGTTTCCTGGCCTGCCTGCACCCCCTCGCGGGGGAGCATCCTCACCGGCCGCTATCCCCAGCGCAATGGCCTCTACGACATGATTCGTAACGACGTGGCCGACTTTGGAAAAAAAATATCCACCGCCGATTATCCCTATACGCCCGAGCGCATCCTGGGCATGGACACCCGGGAAGTGGGCATCGCCGAAGTACTGAGCGACGCCGGATACCGCTGTGGGGTCTTTGGCAAGTGGGACGGCGGTCAGCTTAAGCGCTACCTCCCCCTCCAACGGGGCTTCCACGATTTTTATGGATTCACCAACACGGGCATTGACTACTACACCCACGAGCGTTACGGCACGCCCTCCATGTATCGCAACAACACGCCCACCACGAAAGACAAGGGTGAATACGCCACCGACCTCTTCGAACGGGAGGCCCTCCGCTTCATCGAAGCAAACAAAGCCCGCCCCTTTTTCCTCTACGTACCCTTCAACGCACCCCACGGCTCTTCCAACTTAGACCCGGCCATTCGGGGCACCGTGCAGGCCCCCGATGCATACCGGGCAAGATACCCGGACCTTCTGGCGGAAGCAGGCCTGGAACCGGGCAAGCGTTACGGCAAAGAGGCCATGGTGCCCAACAAGGCCGAGCGCGTGCTGGGTTACAAGGCGGCCACCACCTGTATGGATGAGTCCATTGGCGCCATCCTCGATGCCCTGGACAAAAACAACCTGGCCGAAAACACCATCGTGATCTTCTTCTCCGACAACGGCGGCAGCGGCAGTGCGGACAACCGCCCCTTGAATGGACGAAAGGGTCAGGTCCTCGAAGGGGGCATTCGCGTGCCCTGTATCATCCGCTGGACCGGCGTTACCAAACCCGGCACGGTCTCCGACGCCTTCCTCACCTCCCTCGAACTTTTCCCCACCCTATGCGCTGCCACGGGCACCCCGACACCGGCGGGGGTAGTCCTCGATGGCTACGACATGGCCCCCGTGCTGGCCGGTGCCCCCTCGCCCCGTACGGAAATGTTCTGGCAGCGTCGCGCCGAAAAAGCGGCCCGTGTCGGACAATGGAAATGGGTGAAGGCCCGACGGGGTTCCGGACTCTACGATCTCGCCACCGACATCGGTGAACGCCATGACCTCTCCAAAGAGAAACCCGAGGTCCTGAAAATGGTCCAGGAGAAATTCGCCACCTGGCGGGCCACCATGGACGCCACCGAGCCCCGGGGACCCTTTCGGGATTATTGAGGAGTGCCACGGGGAGCAAGTTACAACAAGACAAAGTACGTGGGATAGGCGTCCCGCCTGTCATGGCGCGACGCAACACTTACCAAGTCGACGCACACCAAATCCCACCACGCCCTGGAGTGCGTAAGCTTGCTTACGCTCTTATGAAGCAAGCTTGCTTGCGGCCCTGCCCATAGCACCCGGAACTCCTCGCCCTTCCACCGGCAGCAAGCTGCCTCAACAGGGCGGCAGCAAGCTGCCACACTCCAAAGAGTCACCCCCTAACGCGGAGAGCGGTCCCAAATAGAAACAGGGCCACTGGAATCCCAGTGGCCCTGCCCGTGGCACCCAACCGGTGTCGATGGCAGATCGCAAACATCCTGTAAAAGATGTAAAGACGGGAGCCGCCCGTAACGTGGCGACTCCCCACGAATTCGTTAGCTCTTACTCGTTACCACGGTCCTCCGTGGTAATGCCTATGGTTCCGCTCCTGCGGGACGGGGGGGGAGCATCGTGGGTGTAGGTCCGATAGGGTGGTCGGCATGCCCTTTCGCCTACGGCGTTGCCGCAGTAGCGGCAAGGTATGTAACACTTACCAAGTCGACGCACACCAAATCCCACCACGCCCTGGAGTGCGTAAGCTTGCTTACGCTCTTATGAAGCAAGCTTGATTGCGGCCCTGCCCACAGCACCCGGAACTCCTCGCCCTTCCACCGGGAGCAAGCTCCCACACTCCAAAGAGTCACCCCCTAACGCGGAGAGCGGTCCCAAATAGAAACAGGGCCACTGGAATCCCAGTGACCCTGCATCAACGCATCAAAAACAGATTCACTTCGCGTCGACCGTCACACCCGGCCAGTCATCGGTCCGGAAGGGGCTCGCAGGCAAGCCGGCTTCGTTGTACAGCGTAGACACCGGATTGTCGGCCCAACCATAACGGACGGCCTTGGGCGCGGGCACGGCGTCCGAGGAAACGATAACCTTCTTGCCCTTGACCTCGGCATCGGCCCAGACAAATTGCTGGTCTTCACCGGCAATCATAAAGCCCTTCAGTTCACCCGCCTTGGGGTGAAGGCCCTTGGCATAGTCGAAGGAAATGACGACCTTGTTGCCATCGATAGTGTGGGATTTATACAAGGGTCCCGACGGCACAACATCGCGCATGCCATAGTCGAAACGCAGCGCCCACCGGGCCAATCGCTTGCCCACATCCTGCTTGTTACGGGGATGGATGTCACCGGCCTCACCGATGTCGATGGCCGAGGCCATACCGGTGTTTTTCAGTTCCAGGGTCATCAACTGCGCTTCCCGCAGTTCCGCCCAATCACTATCGGCCACGGGCTCTTCCACACGCTTCTTATAGTTGGCCAGCTGCACGAAGTAAAAGGGAAAGTCCCCCTGGTCCCAATGCATGCGCCAGTCTTCAATCATGGCGGGGAAAATCGTGCGGTATTGAAAGGCACGGCTGGCGTTCGATTCGCCCTGATACCAGATGGCACCCTTAATACCAAAGGGTACAATGGGATGAATCATGCCGTTGTAGAGACTCGAAATACGGTGGGGATGATCGGGACCATAGGGCGCACGAGGCTGACGTGCCTTAGTCTCACCCGCATCCTTCTTCGCCTTCCACTCGGCCACAGTCTTGTCATAGGCCGCCTTCGTTTCCGGCCACTTCGCCAGAACGTCTTCCCAGCGTTTCGTAATCGGTGCAAAGGCCGCCACCTTGTCCACCGTCTCCGGGCTCGTCCAGGATTCCGAGGGCGTACCGCCCCACGACGTGTGAATCAGGCCCACGGGGATGTTCAGTTTCTGGTGCAACTCGCGCCCGAAGAAATAAGCCACGGCCGAAAAACCGGGAATGGTCTCCGGCGTGCACACCTGCCACGTGCCCTCACAATCTTCCTGCGGCGTATCGGCGACCACGCGCTTGACAGAGAAAAGCCGGAGGTTGGGATACTTCGCCGCCGCGATTTCCTTTTCCGGATCGTTCGACTGTTTTACACTCCACTGCATGTTGGACTGGCCGGAGCCCACCCACACTTCGCCGATGAGGATGTCATCGAAATAAAGCGACTCGGCTCCCAGGCTCACCCGCAGGTCATAGGCCGTGTTACCTGCCGACATGGAATCCAACGCCGCCATCCAGCGTCCATCGGCACCCACCGTCACCTCCTGTACCCGATCACCAAACTGGACCGTCAGCACCGCGCCCGGATCGGCCTTACCCCAAATGGGATTCTTCTGTTTCTGCTGCAACACCATGTGGCTGCTGAAGATGCTCGGCATCCACAATTCCGCCTGGGCACTCAGCCCCACCGCAACGACAATGGCCAGCAGACCGAGATGACGAAGTATACGCATGTGTTTGTATTCCTTCCTGCAAGAGTTTCTTTCAAAAGCACAAGGAAGAAAGCGTAACAAAATGAGGGGGGAAGGGCAAGACGACGGGAGATGAACTATCAAAACGCCTTGACCGGTAGTCTCGTGGGCTCGGGTTGGAGTCTGGCCGCCGTGATTTCGAGCTCTTGACTGGGTATGGCTATGAGTTCAGCCCGTAATGAACTACGCATGGGCATCTCTGCATGGTGGATATTCCTCCTCGCTTTACAAGTCTACGAGACCCGCGTTAAAATCCACCCCGTAGCAGAAGCCCCAGGTGGTTGAGGAGTGTCTACCCGTGAGTGCAATTGTCACCAAGAACCTGAGCAAGATTTACCGCGAAGTCGGCAAGGCCTCGGTGAAATCGCTGGATGGCCTCGATCTGACGATTGAAGAGAATGAGGTCTATGGCTTCCTGGGCCGTAATGGTGCCGGGAAGACCACGACCATCAAGATTCTCTGTAGCCTGCTGAAACCCACTTCGGGGGAGGCCTTTGTCTTCGGAGAAAACGTCCGCACCCCCCAGGCCCGACAACACATCGGCTATCTCCCTGAGCAACCCTATTTCTACGAGTACCTCACCCCCCGGGAAACCCTCGATTTCTACGGCAAACTCCGCAACTTGAGCCCGGCCGAGCGGGATCACCAATGGGACAAGCTCTCGGAGCTCCTCGACCTGCGGGATATTGCCCATCAGCGCATTAAGGGCTTCTCCAAGGGCATGCGCCAGCGTATCGGCTTTGCCGTGGCCCTGATGGGTGACCCACCCTTACTTATACTTGACGAGCCCATGAGTGGCCTCGACCCCATTGGACGCCGCATGATCCGTGATATCATCATGCGCTGTCGCGATGAAAAGAAGACCCTCTTCTTCAGCTCCCACGTCATGAGCGATGTGGAACAAATCTGCGACCGGGTCAGTATCCTGGTCAAAGGTAAACTGACCCACCGCGGGCGTATCGACCAGCTACTGGCCAGCCAGACTAAGACCGTGGAAATCATCACGGCGGGCCTCTCCGATGAAACGCGGGGCAACCTGCGCGAGCGTGCCACCGACTACCGCGCACTGGACGAGCAGGATATCTTCGTCTTTCCCGATGAGGCCGCCGCCAATGATGCGGTGCAACAACTCCAACAACAGGGTGGACGCATCGTCCAATTTACCCCCATTCGGGAATCCCTCGAAGACTTTTTCCTCCGCCAACAGACACCGACCAACGAGGAGGCCTCCTGATGCGTATCCTCACCATTGCCCAGAACACCTTTCGGGAGTCCATCCGCGACAAAGTCCTCTATGTCTTGCTCTTCTTCGCAGCCGTCACCATATTTGGTTCCAAGGCCCTGGGCTGGATCAGCATCGGACAGGACATCAAGATCGTCAAAGATATTGCCCTGAGTGCCACGTCTGTTTTCGGCATTCTCATTGCCATCTTCGTGGGCACGAGCCTCATCTACAAAGAAATCGACAAGCGTACGCTCTACACCATCCTCGCCCAGCCCATGCAGCGCTATGAGTTTATTCTCGGGAAATACCTGGGGCTCATTACCTTGCTGGCCGTGGTAACCGTCACCATGACGGTGGTGTCCTCAGTCTATATCCTCCTCCTCGGCGGCACGCTCCACACGACGTTTTTCCTGGCTATCCTGCTGATATACGCCAAGCTCATGCTCATCACCGCCTTCGCGGTCCTCATGTCTTCCCTGACGTCGCCTATACTTGGGGCCATCATCGTCTTCTCCGTGGCGGTCTTCGGCCATGCCACCGAGGTCTTCCGCGATTTGCCCCCCCAATTTGACGGAACCTCCGCCAAGGCCCTCCTCGAAGCGGCCTACTATGTCATCCCCAATCTGAGCAACTTCGACATCGCCCGGGAAGCCGCCAATGGCATCGATGTCTCCGGCGCCTACGTCGTCTGGGTCCTGGTCTACGGCCTCATGTATACCGTGACGTTGCTCATCCTGGCGGCCCTTGCCTTTCAGGAAAAGGACGTGTGACCATGGCCCGCCGCATCATCGCCGCCATCTGCGCCCTGGCCGTCTTTCTCGGAGCAGTGGCTGCCCAGCGCCAGGTCAATGCCGTCCGCGCTGCTGAGCAAGGGGAAGAGATCCTCTTTCTGCCCAATCAAAAACTCCTCAATCACTTCACGGGCGGCATGAATAACGTGGTGGCCGATCTGCTCTGGCTCCGCTGCATCCAATACATTGCCACCGAGTCCAAGGGCGACCGCAATTTCACCTGGCTCAATCAGATGCTCAACACCGTCGTCCAGCTTGACCCCTATTTCGGCGATGCCTACCGCTATGGCGGCATGTTTCTCGCCGCCCTGAAATCTGACGATGATGCCGGCATCGCCCTTCTGGAGCAAGGGGTGGTCGCCAATCCGCGCAACTTCCAGTTGCCCTATGAACTCGCCATGATCTTCCTCCTCAACCGGAAAGACGAGCCCGGCTCCAAAGAGCGCGCCACCTATTATCTCAGTATGGCCGCCGCCATCGACGGTTGCCCCGAATTCGTCCGCGATCTCGCCACCCAACTGCAGGGACAATATGATCTGGCCGATGTGGAGCTCGCCATGTGGAACCGTATGGTCGACAGTGACGATAAGCTCCTCCGCGAAGTCGCCCAGCGAAAACTCATCGAGATCGACATCCGCGCCCACACCGAGCAACTCAACCAGGCCATGCTGGCTTTCAATCAGCGTGCCGGACGCTTTCCCCAGTCTATCGAAGAGTTGGCCGCGGCCGGGATCATGCCCATCCCGGTTAATGATCCCCTGGGAGGAACCTTCTTCCTCGGTGAAGACGGCGTAATGCGTAACACCACCTTGCTCGACGAAGAAAAGAAGAACCGGCTCAAGGTGATCAACAATCTCCTGAAGAGCTACAAGAACAAAGAGGACGACTGGCCGCCGACCCTCGACGCGCTGGTGGAAAAGGGGCTCATCCCCCAGCTACCGGAACACCCCTATCCCGGGCAGGCCTGGCGGTACGATGCCAGCAACGGGACCGTCGAGTAACCGGTCTCCCTGCGGGGTGTTGATAAGCAACTCTGTATACCCCCTTGCGCACGTCCGTACAACCCGCCGAACACCATCGTTCAAGCCGGCGCACCAACAGGTACCCCGGTTCATTCTTGACGGCGGCACGACGAGCCCGTATAGTGCACAAACACCGTATGAGCGCGGGTCAATGTGTCTGCTGGAGCACCCACCACCCCAGCTTGGCACGTGAATTGCACTGCTAGCCATATAACGGCAAGAGAATGAACAGTATTGATCGCAAGGTGGGCCCCCCTGGAAAGAGAGGTAGTTATGGAAACGCCGTCTTATGTGAAACATCAACGGCTCATTGCCTGGGTGCAGGAAGTTGCTGCACGCTGTAAGCCGGAGCGGGTAATCTGGTGCGATGGCTCCAAGGAAGAATACGACTCTCTCATGGGCGAAATGACCGCCTCGGGCATGGCCATTAAGCTCAATGAAGAAAAGCGCCCCAACAGCTATCTCTTCCGCTCTGACCCCAAAGACGTGGCCCGGGTGGAGGATCGCACCTTCATCTGCAGCCGCCGCGAGCAGGATGCGGGCCCTACCAATAATTGGATGCAGCCCGAGGAAATGAAGAAAATCCTCAATGGCCTCTTCGACGGATGCATGCAAGGCCGCCCCATGTATGTCATTCCCTTTTGCATGGGTCCCCTGGGCTCCGACATAGCCCACATCGGCATCGAGATCACCGATTCGCCCTATGTGGTCGTCAACATGCACCTCATGACCCGCGCCGGAAAGGCGGTCATTGAACAACTCGGTGAAGACGGCGAATTTGTGCCCTGCATTCATTCCGTAGGCCAACCCCTCGCGCCCGGACAGGAAGACGTGCCCTGGCCCTGCAATAATGACGAAAAGTATATCGTCCATTTCCCCGAAGAGCGGGCCATCATGTCCTACGGCAGTGGCTACGGCGGCAACGCCCTCCTCGGCAAGAAATGCTTCGCCCTCCGCATCGCCTCCTGCATGGCCCGGGACCAGGGCTGGCTCGCCGAACACATGCTGATCCTCGGCGTGACCGAACCCAGTGGTGCCAAGACCTATGTAGCGGCCGCATTCCCCAGTGCCTGTGGCAAGACCAATTTCGCCATGCTCATTCCGCCGAAAGAACTCGACGGCTACAAAATCACCACCGTGGGCGACGATATCGCCTGGATTAAACCCGGCGACGACGGCAAACTCTACGCCATCAACCCGGAAGCGGGCTTCTTTGGCGTAGCACCCGGCACCTCCTACGACTCCAACCCCAACGCTATGGAATCCATCAAGCGTGACTCCATCTTCACCAACGTGGCCCTCACGCCCGATGGCGATGTCTGGTGGGAAGGCATGACCGACGAAACGCCTCCCGAATTGACCGACTGGAACGGCAACCCCTGGACCGCCGACTGCGGACGGCCCTCCTCCCATCCCAATTCCCGATTTACGGCACCCCTCGCCAATTGCCCCTGTGCCGACCCGGCCTATGAAGACCCCAAGGGCGTGCCCCTGGAAGCCTTCATCTTTGGTGGCCGTCGCAGCTCAACGGTTCCCCTGGTGATGCAGGCCTACAATTGGAACTACGGCGTCTACCTCGCCGCCACCATGGGCTCCGAGACCACTGCTGCCGCAACCGGCGCGGTCGGTAACGTGCGCCGCGACCCCTTCGCCATGCTGCCCTTCATCGGATACCACATGGGCGACTACTGGAGCCACTGGATGGACGTAGGCCGCTCCATTTCCAATCCCCCCCGCATTTTCGGGGTCAATTGGTTCCGTAAAGACAAAGACGGAAAATACGTGTGGCCTGGATTTGGCGACAACATGCGGATCCTCAAATGGATTGTGGATAAAGTCCACGGCCGCACCTACGCCGAAGAAAGTCCCCTCGGTTGGGTGCCCCGTTACGAGGACATCGACTGGACCGGCCTCGATTTCACCGAAGCCGAATTCGATGAGATCATGTCTGTCGACCGCGCCATCTGGGAAGCGGAGATTCTCTCCCACGAAGAGCTCTTCATCAAACTCTACGATCGCCTACCCAAAGAGTTCATGATGATTCGCCAGCTCACCCTGTCCCAACTCTGGCGTGCCCCCGAACATTGGGAACCCACCCACGTCACCGCGCCCTACGTGAAATAACAGCCCCCAACGCCCATCGCCCGGCGGTCCAACCGTCGGGCGTTTTTTTCGACAGGAACTCGGACACTCCCACCACTGGCGCGTCTTCGACCTGTCCGAGACAAAGCAAACACAAGACCGCAAGGGCAGTTGGCGTATGAACACAACACGCTGTGCAAGCCAATACCAACCTTCGCCCATCAACTTTATAACGAACGTCTATTCCTACCTACTGCTTATCGTAAACAGGAACTTGCCCCCCGGCAAATGTGCTCTTACTCAAGTCAGAGGGACCGATTTCATCGCATCCCGCAAAATCGCGTCTCCCTGCATTTGCAAAAATTGGTTGTATTTCGCGCTCGATAGCTGCTTCCCCATTGCATCGACACGCAGAAGCCACAGCGCTGCTTTTTCACCTTCCCCTTGGGCACCAAGCTCCTCGGCTTTCTGAATGGCCACATTCGCAAGGGCCCGGGCGGCTTTCCCGACGCTCATGTTTTTGTCCTTTACGGAGGAGAGCTGGGGATCGACCGCCATTTGTTTAAAGTCCCATTCGCTTAGTCCAAGGCAGTCCACAATCTCCACGTCGGTAGCGTCCGCCTCGGTGCCCTCCAGCAGGAGCGGCACGGCCAGTTCCATATTACCCCCGAAACTCAGGGTGATGGCGCGTTCGATGACGTCAACTGTCAACCCCGCCGCCTTAACGGCTTCGTCGGCACTCTTGTCCGACGCACACGATGGGATAGTCAATACGGCAATAAACAAGACCGTCCCGCGATACCATTTTTTCATAGTTCCATACTCCTTTGGTAAAGTGAAGTGCGCTACACTTACCCAACCCTGCGGAACCTGTCCGCCCAGCCAGGCGTGTGATGCACTGTTGTAAATCCGATTACTGCAGGATGTGTATTTCGCGTTCACGACTCCTGGGGGGGGCCCCCGCCCGCCACAGCCGAAAGCCGTCGCCGATGCGCTCGTACCGATAAGGAACGCCCAAGTAGGGATCCACGGGCAACGACGCAACATGACGCGGAACCAGTTCTTCCAAATCGTCGGGGTAACTGCCTTGTGCGATCTTGTATGCCCGGAGGGAAAGCGCGATGGTACTCAAGTCTCGGCAAATGGGTATATCAAAGTAACTCTCCACCGCCCGCACGTAGGCCGGAATAAGGATGGGGGGATAGTAGTAAAGCACAAAGTTCAAATCGATGGCTTCGTGCTCTATTTTCTGGAGGTCTGCAGCGACATTTGTGGTCGGAGAATCCTTCAAGGTAACCAAAATACGGTCTGTCAGTTCGCCCATCTTCAAGAGCTGCATCGTATATTGGAGGCGGGTCGAATGGGATTCACCGGCAGGCCAGCCGTTCCACGCTTCGCTCACCATATGCCGGGTAAAGGTCGCTGGGTCCGCGATGCGGTCGAGTGTTTCGAGGTAGGCGGGTCCGAGGTCCGGCATGCTCGACGTGGCATTGAGCACGTGCTGAAGGGCACCGAAGTTTACTTTCACGAGTCCGACACGAATCATGTGGACCGCTAAGGTGGGATGCTTTCCTAGCAGCGCGACGAACTTGTTTCCCGCTTCCAGCCACGCGGACGCGCTCTCCATACGTCCCGCGCGGGCCTCCACGATAGCCTTGGCCGCCAGACAATGGGCGATATCACGCATATGCTCTAATTCAGCAGGCCGTTTTCCCAGCTCGCTGAAATGCATTAGCACGCCTTGCTCAAGGCCCTCTGCTTCACGGAGCACGGCAAAGGCGGGTGCGAGCGCGGCCATTTTTTCCTGAACCTTGACGTCGAGTTCCTCCGCCGTTGGAAGAGTAGCATCATCGCGACTCCCCCGCTTGTCAAACATACTCGGACCCATCACCAGGGCCTCATAGACCGACCAATCGCCATGCGCTTCGTTCGCCTTGTCGATGAGATGGGTTGCATAGCCGTAGATGCGACCGGCGTCACGGGCGGGCTCCACCGGCTTTGGTACGAAGTCACGAAAATCCACTGCACCAAAGCGCGCGCGAAAGACTTCTCGCTGTTGTTGCAATTGGCGCCAGAGAATCTGGTCCGCGATGTGATAGCCGACAAAGAGCACCACGACCAGTATCACAAGCACCCGGAAAAGCCGGATTAGCACCGGAATGAAGGGAGGCCAGGACTTGGTCGCTGACTTTTCTGTTGTTGAATGCATGCTGGACTCCACGATAATCGTTTTTCTACCTATCGTTTCATTTCGTCAAGGAACCACACCCGGCTGGTTAGACTTGGGGAGGCCGCCGGAAGCGGAAGGGTCGAACGAATGCATCCATCTCTTGGGCGATGATGAAATTTGCAATCGCTTCGTTCGACCGTTCCGGCAGTAGCGTTTCTACGTTTCGGGTCACCTCAGCTTGATACACCGCATAGTCCGTCGCGCGCAGACTGCGGCGCACTTCCTCAGAGCCTTGTTCAAACCACGTGGCCCATGCCATCACCACCACCAACACGGCCGTTGACCACTCCAATGTGCGTCTGAGACGGTGCCATTCCGATGGCCTGTGCGCCACGGCCTTCAAGACCTGTTCGCGAAGCGCTTCCGGAGGGGGCTGGAGCGCAAGAGCCTTCAGTTTCGTTTCAATCTCGACCATGGGGCACCTCCTCGCTGTTCAGGGTTGCCTTTAATTTCGCAAGACCGTAGCGATATCGGCTGGCCACCGTATTGTTAGAAATACCGGTAATATGCGCGATTTCCCGAAACGTCATCTCTTCGTATATCTTCAAGACCACTACCTCCCGCTGTTCGACGGGCAAGGCTGTAAGCGCCTGAGAAACACGTTCGGCTTCCTCGTTGGCCATTAGATTACCGTCGGCCCCTCGTAGAACAGGGGGACCATCCGTTAACTCGGATGCTGATTTATTACGCACGGCCTGTTTGCGCAGACGGCCGAGCGCCTCGTTGCGCGCAGCCCGATAGAGATAGCCCACAGGGTTGCGCAGCCCCAGCCAGGTCCGCGACTGCTCTAAGGCACGCAGGAATACCTCTTGGACCACATCCTCTGTTTCCGGGGCGCTTGCCAATAGGCTGTACACATATCCATAGACGCCCCGCGCGTGGGCGTCATAGAGCGCAGCGAGCGCCTTTCTGTCACCTGAAATACCGATAGTCTACTAACCCCTGGCCGATCTGCCTTTGGCGCTCATAGCATCCACTTTTACAGGAATAACGCGCGGACGTCTCTTTTTTGTCTAAGCAACCCAAAATTTCCATTCTTGATTGCCTGAGGAATACGTGAGCCACGATGCCGCCACAAATAGTGGCTTGAATCATACAGGCGGAATACTAAGGTGGTGGATAGAAGTCACCCAATTCTAGAATTTACTCCTCACCACAGCGAGTTTTCGCCCCTCCTTGAAGGGGCCGAGGGTGGGTCAGGTCACGAGAAGCGTTGCAAACCCACCCCTGCCCCCTCCCAGGAGGGGAATTGTTCGGCGGGCTGAATGAACTACAGGGGCCTAATAAACTCCCCTTAATTGGAATCAAACCACTAGCACGCCGGAGGAGGGCGTATCCAAGCGCCTCCGCGAGTCATAGGGCATCACCCCTCCCGCACCACCACGCCCCGCTCTCCGTCGATACGTACCATTTCCCCGTTGTGTATTATCGACACAATATCCGGCACGCCAATCACGAGGGGGACGCCATACTCCCGCGCCACGATGGCGGCGTGGGACAGGAGTCCGCCCCGCTCGATAACCAGGCCGGCCACCCGCCCCATGATGGCCGTCGCAGCGGGGTCCAGACAGGGGAGCACCAGAATATCATCCCTTTCCACCCGCGCCAGATCGGCACCCGACTCCAGCACCACCGCACGCCCCCGGGCCGTTCCCGTAGAGGCGCCGATGCCCGTAAAGGATTGGGCGCTCCCCCCGGCGTCGGGCATCGCGACTTCATCGCCCGGGGAGAGATGGGTGGGTCGCGAAACCGCGCGGTAAATCCGGGCGTGTCGTTGTCGTTGCGCGATAACCGACGGTGATGGGGTGGCTTTTCCCGCCAATGCGTCGACCACTTCGCTCCAATTCAGCCAGAACACATCCTCCCGGTGGGCCAGCTGCTCCCGCGCACAAAGGGTGTCCCCCGCCTGTAGTGCCAGCCGCCGCTGCCGGGCCAGAATCATCTCCCACACGAATCGCTGCTCTTCCCGCATCTCCAGAAGCCGTGCCAGCCCACCCCGCGCTTCCCTACGGCCTTTGAATGCAGCCGGGCCAGGCAAGGAGGGCAGCGCAAGGCCGCACATCGCTTCACCCCACGTGGGGTCCCCATAGTCGAGGGAGGCGGACCGGTGGCCGTAGGGCGAATCCGGTCCCAACTCCCCCTGCTCCCGGGCCCGGTTCGCTTCCAGGGTAATGAGGCATACCGTATCTTGGAGTCTGCGGTGGAGGGCAGCACGCCATCCTGCCGGAAGTCGACCGGTCCATCGGCAAAATACGCCGTATCCGCCATCGGCCAGGGCAATACTCCACCGGTGAATACGTAAGAACTCCGTGGTGAGTTGATCCAGGGCCTCCCACGCTCCACACCATTCCCCCACCTCCTCTCCGGATGGGTCGGGAATGGCCGCCAGCGCCTCTTCCAGCCGCCCACAGTACCCGCGCCAGGCGCTCCGGTTAATAAGGGCGTTGCGGCGCTCCTGCCAAAGGAGCGACAACCCCGCCCAAAGAACCCCGGGCCCAGGGAAGGACCTCGGTGCCACACGCCCTTCCGGGAAAAGCTGGGCCAGATCCTTCGTCAACCACCTTGAGGGCACCCCTTCCAACAACGCCACGTAGGCCCCGTGGGCCACATAGACCTGACCCCCATAGTCGAAGACCAGGGGGGCCGGCGGGTCCGTGTGACGTAGCGCGAGGGCTTCCACGATACCGGCCTCCACGATACGGGGCAGCAGGGCACTCCGGGTCAGGGGTGTGATGGGTCGGGAAAAACGCTGGTCGAAGAACCAGGAAGTGGCAGCCACGGGCGGACGGAATGTGCGGTCGAGGTAGAGGCGGGTTACGGGCCGCAGTTGCAAGAGCCAGAGCCCTTCCCCGTCGACGGCCCATTCGATGTCCACCGCCCGGCCCAAGGCCTCCTCAGCGCGGAGCAGCCACGTACATAAGGCACCCAGCACGTCGTCGGTCAAGGTCGAGGGCTCCGCCACCGCCCCCTCGACGATAGCCCCCGTAACGGGATCCAGCCAGGCGCAATGGGGGGCCGCAACACCATCCACCAATTTCCCCGGTACACCAACAACCGTCTCCACATAGGCTCGGTCCGGGTGGGCATTACTGGGATGGGCGGAAAACAAAACGCCGGAAACGAGGGCATCGATACGTTGCTGGATCACCACGGCCATGTCGGAGGAATCCGCCGGGGCAGGGCCGCTCGCCCGCACCGCGTCTATCGTCGCTGCGAGCCCCTCGGGTCCGTCGCAGAAGTGGGTGGCATAGGCCCCCGCATGGGAGGCCACGGTGCCATCTTCGTTACGGGCCGAAGAACGAACCGCCACCCCCGCCCCCCCATCAAGCTGTCGGAAAATTGCCGGGAGCCGTTCCGTCGCCACGGCGGCCCCCGCCGGTAGCACCACCCAGGGTGGCACCGGCGCACCCAGTTCGTGCAATACCCCCAGCCCCACCGCCTTCCCACCGATTTCGGCAGGGTCACTCCGTTGCTCCGGTGTCAGGAAGGGGGTCATGGCCGAACCTTTACTTTATATCCTAAAGCGCTTTCCACTTCCCAAGTATATCATAGAGCACGATGCCAAAGGCGTTCGCCACATTGATGCTGTTCTTATACCCGTGCATCGGGATCTTCACTACGTGATCACAGCGCTTCAGGTTCCGCTCGTGGATGCCATTCACTTCATTCCCAAACACAATGGCCACCGGCCGGGACCACTCAAAATCGTGCAGGTCCTGGGCATCATCGGTCACTTCGATGGCCACGATAGGAATTCCCTCGGCCTTCAGGGCCGCCAGACAATCCTTTGTGCGCTCGTAATAGGTCCACGGCACATACTCAAAGGCACCCAGCGCGGTCTTCTCCAATTTCTTGTGGGGCGGATGGGCCGCCATGCCACAGAGGTGAATATGGGCCACGGCACCGGCGTCACAGGTCCGGAAAATAGAGCCCACGTTAAAGGCGCTGCGGATGTTATCCACCACCACGTGGACCGGATTCCGGGGGATAGGCTCCAGGCTATTGATATCAATCTGGGCGTAATGGGGTTCAGGTTCGGCCATCGTATTCTCACTCACACCTTCATTCGCCGCGGCGCAATCCGGCGGCACCAAAACTAAAATGGCCTTCCCGCAGTAAACGGGAAGGCCAGTGTACTCAGCACGTCATAACCGGCTCAGGAAGCCTCATCCGCCGCAGGCGTGGCCTCTTCTGCGGGCGCTTCTTCCGCCGCTGCTTCTTCTGCAGGGGCTTCCTCCGTCGTCGCAGCCGCTTCCTCCGTCGTGTCTTCCGACGAAATTTCGATGATGTCCGTCGGCAGATCCGTCACCGGCTCGGCCTCTTCTTCACCGGCACTCACCATGGCGTTATAAGCCACTTCGTCCAGGGAAACGCTTACGAGGGGCAAGCGTTTTTCCTGCAGGTGGGTGGTGAAATCCTGGGTCAATTCGAAGCGGGCAGTCGCCAGCATCCGGTCCCGGATATCCTTCTCTTCTTCTTCCCAGTTTGCCTTCTCTTCTTCCGTCGCCTCGATACGATTCGTCAGGGCGATGAAATAGGTGCCGCCCAGGAAATCCGTGAGGGGGCCGGCCAACTGGTTTTCTTCTTTGTCCGCCAGCGCCGCGTAGATATCCTGCGTCTGCAGATAAATCTGGTCCTGGAAGAGATATTCCTTCTTGGTGAAGGGGCGGGTCTCTTTAATCTGGACGTTCAACTCGGGGAAGCTCGTCTTCACCTCGTCGAGGGTCTTGGCCTGGGCCGCGATCTTCTCGGCGTATTCCGTGGTGGCTTCGCGGTAGGACTCTTCGCCCTTCTTCGCGGCCGTCGCATCGGTGGTGACTTCCGCGCGCACGTCGGAAAGGGGCGGAATCGCACCCTCAACTTCGCTGGTCTTCTGGGCCACATAGAGATTGTCGCGACCGGTAATCACGTTGAACTCGGGCGCTTCACGGCCCGCTTCTTCATCAATCGCCCGGCGGAACTGGAAGGAATCCACATTCGGAATACCTTCGATCTCCGTGGACTCCACATTGAAGCCGCTCGCCGTGGCCACTTCATAGCCCAACTCACTCGCCGCGGCGGCGAGATCTTTTTTCTCCCGCGTCAACGCAGCCAGTTTCTCGGCAGCCACTTCTTTCTCCAGCCGTTCGGAATCGGAAAGGGCCACGTTGATAAAGATGTGGCGGGCCTTGATTTCACGCTGCTGCGTTTCCTCGTTGGTACGCTCTTCTTCCACCTTGTAGATGTAGTAGCCATTCGGACCCTTTGCCGGGTCGCTGACTTCACCCACTGCCAGGGCGAAGAGGGGCTTGCGATAATCCAGTTCGGTTTCCCGCTCAGCCAACCAGCCGAGGTCCCCACCGTTTTTGGTTTCCAGGTCGGAAACTTCATCGGCCAGGGCCGCGAAGTCTTCGCCCCCACGGGCACGCTCGACAACCTTCGCCACTTCTTCACCGGGCCCACTGGGCTGGAGGGAAAAGGCCACATAGTTGGCCGTGTAAGTGGGCGGATCCTGATAGTTGGCCTTGTTTTCTTCGTAGTAGGCTTGCAGTTCTTCTTCGGAGAGTTCGACGGGCGGCTCGACCTTGATGTATTCCATCTGGATCTTCGAGGTGTTGTCCACCAGCTCCTGCTTCACATCCTTGTCCAGAATGCGATTGGCCGAAGCGAGCTGTGCGCTCATATAGGCCTGGCGGGAGAGCTGCTCTTCGATGCTGGTGTAGACCGCGTCCCAATCCATATTCTGGTTGGCCTTCACCCACGCATTGAAACGGGCACCATTGAAGTTACCGGCATCATCCTGAAAGCTGGGATCTTCTTTCAACTGGTCTTCCAGAAAGCCCTGCTCCACGTGGAAGTTGCGCTTCTCCTCAATACTGGTGATGAGCGCCGACGTCAACATCTGCTCGAAGATTTCCCCCGCAACGCCCTGCTCCTGCAGTTCGGCGAAGGAAGGCACTTCCCCGGCGCCCTGGGACTGACGACGTCCCGCAGCCGTGAGGTTGCGATGAAACTCCGATGCCATTACCGGCACCCCCGCCACACGGGCCAGCTCCACGTCCTGTCCTGGCATGCCCGGCGCACCGCCCCAGGGAATGCCGAAGAACAGCATGGGAACACCCACGACAAGGAATATGAAAATCAGCAACGCGCGTCTGTGCTTTCGAAAGAGATGCACCGATCTAAACCTCCGGTATCAGGATAGGTACCCGCCGCAACACCCGACAGTCGCTTGACTCGTGTTTGACGGCATAAAAAAGTACTGAGTGGTAAACCCGAGAACACTACCATATACCGTCTGATCTGTGCAAACCTATGGCGGATGGTGCGTTAAGTCGTGGAACACCCCCCGCGGCCCTTTACAGCGACCGACCCGCTTCCGTACCATAGGCCCCGGAATCAACCAGTGCACCCATCCGTGCCGGAGTCATCGCATGTCCCGAAACCCGCACGTCACCGCCCTGTGCCTTTGCCTGGCGGTGGCCCCCCTGCTGAGCGGCTGCCCCACATCCGAGGGTCCGCCCCAATACACCGTGTTCATCGAAAATAACAGTAACCAACCCCTCGGACCCGTCGTGGCGGCTACCCACTCCACTGGCGTGGTCATGTGGGAAGAAGGCCAACTCGCCAGCTCCGGCATGGGCTCCCTGGCGGAAACAGGTGAAATCGCCGAGCTCTTCAGCGAACTCCAGGCCCAATCCCAGGTCACCGACGTGGTCAGTTCCCGGATCCCCATGCCCTCCCAGGGCCGTGTCGTGCCGCGTTTTGCACCGGGCACGGTCGGAGGACCCGATCTCGTGGACAACCAGCGCATCACCATTACGGCCCAACCCGGCGACGTCATTTCCCTCGCCAGCGGACTCTTGGGCACCAACGACGGCTTTTGGGGCCTCGACGCGGTGCCCCTGCCGGAATCGGGCTCCCTCATCTATTTCGCCCGGGGCTATGACGCCGGCACCGAAGAAAATAATGAACTGGAGGCCTTCGTAAACGATGACGCCTCCCGCCTGGGCCCGGCGGTCATCCCCGGCGACGACCCCGAGACGGAAGAGGAGCCCGACAACCGCCGGGAAGCCACGTCGCCGCCCCAGGGTATCCGTGCGCACACCGGCATCACGGGAGAAAACGATATCCCGGCAGCCTTTGATTTCGACGGTATCCTCCTCCAGGTAACCATTACGGCGGTCGAAACCCCATGAAGTGGCGTTATTACGGCGCTATCGGGGCCTATTGCGCCTTTATTTTCTGGATCTCCCACCAGTCCCGCCCCCCCGGCTCCAGCATCGATTTCGAAAACTCGGACAAGGTCGCCCACTTTCTCGTCTATGCCGTTTTGGCGACGCTGATCTCGGTGGGGCTCCACCGCGCCCCCCGGACGTACCGCCCCGCTGTACTTCACGGGGTGCCGATCGTCTTTGCCTCGCTTTATGGCATCTCAGACGAAGTACACCAGCTCTTTGTGCCCGGTAGAACCTTTTCCTACCAGGATATGATGGCCGACGCATTGGGGGCTGTGGCGGGGCACGGAGCCTGTCTCTTCTTCTTTCGAATCCGCCCCCAGGGAAACTTATCGGAAGAAGAGGGAACTTCCTGACCCGCGACCGGTATTAAATCAGGGAGTCGCCCAGGACAGCGGAGCCGAACCTTTGCCCGGATCTCGCCCTGAATGATAAACTGAAGGCAGTGGACATGGGCAGCTACCCGTGTGAATTCCCGCGCCTGCGGGTATGATTTGCAATTGAATGCGTTCTTGTCCGCTATTATGGGCCGGACTTTCAGCCCGTATTCTATTTAACCTTGATTTCCTGGGGCGGTGCCCCAGACTGCTATGTCTCGCGCCTTTGGCGCTACGGAAGTAGGCGTGGTTGCATTGCGGATAACGTGTGCAGGGCCAACGGCCCCGTAAGATATCAGCATGGAGCAACGCCCCATGATTCGAGCCCATAAATGCGTAAAGGGCTGAAAGCCCCAGCCACCGCACGACGCAGCGACACCGAAACGTGGTGGCGATACGGTTTTCCAGCGGTGAATAGGCTGCGCCAGTGCGAACAACAGCCCATCTGCCTAAATCAGACCACGACAGGCACCCGCCCGATACAGGAAAAAGACCATGGCCGAAGATACCAACGAAGAACTGAAAGAGGCAAAAACCAAACGGGGTTGTGCCGGACTTTTCTTTTTCCTCATGCTCGTCATGGGCTCCCTCTGGGGGGCCGGACTCGGCGTATTCGTCTGGGTCCTGGAAGACGCGAAAAGCACCATCTCGGCCCTGGAAGAGTTCCGACCCAATATCGGCAGTAAGATCTTCTCCAGCGACGGCGAATTGCTCGGCCAGTTTACCATTGAAGAACGCCAGCTCGTCCCCCTCAATGAGATGCCCCTCCACCTCATCAAGGCCTTTGTCGCCACCGAAGATCACCCCTTTTATGAGCACAAAGGTGTGCGCCCCGACGCCATCATCAATGCCGCGCTCCAGGGCCTCCGGACCGGCCACTTCCGCGGCGGCAGCACCATCACCCAGCAGGTCGTGCGTAACGTCAAAGATCTCTCTATCGGCAGCGAGCGCACCATTCAGCGAAAAATTAAAGAGGCCATCGTGGCCCTCCAGGTGGAACGGGAATTCACCAAGGACGAAATTCTTGAGCTCTACCTCAACCAGATATTCCTCGGCATCAGCGCCTATGGCGTCGAAGCCGCCTCCCTCCAATACTACTCCAAGAGCTGCCGCGACCTGACCCTCGGTGAAGCGGCCACCCTCGCCGGCCTCACCCGGGCACCCAATATCCAGGAACCTATCCACAACCCGGAAAACGCCCTGGCCCGGCGAAACATCGTCCTCGCCCAGATGCTGGACCCCCAGAACGGTTTCATCACCCAGGAAGAATATGAGGCCGCCATCGCCGAAGACCTGGACGCCTCGGTCATCACCCCGGAAGAACGCCTCGAGAAGGAAGCCAGGGGCGAAGGGGTGTGGGCACCGGCCAAGTTCAAGGCACCCTATTTCGTCGAAGAGGTCCGCCGTAAGATTTACAACGAATACGACAAGGAAGAAGTGCTCGAGCAGGGCATGGAAATCTACACCAGCGTCGATATGCGCATGCAGCGTGCCGCTGAGAAAGCCCTCCTCGATCGACTCGAACACTTTGACAACAACAAACGCACCTGGCTCACCAAGGTTGGGCGGGAAGATGAGTTTGTGCCCGTCTCCGGGGCCCTCGTCTGCATCGACAACCGCCCCGGATACGAAGGCATGGTCCGCGCCATGGTGGGCGGACGCGATTTCGACACCATTAAATTCAACAGCGCTACCCAGGCCAAACGACTCATCGGCTCCAGCATCAAGCCCTTCGTCTGGGCCGCTGCGGTGTCCGCCGGCCTCACCCCCTCCACGGTCATCATCGATGAGCCCTTCGTAAAACGCGACGCCATCGGCCGCGTCTGGCGCCCCAAAAACTTCGACGGAAAATTTCACGGGCCCATGCCCATTCGCTATGCCCTCGAGCGCTCCGTCAACATTGTCTCCATCAAGCTCGTCGAACAACTCGGCGTGCCCTATGTCCGCTCCTACCTCCAGAGCTGCGGTATCCAGACCGACGTGCAGGGCCTCACCATCGCCCTCGGCACGCCCCAGGTCTCCGTCCTGGAACTCTGCAGCGCCTATGGCACCTTTGCCAACAACGGCTGGCTCTACAGCCCGGTCTTGATTACAGAAATTAAAGATCGCGACGGCCTTACCCGCTACGATTACACCGAAACCGCGCGCAAAGACAAGGCCATGGAAGAAGACGTGGCCTACGTCGTCAACCACATGCTCCAGGGCGTTGCCACCCCGGCCGGCGGAAGCCTTGGCTACCAGCCCACCGCCTGGCGCACCCACGTCCTCGAACGCCCCCGGGGCGGCAAAACCGGCACCACCAACGACAGCCGCGATGCCTGGTTCTCCGGCTTCACCAAAGACTTCACCTGTGTCGTCTGGGTGGGCTACTCCGACAACCGTCCCCTGGGCAAAGGCCGCGACCACGACGGCATGACCTTCACCGGCGGACACCAGGCCGCCCCCATCTGGATCGAGTTCATGAAGGAAGCCCAGAAGGGCATGCCCGTGCGCGACTTTGAAGTCCCCGACAACGTGGAGTTCTTCAACATTAATCGCCGCCGCGGCGACCTCGGCGGCAACTACCGCGAAGCCTTTATCAAAGGCACCCGCCCCCCGGAAGCCTGGTATGGCGATGTCTACGAGGCCATCCAAACCGTCGACGAAGAGCTCGAACTGGAGTCACTGTAACCGCTGGGACGCTCTGCCGCAAGACCACATCACCGTAATCAAGGGCACCGGCCCGCAAGAAGCCACACCCAACCCACGCACAAACACCCCAACGCGGCTGCGTGTCCCGGTGGAAATGTAAACTCACTACGACCCCAGAAAAGCTTACCCCCAAAGCCCCTCTACACTCCTATCCCTCTGACGGCGGGCCCCAGGCCGGGGACTCCCCAACGGGCTCGGGTGCGGGGGCCTGTACCGGCTCGGCCGCAGGCGCTTCGCCACGTTGTGCGGCTTCGATGAAGGGCAACACGAGGGCGATGGCTTTTTCCGCAGCACGCTTTCGTCCGAGAGAATAAAGCGGCGCCTCGGAGGTCGCGGTGTAGAGGGTCGTCCGACAGGAGGGACCCAGCAAGAGATTCACAACCAGGCAAATGGCCGGTAGTACCATGAAAAAAGCGGTAACCGCGATGACCGACGCGGGAGAACCGGAGGCGGCCAAGAGGGCAATCAAAAGTCCCATGGAGACGAGCACCACCGTCAATATGATGGTAAGCACCCGGGAGGCATTGGTAGGCCCACAGACGATGGCCTGTATGTCCCCATAGTAATAACGTTTCACCACTTCCCGATATCCGGATATCTCCCGATAAAGGAGATACTCGGGAGAAAGCCACAGCTGGTGCCGCTGTGAAGACCATCCAAAGGCCTTCACGGAACGTCCCGGTAACCGACTCATCTGTATCATACTTGGGTCCATTCGAGTTCACCGCACGCGGCACCACATGCTAGAAACTGATAAAAAGCGTCGTCAGGTAGGTGGCCCAGCCCGTCATCGTGACAAAGGCGAGCACCAGAGAAAAGATCATGCCCCACTTGCGATAAGGGACCGGCCGCCAGGGCTCGTTCCAATAGCGCCATCCCATGAAGAGCGCGACCGGTGCGATGAAGGCCCCCAGAAAAAAGAGCACGACGGAGAAGAGCGCCAGCCCGAACACGATGCGATCATAGTGAATATACTCCGTCCTTAAGTCGCTGTGCTTGCTTTCGTCACTGCCCCGGTGTTCAATACAATTGCTGCACAGGTGCTCCCCGTTCCAGTCAATATCGCACAGGGCACACAAAAATTTCCCGCACCCGTCACAGACCGAGACCGCCCGCTTATTGGGGTGGTTCATGCAACTGCTGTGCCCCTCATCCAACACCACCTGCGCGGCTTCGCTCTTCTTGGTTTGATAGAGCGCCGGAAAAAGCCAGAGCCGGGTGGGCTTCTGACAATGGGCGCACGTCAATGTGCCGCCCCCCACGGCCTCGGGCAAACTCAGCGCATGGTCACAAGCGCTACAACGAACTATGGTATTCCGCACCATCGGCCTCCCTATTTTCGCACTACGCGGGTATCACAAATATGATCATGCAGGGCCCGCTTCTCGCTGTCAAAGGCCGCGATGATATAGCCAATCATCAGCGTAAAACTACTCAACAGCGTTCCCAGATAGCGCCCGAAGGCACGCCAATAGCTTACCCGGGATCCATCACTCCGAATGACCTTCAAGCCAAAGGCCATTTTCCCCGGCGTGGCACCATACTTCCCGATAAACCACACTTCGTAGGTGATGCCAATGGCCATAGAAAGCAGCGTCGCAACCGCGAAATACACATAGTCCGACGGGGCAGCGGCCGGTCCGAATAGACCAGCCGGGTCAGCAGGCCCAATCCCAAACAAGGCCTCGATGAGGCTCTGCAAGACCCCCACAAAACCCAGGATGCACCCATCAATGAAGCGCGCAAAAAAACGAACCCAGAAGCCACCGTAGTGCCAGTCGACAAGCGTACCGCCCCCTTCGCGGATACGTTGGAAGAATACGTCTTTACAGGCCGCACACACCCGATGCTGTTCATAAACTATCAGCTCATCGGTGGGAAAGGATAGGCCACACTCCACACAGGGGGCCGTAGCCCCCGCTTCATCGGAGCCTTCGACGCCGGCTGGAATAACCGGCCTCCCCGCGATCGTGCGATAGGGTTGCCAATCGGCCATCCCTTCGCGCCAGACCAGGGTCTGACCTGTCACCGCCCCGGACGCGACGAGGGCGGTAAAATCCTCATCGTCAACCGGGCCGATACGCTCATCGCCCTGTGCGTAATACCACGCCATCGCTCCACCTCAATTTTCCCGGGCACCCACACGGCCCCCGCCCCCGGTCAATGCATCCTATTTATAGACCACCCGGGTATCACAAATGCGATCATGAAGGGCCCGCTTTTCATCGTCAAAGGCCGCCATGATAAAGCCGATAAGCAGGATGATATAGCTCAGCCAGGTGCTGAACATGCGACCGGTGGCCCGCCCGTACGAAACCGGTGCGCCATCGCTCCGAATCACCTTGATACCCACCGACATCTTGCCCGGGGTCGCACCATATTTCCCGATAAACACAATCTCATAAACGATGGGCAGGATAAAACCGATCAGCCCGCCCAATATCCCTGCGACGGCATCAAACTCATCGCCGCCACCGGCCGCAGAATTGATTAACGCCCCGACGAAACCGACGACAAACGAGATCGCGAGGGTTGCGATATTAATAATGAATCCATCCACGATACGCGCACCGACACGAACCCAGAATCCCGCATAGCGAAAGGCGCCGCGGATTCCGCCCCCTTCGCGTACGCGCTGGAAGAACACGTCTTTGCACTCCGCACAGACCAGGTGCTCTTCATAGGGCACCATTTCATCGCGGGGAAAACTGCGTCCACACTCCACACAGCCCGCCACCGTCTGCTCGCCATACAATGATTCCGGCATCGCAGCGTCTCCGGCTGCAACGGGCGAGGGCGTGGAAGCGACCGGGGCGGACGCTCCAACCTGGGCCACACTGCCCAAGGGTTGCCAGTCGGCCATGCCCTCTTTCCATACCAGGGTTTCGGCCGTGATCGCGCCCGAACGGACCAGCTGATCCATGGCCGCGTCATCGACGGGTCCCATACGTTCATCGCCCCGTGCGTAATACCAGTTCAAAGCAGCGCCCTCCCGGGAGTTCCCAGTCCGTTGATTCGTGGGTACAGTGGTGCGCACCCAATGCGCACCCGAAGTGTCCGCGTCATCCTACCCGAAGGGGACCGGGCTGATCGAATTTCGTGCCTTGCACACCTTATTTACCCCGCCACCGTGTGCGACGTATACTGGAGCCACGGTTGTCCAGGCCGAGATACCCCGGCACCCTGGAAAAGGCTGTCACGAAAGAGGAGAGAGACGTGCCCGAACCCTTTGATATCTCCAGCATCGAGCTTCCAGAGGATTCAGAAGTACATGCGTTGCTGCGCAAGTGCCCCGATGTGGAGGGAATCCGATTTACCAACGACGAGTTCCTGGTCCACGGCGAAGACACGGCCATGGACATCTTCCTCATTCTGCGCGGCAATTGCCTGGTAGAGCAGCCCGACGCCCCCCGCGAACGCACGCCCGGAAGTGAACTGGCCGTCATTCAGGCGGAGCCCGACTCCCCCGTTTTCATCGGCGAAATGGCCTACCTCGGTGGCGGCTACCGCACCGCTTCGGTCCGCAGCGTCATGGCCACCCATGTCATCCGGCTCCAACCCCACCATCTCGACACCATCATGGAAGAACTCCCCCGCTTAACGCGAATCCTCTGTCGGCAATTCGCACAACGGCTCGGGGAAGCCAACGCCTTCATCAAGAGCTACCAGGAACTGAACGCCATGGAGGCGTCCCAACGTTTCCTGAAAACGGGCGATATCCTGGTAAACGCGGGCGACCCTGCCGAGCGCCTGTATCAGGTCATTGACGGGTGTGTCGCGGAAACCGATGGCGGTGAAGCCGTCATCCAGCACGGAAATGGGCCGTCCACCTTCGTGCATGCGGCGGAGTTCTTCGCCGAAGGCACCCACCCCTTTGGCGTGGTCGCCCGCTCGTCCAGCATCGTGTTGGGACTCGAACGCTCCCGCGTGGAAGCCGTTGTCCGTAATTTCCCCGAACTGGCCCTGTCCCTGTTGCGCGGTGAAAACAGCCCCTAGACCGCGCCTATGGGACCATTGCCAGATGCCGGTTCGCCGCCTGGAGTGTTTTCAGGTAGCCGTTGCGGTGGTTGGTGGCCGTCACACTCATAGAGGCTTCCTGCCAGGAAAAATCGAAGACCCAGAATGCGGCCAATTGCACCGGGCTCGCAAGCAGCGCGGCGACCATCCGCTCCCCTTCTTCCCGGGCGCTCTCCCGCGTCCAGGGCGCAGCATTGTCCGGTGGCGGTCCGAATTCGCCGACGAAAAGTCCTTTCCCGGCCCCATCAGCGGCCTTCCGCGCCTCCCCGAATATGGATTCATAGTCGACCGACGCCTCCCCGAATCGCTTGTGGCGGGCGTGGGGATACACGTGAATCGAAATCATATCGAGGGGGTCCGGGGTCATATACATTAGATTCTCCCGAAACTCCGCCGGGCTGTCCTGCGCCCACGTGCCCGCAACCCGTAGATGGTGGGCCGATGCACGGGAGATACTGTGCCCGGAAGTGACAGGCCGATGGGGATCCACGGCGCGCACGGCCTCGCCAAAAGCGACCAATGCCACCCGGACCATGTCGGAACGAAGATCGTCTTCCGGGCCGCGGGTTGCCGGAGAACCTTTGTGCACATGGGTCCAGGGCCGGTGCTCCGCCGCATTGGGCAGGTCCACGTTGAGGTTGTATTCATTGCCGAATTCCCACGCCCAGATGGCCGGTGAGTCCTTATACCGGGTCACCACCTCGGTCACATAAGTCGTCATAAACGCATGGGTCTTGCTCCCGGGCATGCCCCAACGGTTTCGTGGCTCGCCCACGAGATCCGGAATGCAGGCCGACCACCAGAACAGGGAGGGCACCAGACCCACGCCTGCCTCTTCGGCCGCCCGCACCACGCCATCCATCAAGCTGAAGTAGGCGGCCCGGTCCGTCTGGTACAGATCCCATTCAACGGGATAAAAGCCACCGAAATTCAACCGCGCAAAGGGGATGTCATGGGCCGCCAGAACCGCGAACCCATCCCGGTAACGCTGGTCCGCCGGATCTTTCAGACACCGTGTAAAGGCATCCATATAGTTCACCCCGATGGCATGAACCGGGGCACCGTCTTTCAGAATGCGCCCGTCCTCACCGATGCGAAGTCCCTGCCCCAGCACCGAAGCACAAGAAAAGGACAGGAGGCCTGCCAGGAAAACGCCCCGGCATGCACTCCTGCCCAAACACTGAAAATACCGCGTCATGCTTAATCCCGACGATAGAGGGGATCGGCTCCCAAGGTACCTTGGAGGCTATCCAGGTACGCCGGCGAACTGACCTTTTTCAGTTCCTCTTTCGCGATCACGAGACGCTTATTCAAGTCCAATTGATGACTGTCATCCAAGAGCGCCGGCTTGGAGAGTGCAGCTTCCAGGTTGTCAATGTGCCGCTGCCACAGGGCGCAATCACGCTCCTGCTTGGTGCCCAGCCGCTCCTGGTACCAGTCACTGGCGATAAGGTATTCCCGGGTAAAGAGGGCCCGCACTTCGGGGTCCTGCACGGTCTTCCCGTTGTAGTCGCCATGGGCCATGATGTGCAACAAGGCCGCCAGGGGCGGACAGGCCGCTTTGATACTGCCGTCGTCCAGGAAGGCCTGGGCACACCGTTGCTGCGCCTCCACGATATTCTTGATACCGTCGACAAAGGCTTCCATGTCCTGCGTTTCCGGACGAAGCATCTCCGTGTTGAAGACCGATGACGGGCTGTCAAAAACCCGGCCAAAGTAATGCCGTAGAAAGGTCTTCGTCATGCGATAGCCCAGTCGACTGGCGGGAATCAGCTCTCCCTCGTACTCAAAGTCCTCGAGTTTCTCGAAACACCCTTCCGCGATCAATCGCGCCGGATCCCGCTCCGCGGCAGAGAGACGACACCACACTTCGGGAATCAGCAGGCTTACATCGTGGTCGACCCGGTACTTCGGCCCGATATAGCCGGCCGCCGTCGTAAATGATTGGTAGCCGGTCAAGATATACGAGACAAGGGCATTGTTCAGATCACTGGTGGGGGTCAGGCAGTTGAAAGGCCCCTTCGTAAGGGCCCCTTCCGACCCTGCACCGGTCGTCGAAGGCGACTTACCCGTCAAGCTCGCGATGAAATCCATGAAGAGCTCGGGGAGCTCCAAGTAGTGTATGGGATTGTACACGGCAAGCGGACGTATGCCGGCTTTCCGGTCCTGGGGATTGTTCCGGCGCCCGGGCAGCACGGCATTGACCGGCTGGATGAGCGGCTTATCCATGGGTACACGCCGGTGCAGGCGGGTGGCCACCTCCCCGAGATAGCGCTCCCGGGGCTCGACCAGATCAGGGCGCATCTGGAGATAACGGGGATTCTTCGTCGGCACCCCATCGACGATGCGGGGATGGGCCGACGAAACGAAATACGCGCAATTACTGTCTGCTGCCACCCGATTGATGAGGCCCTGCATCGGCTCGGTGTAGGCATCGAAGCTGATGATTTCCCGCTTGAAGGCGTGGGCATCTTCCCGGGTAAGGGGCGCGAAATTGGAGATGAAATTGTTGTCTTCCGATAGATCCCATTCGGTCTGGCGATCATAGCCCCGGTGGATGGCCTCATCAGGACGCTGGAAAAGGCGCGTTTCACAGTTCTCCAGAATCTTCACACTCTCGTTCTTGTACTGCGGATTCAGGTATTCGAGCTGATTCGTCGGCACCACCACAGACGCCGAGATGTCGTCTTCCGTCTGAATCTTTGCCGCCGGCATAAAGTCCTGCCGCAACTTGTAGGTCCGCCAGGAGCCATCGCCCAGAAGGCCTACACGCAGATAGCTCGCTACCAGCTTACGGCCGTGGAATTTCAGTTCATGACCCGGCTTGCCATTGATGATATCGGCACTGAAATGGCTCTGCCAGTCGTCTCCCCACTCAGGACGGTAGAAGCGCTTGATGATAAAGACCATCGCCTTTACATAGTCGGGAATCGTTTGGAGCCAGGCATTGTATTCCGGCACGTACTCTTCTTCCGACACCGTCAACAGACGAATCACCGAACCCAGCGACCGGTTGCTGGCAAGCAACGGCCGGCCTTTCGACACGATCGATTTGTCGATGAAGCGGTTGCTGTAGTTCCGGTTCATGATCTCTTCGATCTTCTCGAAGTCCAGCTTGTAATCCGCCACAAAAAACGGTCCGTAGTGAACCGCATCCAGCAGGGACTTGGAAATCTCGGACTTGCCGCCGCCGGAAACGGTGCACGGCTTGTGACAGAAGGTTCCTTCTACCCCCGTTCCGATGAGACGCCACGAAGGGGCTCCCCGGTGCTTCTCCATGTGGACCTTGTAGCCATCGGGATTGACGTAGGTGTGGTTGGGCGACAGCAAGATCGACTGCTCCTCCCCGTCCTTCGTCCAACTCACCCGTTGGGCATTGAGGTCAATGTGCACATTCTCCGGCACATAAATAATGTCCGGATACTGCTTATCGATACCATAGCCCTCTGGCTGGATATCCATGAGCTCGCCATACTTTGAGGCCATCTCCCCAAAGGTGTGGTCATCTTTGGAATAGCGGGCGTCCATGTGAAACTTGTCGCCCAGATTGAATCGCGCATAGGCCAGCGCACCACCGGCGTGCTCTTCTTCACAATTGCCATACAAGTTGGCCGCATAGCTGAGCTGGGTCTTTACTTCCTTCTTGCAGTAACCAAAATAGTTATCCGCGATCAGGGTCACGACGACGCCGCGCTCATCGCGACACGTAATCTTGAAGGCACCCCCGTCATTGTATAACTCGTCGGCATCCTTCCAGCACATCCCCTCACGACGCTGACGCTCCGTCGCGTGGTCATAATGGGGCAGACCCAGATCCTTCTTCTTGCACTGGGTCAAATGGGGGGCAAGGATCACGCAGCCCGTGTGGCCGGTCCAGTGTTCCACATCGAGTGCCGCGTCGTGCTCGGGCAGAGAGGGGTCACCGCCATTGCCAAAAATCGTCTCCACAAAGTCCAGATTACTTACCAGACTCGCCGGCGCAAAAAAACGGGTCTCCATCGTCTTGGCCGGCGAAATCCCCGGCACCTCCGGGACCACTTTGGGCCGAAGCAAGAGCGATACAACCACGTGGGCCTGCTCTGCCTGTTCCGACAGAAAGGGTAGTTGGGTATAAGTCTTGGGGGGATTCAATGCGGCGATAGCCAGATTGCCATAGACCTGTCGGGGCACTTCCTTCTTGTCCAGGGGAACCGGCAGCCCCCCGTCGGCCACGTGAAAGACCCCTTTCGTCGTGCGGCGGTCACTGGCAGGGTTGTGCAACACCCCCTGCTTGATTCGGTAAGACTCGATGATGTCATTCTTGAATTCGTGGCCATCCACCGGGAGTGAAAGCTCCCGGGCCAGTCCCGGACGGTCCAGGGTGAGCGTATCGCCCGGAAGCCGAAGGGTGCCATTCAAGGTCACGTCCGAAAGATAATCGTCCAGAAAGTTCTGGATGCGTGTATCGACCGGGCACAGGTAGTCCGCCAACAGGCGGTTCTTCGCTTTGTAACTCCGCACGAGGCCGTGGGTCAGACCAAGAAAATTGGAACTTGCCTTGGTGTAGGTCGGAAGTCCCAGTGCAGCCAGTTTCAGGCTGATGTACCGCACGATATGACGGCGCTCGTAACCGAGGTTTTCTCCGTCTCCGCTTTGGGTCATGTCGGATTCTGAGTGTGGGTTGGACAAGGCTCTGTTACTCCCAAGTCGTCGTTGGCGTTAGAGGTGGCTTCTGTCCGATCCCATACCCCGTACGGGCCCCGGAGAAGAAGAAATTTCGGGTCGAGGAACAATCTGCTGCCGGGACGCAGTCCAGACCATCCGCGGTTGTGCCTTGGAGATGTCGACGCCGTGACACAACGGACACGGGTCTTTGCGGTGGCCTGATCAGGGCCTCCGAATCACACAGGGGTGTCCAAGCCCGACGACACGTTGCCTGTGGATAATTCGCCGTATTTCTACGGCCATCTACGCCCCACTATTCTACGAAATCTCAGGGCACGGTGTCGAACCGACGCCCCGCCCCAACGGGTTCCTGCGACACGACACCCACACATTCTATATATGCGCAGTATTCTTAGCCATGTCGCCCGTTAATTATGGTCTATACGTTCCGTTTTGTAATCCCCCTTACCGAAAAATACGCGCGTTTGGACAATACTGATAGCAGTGGTATGCGGAAATCTGTTCCCAGTTGATACTGGTTCGACGGATTCTGCAGGAGTCAAAGACCCGCTGCGCGAGCCATGATGGTTGGCACGGCCCAGCCCTGCCGGGCTGTAAATGGAGGATGAGAGCGTATGAAATCACAATGGTTACTACCCCTGTGTGCCGCCGTAATACTGGTCGGTTGCCAGACCAATCGGGGCGTCCACGAATTGCCTATGTCGCGAGACTATCACGATGTAGAATACTTTGATATCGACGAAGCCGAGGCCATGGTTCAAAAGGCCCACCGGGTGGGGGCCCAGCATCACGCCTCCTTTGAATACCAGTCTGCGACCCGCTACCTGAAAATGGCCAAGGCCTCCAAGGCCGAAAACGATAAAAAAGGGCAGTGGGACTATGCCAAACTGGCCCACGATTACGCCGAGAAGGCCATTGCCAATGGATCCGGCATTGCCGATCGGGGTCCGTTCACCCAATACGCGGATAAGGAAGCCTGCGTGGCCGACTTTAATCGCGTAAAAGCCCGCCATGCCGAACTCGATCCCGCCAAGGCCGCCCTGGTGGCACCCGTCCTCTATGCCGATGCCACCTATCAGTTGAGTCGCGCCGAGCATGAACTCATCGAAGTGCGCCACTGGCCCCAGGCCGGTCCCCGCATTCCCTCCGCCGAAGCCGACATTGATACCATCTGGTCGCAAGACGTAGATGGCGACGGCATCGTCGACATGAAAGACGGGGCGCCGTGGGCCCCCGAAGATAAAGACGGCTTCGAAGACATGGACGGCATCCCCGATCCGGACAACGACCAGGACGGCATCCTCGACGATGATGACGTCAAAATCAACGACCCGGAAACCCACAACAACTGGCATGACTACGATGGCGCTCCGGATACCCCCGCCGCCCTCGACACCATCTACTTCGCCAGTGGTAGCGCCGCCTTCTCTTCTGAAACGAAGGGGTACCTCCGCGGCCTGGTCCATATCCTCCAGGAATGGCCCGCTATCAAGCTGCACGTAAAAGGACATACCGACAGCGTCGCTGGTGAGCCCGCCAACCAGGATCTCTCCAAACGCCGCGCCGAAGTGATTCAGTCCTATCTGATTCAACGCGGCGCGCCGGCCGACCGCGTCATGGTGTCCTTCTACGGCGAATCCATGCCCGTCAACGACAACAAGACCGCTGCCGATAAGGCCAAAAACCGTCGGGTCGAGCTCGTACTCGAGTAAGTATCACCGGCTGACAAACCCATCCGGGCGTGGCTCCCATCGGAGTCACGCCCTTTTTTTGGGTACGTCGACGGGGCGTGTGTGGGCCGGAAGCAAGCTGCCGCACGCCCGGGAAACGTCTCCGAGCCGGTCAGGCTTTATCGTTCACTCGAATTCCCTGGGGATGCCACCGATACGGACGTGGGGTAGGCGACGCGCCGCAGGCGGGTACGAACGGCCTGATGGTGCAAGACGTCTCTCCAATGTGAGGCTCCCATCATGCTCGCTCCCCCCAAACAAAAAAACACCCCGGGATACCGCACAGTATCCCGGGGTCTTTTGTGCCCAGTTGCGCCTGAGACAAAAGTAAGGGTTATAAAAAACGCATATTCAGCCTAGTTGTCGCCGCCCGCATGGGCTCCATGAAGGGGGGCCGATTTCAAATGGGGCATGGGGTTGACCGCCTTGCCATGACGTCGCATCTCCAGGTGGAGATGCGGTCCGGTTGAGCGGCCCGTTGAGCCGACTTCCGCAATAACCTCACCCGCCTGCACCGTATCCCCCACCGAAACCAGGGTCTTTGCCGTGTGGCCATACACCGACTCCAGTCCATCGTCATGACGGACCACTACGGTATTGCCGTAGCCCCCCTTCCAGCCACTGAAAGTCACTTCACCCGCACGCAGAGAAGTAATCTCGGTCCCGCGGTTGGCTGCCAAATCGATGCCCCCGTGAAAAGCCAGGCGCCCCGAAAAAGGGTCTTTGCGCATGCCATATTCGGAACTCAATCGGGCCGTGCCTTTGAGTACGGGATGCCAGGGGCTTTCCGGCGGCGTGTTCACAACAGGGCTATGCTCCACGTCGATCAAACCACGCACCCGCGACAGGGCATCAGAGGTACCGTTTAAGAGCCGCTGCAGGGCGTTCGCCCGCTTCATCGCGCCACCCACCGCAAGTTCCTCGGCGAGGGGCTCGACGGCCCCTACCGGCTTCGGCGTCTCCGGCACAACAGGAGTAAGGCGGCGCGCCACGGGCATGGGCTTGGACGTCGCGGTCAGGTCTTTATCACGGAGCACATCCACTGGTGCCGTGGGCGGGGTGGCCGACGACATGGATGGGGGCGCGGAAAGGGGGCTTACCGTCAGGTGCTTCGCCATCGGTGTGGGAGGCGCCATGGGCACGGTGGCCATGGGTACGGCGGCCGAAGCCACCCGCCCCTGCAATACGGAAAGGTTTAAGTCCTGACCAGGATGGATAAGATCGGCATTCCGCAGCCCATTGGCGGCGGCCGTTTTGCGGACCCCGTCGTACACTTCGCTCGGCGTGGGGCTTTTTCCGTCACGCTGCAAAAACTCCCGCACGATACGTGTCAGGTTTTCGCCACGCTGAACACGATGGGTCGCGTTGGGTGCCGGGTTGCTGTCGGGTGTGAGGCTGGCCGCAGTGGGATTTCTAAGAAATTCTTCGCCCGACCATCGCTCCGGGCTCCGTGCCGGCACCCGGGTATAGGTGGCCACACTTTTCGGGCGAACTGTGTTTTCTACTTCGTGGGGTATCCCATAGACAGGCATTGTTTCGACCTCCATCACGACATCCGGGCAACAGAAGCACTGCGCAAGATTCGGACCAGAACACGCCAAACCCCCTAACCCATTTATTGGCAGAGAGATAAGAACCCCTTCAAGTGAAAGACAGCGCCCCTCCAACCGGTAGAATCTGCAGGACGGGGAAAGAATGTCCCCCCACCGCCATCCCGTCGAAGTCACCAGGGATATCCTGCATCCGACCGGTATCAATTGCTTGTCGTTAAAAAGTATTTCGTGGACCAAGGGCCCATCTGCCACAAACCCCAACATCGCCTTGCGGCAATGTTGGGGTCCATGACGTTGGGAAGGAAGGAAGATCGTTACTTCTTTCGGGCGTTCCCGATATATCATAAAAAGAGGAGAGGGTCTCCCCCGAGCAGTGGGGGAGGGAGGAGTGGCTCGGGGGAGACCACGCCGAATGTTGCGGCTTGTGTTAATGGGAGAGAACCGCTACATGTCAGTTGGTGTGGGGCAATCGGGGGGTACTGACATGCTGGGGAGACATTCGACGCATTGGGAACCTCTTTAATGGTGCGCTTGTCTTATTCAACTGTCTTATGCATACCAGACGCTCATTTGACCGCCGGTATTCAATTTTTTTCTTTACTGCCTGAACTGCCTGTATAGAGCAATCGCTGTGCCAAGTTTGGCTGATTCGACCTAAGTCCTTTAACTTCAACTGTACCTGCGCTCAACTGCTTCTACCTTATGTATACACAAGGGGCTCAATTCGGTTTCACTTACCTGAAAATATCTCAATTGGGGTTTCTGCACCCCAAACCCGAAACCGGGTTTGCCTCGTAAATTGATTCAAATTGAAACGCGACTGTTTCAAGTTGGTGCAGGGTCGTGCCCGACACGGTGTACTTGAAACCTGACTTCCTCATCGCAAGCTTCACTTCTATAACGATTTAGATACCCTGGACGATGACAAAATTTTCTTGGCATCACTCTTGCCCTTATTCAGGCAAAAGAAATGTGCACCAACCCGCACCCCGCCCACCACAGCGCGCGGTGCCAGGAAAGGAATTCGAGACATGGCAAGAACCATTGGAATCGACTTAGGAACCACCAACTCCTGTGTCGCCGTGATGGAAAACGGCGAACCCGTTGTCATCGCCAACCCCGA
Source organism: Candidatus Hydrogenedentota bacterium (assembly GCA_034669905.1). GTDB lineage: Bacteria > Hydrogenedentota > Hydrogenedentia > Hydrogenedentales > JAEUWI01 > JAEUWI01. Next base: position 189,690 of record JAXMOL010000002.1, read on the forward strand.
AGGCAACCGCACCACCCCCTCCGTGGTCGCGTTCTCAAAGAATGGAGAGCGGCTGGTAGGGGCCTCCGCCCGTCGGCAGGCCGTCACCAACCCCGCCAACACCCTCTCCTCGGTAAAGCGTCTCATGGGCCTCAGCTATTCCGAGGCCGCCCACGAAATCGAGCGCATGCCTTATGCCGTGAAAGCGGCGAAAAGTGGGGACTGTGAAATCCAGGCCCAGGGGAAAGGCTACCGCCCCCCGGAAATCTCCGCCATCGTATTGCAGAAACTGAAAGAATCGGCGGAAAGCTTTCTGGGCGAAACCGTGGACAAAGCCGTCATCACGGTGCCGGCCTATTTCAACGATGCCCAGCGCCAGGCCACCAAGGATGCCGGTAAAATCGCCGGCCTGGAAGTACTCCGCATCATCAACGAACCCACGGCCGCCGCCCTCGCCTATGGCCTGGATAAAAAGGGCGACGAAAAAATCGCCGTCTATGACCTCGGCGGCGGTACCTTCGATGTGTCCATCCTCTCCATCGACGACGCCTCCTTTGAGGTCCTCAGTACCAACGGCGACACCCACCTGGGCGGCGACGACTTCGACCAGGTCATCATTGATTGGCTCGCCGATGGCTTCAAAAAAGAATTCAGCGTCGATCTGCGCCAGGACCCCATGGCCCTCCAGCGCCTGAAGGAGGCGGCGGAGAAAGCCAAGTGCGAGCTGTCCTCCACCACCCAGACCGACATCAATCTGCCCTTTATCACGGCCGATGCCTCCGGGCCCCGTCACCTCAATCAGACCCTGAGCCGGTCGAAATTCGAGCAGTTGGCTGCCGACCTCCTGGAACGGAGCAAGGCCCCCTGTTACCGCGCCCTGGAAGATGCGGGACTGCGTGCATCGGACATCGACGAGGTCATTCTCGTGGGTGGTATGACACGCATGCCGGCCGTCGCGGAATTGGTCACCAAGCTGTTCAACACCGAACCCCACCGGGGCGTGAACCCCGATGAGGTCGTCGCCCTCGGTGCGGCCATCCAGGCAGGTGTCTTGTCGGGCGAAGTGAACGACGTCCTGCTCCTCGACGTGACGCCCCTCTCCCTGGGTATCGAAACCCTCGGCGGGGTGTGCACCAAACTCGTGGAGCGCAACACGACCATTCCGGTGTCGAAGAAGGAGATTTTCTCCACCGCTGCCGACAACCAATCGTCGGTTACGGTTCATGTGCTCCAGGGTGAACGCGAACTGTCGAAGGACAACCGCACCCTGGGACGCTTCAACCTCGAGGGCATTGCACCGGCTCCCCGGGGCATCCCCCAGATTGAAGTCGCCTTCGACATCGACGCCGATGGCATCGTCCACGTTTCAGCCAAAGACCTGGCCACCGGCAAGGCCCAGAAGATTCGTATCGAGGCTTCCTCGGGATTGTCCGAAGACGAGATCAACGAACGGGTCCGTGAAGCCGAGGCCCATGCCAAAGAAGACGCCGAGCGTCGGCACCAGGTTGAATTGAAAAACCAGGCCGACCACCTGCTCTACACCACAGAAAAAACCCTGGCGGAACAGGGTGATGAAATTCCGGAAACCATGCAGCAAAACGTGAAGGAGAAACTTATGGCCTTGAAAGAATCCCTGAACACGGAAAACGGATTGACCATCGAAGCCGCCATCAAGGCACTGAATGGTGCCCTGCAGGAAATGGGCACCCAGGCCTATGCCAAGGCCCCCGGTCAACCACCGCAAGACGGGCCGGAGACGCCCTATGCCACGGCAACGGTGAAGGATGACGACAGCGTGGATGCCGATTACACGGTCATCAACAACTAATCCGGTACGCCACCGGTTGCCATAGAGAAACCGCCCCGGTCACCCCGACCGGGGCGGTCCCTGTCTTGGCCGGACCGGAAAAACAGGCCTGTCCGAATAAGGGACGCTTTCGCCCTGCCGAATCCTGTTTGCACGCTCCCTTCCGTTGCGCGTATGATCACCTCAGGCCAAAACGGTAGAAAGCAGTTATGATTCGTAGTTATGAGAGCGACGACTTAGAAGACCTTCTGGACACGTGGTATGCGGCGTCGCAGATTGCCCACCCCTTCCTCACCGAAGACTTCTTCGATTTGGAGCGCCACAACATCCCCACCATCTACCTCCCCATGGCCGACACCTTCGTCTATGTGAAGGACGACCATGTCGTGGGCTTTATTGCCGTCATCGGCAACGAAGTGGGGGCCATCTTCGTGCACCCCGAACACCACGGTCAGGGCATCGGCCGCGCCCTCATGGACCACGCCCGCAATCTCCGCGGCAATCTCGAAGTGGAAGTCTTTAAGGCCAACCGCATCGGTCGCGACTTCTACCGCCGCTACGGCTTCGCCTTCATGGAAGAACACATCCACGAAGAAACCGGCGAACCCCTCCTGCGTCTCGTCTACGACACCAACCAGGCCCGCCGCTCCGAAGGCACCGTTTAACGCAGGCGCCCATCGGGAGCCACCAGCCACCAGGCTTGGGAACGTGGTCGGCGCACCTGCGGGACGTCGATGACGTCAACATTACGTGCCCTCGTGATGCCTGTTCAACGCTGCCCTGACTGCGCCCAGGAGTGTACTGAGTCGGAAGGGTTTCTTGATATAGGCCAACGCACCGGCATCAAGCATCGCCTGGGATTCGCTATCAAGGGCATAGCCACTGCATAAGATTATGCCCGTGTCTGGCCGCGCTTCCATGAGCAGGGGAAATGCCTCGGGACCGCCGAGCACAGGCATACGCATATCGAGAATGATGAGGTGTATGTCACCCTCAAAATCCCGGGCGATGGCCACCCCCTCTTCACCGTTGCGCGCCTTGAGAACCGTGTACCCATTGATCTGAAGGATGGTTTCGGTGATTTCGATAATCCTCTCTTCATCGTCAATAAGGAGAATCGTTTCGCTTCCATCGAGATTCTGGTTGCCCGGATCGGTCGAATGGGGCATCTCGCGGGTGGTCGCGGGGAGGTATACGCGGAACGTCGCGCCTTCGCCCGGCTTACTGTCCACATAAATCCCCCCCTCGTGACTCTTTACGATGCCGTATGCGGCAGCAAGTCCGAGCCCCCGACTACGCCCCATCAAGCGTGACGTGAAGAACGGTTCAAAAACACTGGCACAGGTTTGCTCATCCATGCCGCGCCCCGTGTCTTTCACCGTAAACAGCACATGAGCTCCTGCCCGAAGATCGGGGAGCCCAGGGCACTCTTCTTCCGACACCGTTACGTTGGAGGTGGAAAGCAGGATGTGACCCGTTTCGCCCATGGAGTCGACGGCATTCTTGAGAAGGTTAATGACCACCTGCTCGATTTGAGACGGGTCGGCAAATACGTTTTTTATGGTGGAATCAAAATGACATTCTACGTGGATCTCAGGCGGGATACTGACCTCTTCTTTTCTCAGGGCCGCACGAATCGTTTCGTTCAGATGGATAACGGTGGGTGCGTATTTCCCACCGCGTGCATAGGCCAACATTTGTGACGACAATTCGTCGGCCTTCACGGCGGCCGCTTCAATGTGCTTCAGCCGCCGGGTGGCCGTATGCTCGTCTGGCAACTCCAACAGGGCCAGTGAGGCATTCCCGAGGACAACCGCCATGAGATTGTTAAAATCGTGGGCGATCCCTCCCGCCAAGGTGGCCGTAGCCTCCATTCGGGCAGCCGCACGCACCGCCTCTTCCGCACGCCTTCTGGCGGTAATATCCCGGGTAACCCCAACAATGGAAAAGTCCTTCCCGTCTTCACTCGGAATAAAGGATACCCGGTGTTCACTGGTAATCGGACTGCCGTCCGCACGGAAGTCTTCCCGAATTATCGTTTGCGAAGGGGGGATGTCTGGAAAACACGATCGACCATGCTCAACGATGTCCAGTATGGCCTGATGCAGCGTGGACTCGTTGGGGTCACCGGCAACGAGTTCTCCCCACTTCTCCTTCACTTCACCGGGCGAAAGACCGAGGAGGTCAACGATGGCGGGGTTGACGTACACCAGGTTCAAATCGGTATCAATTGACCAGATGACATCCGAGACGTTCTCCGTGACCGATCGAAAACGGGTTTCACTATCCCGCAGTGCCGCGTAGAGATCTTTCTGTTTCGCAAGGCTCTCGTTGAGAGAAGCTGTCTTCTCCGCCAATTCAGAACGTGAACGCGAAATTTCAAGAATAATAAAATAGCAGGCATAGAGGAGGGTGAGCACGCCGAAAACGATAATGCCGGTGTCAACCTTCGCCGAGTGAACTACACCGTGGTTACCGTAAAAGGGATGAGAGGCAATCCCGGGAAGGTCCTCCACCAAATTCATCATCAGGCCGATCAGGATTAACAGACTCCCCAACCGCACCGCCGGGGTCACCCGGGGAATATACGAGACGTTGCGCGCAAGATACCACGTGCCCAAGAAAAGCACCCACCCCAGCACAGCCCCGAAGGAATCACGCAGCAGCTTGGCGTCCCCGAATGTCTTGTCGATACAAAGGACAATGACCAGCACACCTGCCGACACAAATGCCATGGCGCGCACAACACGTTGGACGTTTCGGATATCCGACGTCGAAGATGCCGTATCGTTTGACATGGGCTCTAGTCCCCTTGAATCGCCCCAGGAGCAACAATTCGGAGCATCAAGTCACGAACCGGACGCCCCCAGCTAGCTATAAGTCTAAACGATTACACTCGGATAGCACAATAGAATGCATCCGACTGAATTCGTTGATAAACGAGGGATCGGACATCGCCCATTCATCCCCCACCCGACACCGATTCTGGATCGGCCCGCATCTCGTCATAAAACATTTTATGGCGCGCTTTTCTGCCACCCAGTCCGCTAAGTCCTCGTACGCTCAGTCGGTTAGTTTTCCCGTCACTTTCCCTGAACCGTCGAAACATGGGATGCAAGCTTGTTTAATGTCTGGGCGCCGTATTCAACGGCACCAAAACGGATAACGGTGTCGCGACGTTCTCTCGTCGGATGCATTTGCCGCAACGTAACGACCGTCTTGCCATTATCTTGTTCATCGAAGGTAACCAGCATCCGAAAGCTATCCGGGTCGTTCTCAACGTCTGCGCCGTGATGGACTTCGAGCAATCTCGGCGACTCGATTCGTAGAAACGCCATGCGATTGGAGTAAGCGGTACCGTCTGGCGCTATCATATCAAAGCGCCACACACCACCGACGCGCAGGTCGGCTTCATGTGATTCGATACGAAACCCATCCGGTCCAAACCACAGCACCAACTCCGATGGATCACGCCATGCCCGAAATGTCCTGTCGCGGTCTGCGTCAACAACACGGGCAATAACGATTTCTCTTTCCAGGGGAAATGACGCCCATTCTGAGGCACTGTTTTTGGCTTGTTCAACCATCCGATTTCTCCAGACCTGCATTGAAAAACCACGGAACACTACATAGCACAGACCGCACCGGCGTCGCCCATGGTAAAACCAGACGCGACTTCCGAGATCGGCGCGGCGTTTGCCCCGTTGCTTTCAAGCGCATCTACAACAGGTATCCGCCCCCCGACAAGGGCAGGTTAAACGGGCACGCTAATATCCAAGGGACGCGCCATCCTTACGCGCGTCAGATCCGCCGAAGTAGCGAAGCGGGTCGTCCTCACGCCAGATGGCCTGGTAGCCGCCATGTGCACTGTTTCCCGCGCGCACGCGGTGTCCCATCTCGGCGAGCTTCAGACGCACTTCATCGCTAATGCCATGTTCAAATACCAACTCGCCACCATCTTCCATGCGCGAACCCCGGGGCCGCGAGCTACCGCTGTGCCCCAGGCGGGGTTGGTCGGTTGCCTGTTGGGGCGACAGACCGAAATCAATCATATTCATCACGACCTGCGCGTGGCCCTGCGGCTGGAAGTCGCCGCCCATCACGCCGAACGCCATCACGGGTTTCCCGTCACGGGTCATGAAGGCCGGGATAATGGTGTGGAACGGTCGCTTGTGCGGTTCCAGTTTATTGCGATGGCTCGGATCGAGCGAGAACGCCTCGCCCCGGTTCTGCATGACAAAGCCCACCCCGTCGGGACAGATCCTCGAACCAAAGCCGGCGTAGTTACTCTGAATAAACGAAATCATATTGCCTCCGTCGTCCGCTGCGGAGAGGTAAACCGTGTCGCTGTCCAATTCGGGGTCCCCGTAGGAAACGTCGGTGCTCGCGCGACCGGGGTCGATTAGGGCGGCGCGCTTCTTCGCGTATTCCTTCGCGAGCAGCGCATCGATGGGCACGTCCGCAAAGGCGGGATCCGCGTAGTACATCGCGCGATCCTCAAAGGCCAGTTTTTTCGCCTCGGCGAAGAGGTGTAAGTGCTGCGCCGAGTTGGGTGCCAGGCTGCCGATATCAAATTGCTCGAGGATGTTCAGTATCTGTAAGGCCGCGATGCCCTGGCCGTTCGGCGGGATTTCCCACACATCCCAGCCACGGTAGTTGCTGCTCACCGGCTCAACCCAGTCGGCGCGGTGGTCGGCCAGATCCTTCATCGCCATGAAGCCATCCATTTCTTTCGATTTCGCGACAATGGCCTCGGCTATCCAGCCCTCGTAAAATGCGGCGGGGCCCTCCGCGGCGATGGATGCATAGGATTTCGCGAGCATGGGATTCTGGAATATTTCGCCGTAGGTCGGCACACGTCCCCCCGGGTGATACACGGGGGCCAGGTAGGGCGCGTCTTCGCTCTTCCAGGAGTCGAATTGCTCCGTGATGATGGGCGAGATCGGGAAACCCTCCCGGGCCGTGGCGATGGAACCTTCGAGGCACTGTGCCAGCGAGAGCTTTCCAAAGCGCTCGCTCAAAAGACCCCATCCACTCACGCAGCCCGGTACGCTCCAGGAAAGGGGCGATCGCCCCGGGATGGACGTGAGACCGAGCTTGCTCGCTTCGTCCAGGTTCCACGCGTAGGGTGCACGACCGCTCGCATTGAGCCCATAAAGGCGCTGCTCCTTTTCCACCCAGAGGATGGCAAAGAGGTCACCGCCGATTCCATTGCTCGCCGGTTCCGTCAAACCCAACATGGCGTTGGTCGCGATAGCCGCGTCCACACAATTACCGCCTGCCTTTAAAATATCGATTCCCGCCATGGCGGCGAGCGGTTGGCTGGCACAAACCATACCATGCCGTGCGACCACGGTCGATCGGTTCCGGTTACGTGCGTCCAGACGCGACATATCGATACGTGGGCCAAGGCGACTGGCCAGGTCTTCTGCCCCGGCCGATTCCGCCGTGACCATGGCCGTTGTGGAGGCGGCTGCGAGGGAGCGTAGGAACATGCGACGATTCATATCGAAATCTCCTGGTAGCAACCCACCCTTTCCAATCAGACGTGTTCGCACCCAAGGGGAGCAGGTTTTCCTCCATACTAGAGATGACCGTTCCCCGTTGCAATAAAGCATTCTCCTTGCTGAACCGCGCTGACCGTGCCCTGCCGCGGATACGGCACAGGGACTACAGGAACGTTCTGCCGCAGGCGGTCCAGGAAACGGAACACTCCCCGCAATTCCTCCAAGAGCTCCGGCAGCACCAAAGAAAACCCCAAGGCGGCTGCATGTCCCGGTGGGCCATGAAAAAGAGACGACGCTTCGAGAGCAGCACACTACCCATCCAAATGACGACAATTGGGCTGACCACACGCCTTCCGTCCCTCGCTACAACATGTCATGATGGGCCGGACTTTCAGCCCTTGTTGTAACCAACCTTGATTTCCTGGGGCTTCACCCCAGGCTGGTATGTCTCGCACCTTTGGCGCTATGGAAGTAGACCGGGTCGCATCGCGGAGAACGTTTGCAGGGCCAACGGCCCGGTAACATATCAGCATGGGGCAACGCCCCATGTTTTCGGGACCTACAGCTTCACAAAGGGCTGAAAGCCCGCTCCATCGCCCTCCGACGACACACCGAAATGAGGTGGCGATACGGTATACTTGGGCCATGGCAGAGGGATGGCGCTTCGAGAGCAACCCTCTTGCGTAACTACAGGGTGAGCAAGCCTACTGCCACCGGGACGGGAACGCGCGTCCGGGCGGCAGGCGCCACCGCCAAGTTTCCCGTGCTGGCTCCACATCGCTTGGGGTTACCTTAAGCGCCCCTGCGCGATACCGTCCCTATGGAGCGCCGAACCCTTTCACCCACGACGGCAGGGACGTTCTGCCGCAGGCGGGCCAGGAAATGGGACTCTCCCTGCAATCCATTCAAGAGACCCGGCGGCACCAAAGAGAGCCCCAACGCGGCTGCATGTCCCGGTGGGCTAAGGGAAAGCGGCGTACTATCCCATACACCACGTGGGCGGGCCTTCCGTCCCTATGGAGCGTCCTCGGCCCGACGGCACCGGTGCCAAAGGCACCGAATCGCATCGAATGGTCCTGCACATTTCAACCCCATCCAAATGACGACAATGGGCTGGCCACACGCCTTCCGTCCCTTGCTACAACATGACATGATGGGCCGGACTTTCAGCCCTTGTTGTAACCAACCTTGATTTCCTGGGGCTTCACCCCAGGCTGGTATGGCTCGCACCTTTGCCGCTATGGAAGTAGACCGGGTTGCATCGCGGAGAACGTTCGCAGGGCCAACGGCCCAGTATCATATCAGCATGGGGCAACGCCCCATGTTTTCGGGACCTACTGCTTCTTAAAGGGCTGAAAGCCCGCGCCAACGCCCTCCGACGACACACCGAAATGAGGTGGCGATGGCGGTATTCCCGACGGTGAATTGGCTGGCCCCACGCCTTCCGTTACTCTCCATCCCGCCCCGCGACGACGCAGTTTCGGTTGACTTCCGAATTAAGACGCCATTCAGGAGTGGACTTGCACCACTCTGGCGGGGTACGCGCAAAGGCGTACGAGCGCCGTCGGCCCGACGGCACCGGTGCCAAAGGCCCGCGTCTCGTGGCGTTGAATTCCGTCCACCTCCCCCTGCCATGCCATCGCCAGTTTTTCTATTCGAAGCGTGTCCCATAATTTCACATAGCCCGACTACCGGTTGAATCCTACCCACAACTCTGCTCTAATTGCATTAGAATTTATTTCCTGCGTAAGCAGGAGGGTCCGCGCATTTTCCGACTCATCTATCTCATTCCAAGATAATCGATGTGTATGGAGCATTGAACCACTACTCATAGGATGTGAGCCATGAATGTCTTGCAGCGAAACTGTAGTATTGGGCAAATTTACACCTTCCTGGTGTGCTTTCTGGTAACTCTCCCCGTTTGGCAGGCGCATGGGCAAGGGGCTGAAGTTCGCCCTGCCGATTCAAGCCCAACATATGCCGAGGCCCACATCCGAGGGCACGACGAAACCCGTGGAACAGCCATATTGAGTGCCACCCTGTTTCTATTGGTCGTGGACCAAGTGACTGGATTGCCAATTCCAGCAGTCGAGGCGGTACTCCTGTCAAATTCAGATGAGGAAATAGAATTTGTAGGGCAGGAGGAGGGGGGCTACATCACCTTTGTGGCGATTCCCTACGACGACTATACGTTAATGCTCAATGCAGAGGAGTACGATCCACTCACGGTGCAAATCGAAATCGAAGTCGGCACCCTAATACGGGAAGAGGTGCGTCGGGTCCTGCCAATGATGCCAAAGAGTGGTGGGCCCGGACCCGGAATGCAGCTCTACATAACGATTCTTGATGAGATCACCGGAGTGCCGCTAACCAATCCTGAAATCCGTATAACCCCGCCGGTCAGTGCCATTCCTATCGAGGTGAAAGTGGGAGTCTACGCATACCTCGGAGTGGACATTCAGGAATATGACATCATGGTGAGTGCCGCTGGTTATGATGACAAATTATTTCGGCTGACAAATCCAAATTTGTTCGCAGACGTGGTAATAGAATTGACACCCGCCAACGTGTTGACTAGCTTGAACTGCAACGGCAGCAAGACACTTGTTCTCGGAAACCTTCACAATGCCTTTGCTGACCTATTTGTTCTTGGATTGTCCCTCGTATCGCTTACCGCTATCGGCCGCGTGGGCGATTCGTCAAAGCCGCATCCCTGAGAAAGGCTTATACGAGAACGGCCACACGCCTTCCGACCCTCGCCACAACATGACATGACAGGCCGGAGGCCTATCCCACGATGGGCCGTTCTTCTTTGCAAGGTCTGGCCCGAAACCGCAGGCCGAGACCGCCCCTTAGTTCGCGCGGGCCTTATCCATCAGGTCGGTGAAGCGCTTGAAGAGATAGCGGCTGTCATGGGGGCCGGGCGATGATTCGGGGTGATACTGGACGCTGAATATGGGCTTGGTCTTGTGGGCCATCCCCGAGCAGGTCTGGTCGTTGAGGTGGGTGTGGGTCACGGTGAGCTGGCTGGCGTCCAAGGATTCGGGATCAACCGCGAAACCGTGGTTTTGTGCGGTGATTTCCACCTGGCCGCTTTCATGGAACTGGACCGGCTGGTTGCCGCCCCGGTGTCCAAACTTCAGTTTGTAGGTCGAGCCGCCGAGCGCATGGGCCAGAATCTGGTGGCCCAGGCAAATGCCGAAAAGGGGCTTGCCACTCTCAATCAGCGCTTCCACCGTGGGGTAGATATAGGGCAGGGCCGAGGGGTCGCCGGGGCCATTGGACAGGAAGACCCCGTCAGGATTGTGGCTGAGCACGTCTTCTGCCGAGGCCGTCGCCGGGAGCACGGTCACCTTGCAGCCTGCGGAGTCGAGCAGACGCAGGATGTTTTCCTTCATCCCGAAATCGAGGGCCACCACGTTGTACGCACCCGAACCCGAGCCCGCATACTCATAGGCCGCATCGATAGTAACCTCTTTCACAAAGTCCGAACCCGCCATATCCGGCGCATCCTGGGCCTTCTTCACGAGGACGGCGTGGTCGCTTTCCACCGTGCTGATGACACACTTGAGGGCACCCTTCACGCGGAGAATCTTCGTAATGGTCCGCGTATCCACCTCGTCGATGGCCACAATGTTGTTGGCCTTGAGGTAATCGGGGAGGCTCTGGGTCGAGCGCTGATTGCTCGGCTCGAAGCAGCACTCCCGCATGACGAATCCGCGCACGAAGGGCTGGCGGGATTCGATATCGTCTTCGTTGACGCCGTAATTGCCGATATGGGGGTAGGTCATGGTAACGACCTGGCCGGCGTAGGAGGGGTCGGTCAGGATTTCCTGATAGCCCGTCATGCTGGTATTGAATACCAGTTCTCCCGTGGCTTCACCTTCCGCACCAACGGCGCGGCCTTCAAATACGGTACCATCTTCCAGGGCTAGCAAGGCTTTCACGACAGACTCCACTCGGGGTTTATTTGCGACAAAAATCGGGCTAGTATAGCAAATATTCGCGGGTGAAATCCCGCTTTACCTGTTTGGGCGGTGGGCCAAACCGGAACAGGGCCCTTCCCGCCACCCCTTCACGGGGTCATGCGCATGACTGGGCGTCGCCCATGAGGACGCCCCATTCGGTCACTTCCCGCACGAGGGGCACCGAGGTGGTCAGGTCCATCTGGGCACAATAGGCCACATCCGACGCCATGTCGATGGCCCGCAATTTGGCGGCATGGGGCGCTGCGGCAAAGAGCGCTTCAAAACCGGCATCGTTGATACGTTCCCGCCAATCGGCGAATACATCGGCTCCTTCGCCGATTTCACCCCCCGCCTTCATGGCAATGGCCACGGCCGCGCAGCGGTCTTCCTGGGCATCGAAGTCCGGCTGTCCGGTCAGTCCGGCCGGAATGAGCACGGCGTTTCGCTCCAGATTGGCCGCATACCGGGCCACCGCCGACGCGTTGACCGTGGTCCCCATGAGAATGGTGGGTGCGCCCGCCGAAGAGACCAGCCGCCCCGCCCCGGTAGTGGTGGTAAAGATGACGTCCCGGCCGTCGGCGTGATGGGCTTCCTGGGGACTGTTCCCATAGTGGAAACCTTCGGGCGGAATACCACCCCGCTCCCCATAGAGGAGGGCCTCTGGGTAGGCCTCCCGGGCACGCAGGGCCTCTTCCACCTCGCGCACCGCCAGGATGGACCGGGCACCGCAATCAAAGAGCATGGCGGCCGTGGCGCTCGCCCGCAGGGCATCCACCACAATCGCCGTGCACTCATGCTGCACCGCAAATTCGCACCCCGCCTCCCCTTCAATAATATGCCAACGCATGATAGGTTCTGCTTTCTCTGGTCGCGGTGATTCCACGGGGACTGCACCGACGTGATGTTGAGGGTTGGGGTAAGCCTGCGGCGTGGCGTACTCCGCCACGTGGGCAAGCACATTCAGCCTGGACGTCGGGGCTGTCCCCCTCTTCTACCGCGGCACCGTGCCGTCAATCACATAACGCAGGATCTGAACAATCTGTTCGGTCGACGAGGTCACTGCCAGGGCCGCCGCGTCGATTTCTTTCAAGGCATGATTCAGCGCGGGGTCGTGATAGGTAATCAGGGGCTTGTCATTTGCCACTGCAAAACCCGCATCAAAGGCCGCATTCCACTGGCGGTACTGATCGCCAAAACGTACGATCACCAGATCCGCTTCCTGAATCAGGGTCCGGGTCCGGATGGCATTCAGCTTGGCCGCCTTGTGGTCCTTCCAGAAATCATTGGACTCGGCACCCAGAATCGCCACGCCACAGTCGTCGCTCGCACCATGGTCCAGGACGGGTGTGTTGTAGTCCACCGGCAGGTCCGCTTCGATGGTGGCGTCCGTCAGTTCTTTCCGCCAGTTGCTGTGAATTTCACCCGCCAGATAGACGGTCCAGGCTCTCTCTTCCATGGGATTGTTCCTTAATGCACCAGGCGTATCGTACGATGTGCCTTGGTGCGGGCCATCAGCCCTTTTTGAAAAAATTACAGCTAACCCGGGGCGTTGACCCCAGGCGGATAGGTCATGCACCGTTGGTGCCCGTCTTCCAGCTGGCTGGACGCAGGCGCGCAGGAGGAGCAAAGGCCCGAATCCCTGCCCCCGTGGCTCAGCCCGCGGGGACGGTGGCCTGTTGCGCAAAAATATGGTCCACAATGGCCGGGCCGTGTTCGCGGCTGTTTTCCACGAAAACCACGTTGGACTCACAACCCGCGCACAGGGTGCCGGCCACATAAATGCCCGGCACCGTCGTTTCGTGGTGTTCCGTCAACACGGGCTTCCCGGTGGAATGGTCCACATCGGCCCCCGTGCTCTCCAGCAACGTGGTGTCCGGCTCGTAACCGGTCATGGCCAACACAAAATCGTTGGGCACCTCCACCAGCTCGCCCGATTCCGTCCGCACGATCACGTCGTCCATCCGGATTTCTACCACCTCACTATTCCGAAAGGCGCGAATGGACCCTTCCTTGATGCGGTTTTCAATATCCGGCTCCACCCAGTATTTGGTGTGAAACCGGTCCCCCCGCATCATGATAGTCACATTGGCTCCCTCGCGATAGAGCTCCAGCGCCACCTCGGCCGCCGACGATCCCGCACCCACAATCATGACATCGTGATCCGCGTAAAAATGCGCTTCCGAATAGCGGTGGGTCACCTTGGGCAAATCGCCGCCTGGGACATCCAGAGGCCGGGGGCTGTCATAGAAGCCCGTCGCGAAGACCACGTTCCGCGCCTGCCAGACCAGATCCCGCCCATACAGATCACGGGCGGTGACACCAAATACGTCACCCTGCTTCTCAATGGCCACCACCTCGCGGTACGTGACCACTTCGAGTCCAAAGTAGTTGACGAAGGCGCGACAATAACGAAGATACTCGCGGCGGGTGGGATTCTTCTCGTCGATCAGGAGGGGAAAACCGCCCAGCTCCAACTTGTCGAAGGTGGAAAACCAGCGCATGTACGTGGGGTGCTTCAGCAACGCGCCGCATACCGGTCCCTTATCGATCGCCACAGCACGCAAGCCCTTGGACTGGGCTTCGTGGAGCGCCACCAGGGCCGCCGGACCGGCACCCACCACCAGCAGATCGAGGGTTTCATCGATTCCATAATTTTTCACGGGAACTACCTCCAAAAGGCCATTTTAACATAGGAAGGAGGCGACGGGCACCGTGGGCACCGGTCCACAGAGAAACGTGCTATACTGAAAGTGCGCGGGCACCCCTACCTTCCCCGGATACCGTCCGGGTCTTCGGCCCACTTACACGGGCTCGATGCGCATCATCAACCGGTAACGGACCGGTGGAGTATTGCCATGAAGGTTGCCATGATTTCCCCCATCGCCTGGCGCACGCCCCCGCGACATTACGGCCCCTGGGAACGGGTTGTCTCGCTCCTGACCGAAGGCCTGGTGGCACGCGGCATCGACGTGACCCTCTTTGCCACAGGCGACTCACAGACCACCGGAACCCTTTCCAGCGTCTGCCCGCGAGGCTATGAGGAAGACCGCACCGTCAACGCCAAGGTATGGGAATGCCTCCACATCGCCGAGGTATTCGAGCGGGCCGATGCCTTCGACATTATCCACAACCATTTCGACTTTCTTCCCCTGAGCTATTCGCGCATGACGAAGACACCCCTGGTCAGCACCATCCACGGCTTCTCTTCGCCGGAAATTCTCCCCGTCTACAAAAAATACAACGACACCACCCACTATGTGGCCATCAGCGACGCGGACAAATCCCCCGCCCTGAAATACGCGGCCACGGTTCACCATGGCATCGATTTACAGGAGTTTCGCTTCCGCGACGAGTCGGAAGGCTACCTGCTGTTCTTCGGGCGCATTCATCCCCACAAGGGCACGAAGGAATGTATCGACATCGCCCGTAAGACCGGGAAGAAACTGGTGCTCGCAGGCATCGTGCAAGACACGCGCTATTTCGAGGAGGAGATTCAGCCCCACCTCGACGAGGACCGCTGTGTCTACATCGGCAGTGTGGGACCGGAAGAGCGGGATGCCGTTTTTGGCGGTGCCCTGGCCCTCCTCCACCCCATCCACTTTGATGAACCCTTCGGCCTCTCGGTGGTGGAAGCCATGGCCTGTGGCACACCGGTGCTGGCGATTAACCGGGGCAGCATGCCCGAAGTCATCGATCCCGGCGTCACCGGGTTTCTCGTGCACGATGCCGCACAAATGGCCGACGCCGTGTCTCATGTGGCCGCGCTGGATCGTGCCGCATGTCGCCGTTGGGTCGAGGCACGCTTCACTGTCGACCGAATGGCCGCAGATTATGAAGCGGTCTACCGACAGATTATTCAGGAATCGTAAATCGGGACACTGGGCAAATCATCCGCCAAGCAATGCGGCGAGCAATTCGTCCAGATTCACGTTCGCCACCGACGTGGTACGGTCGCTCATGGCGTAAGGCAAAATGATTTCGTTGCCGTGCCGCAGCGAACCACAGCTGTAGACCACATTGGGCACATAGCCTTCCCGGTCCTCGCCCTCGGGGCGGAGCAGGGGTTCCCGAAGACGTCCTATCACACGGGTCGGGTCGTCCAAATCCAGCAGAACCGCACCAATGCAATAGGTCCTCATGGGGCCCACCCCGTGGGTCATCACGAGCCATCCGGCATCCGTCTCGATGGGTGAACCACAATTTCCCAACTTCACCGACTCCCAGACTTCCGCAGGGCGGAGCAACATTTCGGGATCACTCCAATAGTGTGGGTTCGGCGACTTCATGATGAGGATGTTTTCATCGTCCTGCCGCGACAGCATCATGTAATTGCCGTTGATGCGGCGGGGGAAAAGGGCCATGCCCTTGTTTTGGGCGGCCCGGCCATTGAGGGTAAGCACGCGGAAGTGGAGAAAATCGGCGGTCTCGATAAGCTGGGGCAGAATATCGCGGCCGTTGTACGCCGTGTAGGTCGCATAGTAAACACTCCCCCCATCCTCCTCGACAAAGCGCACAAACCGGGCGTCCTCGATCCCATTGCTTTCATTGGTGGACACCGGAAAAATAATGCGCTCGCTCAGGGCAAGGGATTCGGGGAACTGCAATTCGTAGTTGGAATCGGCCAGCCACTGGATACACTCCAGGGTATGCCGCATGTCGTGGTGCATGGGCAGGTTCTCCCATTGGACATGAGCAACACGGGCGGAGAGTTCCGTGCGGGTGAATGTATCGCTGAGGGGCGCCATCACCGATTCGGCGCAGTCATTGTGAAACCCCATCTCATGCAACTTGAAGATGAAAATACGTTTCCGGTAGTTGGGATTGGGTAACAACTGCGGCTCTTCCACAAAACGCGAGGACGCAGGAACCTCGATGTCTCCCGTGGGCGTTATAACACCCTCCCGAAACTCGATGGAGGAAATGTGCCCCTCGCCGGTCGCACGAAGGCTCATGATGAACCGCAGGGCCCCGTCCGCCACGCCGGACTGGTCGGGATGGGGAACCAGGGAAGGATTGAAAAGCGCGGCCGATTCAAGGGAGTACTCACCGGAAAAAAGCGCGCCTATGAGCAACGTACGGGCGGTCGAAATGGGTTTCTGCGTAAAGATATGGGCTTCCACCCGTTGGAAGTTTGCCAGCAGTTTCTCTTCGAGATTTTCATGCCGTTCGTCAAAAGCGCTGCAGACCTGTTTGAGTTCCCGCTCCACTTCCTCTTCGGTCAGCGCCAGGGTGCGCCCGATTATGGCCGCGATGTGCGCCGTGTTTCCGGGAATAAACGGTCGAACGATTACCCGCGATACGTCTGGAAGCAACCGAAAGGATTGTCGCCGAATGGAGATTGCGGTCATACGCTGGCACGCAGCGGGTGTTCCGCGTAACTCATGTCTGCCAGGGCAAGATGAAACGCAAGGGTTGATTCGGCACCCTGGTTTTCATTGACCCGATCACAGTGCAGTCCATCCCCACAGCCACCCGTGCCAGGGTCGTAGAGGGGCAGCCCAAGATCGTTACGCCCCAGAAACCATTCAAAGGCACGACGGGCTTCTTTCGACCAAACCGATTCGCCGGTGGCACGAAAGGCCTCCAGACACGCGGCCACCATGGCCTGGGCTTCGACGGGCTGCTGGTCAAAGTCCGCGCGGGCTCCATTCCGGACATAGAATCCATCGCTACCAATAGGCCGGAAATGCTCTGATTGCGTCGTCTGCAACGAGGTCAGCCACCGCAACGACTTCAGGCCGATTTCGAGGGCTTCCGGTTTGGAGGAGTTGTTGCCGCTCACAATAAGCGCGTGACAGAGACGGGCGTTGTCGTAGGTGACACTGGGCTCGAACCAGGGCCAGTCTTCCGTCGCACTGTTCTTCCAAAGCGCAATCAGTTTTTCGGTAAGCACGCCATAGGCGTCGCGCGCCTGTGCTGAGCCTGGATATTGCCGCAGATATTCATGGACGCCCAACAGCGTGAAGGCCCACGCCCGCGGGGAGGTAAAGGAGAGTACGACGTTGAGGGCCTGATCAAAAAGCTGGGCGGATAACTTCCGCCGCCCGTCATCACGGGAGCGGGCCGCGCCGACGCCCAGGGCCCAAAGGGCGCGGCCATGACTATCCTCGCTGCCCGCTTCCTCCAGCCATTCTCGTCCATGGCTCATAAAATTCCGAAAACGGCAGGTATCTTCGTTAAATGCCGCCGCAAGAAAAGCGAGATAACTGGTCGTGAGCACATCCAGATTTCCGGATGGGGTGGTCCCACCGAGCTCCGTCAGATGATTGCACAGTATGAAGGCACGGGCGTTGTCATCGACGCAATAGCCGTGGTGAAAGTTGGGCACGTTGAAAATCGCGTGTTGAAAAATACCGGTACCGTCGCTCATGCGCAGAATGTGATCCAGCCGGAGCGGGGGCAACTCGTAGGGACGACTGGCGAGCGTCCATTCACGAAATGCCGTGCGGGGTATGGCTTTGCGGTCGGCGCACGCGTGGGTCATCGATGCCAGATAGTTTTTGGCCACGGCCGGCCAGATCATTTCCCGGCCCATTGCGTAGGCCTCGGTGCGGGTCTTTGTCATCTTTTCCGGGTCGCCGAGATACTCGCAGACTGCGGCCGCAATCGCCCCCGAATCGTTGAAGGGCACAAGAATACCCCGCCCGTCTGCCAACAACTCTTTCGCATGCCAGTAGGGGGTGGAAACGACCGCCTTACCCGCGCCAAATACATAAGCCAGGGTTCCCGACGTAATTTGTCCCTCATTGGGGTAGGGGGTCAGGTAGACATCGGTGGCGCATATAAATTCGCTCAGATCTTCCAGGGAAACAAATTGGTTGTAAAAAATGACGTGGTCTTTGACCCCCCGCTCCTCCGCCAGCCGTTCGAGACCTAACCGGTAGCGCTCACCCTCGCTGGCCAGCAAGTGGGGATGGGTTGCACCAAGCACCAGGTAAACCACCTCGGGATGGGCCTCCACAATCGCCGGAAGGGCTTCGATGACATGCTCGATGCCTTTCCCGGGACCAAGCAGCCCAAAGGTGAGTAGCACCGCACGGCCCTCTACGCCAAACTGCGCCTTCGACAACTCGGAATCCGCAAAGGGGATGTCGGGAATGCCGTGGGCAATGATATCGATTTTACTTTCCGAGACCCCATAGGTGTCACGAAGTATCTCCGCACCTTTGTTTGCCATCACCACCAACCGGTCACTGCGATTCACCAGTTCATCCATCACGGCGTGTTGCACCGCACTGGGCTCACTCAGGATGGTATGGAGGGTCGTGACCACGGGCATGCGGACTTCTTTCAGCAGGGCCAGCAGATGACTGCCCGCCGGACCGCCGTAGATCCCGAATTCATGTTGCACGCAGAGCAGGTCGGTATTGTGAAAATTCAGGTAGTCTGCCGCCCGCCGATAGGAATTCAGATCTTTTTCCTCGATCTCGAAACGAACACGGGGGGGATATTCGTACCCTTCCGAGCGGTCGTTGACCGCGCCCGCGAAACACTGGGCTCCCGGAAACGTTTCGCTCACGGCTTCACAGAGATCGTGGGTGAAGGTAGCAATGCCGCAAAGTCTGGGCAGGTAGTTACCCAGAAACGCGATGTTTTTGGGAACAGAGGCGTTGCTCAATAGTTCTCGCTTCGTTTACGTATCCGCGTGCAGAGGGGCCAACTCTTTAGTTGGAATCACGTTTTGATCAGGGAGTTCCCGTGGCAGGCCTGTAAGCAGACAACCTGCGTGGGCAAAGCACGTGGGCGGACACCCCAAAAAGATGAACCCACCGCATCAAGCTATCGGCAGCCCAATCCTGGTCCGGGGGGGACTGCGGAAGAAGTTCTGCCACCTTATTTTTTGGGCAAGGTAGAGATGGCCGATTCGGCCTGTTTGGCCTTCTTCTTTTTCAGGTCTTTGGCGTTCTGAACGCTCTTCTGCTTCTTGTCTTTGTTCTTGCTTTTCGGACTCTTGTCACCCATGGTAGGACTCCCTTACTATCACATACCTATTGATCCACCCGACCTCGGAGTGAGATCGCGGCAGCAACAGGGGTATGGCGTGATTCGGTGTGCGCATTCCCGATCGTCGGCATAATGACGATCCGGTGGGGCCCGTGGTGATGGCCGGAGGATAATCGTCTCAGATGTGAAGAGAAGACGATTGAAGGAAGGCAGAAAGCACAGCAAACGTAGTGGGGCTGTGGGAACTGTCGCTCAAGCAACCTACGGTCAGTATACGCCTTCGCCCGAGAAAAAGCTATAATCGCATTTTTTGAAGCCAGGGACCGCGGCCCTCCCCTAACGCCGCCATCCCTGATCACCGCTACGCCCATACGGCAAGCACACCGCCTTATTACAGAAATGGAGTACAATGCGCCACCAGGGAACTATCACAGAATGGAATGACGAACGGGGCTACGGATTCATCACCCCAGACACGGGCGGGGGACGGATCTTCCTTCACATCAAGGCATTCGCCAGGCATTCAACGCGCCCCGGTGTGGGCGACGTACTGACCTACGAAGTGACAAAGGACCCCCGTGGAAGAATCCGTGCTGAGCGCGCCACGGTCCCCGGCACGCCCTATTCCAATGGCAGGCCTGCCCCATGGGGACGGCATTGTGGAACGGCATTGGCCCTGGCGGTCATCGCCATCTTGTTGGGCGCCATGTTTCTGGGCAGACTACCCATCTTCGTACCCATCCTCTATGCCGTGACAAGCCTCCTCGCCTTCGGGGCCTACGGCAAAGATAAATGGGCCGCCCGAACCGGCTGTTGGCGAACTGCGGAGAGCACCCTCCACCTCCTGGGGCTGTTGGGCGGATGGCCGGGTGCCCTGGCAGCCCAACGGGTATTCCGCCACAAGTCGCGTAAGCCATCCTTTCAGTTGGCGTTCTGGCTGACCGTGCTGCTCAACAGTGTGGCCCTCGCCTTATTGTTCTCACCCGAGGCCGACATCCTGCTCCATCGGCACTTCATCGACGCTATGTGGCTGCGCTGAGGGGACGAGAGCAGAAGAATGGTTTTTTCCCAATGGGCCGTGCCCTGGACCGACCGGTTAAATTCTGGTTGATTCCGGATGACTATACACGTGCTCCCGGGGGCAGACGATACTTTTGTGTTCTTTGCGTTCTTTGTGGTTCCGAAAAAAAGCGTGACCGGCTCATAGTTCAGTCGCCCGCCTCCGTATTGTGTGTGATGTCTCAACGACGCATACGCTCCGCGCGCTTGAACTCCACCCAGCTCGTCCAGACTCGTTTGCCAGCGCTCGCGCGGTACGATCACGTGTTCCTTTTTGAGCGGGGTACTCTAGTTCATCCGCAACGACGAAAGGGGTGCCGTCCATGAATGAAAACGCCCCGGACCCATGGCCCGGGGCGTTGATATCTATTCTGCTTGTGGGGAAACTAACCCGCTTTCACCATGAGGTCAGCAACCAGCTTGCTGAACTTGCCGGGGTTCGGCAGGTCGCCGCCTTCGGCCAACACCGCCTGGCCATAGACCAGCTGCGCGTAGTCGTCCAACTGGGTGTCTTCCGGGTTGGCCTCGAAGAGGTCGTGGAGTTTCGCGAGGATAGCGTGGTCCGGGTTCAGCTCCAGGATGCGCTTGGAGGTCGGCACGTCCTGGCCCATCTGCTTCATCATCTGTTCGAGCTGGGGCGTAAGGTCCGCGCCATCGGTGACCAGACAGGCCGCCGAGCTGGTGAGACGATTGGAAAGACGTACTTCCTTCACATTCGCTTCCAGCTTGCCCTTCAGGCATTCCAGCAGGGACTTGTATTCTTTTTCTTTCTCCGCACGCTTTTCCTCGGCTTCTTTTTTCTCTTCTTCCGAGCCCAGCTCCACGGCACCCTTGCTGATGGACTTGAAGTCAAAGTCCTTGTGCTTGAAGACCTGCTGGCACCAGATTTCGTCGACCGGGTCGGACAGAATCAATACTTCGTAGCCCTTTTCGAGGAAGCTTTCCATGTGGGGAGATTCTTCAATCTTCGCACGGGATTCGCCGGTCATGTAGTAGATGGCGTCCTGGCCTTCCTTCATGCGTTCAATGTATTCCGCCAGCGTCGTGTACTCTTCGTTGCTGTTGGTGGAATTGAAGAGACACAGCTCCAAAAGGGCTTCCTGGTTTTCGCGATCCTGGAAGAGGCCTTCCTTGAAGACCCGGCCAAATTCGTTCCAGAAGGCGATGAACTCATCTTTGTCCTTCTTGAACTGGGTCTTCAGGAAGCCGAGCACCTTGCTGACGATACCCTTGCGCATCCGCTCAATCTGGCGGTTCTGCTGGAGGATTTCGCGGGAAATGTTCAGCGAAAGATCTTCCGAATCCACCACGCCACGAATAAAGCGCAGGTACTCCGGCAGCAGCTCTTTGCAGTCATCCATGATGAAAACGCGCTTCACATAGAGGTGCACGCCATGGCGAACGCCCTGGTAGTAGAGGTCCATGGGCGCCTTGCCGGGAATGTAGAGCAGCAGCGTATATTCGAGGGTGCCCTCGATCTTCGCCTGGATGCGCGACGCAGGGTCGGTCCAGTCGTGGGAAATGTGCTTATAGAACTCGTTGTATTCCTCGTCCGTCACGTCTTTCTTGTCACGGAGCCAGAGGGCCTTCATGGAGTTCAGCGTCTCGGTCGTGATGACCTTTTTCTCTTCGGCCCCTTCGACCGGCTTCCCTTCCTCATCGCGCTCCACTTCCGTGCGCTCGATGTCCATCTGGATGGGATAGGCCACGAAGTCGGAGTACTGCTTGACGACCTGGCGAATCTGCCATTCCTGGGTGTAGTCGTTCATGCCGTCTTCGGTGTCGGTTTCCTTAAGGTGCAAGGTGACCGTGGTGCCCACTTCGTCGCGCTCGGCTTCTTCCAGGGTATAGGTGCCATCGCCCGCCGATTCCCAACGGGTCGCCGTCTCTTCCCCGGCTTTGCGTGTGACCAGGCTCACCCGGTCCGCGGCGATGAAGCTCGAGTAGAAGCCCACACCAAACTGACCAATAAGGTCGGCGTTGACGCTGTCTTCTTTGCTCTGCTTGATCTTGTTGATGAACTCTTTCGTACCCGACTTGGCAATAGTACCAATCAGGTCCTTCACCTCATCCCGGGTCATCCCGATGCCGTTATCGATGATGGAAAGGGTGCGCGCCTCGCTGTCCACCTCAATGAAGATGCGGAGCTCCGTGCCCTCTTCCAGCAATTCGGGCTGCTTGAGGGCCTCGAAACGGCGTTTGTCCAACGCGTCGGAGCTATTGGAAATCAGCTCACGCAAGAAAATGTCTTTGTTGGAATAGACCGAGTGGATCATCAAATCGAGCAATTGACGTGCTTCGGTCTGGAACTCAAAGGTCTCAATAGTGTCTGTCATGATAGTCTCTCCAATGCTTTGGTGCACAATGCAATTTGGGCAAGCAATGTAGGAAAACGTAGAAAAAGGGCACAGGAAGGCCCCTACGAACCGTGTATTTTAGCGCACTGACACCCTGAAAGGGAAGTTTCGTACCCCCGGAACGTTTCCATCCCCCTTCCCAACCCGGACGGAGCGGGGCCCTGTCCCTAAAACTTACCCCCCGCACGTTGCTATACTGAGCGCACCTGTCCATACCTGGATCATGAGAGGAATCTTCCCCCCGATGGAACGCATACTATTTGCCTGCACCCTGATTTTCGCCCTGGCAACAGGCCCCGCGCCGGCCTACGCCGCCGAGGCCCCAGCCCCCACCGGGGTGCTCTGGGTAGACTGGGCGGCCGAACAGGTCGCCTTTGCCCTGGAAGAAGCCGATCCGGCCGACGCCACGGGGGACCCCTCCCGGATGCCCGCCACCCACTCCATTGAATCGGTGGAAATCAACCGGCTCCGGGAAGAAATCCGGCTGCTCCGTGATCTCCTGGAACAAGGCGTTGTGGGCCGCATCATTTCCCTGGAAAACGAAGTGCGCATGCTCCGGGGCGCCCTCCAGCAGCAACAGATTGCCGCCTATGGCAACGGCACCATCGTGCCCCAACCCGGCGACACCCCTGCCCCCATGCCCCAGGCCTTCCCCCAGAACCCATCCCCCTCCCAGCCAGCCCCCGCAGCTGCGCCGGAAACGCCCTTGCCCACCGAGGCCTTTCGCTTCACCGTGGTCGATGAATGGGGGCGCAGTCCCGAAGTGGCCGCCGACCTCGGCGGCAATGCTTCCAGCCTGATCGGTATGGCCGGCCTCGTGCCCGCACGCAGTGCCCGGGAAGACGTCATCGCCCTGGCCCGGGAGTTACGCGCCGACTACGAAACCTACGACAACATCAACATCGAGATCTTCGATTCTGAACGGGCCGCGCAAGACTTTGCCGCCGACCAGTCGGTGGACCCGGCCCATCACGTCGCCAGCATTTCCCGTCACAAAGGCTCGGGCCGCGATCTCATCCTCTATCTGGCCAACGAAAAGCCCGAGGCCATCGCTCCCGAATAAGGCAACGGGGACTGCCCAGTCACGGCGTGCCAGCGCCAGGCTGGACCGCCCGGGGGAAAAACCGCATAGGCCCGCCGTCAACGCCCGATCCGAGGGAATACGTTCATGGGCGGTCCCGTTGACCTTGTGCTCCCCCCCAAAAAAAGGAATCGGGCGGCGAGGCTGGTTGCCTCGCCGCCCGTATTCGGACCCATAATGCGCCGTAGTTAGTCGTTAGTGATTATTCACCAATCGGGTTGCTGGTCGCGTCGGCATCGGCGCCGTCCGCGTAGCGAATCACCCCGCTGGAGTCGGTGAAGAAGCCTTTACCACCGGTCGTGCCATAAGCCGCAGCGTTGGCGTTGGCCGTGAAGGCGTTGGCGTCACCGCCGAGTACGAAGTTGTAGCCACTCTTCGTGCCACCCCAGTTACCATCGAGGAAGGAGGGGGTTGCGCCGGTCAGGTCCGCGAAGTCGGCGGTGTAGGCGTAGTTGGCGGCGTGGTAGGCCACTTCGGCACCCACGATAGTGCGCAGGTTACCAATGGCACTGGACTCATTGGACTGCATCCGCGAACGGAGCAGGTTGGGAATGGCGATAGCCGCAATGATAGCGATAATGGCCACAACAATCATCAATTCAATCAACGTGAAACCTTTGTTAGCTTTTTTCATGGCGAATCCTCCTGTGGATTGGTTTGGTTTAATCTTTCAAATGAAGGCCGCGCGGCCCGCATCGTACTTCGTTTCAACTGTTGCCAACTATAAGGCAAGGGCCGTGCCAAACAGGCATACCACTTTCTTAACCATCTTCATGGCAATAACTTACGATGCAAACCAGGCACCTTATGACGGCCGAACCTGGCGGAATGCGCCCTCGCTCATCGCCCTGTTGGGACCCCACGTGACAATATTTGTCACTTCCCCCCTCGCACGGCAGGGATAGTTGACCTTCTCTCCAGAAATTGGGAGAATGTGGCGACCTGTTGACGCGCGACGTCGGCTCAAAAAGGAATTCTCCCCCATGGCATCCATTATCGGCCTCCTCGTCATTGTGTTGCTGTCGGTCATCGTGAACCGAATCGCCACCGTGGCCCTCACGCTGACCGGGCTTTCCCGCGAAATGGCCCGTTTCCAGGCCCGCTCGGCCTTCAGCACGACCGGCTTTACGTCAAACGAGACCGAAGCCATTGTGAACCACCCCGTTCGTCGCCGCATTGTGTTCACCCTGATGATGATTGGCAACGTGGGCCTCATCGGCGTCATTGCCACGACCGTATCCTCCGTCACCTCCGTCGAGACCGGGGATAACTACAGCCTGTGGGTCCGGATTGCCTACCTGGTCACCGGGTTAAGCATCCTGCTGGCCTTCTCCATGAGCAAGTGGGTTGATGACCAGCTCTTTAAATTCATTGGATGGGCATTGCGACGGTGGACCCTGGACGACATCCACGACTACCGTCACCTCCTAGCACTGGGCGAAGGCTACAGTGTGACCGAACTCAAGATGGACCCGGGCAACTGGCCGGTTGGTAAGCGCCTCGACGAATTACGCCTTTCCCACGTGGGTGTCATCGTGTTGGCCATTCATCGGGCCGATGGCGATCTGGTAGGTTCGCCGATAGGCGCCACCTATATCCGCGCGGGCGACCGCCTGACCGTATACGGCTTTAAGAAGGATGTGGCGCGGTTTAACCATAGCCGCGACGCGGAAGACGGGCCCAGGGCCTATCAGGAGTTGGTGGATGCACGGGCCCCCGAAGTGGCCGCCGCCCAGGCCCGTCGTATGGAAGAGGAACGGCGCCGCCTCAAGCGGAGAACAGCCCGGAAGGCCTCAGATTCTTCTGGGGACTAGCTGGCTTCCCGCTTGGACGTGCCGAGCTCGACGACGTTTTCAGAATCGATGCCGTGCGCTTCCAACTTCTTCGCGAGATTGGAATAGGCTTCCTCGTGCTGTTCCAGAGTCGCCTCGTGACGGCGCGCCGCCAGCACCATCAGGATAATGACGATGGTCACGATCGCAAGCCCCTGAAAGAGCGCCAACTGGCTGTCGACCAAACTGGAGGTATTGCGCAGCAGGATGCCGCTGATGCCCAGGGTAATCGAGATCAGGTAGATAAAGAAGACCGCCTGACGCTGGGTAAATCCAAACCAAACCAGACGATGGGAAAGGTGATCCGGTGCGCAGTGATCGATGATGTCGCGCAAGGTCCGGGTTTCGCCCTTGAGAATGCGCGCCATGATGACATAGCCAAAATCAAAGAGCGGCACCCCCAGAATCAGAATGGGTATGGTGCAGGAAATGATACGGTTTTCGGTCCATTCTCCCATCACGCCCAGGGCCGCCAGGGTAAAGCCCAGGAAGAAACTCCCCGAGTCGCCCATAAAGATGAGGGCCGGCTTGCTGTTGTAAATCAGGAAGCCCAGGTTGGCCCCAATCAACCCAATCGCCAACATGCCAAACCACGAAAGGCTCGTCTCAGTGTTGGTAAGGGCGTAGGCCTGCAAGGCGATGACCAGAAACATGCCGGCCACAATAACCGACAACCCCGAGGCCAACCCGTCCATATTGTCCGTGCCATTGAAAGCACTCGTGACCCCCACAATCCAGAGTATGGTCACAGACACATCAAGCACTTCATTCTGAAACACATTGATACGCACGCCATACTGGGAGAGTATCAGGGTCGCGGCCACCAGGGTGATGAGCTTGTAGAACCCGGCAATCCCGCCCACGTAGTCGTCTACCGCCCCTACCACGAGGCACATGAAGGCCCCGAGCAGAATCCCGTTCATACCGTCACTGCGGTAATCGGGCAACAACACGGCCACCGCAAAGGCAATGAAAATCACAATGCCACCACCGCGCGGGACGGGCTGTTTGTGGATCTTGTTGTCCGCTACGGCATCCATCATCCCCACCCGGCGAAGCAGCATGATGGCCAAAGGCATCAGCAGGGCGGAAATTATAAAGGCACTGCACCCCACCAGAATATAGGTGCGGGGCCAGTAGTCGGGCAAACTGAATAACATCCGTGTTATTCCTCATTTCATGGGCACGGGCTCACGGGCACAGGCCCATCAAGAGCGGGCCTCAAAGAACTGTTCTATGGATTCTACCACAAGCGCGACTTCTGCATCAGTCATTGCGGGATATATGGGGATGGACACATGGTGCTGGTGCGCCTGCTCGGAACGGGGAAAGCACCCCCCCAGCGTGTGATGGGCCGGATGGTGCACCGGGCGTCCCGCGCCAATGCCGCGCTGGTTCAACCACTCCATCAGGGCGGGGCCTTCGGGTGTCGATACCACATACCGGAAATACACGGCGCCACCCGGTGCGGGCAAGACCAGGGGCGTATTCTGAAACGCCGTATGGTATCGACCGGCGATCGCCCGACGGCGTTCCAGAAACTCCGGTAAACGGCGGAGCTGAACCCGACCAAGCGCCGCCTGAAAATCCGTCATCTTATAGGCATAACGTATTTGGAAATCCCCTCGGTTATCGTAGTCCCGCCGATCCCGGATGAAGTCCGCCAGGGAGCTGTCGTCCGTAAAGACCATCCCCCCCTCCCCCGTGGTCATGAGCTTGGTGGCGTAGAAGGAGGTCATGGCAATCAAGGTGGCACGCCCCGTCTCTCCACCGAAGGATTGGGCCAGATCTTCGACCACCCGGGGATGATCGGGCAGGGCCGCCGTCGCACCAAACATATGGGGCACGACCACGGCCCGCACCGATGCGGGGACCATCGCGGGATCCAGATTGTGTTGGGAATCGATATCACATAGAACCGGATGCGCATGTTGCCACGACACGGCCTGGGCGAGAGAGGCACAGGCATACGAGGGAATGGCCACGCTGTCTTCGGGGCGTACGTTGAGCCCCACGAGTGCCAGGTGCAGGGCCGCCGTGCCGCTGTTCACCGCGATAGCATGACGGCGTCCCAGAAACGCGGCGCACTCTTCCTCAAAGGCGGCCACTTCCTTACCTTGCGCCAGATGGCCACTGGCCACCACACGGGCCACGGCCGCGCCCTCCTCGTCACCGACGGTCGGCTTACTGTGGGCAATCATGGGGCACCCCCTCAAGAATCGTGCGGGCGTCGGAACCGCAATGCATCATCAAGTCAATAATCGACAGCTCCGGCAAAAAGGGCCCGGGCCCCTGGGGATACTCGGGCGCCGTCCACGATTGGATCTGAAGCGCGATTCCCGACGCTTCCAGGGCGTCCACATCCAGGTAGCTGTCCACCGCATGGGCTCCACTGAGATAGGTATCGCCTTTCACTGCGTGAATCAGATGAATCAAGCGCTCGGTCGCCTCCCCCCGAACATGCAGTTCAGACGCGTAGACCACGGGCGTGTCGATCTCGAGCCGCAGCAGAATTCCCGTCAACAGGGAGCGGTTGAGATCGTTAAGATACTCCCAGGGCTGCTCGTAGACTTCCTCAAGCCAATCGGC
The DNA here is from genome assembly GCA_034669905.1 of Candidatus Hydrogenedentota bacterium. Classification (GTDB taxonomy): domain Bacteria; phylum Hydrogenedentota; class Hydrogenedentia; order Hydrogenedentales; family JAEUWI01; genus JAEUWI01. The sequence goes on from JAXMOL010000002.1 coordinate 217,813, forward strand.
GTAGCGCGAAAAGTACGGGGCCTTCCCATAGTGCTGGGCAATTGTGCGCCAATGCTTTCGCGCCCAGGGCCCCTTGTTGTCAATCACCACTTCATCCAGGCGTTGGCCCAGCCGATCAAAGACGGGGACGGTCAGCGTGCGGGCGCCCTGTGGGGTCTTGATACGGTTCCGGTTCTGGTGGCCATTCTTGTTGTATTGAATGTTATCCAACACGATGAAGACATCAGCGCACAGTATCTTATGGATGTAGCGCAACCAGGGAAGATAATGTAACTGATGGATTCCCACAAGCACGGCGGCGGACCCTCTCTGTCGCAATTCGTTGCACACACCATTCAAACAGGTTGACATACACCCCGTCCGACAATGATTCTACCTGAGTCATTTATCGACGGCAACAGCCGGAAACTGAAACTATCCCGGCCGGCATTTCACGTAGGCCGCCCCCGTGGAACATGACCGGTTAGCGGAGAAAAGGAGTAATCCATGAGCGAATACGTCCCACGCATTCTCGCCTTCGCCGGCAGCACCCGTAGCGATTCCTACAATAAGAAGCTGGCCGCCGCCGCGGCAGAGGCCGCCCGGGCTGCCGGAGCCGACGTGACCCTCGTCGACCTTCGTGACTACCCCATGCCCTTATTTGATGAAGATCTTGAATCGGCAGAAGGGCTTCCCGAAAGTGCGGTCAAGCTACGGGAATTGTTCCTGCGTCATGACGGACTGATCATCGCCTCACCGGAATACAACGGTTCCCTGAGCGCGGTGTTGAAAAACACCATTGACTGGCTGAGCCGTCGCCAGGGCGATGAAACACCGCTCATCTGCTTCCGCGAAAAGGTGGCCTTACTCCTCGCCGCTTCCCCCGGTGGCCTCGGCGGCCTCCGTGCCTTGCGACACCTCAACACCATCCTCCACGGGATTCAGGTCATCGTGCTCCCCGAACAGAAGGCCATTCCTGCGGCCCACAAGGTCTTCGACGACACGGGCATCGCCGATGCCAAAGTGGCGAAATCCGTCGCCGATCTCAGCACCCGGCTCGTTGAAATGACCACGCGCATCCACCAGAAAAACAACGGCTAAAGTCCAACCGCCCCCTGCCGATAAGTAAAGCACAGGCCAAGACACGGAAGTCGCGGCGACGAATTGACACGGAGGTCAACGGAGGTGGCGAAAGAGACTAGATGAACCGTCGGGTGTCATCCCAACACCAACGCGATCGACGTTTTGTCCCACAGTCTTTCCATCCATGAGAGGCGCCATAGCACACGCTGTTGTGGCGTTTTTCTATTTTATCCGCCCTTTTTCCCGCGTACGCTGCCCCACGCCCCCCGACTTTTCGCCCACGCCCCAGCCGCCCATCCAACGCCGGCACATTTCCGCTAAAGGTTCTCGCTCCACCGCCGATACTCTAATCACAAGGCGACGACACGGAGGTCAACGCCGGCACGACACGGACGTCATTGCTACTTATCCTGGATACATACTCACAGGGTGGCCAATCCCACCACCTGCTATTGGGAGTGCCCCAGGGTCTTACCTCTGAAACGCGTTGCGGTCTACACTGCAACGCGTTTCAAATTTATGGGGCATACTCCACCGATCCCATATTTCTGCTAAAGTTTTCTGCGGCACCGCCGATACCATCATATTAAGAGACAGATTTAACGTGTTCTTCAAGGAACGCTGGGGTGTCTATCCCGCACCGTATTCCAGCCGTTAATCTCTGCTTCTTACCTCCCCTGGTTGCGTCATGGCATTGAACCATGGCGCATCTTTTATGTGGGCTCCACACCGTCATACAGCACTTCCTTCATGACTAGCCCCTGGGGCGGTGCGCAATGCCCCAGAAATGGCCCCCCCGACACCAACGCCTCCTGAAGAAACTCCGGACCAAAACGCCCCCGCCCTATCTCCACCAACGTGCCGGAAAGATTACGCACCATCTTATAAAGGAATCCATTGCCAAAAAACTCGATGTGCCACAGGTTCTGGCCGTCCCGGGGGCCCACCACCGCCCCTTGATGGAGCGTCGCGGCGTAAATCGTACGCACCGTCGTCTTCATCTGACACCCCGTGCTCTGAAACCCTGCGAAGTCATGGGTCCCCTCCAGTTGAGGCAAGAGCGACCGAATAAGGTCGATATCCACCCCGTAAGGAACCTGCCAGCTATAGGGAGCACTGAAGGGGTCCATTTCCCGACTGAAGTGAAAGGTATAGCAATAGCGCTTGGCCTTCGCTGAAAATCGGGCGTTAAAATCGGCAGAAACCGCTTCCAACGCCGTAATTTGGATTTCCGGCTCTAACATGCGACACAACGCATGGCGCAACGTGGGCGGCACCGCCTTGGGCCATTCACAGGAAAAGACCTGTCCCAGGGCGTGGACCCCCGCATCGGTGCGGCCGGCCCCCTGAATGCGGATAGGCTGAGAGGCAATCCGGCTCATAGCCGCCTCAATATCCCCTTGAACCGTCCGTTGGTCCTGTTGGGCTTGCCAGCCGGAGAAGGGCGTTCCAAGATAGCGCACAGTGCCTTTGAGTGTGGTGGTCATGGGCCTATTGTAATCGAGCCACGGATCCACCTACCACTTTCCGAGGGCCCGGAGAGCCAACGGTCGCGCTCTCACCCCACCATTTCCCGGCAGCCCCTCCACTGGGCGCAATACCTGGCGTCCATTCGGGGACTTATTTTCGGTTATCCGGGCCAGGCCGTGCACCGCATACCCCGGATGGCATCCAAAAAAACGAGGAAATTTTTCATTTTTTTTGCGGTGCGCGGTCCCGTATTGGCTGTTTCGGATTATTCGAAATCGTTTATGTCGGATTGAATCGGTGTGGGTCGGTGATTTTTTTTCAGAAAAAACTAAAGTTGTCGCTCAAGTTGCCGATAAATACTACAGGTAAGCCGAAACAGGCCTTATTCAGGACAGTTTAAAAAAGTGAAATACGGAGTCCAGGGACGGGTTTCCGCGACATCATGGAGGATGGCGCATTCAGCGCGGGGTATGCACCCGCACGACGGCCTCGAGGCCGACGACAACAATTGAATCACGTTGATCGAATACTTCGGTATGGATGAAGGCAGAGCAGGATGCTCAACGGCTTCATCAAGAAGAAACGTCGCAGTTAACGAATTGCCTGAAGCACGGGACATGCCTCAGGGATAACGGAGACTGCTTTCGAAATCAATGGGACCAATCGATTTCACGTAGAAATCGGTTTCTGACGCACCGGACCATGGGACGGTAGCCGCCACACCGTGGTGGGTTACCCGGGATGGGACGTCAGAGGGAGCGCAAGGATGCGCTCTACCAACCACTCACGGAGGAATACATCATGGGACTTCGAATCAACACCAATGTGTCTGCGCTCAACACGGCGCGGGTCTTACGTAGCTCAACGCTGGACTTGAACAAGAGCCTGCAACGGCTCTCCAGCGGATTGCGTATCAACCGTGCGGCCGATGACGCCGCAGGCCTGGCCATCGCCGAGGGTTTTCGCTCGGTGGTACGCGGCACGCAGGTTGCCCAGCGCAATGCGCAGGACGGAATCAGCCTGGTGCAGACGGCGGAAGGCGCATTGAGTGAAACGACCAACATACTGCAGCGTATTCGCGAGCTCGCCGTACAGGCAGCCAACGGAACGCAGAGTACGGCAAACCGCGTATCGCTGGATGCCGAAGTCGATCAACTGTTAGCCCAAATCGATGATATCGCGTTTGACACGGAATTCAACGGTGTCCGGGTACTCAGCGGCGGCACTGTGCTGACGCTTCAAACCGGCGCTTTCCAGGGACAAAACCTGTCGATTGTGGTGGGTGCTGCGGGTCAGAACCAGATCGGTGTTTCGCCGGTTAACCTGCAAACCGCTGCCGGTGCCATCAGTGCACTCAGTACGGTAGACGGTGCCCTGCGCTCGGTGAACACGCTCCGGAGTAATCTGGGTGCCTTCCAGAACCGTCTGGAGTTCACCATCAGCACGCTCGCAATCCAGGAAGAAAACTCTTCCGCGTCCGAAAGCGCTATACGAGATGCCGACATCGCCCAGGAAACGATTCGCTTTACGCGGAATCAGATCCTGGTAAACGCCGGTACATCGATCCTGGCCCAGGCCAACATCGTGCCACAGACGGCACTGCAGTTGCTGGGTTAATACACGTCGACAACCAGGGCGGCCGAACCTCAAGGGATACGAGGGGCCGGAAACGGAATTTATGGCCACCGGCCGCCCTGATAATCTTCAACGTAGAGAAAGGAGAACATAGGACTGCGAGTACTTAACGAGTCGCGTCGTTGAGCATTCGGTTTTTGTCAACTATCACGGAAGAATGAATAACAAAGGGATCGGGAATCCCTTTGGCCACTCATGGAGGAAAGTACTATGGGACTTCGAATCAACACCAACGTGGCGTCGCTTAACTCGGCGCGTACCCTGAGCCGCTCTACGAGCGCGCTTAACAAATCGCTGGAACGTCTCTCCAGTGGTCTCCGCATCAACCGCGCAGCCGATGACGCTGCCGGTCTGGCCATCGCCGAAGGATTTCGGTCGGTGGTGCGGGGCACCCAGGTCGCCCAGCGCAACGCACAAGATGGGGTCAGCCTCGTGCAAACCGCGGAAGGGGCGTTGAGTGAAACCACCAACATCCTGCAGCGGGTACGCGAACTGGCCGTACAGGCCGCGAACGGAACGCAGAGCTCTGAAAACCGTGCGGCCCTGAACACCGAAGTATCGCAGCTGCTCGCACAGATCGATGATATCGCCTTCGACACCGAATTCAACGGTGTGGCGGTATTGAGCGGCAGCAGCACCCTCACCTTGCAAACCGGCGCCGAATCGGGTCAGACCCTGCAGATTGCTATCAGCAGTGGTGCGGGCCAGGCCGCCATCGGCGTGAGCACCGTCAACATTTCCACCTCGGCCGGCGCCGTCAGTGCCCTCAGCCAGGTGGACGTAGCCCTGCAGCGGGTCAATTCCCTCCGCAGTAACCTCGGTGCCATCCAGAATCGTCTCGAATTCACCATCAATACCCTGGCGATTCAGGAAGAAAACTCGGCCGCCTCAGAGAGTGCGATCCGGGATGCGGACATTGCCCGCGAAACCATTCAGTTTACGCGGAACCAGATTCTGGTCAGTGCCGGCACGTCGGTACTTGCCCAGTCCAATGTGGTTCCCCAGACGGCGTTGCAGCTTCTCGGCTAATTCGCCATCCATAGTTTAAACCGGTTGTAACGTGGTGGCTCCGGCCCTTCCTTTGGAGGGGTCGGAGCAGCACCGTAACTATACGGAAGGAGTGCATCAGTCGGCCGATTTGCCGTCCATTTACCCACCGCGGGGATAAATAGACGATGAGAAGGCCACGAAGAACATACACCGGGTTGGTTAGGGATACCCGACCGGGTGATCTTGGAGGTAAGATCCATGGGATTACGTATAAATACGAACATCCCGGCTCTCAACACGAGCCGGGTGCTCGATCGTTCCAGCCGTGCCTTGAACCGCAGTCTGGAACGGTTGAGCAGTGGTCTCCGCATCAATCGCGCAGCCGATGATGCGGCAGGCCTCGCTATTGCCGAGGGCTTTCGCACCCAGGTGCGGGGCACCCAGGTGGCGCAACGCAATGCGCAGGATGGAATCAGTCTCGTACAGACGGCCGAAGGGGCGTTGAGCGAAACGACCAACATCCTGCAACGCATTCGAGAACTCGCGATTCAGGCCGCCAACGGAACCCAGAGTTCCGCCAACCGCCAGTCACTCAACAACGAAGTGCAGCAGCTGATTGCCCAGGTGGAAGACATCGCTTTGGACACTCGGTTTAATGGCATCAACGTGTTGAGCAGCAACCAGTCCATCACGCTCCAGACCGGAGCCAATCCGAGCCAATCCCTTCAGGTGACCATCGGCGGCGCACGCAGCACCGATCTGCGCGTAAGCGCCGTCAATATTTCGGCCGCGGCAGGCGCTATCAATGCCATCAGCCAGGTCGATATCGCGCTGGCAAGTGTGAACACCTTACGGAGCAGTCTCGGTGCCTTTCAGAACCGGTTAGAATTCACCATCAATACCCTGGCCATTCAGGAAGAGAATTCGGCGGCCGCCGAAAGTGCTATCCGGGATGCCGACATTGCCCGGGAAACGATTCAGTTTACACGGAATCAGATCCTCGTGAATGCCGGTGTCAGTGTATTGACCCAGGCCAACGTGACCCCCCAGGCGGCGCTCACGTTGTTGAGCACATAAGCAATACTGCGTGGTTCACGGCCCATGCCGTGAACCCGCAGGTGCACCCCGCGCAGCCGGTCGGACAGGCGTCTAACCGGTCGGCTTGGCCTGTGTGCACGAAGACAAGGAGACAAGCCAATGGAAATCCACACCCAACCGGGCCTCGCCACCCCCGCAGAACACCGGACTCCCGCGTCGGCACCGGTCACCGAAGACCGTGAATCATCGACGTCGACGGCCCCTTCAGACCGCTTTCAGGGTGCCATCGATTCCGTCATCGTGCACCAACAGTTTCCGAGAAACACCCGCTTGCGCGTCGATGAAGCCAGTAACCGCATCGTCGCCCAGATTCTCGATGAAAACAACGAAGTGGTCCGGCAGTTGCCCCCCCAGGAATTACTCGACATTTCTGCACGCTTCAATCGGCTCGAAGGCATCCTCTTTGATGAGCAGGGCTGACGCCCATCGGGCACGACGCACGGGCCTTACCCTTCCGCCAGCCCTGCGCACCAATGCGTCTGATGGCACCTCTCCGCCATCCCCTGCCTAGAGGTCTAAATTCAGGCCTTCCACTTCCGCCCGAATGAGGGCAAGCTCTTCCTCCGTCAAGATCACCGATCCGGCTACCGCATTTTCGGCCGCCTGTTTCGGATTTCGTGCCCCCACCAAGGCCGTCGTAATGCCGGGCTGATGGGTCACCCATGCCGTGAAGAGTTGGCCGAGGGTAATCTCGTGGCCATCGGCCACGGGGCGCACGCGCTCCAGCATATCAATAACCTTGCGGCGATTCTCGGCCGCAAAAAGCGGGTTCCGATTACGGATATCCCCCTCGGGGAACGTTCGCTCCATGTCCACTTTACCGGTCAGGAGGCCCTGGGCAATGGGGCTGTAGGCGAGCACCCCAATCGTGTGCTCCCGGCAGTAGGGCAATAGCGATTCTTCCGGATCCCGTTGCAGCGCGTTGTAGCGCGGCTGGACACTGTCCACCGTGCCCTTGGTCTGACACAGGGCGATCATCTCCGTATCGAAATTGCTCACGCCAATCGCCCGTATCTTCCCCTGCTCTTTCAATTTGAGCAATGTCGCCATGGTGTCATCCAGGGGCCACGTGCTGTCAGGCCAGTGCACCTGATAGAGGTCAATGACGTCGATGCCCATGCGCTGCAGACTGGACTCACACTCGAATACTACCGATTCGGGTCGGCCATTGCGGTAGATCGTGCAGGGTGTCCCGTCATTCAGCTGGGTGTCCATAGCCTTTTGCCCTTCGGCCAGATCCCACCGCATACCGCATTTCGTGGCAATGATTACCTCGTCCCGTCGTCCCTTTATCGCCTGGCCCACTACGGTTTCGCTGTGGCCCATGCCATAGGTCGCCGCCGTGTCGATACAGGTAATCCCTGCGTCGATGCCTGCCTGCAGGGCCTTGACCGCCAGGGCGTCGTCAGAGCCTCCCCACAGCCATCCGCCAATGGCCCAGGCACCAAAACTGACGGCGGGAAGTTGAATATCGGTTGTGCCCAAAGTGGTATATTTCACGCTTAGATCTCCGTGTTGTCGACGCATTATAGCGGGTCTGTCGCCCATCTGCCGTTGGGCTCAATGGTCTCCGATTATGAGGAGCCAGCCCCAGGGAGTGCAAGCTCTGAGAGGAATAGGGGGGCGACGCCGTAAAATCCGCTCCACCGCGGAACCACTTTATCCCGCTTGGGGTTATACTACGTGTTGCGGCGGAATGCTATCCGGGCCGTTGACCCGTTCAAACCCATACCCGAAGGAGATAACACCATGCCCAAGGTAATCATTGCGGTGGTCGTCGGCCTTATTGTTGGCCTGGCCATCGGCGCAGGGGCCATGCACCTCAAGCTCATGCCCCAACTACTCGCGCTCGACACTGCGCTTGCGGATACCCAACGCGAAATCGCCGCACTCCGCTCAAACGATGGCGATGCCGCACGGTTGGCACGCCTGGAGGCCGAGCGCACGGAGTATGATGCCAAGCTTTCCGCCCTCCGGGGAGAGCTGGACACCTTGCGGAAGCGCTCCGCCGTGACGCCGGCCGAAATAGATATCGCGGAAGACACCACCGACGTGAATGCCCTGGCCGAAGAAGAAGCATCGGAGGCCCCAGCGGAAGAACAACCCGAGCGGGCAGGACGCCGGGGCCGTTGGGGCGGCGATGGTACGCCGGAAGAGCGGGAAGCCCGTCGCCAGGAATTCGTTACCCGTATGCAGGACAACCTCACCCAATTCTTCACGGGCGAGCTCGATAAGACGGGCAGCCCCGCAACGCAGGAGCGCCTCATCGCGTTGGAGAACCAAATCCACGACATGATGGACCTGCGCATGCAGATGCGGCGGGCCGAAACCGACGAAGAGCGCGCCGCACTCGAGCAGGCCTTTGGCGAAACCATGACGACGGCACGTAACACCATGAAGGAACAGCAACGGGAAATGGTCGATGCGCTGGCCACCCAGTTCAACATCACCGGCAAAGAAGATCGGCAGGCCTTCCAGCAGGCCCTGGAAGCGGCGGTAGACAGCCCCTTCTTCAGCGACAATCCGGCAGCCATCATGTTTGGTGGCGGAGGAGGAGGCCGACCCACCGGTGGACGACGGGGCGGTGGCGGACGCTGAGCGGTTGCTTCTGCATTCGAATGGACCGTGAACAATAAAGGACGGGTGGATCGGCATTACATCAAACGCCAATCCACCCGTTTCTACTGATTGAGCGAAGGTAGAAATTCAAATCGTTGGCTTCAACCGCAGACGCACGCTCCGGCTACATTCAACCTACCGACAGCGTAGCCACTATGGCGCAAAGCAGATTTTGACAGTTGGGAGCGCAGGCAGTCCGCCCGCGCTCCCAAGTCTTTATTCTCTAAGATGGCCAGCGAATCACTTGGAAGATGTCCGAGATGAATCTCCGCCTTTTCAGACCTATTTCTTCGGAATCTTAAGCTTCCAACCCAACTGCACATGGTCGGGACTCTTCAGCTTGTTCAGCTCCACAATGGCCTGCTGGGTCACGCCATACTTCTGGGCGATCCGCCGGAGATTGTCTCCCGGTGACACCACATGAATTTCATAGGTGCCCGGTGCCGGCGCTTCGACGGTCTCCGCCTTTTCCTCCGGTGCGGCAGCCATGGGGAGGTAGATAGTGAGCGTGCTTCCGGATTCTAACGGCGCATCCACACCGACCAGACCGTTCCAGGCCACCACGTCGCTCGCCTGAACGCCATACTGATTGGCCACCGAAGGCACCGTATCCTCGGCCACCACACGGTGAGCCCGCATATCTGTGTCGGGGGGCTGGGGAGCCTTCTCTGGCGAAGGGACCGGTTCCGCAGGCTCCGGGGTCTCTTCGGGATCCGAACCGGTGATGGGTTCCGCTTCCGGCGCAGGCACGTCCTCTTTCCCTTCCCCCTCATCGGCTGGCTCTGGGTTGTCCGCGGCCATGGCGGCACTATCCTCTTCAGGCGAAGGGCTTTCTTCCGTCACCTCCTCCGCGGGGGCTTCCGCTTCCGCCTTCTTTTCCGCCGCCGAAGCCTCCCCTTCCGTTGCGCCGTCTTCTTTCGCTTCAGGACCAACCTTGAGCTTAAACCCGTACTTAATAACCTGCGAATCCAGGTTATTCCATTTCATGAGATCGGCCACACTCACGTTGTACCGTTTCGACAGGGCCAGGAGTGAATCGCCCTTTTCAATACGGTGCTCGCGAAACGGCCCGGCTACTTCAGGCGCTTCTTCTTCCGCTTTTTCCGGTTTCACCACCGTGACTTCTTCCGGTGCCTTCTCCTCGGCGTCCGGTTTGGGCTTGGCATCCGCTTCGACTTCCGGCGTCGCCATTTCCGTTTCCGCTTTGACGTCATCCGACTTCACGTCTTCCGTGGTGGCCGTCTCGGTCTTGTCGGCGGGCGGCGTGGTATCTTCCGTCGCGGGTTCCTCGGTGCTCCCCCCGTCTGTTTCCGCAGGCACTTCTACCGTGATGGGCAACGTGACCGGCGTTTTCACCATCTCCTCAGCAGGGGGCTTCACGTCCGTCGTGGATCCCTTCGCCGTATCCGTACCCGCTTCGTCATCTACCTTCGTCTCTTCCGCAGGCTCCTCGGTCTTTTCGACGGGCTTGGGGTCGACCTTCACGGCATCGGCAGGCGGGGTCGGCTCCGTCGGCGCAGGCACCTCCCGATTCTCTGCCACCTGCACGACCGGCGGCGCAACAGGCGCGGGCGACTTGGCCAGTTGGGCCTGCCAGGCATCAAGACGTGCCTGACTCGACTTCAACTGGTCCGACGGAAATCCGGACTGCTCGGAAACCCGCACGAGGGCCTTGCAAATGGCGGCGAGCTTTTCCCGATTCGCCTCTTTCAACAACACCACGTCACAGCCGCTCCCCAGCGTCGTCACCGCGATGCGCTCCAGGGGATGCTCGTCGGACACGGGTAAGCTGCCCAGATCATCGGACAGGATGACGCCCGTGAAGCCGAGTTTTTCCCGCAATACAATCTTCAATAGCTTGGGCGAGCTCGAGGCAGGCCGCTTGGGGTCATCCAACTCGATGCCCGGCACCGCCATGTGGCCCACCAGGATGCCCGGGATGCCCGCTTCGATGGCGTCTTGGAAAGGCTGTAGCCCCGCTGCCAGGCCGTCCATCTGATTCGCCGGAATATACCACTGCCCCGAATCATCCACAATAGCAAGACCCGCCCCCGGGAAATGGCCGGCTACCGGAATGACACCGCCGCCACGAAACTGGTCGGTATAGCTCAGACCCAGGCGGGTCACCACATCCGGCTGACTACCCAACGTCGTCTGGCCCAGTAACGGGGCCGACACGTTAGGCACATAGAGATCCAGAGACGGCGCGATAAATACACCAATGCCATGCTTCCGCGCAGCCCGGGCCTGTTGCCGGGCCGCCGCAACGGGATCCGCCAGATCCCCCTCGCCCGCCATCTCCAACACCGTCGCCAGCGCTGGTACCGCACGGGTGTCATCATGAAAGACAATTAAGGGCGGGTCACTCAGGGTGGTGCCCAGCCCAACCGCCTCTTTCAACTGCAACACCAGGGCACCCAGCTGAAGCGGATCCGCCACATTCCGCGGGCCCAGCACAATACCGCCCGGCTTGAATTCATTAAGCCATTCGAGGGTTTCCAACGAAGCCTTCGTGCCTTCGATACCCACGAAGACATGCCGCGCCGGCCAGCGCCCCGAAACATCGGCGTCGAAACGCGCGGCCATCGGCTCTGGTTCAGGCAGTGCGGGCTCCGGGTCCGGCGTGACCTCAACCGCCTCAGGCGCTGTGTTTTCGGAACCGGGACCTTCCACTACGGGCGGAGTCGTCTCCTCCCCCGGGACCACCGCGACCTGCTCCTCCGTGGGAACGGCCTCATCCGGGCCCATGGCATCCCGAATGCCATAGCCCAGGCCCGTGCCCAGCACAATACCGAGCAAGAAAATAGAATAAACGGTCTTAGAAATGGCTGTTGTCTGTGGCTGGTACCTGTGGTTCACCGGCCGACCTCCCTGAATCAGTAACGAAAAAACCTACACAATCCGAGCAATTCCGACACCCTGCCCCCGTCGAATTCCTCGAATTCTTCGACTATACCATCTTACGCCGCAACCATTCATATCGCCCCGACGCGCCGCCCCCGCAGTAGGCACTCCCCACTGCCCCCTTGCCGATGTCCCCCGCGAAAATCTGGCGAAAAAAAGTGGAAAAGCCTTATCATCATATGGTACTATTTCCAGCACCTTTGAGGCGGTGTAGCTCAGTTGGTTAGAGCATCGGAATCATAATCCGAGTGTCCGCGGTTCGAATCCGTGCACCGCTACCATAATAATATCAAGGACTTACGTCATATGGCGTAAGTCCTTTTTTGTGTCGAAACAGACCATCTGTGCCAAATCTGTGCCAGTTGAGAAATCCGCGATAGTGGCACAGAAATGGCACAGGAATTTACATGACATAGTAACCACTTAGTAAACAGGGCTTATTCTATTGTCATTCATTCGGATTGGTTGTCTTTTGTAGTGGTTTGCCGTACACTGGCACAAAACCAACTACAAAAGGGAACATCATGGCCTCAATTCAAGAGCGCATCGACCGAAACGGAAAGCCCAGGTACACGGCCCGAATCCGCGTGAACGGTGAGAAACCACACACGGCAACGTTCAACACATTGACGGCGGCGAAGCAATGGGCGCAACGGACGGAATCCGATTTGCGACGGGGGCGGCATTTGCCGGACGTGGAAGCCAAGCGCCGGACCTTGGCCGATGCCATTGACCGGTATGAGGAATCGCCGTCCTTTCGAAACAAGGCACCGGGCACGATTGCATCCCAGAACAAACACCTGACCCACTGGCGCGAAAGCTTGGGACACGTGACACTTTCGCACCTTACCCCTGCCACGATTGGCGATGAGCGCGACCGAATAGCGCGGGGTGAGAACCGGAAGGCACCAAAACGGCATCGACCACGAAAAGGCAAGGTCGAAGCCAAGGATGAAAAATGCGATGCACTCAAGCCCCGGTCTCCGGCAACCGTGGTGCGCTATTTGGCGGCCCTGTCCGCCGTACTGAGCTATACGGTAAACGAATTGCGCTGGATAGAGACCAACCCTATCGCGCGCGTATCCAAGCCCAAGGAACCGCGCGGGCGCGTACGCATTCTGGCGGATGAAGAGCGGGAAGCCCTACTCAATGCGTGCAAGGAATCTGACAATATCCATCTTTATGACATGGTAGCGCTTGCACTGTGTACGGCAGCGCGCAAGGGTGAGTTACGGAGCCTGCAATGGCGTCACGTGGATTTTGACCAGCGACGTATCGTACTGGATAAGACGAAGAACGGCGACCGGCGCGTGATTCCGCTTCGGGGCGAAGCCGAGCGTATCCTAAAGGCGCGTTCCAAAATTCGACGAATTGATAACCCGTATGTATTCCCAGCCCCCTTCAAGCGCGGCAAGGTACCCGGCCCCGTGGACTTTACCCAAGCATGGTATGACGCCTTAGATGACGCGAACATAGAAGACTTTCGGTTTCACGACCTACGCCACAGCGCGGCATCCTATCTGGCGATGAATGGCGCAACACTGACCGAACTGGCGGAAGTCTTGGGACACCGGACATTACAAATGGTGAGACGCTATAGCCACCTTACAGAAGCGCATACGGGCGACCTACTAGAACGCATGAATGATTCCATCTTCAAAACGGAAGTCTTGAACCATGAAAAAAAAGCGTGACAACGGGCTTCTAATGGACACCTATGAGGTGGAGCGCTTAGAATCACAAGAATCCCCAGGTGAGTACTGGGAAGTAGAGAAAATCACGATTGGCAGCGAGACGTGGTTTGAGGATGCCGTAGCCTATGCCAACGATGCATGGGACAGACTTCGGGCCGATACGCTGGATTTCGACACCTACAAGGCCCAGGCTGGTATCACCGCCTACGACTGGGGCTGGACTCAATTTGCCATAGCTACAGATTCCCCTACAGAGAAGAGCTTGGGGGCACTTAAAGAATTGCGAAGTCGACTTCTTTGGTACAAAAAAAAACCACACGACGCCCACGCTTACGAAATCGGCAAGGCGGAAATATTATTACGCGCACTAATGGATTCGCCCCAAGTGGAACAGGGCCAGAAAAACATTACCGGACGCGAAGGCGGATATAAGACCAAGAGAGAAAAGCGAAAAGTTACGGATGCCCTAATTCTTGAAGTGTTTGATGCTAAGGAAGCAAAACACGCAGATAGAGCTACAGAACGCGAACTATGCGCCCATGCGGCAGCGGAACTAAATCGGGCCGTGAAATCGGGCGACAAGAAGCTAATATCCGTCTTGGTCGATTTAAATAAAGAAGAATTCACAACGGAAATGGTGCGGTTCCGTGTCCAGCGACGCAAGAAAGAAAGTGGTTGAGTTGTAAATACACAACCATCCTTATAGTGGTTTACTTCAACTAGAAGGCAATGCCATTGGGGTATTGTTACTAGTTGAGGTTTTAGAAATGACCACTACAAGAAATCCCGCTACCCCCGCACTCAGATACATCCCACTTTCCCAATGGGACCAACATTTTGCATGGCCCACCGTTTCCGCATTGCGTTGGTTGGTATACAACGCCCGTAGCAATGGTTTGGAAAAAGCGAACGCAATCCGCCGCGTTGGAAAACGGGTTTTAATAAACCCGGAAAACTTTCATGCGTGGGTGGACTCAAATCCATCCAGCACGGGCGGCGTGTCATGAAGTGTGAAAGAATGCCCCCCGCTGGTGCGCCAACACCAACAAGGGGCCAAACAGAATTAACTTCCAGTTTAAGTATAGCACCGCCCGCCGGGAACGTGTACCCATTACTTAGAACGCGGATTTCATAATATGGGTGGGTCAATCAGCAATCGCGGCCACCGGCACCATGAGGGTCACGGCGGCTATTTTTGGCGGAAGGGAGAAGAGTTTCTTCCGCTTACTGTGGAGATGACCACATCAGACTCATGGCGGTCACTCACACCAACATCACAGGGTATTCTACTGGATATGCTATGCCATTTCTGGCGATGCACTCGTTCTGACACAGAAGCCGTCAAGGGTGGTTTCTTTCACACGTATCGCGACTCCCGGATTGATTGCTCACCACGAACTTTCACCGCCAGCATGGAAGCAATTGTAGACCGTGGGTGGTTTTCGAATTGCAGTGGCAAGCGCATCGTACCGCGTTACCGTCCCGGACCCTGGCGGGAATACAAGGACGCCAAGTTGAAGCCCGCAGACGCCACCCAGGGGCGCACAAAGAAGAAAAAAAAGGCATCGACATGTCTTGGGCATTTTTGGCAGCCCGAACAGGTTTTCAGCCCCATTTCGCATTCGCTTCTGAGGCATGATGCATGGCGCGTGCTATCACCTTCATCCCGATGCATCCTATTGGACATGATTCACGTCTACAACGCGGCTACTTTCGGCGACCACAAAACAGGTGGGATAAGCTACACCTTCAAAACATGTCGCGTGGGCTGTTCGGTGAATACCTTTCATTCCGCCCGTGCCGAAGTCATAGCCGCAAAATGGTTCACATATAAACCGGACGGCGATATCGTTTTTCTGACACCCGGACCATGGCGGGACTTCACCGCACCATCGTCGGCAAAATTCAGGAAGAAAAAGAAGGCGAAGGCAAGGTACCTCAAGAAACAGAAGGCACGCCTGAGACAATAGGGCACCCCAAGAATTGCGACGTACAACCCTCAATAATTGCGGCGTACAACCCTGGGATTATGAAGCCGCACTCCCAAAAAATGCGACGCTAGAAGGCCATGAACCACGAAAAATAACGCCCAAAAAATGCGGTGAACTTATATATAACCATATGGACCCGCTGTTTGAATACTTCCACACCAACCAACAACCCGACCCCTTCAACACTTGCACGTTCCGTAACCAATGGACCATACCCAACCCCGGCCCCGTAGTTTCGATAAGAACACCAACACGTTCCCCAGTACCACACCTAAAGCCCGTACCCAAGCCAACAGGGGAAAATTGAAAAAACGAAACTATGAATTACGTTAGACTAGAAAATCGATCCCTTTACAAAGAACACCAGTCCAACTCCAAGCAGCGTCATCACACACGCCAATAAACGCCCGCAAGCGGCCCGTACGGACGATTCACAACCCAACCCGAACGACTTTGCCACACCGGCAGAAAAAACCCTTAGAATCGATTCTGAAACGAACGACCATTTTGGCGCGTTATCGACATAACGCCGCCCGGAAACCATGCGCACGCCGGGCGTGAGTACCCGACGCTTCCGACCACCCCGAAGAAATATTCAATTTTTCGATCTTTCAATCTAATCACCACCCCGCCCGAATAATTATACAAACACCTACACATTCCCCCCCTTCGACACGTACCCCCCATGCTTCCCTTCACCCCGTTCGACATGTGCCCATTGCCGAGCCGCACCATCAAGGGCATCTCCGACCACGAGATGTACCGCACGTTCCAGCAAACCATCAAGGAAGCCGCCGACACCGTAGGAGTGCCGCCGGTGTGGTTTGATGATAATTGGGCCGAACGAAGCTAATAGACAGACCACGTCAGTGGCCCCGTTGATGGTGGTCTTACTTTGCCCGTACGCGCCCGCAATCGCCCCGTAAGCCACGAAGTCGACCCCGGCAATGTAAAGATGCCCCAAACCGCTGAAATCCCGTGCAATCGAAACCAGAACCGAAAAGAAAGGCTAATAAAATGGGTGAAGAATTTAGACCCGAAGAATTGAGCCGAATAATGGCGGACCCCCGATATTCAGAAATTCCTATGCCCTGTATGCACTACAAAAATTTGGTGAACATAGGAAACCAGTTCGACGCCGGAGGCTGGACGTGCAAGGCGTTTCCTGAACAGATTCCGAATGACATCATGGCCCTGCAAAATCCCCACACCGAAAAGGTACCATCACAAATAGGCGATTCCCTTTATGACCCGAAAATCTACAAAGAAGACCATTCCGGACGCGAATGGCACTATACGGCGGATGCCACTTGGAAATTCGTAGACACCGGCACGAAGGAATAAAGATTCATAGATTCAAAAAACCAAACGAATCGAAGTCAACTCACCGAAGAAACGGACAAATCAGAAAGACCACCCGGAAGACCAAGTTTTCAATAATTCGAAAAAGCAAGCGGGCAATCAACACCACCAGGAACGCGCAACCAAGCCCCGTCAAACGAGGAAAACGAAAGGTTTTTTCAATATGCAATTTGGGGCTAAAAGGGGATGACAAGTAGAAAGAGCCCCACACCGTCATTCCCCACCAGTAAGCCCGCAACAAGGGGCACACCCAGAAAACGCGGCAGCGGCCAACCACGGGCGTGATATGGGCGAAGTAGGTCATATGCCCAAGCTAAACTTGGGTAAAAGGCGCTCGATTTCCTTATAGCTTCCGGCTCAAAAAGATGTATCCTTCATACTTCTTTTCCGCGTAACATTTGTAACAACCGAATTCGCCAAGAAAAGCCCAAAGCGCAGCAGGAAGGACGCTATTACGACCAGGCGGATAGGGTGCGAAAAAGGCACGGCGCGCACGGTTCAGATGATGTGATAGCATGTGCCTTAGTTGACGTGCAATTCACGCTCAATTTCCTACGCCGTCTGCAACATAATTGGGAGTTTTCATATTGGCGTTGAACGCTGAGAAATTGGAACTGTTTCCGGGATATCAAGATTGCATATCCCCGGAAGTGAAGGAGGCAATTGACACCCTTGCAGCGGCGGAAGGTGCGGAAGGACGGGGGGCAATTTTCACCCGTGCCGAAGTGGTCGACTTCATTCTTGACCTGATTGGCTATACCAAAGACAAGCCGTTGCATTAATTTCGAATCCTTGAACCGTCATTCGGCGGCGGGGAATTCTTACGTGCCATCGTGCGGCGTCTATTGCATTCTTGGAAGATTCGGAATGCCAATTCCCCTTTGACGGATTTGGGACTGTCTATCCGGGCCGTTGAGTTGCATCGCGAAACCTTCGACGCGACTCGAAAGCTACTTCTTCAAGACATGCGCCTTCTCGGTTTGACCGAGAAAACTGCAACCGAGTTATGCAACGTCTGGTTGATTCAGGGGGACTTCCTTCTTTCACCGATGGATGGGGAGTTTAACTTTGTTGCCGGGAATCCGCCCTACGTTCGATCCGAACGAATCCCGAATACTTTGTTGAAAGTGTATCGCCAAAGATTCAAATCTATGTATGACCGTTCGGACTTGTACGTTCCCTTTATAGAGCGGTCAATGTCATTGCTTGCAGACAAGGGCACGCTGGGATTTATATGTGCCGACCGATGGACCAAAAACAAGTGTGGTGGACCGCTGCGAAATCTAGTGTCGGACGGCTTTCATCTAAAAATCTACGTCGATATGGTGAACACGTCGGCATTCCATAGCGATGTCATTGCTTACCCGGCCATCACGGTAATTGGCCGTGAAAAAGCCGGGCCAACGCGTGTTGCACACAGTCCGGAGATCGAACGAAAAGAACTATCGACGTTGGCAAAAAGCCTTGTGTCTGTCCCCGCGTCGAAATTGAAAGATTCCGTTAGGGAAATGGGTTCCGTGGTAAATGGTTCCGAACCGTGGTTGTTGGAAGCCCTGGACCAAATGGAGTTGATACGACGGCTTGAACGCGACTTCCCAACCATTGAGCAAGTAGGCTGCAAGGTTGGTATCGGCGTTGCGACCAAGGCCGGGACAATTATTCAATGTTGAGAATAGGGAAAAGCAAGCACTCTAGAGCCCCTGAGTGAATTGGTAGAAACGGCGCATTTGCCACCCATTATATTTGGGACAACTCAGCCCGCACTGGTGGCCCCACTGGTGCACTATTGCCAGTTGAACTCCGAATAGATATACTGTTGGGCGCACTTGAGGAACTTGTAACATTTGTTACAGGAACGTTACCTGAGCTTTCGGCTTAGCGGGCCAAGGGTAGTTTGAGAGGGCCGTGACCATCGGAGATCGGGGGGGAATTTAGAACGTGCTACTCGATAATCGAAAAAACGGAAACGTTGGTGAGGCGCTACGGGGGAAATTACATCCTGGCACCGAGTTATCCATTCTGACTGGCCTTTGCTCAATTTACGGCTTCAACGGGCTGAAAGAACACCTGACCGACGTCGATACCGCCCGTCTCATCTTATCTTCGGTAGAATCCCATATCGATGGTAGTATCCAAATATCGACACAAGGTCTAACGGGTGAGTCCTCGGAACGTCGTCTCCGCAATCAATTGAATCAACGTCTTGTTGCCCAGGCCTTTTCAACCTGGGTGGCAGATAGGGCAGAAGTACGGGCAGCAAAACCAGCGGTGCAGTTGCCTCAGAATCTCTTCCATATCCAAAACCAAGGTGGCGCATTGGCTGTACAGGGAAGTTCCGATTTCACGGCGGCGGGTCTTGGGCAAGTTGATTCTTCCAAATACTACATGAACACCCTCCTGACCGATTCCGACGCCACGACCGCTCTTCTCCAATGGTATAACGAAATCTGGAACAACCCCGTTGCGGTCGCGGAAGCCAAGGGAGAGCTCATACGTCAACTCTCCATACTCACGGAGGAAAAGTCCCCCGCTTTTATCTACTTCCTGACCTTGTACAATCTGTTCAAGGATTTTCTGGCTGATTTAGATGAAGAGAACATCATAAAGACCAAGACGGGCTTCAAAGATACACTCGTCTGGAAAATGCTCTACAAGTTTCAGAAAGATGGCGTCCTGGGGGCAATTGATAAGCTGGAGAAGTACAACGGCTGCATCATAGCCGACAGCGTGGGCTTGGGTAAGACCTTCGAGGCCTTGGCCGTCATCAAGTATTACGAACTACGCAATGACCGGGTGCTGGTTCTGTGTCCGAAGAAGCTCCGGGAAAACTGGACTATCTACACGGTGAACGACAAGAGAAACATCTTGTCATCAGACCGATTCAATTACGACGTGCTCAATCACACCGACTTAACCCGTCTCCAGGGGCAGTCAGGCGAAATCAATCTGGAAACGTTAAACTGGGGCAATTATGACCTGATTGTTATTGACGAGTCCCACAATTTCCGAAACAATCCCCCCAGGAAAAAAGGAACCACGCGCTACGCCCGCATGATGGAAGACATCATCCGGTCGGGCGTCAAGACTCGGGTTCTCATGCTATCCGCCACACCGGTCAACAGCCGAATGAACGACCTTAAGAACCAAGTGGCATTCATCACCGAAGGAAACGATACCGCCTACTTCGACATGGGAATTCGAAGTATCGAAGAGACGCTACGGAAAGCCCAGACACGATTCAATCGGTGGCTGGAGATGGAGCCGGTGGAGCGGAATTTGGAAGACCTTCTGGAGTCGATGAACTTTGACTATTTTAAGCTGCTGGATATGCTTACCATCGCCCGCTCCAGAAAGCACATCGAGAAGTACTACGACATAAAGGAAATCGGCGAATTCCCAGAGCGGAAGAGACCACTCAATATTAAAGAAGACATCGACCTGGAAGAGCAATACCCCCCTCTAAGCGAGATTAACCGGACCATCAAAAAGCTGAATCTCGCCGCCTATGCCCCTCTCAAATATGTGCGGATGGATAAGCGTGCTGAATACAGCCGCAAGTATGATATGCAAGTCAAGGGCGGGTCCGTTTTTAAGCAGGTTGATCGAGAAGAGAATCTCATTCACCTGATGCGGATAAATCTTCTCAAGCGTATGGAAAGTTCCATCAATTCATTCTCGTTGACCGTGGAGAAATTACTCCATAAGGTGAATGACCTCGTTGACCGTATCGACCAGAAAGACGATACGGGTCTTGAGGACATGAACATTGAAGACATCGAGGTAGACGACCCTGAATTCGATGATTTCCTTATCGGGACAAAGGTCAAAGTGCTCTTTCAGGACATCGATGTAATTCGATGGAAGCAGGACCTGGATGATGATCGTGAGAAGTTGGTAGTCCTGCTTCGGGAGTCTCAGGCAATCACCGCCGAACGAGACAAGAAGCTCCATCGTCTAAAGGCCATGATCGCTAAGAAAAGTGACCAGCCCCTGAACGACGGCAACAACAAGGTCATCGTGTTCACTGCCTTTGCCGATACCGCAGAGTACCTCTACAAGAACATTGCCGACTGGATTGGCTCACGCATGGGGCTCTATACCGCACTCGTCACGGGGAGCCGGACGAACCAGACTAATTGCCCGGACATCCGAAACGATGTGAATAGCATTCTCACCGCATTCTCACCCATTTCGAAAGAGCGCCGTAAAATCGACGACACGGCCACCAACGAGATTGATATCCTCATCGCCACGGACTGTATATCGGAGGGGCAAAATCTACAGGACTGCGACTACCTCATCAACTACGACATTCACTGGAATCCAGTTCGAATTATTCAACGTTTTGGCCGTATCGACCGGCTGGGCTCGAAGAACAAGACCGTCCAGCTTGTGAACTTTTGGCCCAACATGGAGCTGGATGAATACATCAATCTGGAAGCTCGTGTCAGTGGGCGTATGGTCCTACTGGACATCTCTGCCACCGGGGAAGAGAACCTAATCGACCCCCGTGGCAAGAAAAAGATGAACGATCTGGAGTACCGGCGAAAACAACTTCAGCAGCTTCAGGACAACGTGGTGGACTTGGAAGATATGTCTGGTGGTGTATCCATCACCGACATGACGCTCAACGATTTCCGAATGGATTTGTCCGAGTATATGAAAGGGCATCTAGGGCTCTTGGAACAGGCCCCCGTGGGACTTTATGCCGTTACGGCGCTGGAAGATGAACTGGCGGCGTTGGAGCTGGAACCCGGCGCTATCTTCTGCCTGAAGAACGTGGGCGAACCCACTACCGTGGGCGACTCCTACGCGCTTGCGCCCCACTATCTCGTCTACGTTACGGACGACGGACAAGTAAAACACAATTTCCTTCACGCCAAAAAGATTTTGGATGTCCTGAAAAAACAGGGCTTGGGTCGGAATCTCCCGGATGAACAAGCCGTCGACCTGTTTCTAGATGACACCGACCAAGGCAGGAATATGGCCCACTATCGCGAGTTACTGGATGTTGCCGTGGGCAGTGTTGTCGGGAAGAAAGAGGAAAAAGGGGGCGAAAGCCTTTTTCAGCGCGGGGGAACTACGTTGACATCATCAGGCTTCCAGGGCATGCGGGATATCGAAGTGATCTGCTATTTGATCATCAAATGAGCGTCATGCTGGCATCCTTCTACGAGAACTTTTCCATACCGGATTCTTGCCGCTCAGGGAGCCGGGTCTCTAAGAAACTTCTGCAAGAGAATGCCAAGCTATCCGCAACCGACAAAAAGGCTATCTCGGAAGATATTGAGTCCATTCATGTGCACTATGAAGTTGCACCTGAAACCATTAACATTCCAAGTTACGAAGATGATACTCGTGAGTATCTCAAGGTATTCGTCCTTCAGGTTGTGCTCCGCTCACCAAGATATTTCAAACGTATTGGGGAAATCGTGCAGCGGGCCATTCCAAGTCCGGTCTTAGTCGTCTTTTCCCACGGGGAAGAACTCGCCCTTAATGCGGCGGAGAAACGAATCAATCAAGCGGACCGTTCCCAGCTGGTGGTGGAGCGCTTCCACGATACAGGATGGCTTGATGCAGCGGCGTTGACACCTTGGCAAGCTTCTTTTCTGGAGGATTTCATTGCCATGCGGTTTTCCTATGCGAACTATTGGGCCTTCTATTCCGCCATGGTAGACCGAATTGTTGCGCTCAATTGTGCCGAATTCAGCCGTGAATACACCCTTGATCCAAAGACTACCGGCCCAAGCCGGGTCGATGCTTTGAATGAACTCCGAAAACTTCACGCCGACCAGGAAAAGACGCGAAATACGTTAAAAAAGGAGACGCAATTTAACCGGCAGGTTGATCTCAACATGAAACTCAAAGAGTTAGAGCAGGCCATAGAGGCCTGCATGAAGTTTATATAGTTGGAAGGGTACAATGTGTCAAAATTGCAGGGACTGTTGAGGCCGGGAATTCTGGAAGCGACACGATCATGTCACCCAAGGGGGAATAGATGATGAATAAGCTAAACGCGACGGAGGACGGTCAGAGTCTGGACCTGCGGCGGGACAACTTAGACCGGCTCAAGGCCCTCTTCCCCGACTTGGTGTGTGACGGCAAGGTCGATTTCGAAGCCTTGAAGGATACCTTTAGCGAAGATCTGCACCCACCAGAGCGCTACAGCTTCACCTGGCATGGCAAATCACAGGCGCGACGGATCACCCAGACCCCTACCACGGGTACGCTACGGCCTTGCCCGGAAGAATCGGTCAACTGGGACACCACCCAGAACCTTTTCATTGAAGGGGATAATCTGGAAGTGCTTAAGCTGCTCCAGAAGTCCTACCACAAGAAGATAAAGATGGTCTATATCGACCCACCCTACAATACGGGGAACGATTTCGTCTATCCCGACAATTTCAATGACAACGTGGCCAACTATCTCGACATTACCGGGCAGGTGGGAGACGATGGCCGCCGATTCTCCGCCAATTCCGAGACATTGGGCCGCTATCACACCAACTGGCTCAACATGATGTATCCGAGGCTGAAACTCGCCCGGAACCTCATGCGGGACGATGGCGTTATCTTCATTTCCATCGACGACAACGAGTGTCCCCGTTTGCGCCAATTGTGCGACGAGATCTTCGGTGAAGACAACTTCGTTGCACAGATTTCTGTTATCAACAACCCCGCTGGCCGCTTGCTGGACAAGTACATCGGTACATGCCACGAGTACCTCGTTGTGTACGCGAAGAATGAATTGCCTGATGGTGCACTGGCGGTTTCCAAATCTCCGGAAGAAATGGCAAAGAGCTTTCCTAAGCAGGACGAGCACGGGGCCTATCGGGATGAAGAGCTGCGTAACGGCCACCGTGAATTCGGCAGACACAACCGCCCCAAGCTCTACTACCCCATCTACGTCGCCGAAGATGGTAGCGTCAGCCTGGACCCAGCCCCCGACCACGAAGAGATTCTTCCGATCTGGGACGACGGTTTCGAGGGCTGCTGGACCTGGGGCAATCCAAAGGCCCGTGACGAAGTTCACCTGCTTCGGGGAAAGCGGGTAAAAGGGGCTTGGAAGATATACCGTAGGTCCTATGCCAGCGCCCAGGGCGACGCGCCAACAAAAAAGGTAAAAACGGTCTGGTCCGAGAACGGCTATTTCACCAAGAATGGCCAGAGCGCCTTCAACGCGCTCTTCGACACGCGAGAAAAGGTCTTCCAATCCCCCAAGCCGGTGGACCTGCTGAAAACCGCCATGGAGATGGCCCAAGTGGGCGATGGCTATATACTGGACTTTTTCTCTGGTTCCTGTACCACCGCCCATGCGACCCTGGCGTCCAATGGTGACGACCAAGGTTCCCGGAAGTTTATCATGATTCAGCTTCCCGAGCTTTGTGACAAGGATTCCGAGGCTTTCAAAGCGGGGTTCGAGACTATCGCGGAAATTGGCAAAGAACGAATACGCAAAGTCGGCCAGCAACTGGCGGCTGCCCATGAAGCAAGCCCGTCAAAAAAGTTGGACCTTGGGTTTCGGGTGTACAAACTGGACTCATCGAACATCAAGTCGTGGGATGGACAGCGCGAGGCGACGGAGCAGTCCCTGCTGGATATCGTCGATCCCATCAAAGAGGACCGGTCCGAATCCGATGTCCTTTATGAAATCCTGCTCAAGTATGGGCTCAATCTCAATCTGCCCGTGGAAACCCGTGTCTTTGACGGGCGCACCGTCTACGCCGTGGGTTTTGGCGCGCTGATGGTCTGCCTATCTGAGGCGATTGCGCTGGATGTGGTCAATGCCCTCGGGGCCTGGAAGGTGAAACTGGGATCGGCGGTAACACGGGTGGTATTCCGGGATGGGGGCTTCGCCGACGACTTGGTGAAGGCGAACGCCATCGAAGACCTGAAACGCTATGACATTCACGATGTGAAAAGTATTTAGCGTCCGCCCAACGCTAGAAGACTGAGTGACCAGCGCCCCAGGCGGCCAATAAAACGATAGGACAGTGATGAATAAACTCGACCCCAACGTGGATGGTGCCAGCAAGGATATTCTCCAGGAGAATGTCGAGAAACTACAGTCCCTGTTTCCTGAGGTATTCACCGAAGGCAAGGTGGATTTCGACGCCCTTAGGGAGACCTTGGGCGAATACGTTGAGGACAAGGAAGAGCGCTACAGTTTTACCTGGCACGGAAAGGCAAATGCCCGTCGCATTGCCCAGACACCCTCCACAGGCACCCTACGACCCTGTCCAGAAGAGTCGGTGAACTGGGACACCACCCAAAACCTTTTCATTGAGGGCGACAACCTGGAGGTGCTGAAGCTACTTCAAAAGTCCTATCACAATAAGGTGAACGTGATTTACATAGATCCCCCGTACAACACAGGCAATGAGTTTATTTATCCAGACAACTACAAGGACAATCTGGATACGTACCGGCTATATACCGGACAGATCGATGGTGATGGACTCAAGGTAAGTGCAAACACGGAATCTGCGGGCCGATATCACACCAACTGGTTGAACATGATCTACCCGAGGTTGAAACTGGCCAGAAACCTTCTCACACGAGACGGCGTACTATTGATTTCTATCGACGAACATGAATTTAGAAACTTGAGGAAATTAACAGATGAAATTATGGGGGAGGAGAATTTCGTCGCCGATCTGGTATGGGAGAAAACCCGCAAGAACGACGCCCGACTTTTCAGCGTTGGTCATGAGTATATGCTTGTATACGCACGTGATCTACAGCACCTGAAAGATATCGGAACGATTTGGCGTGAGTCGAAGCCAGGGGCTAAAGAAATCGGCGAGAAATGGGAAGACTTGCGAAAACGCCATGGGGAGAACTACTCCGCAATGGAATTGGAATTGCGCGAGTGGTACAAGTCGTTACCCAAGACACATCCATCCAAGAAGTTGAGTAGATACAAGCACATAGACAGCTTCGGGCCATGGCGAGATAGGGATATTTCTTGGCCCGGTGGCGGTGGGCCACGGTACGATGTCCTGCACCCTGAGACGGGCAAACCCTGTGCGGTTCCCGAGAGTGGGTGGAGATTCAGTTCTCCAGAATCGATGCAACGACAGATTGAACTTGGTCTGGTAGTCTTCAGGGAGGATCATACCAATCCTCCCTTCAGAAAGGCACATTTGTTTCCACTTCCAGACGAGAGTGCGACAGAGATCGACGATTCTGAAACTGTTGAAGAGAATGGAGAAGAAGCTGTAACCGCAGGGCTTCAAGTCATGCCAAGTGTTATTTACAAGCAGTCACAGGTGGCGACGAAATACCTCCGATCCTTAATGGGCAAAAAACTTTTCGACAATCCGAAAGATCACGAAGTCCTGGCCCGTCTCATTCAATACATGGGCAAATCGGGTGCAACGGTTCTGGATTTCTTTGCGGGGTCGTGCGCAACAGCGGATGCGGTACTCCAGACGGCTCAATCTAGCGGAAACAAGAGTAGATTCATGATGGTTCAGTTGCCGGAGCCGTGCGCGGAAAGTTCAAATGCAGCGAAGGAAGGGTACGCTAACATAGCGGAAATCGGAAAGGAGCGCATCCGAAGAGCCGCTGCAAGTATCCGAAAAAACGCACCCGAATACCAAGGTGATCTTGGCTTCAAGGTCTTCAAGCTCGACGCCTCCAACATCAAACCGTGGGACGCGGACTTTGACGACTTGGACAACGCCCTCCTCGACTCCGTGGAGAACATCAAGAAAGACCGCAGCGAAGCAGATGTGCTCTATGAACTGTTGCTGAAATACGGCCTCGATCTGGCCGTGCCCATCGAAGAACGAACGGTTGGGGACAAGACCGTTTATTGCATCGGGCTGGGTGCCCTGGTGGTGTGCCTGGACCCAGACATCACCCTGGAGGTGGTGGAGGCCATCGGTCTGCTCAAAGACGAACTCAGCCCGGAATCGGCCATGCGGGTGGTCTTCAAGGATGGTGGCTTCAAGGATGATGTGGTCAAGACCAACGCGATCCAAGAATTGAAACGACATGGCGTCGACGATGTGCGAAGTCTTTGAGGGGCAATCATGTACCTAATGTATGTTGACGAAAGTGGCGATTGTGGTATGGCCGCCGATGGTTCTCCAACCCGATACTTCTGTCTGTCGGGGCTGGTGGTACATGAGCTTCGCTGGCGTGAGACACTATCTGAACTCCTTCAGTTTCGTCACAACATCAAACGGCGATACAAGGTGTATCTCGATGATGAAATCCATTCCGCAGAAATGATCAATAAGCCCGGCAAGCTGGCACCAACGCTTCGGGCGCTTGATAAGCATGAGCGATTGGCCATCCTCCGGCACTACGCCGATAGGATGGCGACACTGCCGAACGTCAGCCTAATCAATGTGGTGGTTGATAAGCAGGCTGGACGTGTAAACACGAAGGGAGAGGTGTTCCGACGGGCATGGTACACACTGTTCCAGCGCTTCGAGAATACGATTCGCTACCAGAACTTTCCCGGCCCCAAGAATTCGGATGACCAGGGAATTGTCTTTCCCGATAGCACGGATGGCTTCAAGCTAAAGCGGTATCTCGAAGATATGCGTCTGAGCAACCCGTTCCGAATTCGACAGCGGGATGGGGCTCACTTCTACAAGGATGAACCCATTCGTGTCATTATCGAAGACCCCGTTCCCCGCGATTCCCACGGGTCCTACTTTATTCAAACAGCCGACTGTGCCGTTTTCTTGTTGAAACAGCATATCGAGCCATCGGCCTATATGAAGCGACAGGGTGGAAACGCCTACTTCAAACGGCTGGACCCTATACTTTGTAAAGAGGCGACCCGAAAGCACGCGGAAGGAATCGTTATGCTGTAGGCAAAAAAAAGGGGCCGGTTAAGGCCCTGGGGGATCCTACTACTCGGACTTCCCGAGTCTCAGATCCGTACTAACTATACAATCTCGTTGCACATTAGTCAATACAAATGGTGTAAAAACTAATGGCCGTGATTGCCGAAGAGGCATCACAACCCATTGAAAAAACAAGACTTGTATCCCCTTAGTGAAAGACGTTTACCCCGTTTGGGGCCATAGAAAAAGCAAAATAGTATTGCGAGATTGCATGAAACGCAGGAAAGCCTATGAGACGCCAGAGCCAGAGCCTGAGCTCAGGGCAGCTATCTGGATAGTTCGAATAGGAAACGTCAGCGAAGTGGTTCCAGCGATGGAACGTTACAGCCCGGACCTGCTGGGGTGAGAAGAATCTTGTAATTCTTGGGAGTACTTTGATTCCATGTCTGATACATTAGCCAAAAGTCTGGTCGACCGCCAGAATATCTTGAACAACCCCTATGCAATTCAGGAGATCGAGAAAGCCACCCAGGTCAAAGGTATTCCCTTTGAGGGCAAAAGTGTGCTTACCAAAGAGCAAGTGGCGGCATTTTTTGAGGTAACACCCCGTACGATTGACAACTATATCGACCAATTTGGTGACGAACTGCGTCAAAACGGTTACGAGGTAATTCGGGGTAAGCGATTGCAATCGCTCAAGTTAGCGGTTTCGAGTCTTGATGTTAATGAAACAACTTTCATTAACATCAAAACACCAATAATCGGCGTATTTGATTTTCGAGCTTTTCTCAATATAGGCATGCTGATCGGAGAGAGTGATCGTGCCCGCTTGTTGCGCCAGTTGGTGCTGGATATTGCCATAGACGCCATCAACGAGCGGACAGGCGGTGGTACCAAGTACATAAATCAGCGCGATGAAGATTTCGTGCAAGCATGGTTCCAGGAAGAGAATTACCGGAAGCAGTTTACGGATGCGCTTCGGGATTGTGTGGCGCTGGGATCGTTCAAGTACCCCATGTATACGAACAAGATCTATGTGAGCATCTTCCGGGAGGACGCAAAAGAGTACCGAAAGATACTGAAGCTCCATGAAAAGGATAAGGTTCGGGAAACCTTCTATACCGAAATCCTTGACCTGGTGGCGTCGTACGAGTGTGGTTTCGCGGATGTGCTTAGCAAAGGCAGTCAGCGGTTGGGCAGAAAGCTCAGTGCCGCTGAAGTGGACGAACTTTTTCGGGATTTCGAACAATCAGCTCACTGGAAACCCCTCGTTGAAAAGGCGCGAAACAAGATGGCCAGTCGCGACCTCGCCTTTCGCGATGCCTTACACAAACAGCTGGAAGAGTACGTCACGCCCGTGGAAGCCGCTGACTTTGAGCGGTTCCTTGGTGAGAAGAGCAAGGAGCTGGAAGAGCGCCTTGAGGATGCCAAGGATGTGATGAAGCGGCTGAAAGAACGCGAGTAGTCTATGGGGATCGTATATCTGACACTCGAACAGGCCATAGAGACCCACCGAAAAACGGTTGAGGTCAGCGGTGGTGGGTCAACGGGACATTTGGATATTGGTAAGCTCGACAGTGTATTGCAACACATTCAGAATGACGACTACTACCCGACCTTCGAAGAGAAACTGACGCACCTATTCTTTGGCGCTTGCAAGTTTCACTGCTTCCAGGATGGTAACAAACGAATAGCCGCTACTCTTTGTCTACAGATGTTGCTGTCCAATGGTTACGTTCGTTGCGCCAACGTGTTTCTACGAGATATGGAAAACATAAGTTATCACGTCGCGGCCGGAAACATTGATAAGGAATTGCTGGGCGACATTCTTGCTGCCACTATTAATGATGAACTTGAGGATGAAGCGCTCAAACTTCGAATCTTTCGGGCTACATCAAATGGGATACCAGAATGAAGATTAAATTCAACCCCGACTTAGCCTACCAGCGGGATGCTATCGAATCGATTACGGGCATCTTTGAAGGGCAGGAGACCTGCCAGACCAATTTCACGGTGCCCAAAATACAGCACCTGCCTCAGATGGAATTCGACGATCCCCTCTCCCACTTGGGCACGGGCAACAAACTGGAGTTGTTGGAGGAGGAGGTCTTAGAGAACGTCCGCCGAATCCAGCTGCACCGGGGCCTGAAACAGAGCGTCTCGCTGGGTTCCATGGACTTTACTGTGGAGATGGAAACGGGTACCGGGAAGACGTACGTGTATCTCCGAAGCATCTTCGAAATGCACAAGCGCTACGGCTTCACCAAGTTCATCATCGTGGTGCCTTCCATCGCCGTGAAGGAGGGTGTCTTCAAGTCCCTAGAGATGACGGCGGACCATTTCCGGGAGCACTATGACAACGTGCCCTGTGATTACTTCATCTACGACTCCCAGAAACTCGGGCAGGTACGAAACTTCGCCACGAGCGACTACATTCAAATCATGGTGATAAACATAGATGCCTTCCGGAAGAGCTTTGCCGACCCCAAGAAGGAGAACAAGGCCAATATCATTCACCGGGCCAACGACAAGATGAGTGGCAACAAGCCCATCGAGTTCATACAGTCAACCCGCCCGATTGTCATCATCGACGAACCCCAGAGCGTGGACAGCACACCCAAATCCAAAGAAGCCATTGCGTCATTGAAGCCCCTGTGCACTTTGCGGTATTCCGCGACACACCGGGAGAAATACAATCTCCTGTATAAGCTGGACTCCATCGACGCTTATGACCAGAAGTTGGTGAAGCAAATTGAGGTGGCGTCCATCCAGGTGAAGGACGGTCACAATCGGGCCTACGTGCGTCTAGTTAGTGTGGACAACCGTAAGAGTCCCATTACGGCCAAGATTGAACTGGACGTGACCCAGAAAGGGCGTGTGAAGCGCGTCAGCAAGACCGTGCGTAGCGGAGACGATCTGTTGTCCGTTTCCGGTGGCCGCGATATTTATGACGGTTACGTCATCAACGATATCTACTGTAAAGAGGGCGAGGAGTATATCGACTTCACCAGCAGGCCAGATGTAATTCCACTTGGGCAGGCGATTGGCGAAGTCAATGTAGATGAATACAAACGGCTCCAGATCCGGAAGACTATCGAGGAGCACCTAGACAAGGAGCTGAAGCTCAACAAGCCCCACGGCATCAAAGTGTTGAGCCTCTTCTTTTTGGATAAGGTGGCTAACTACAGATACTACGACGATGAGGGTAATCCACAACCGGGGAAATTTGCCCAGATGTTTGAGGAAGAGTACAAGGCGCTCATCAAGAAGCCCAAGTACAACACCCTGTTTGAAGATGTCGATACGGAAAGCCTGGCGGAACAGGTTCACAACGGCTATTTCGCTATCGACAAGAAAAAAGATGCCAAGGGAAACGACCTCTACAAAGAGTCCAAGGGCGATGGAAAGACTGTTGCCGATGAAGGTGCCTATCAACTCATTATGCGGGACAAAGAGCGCCTACTCAGCTTTGATTCCAAGCTGAAATTCATTTTTTCCCACTCCGCATTGAAAGAGGGCTGGGACAATCCCAATGTCTTCCAGATATGCACCCTAAATGAGACGACATCCGTTATGAAGAAGCGCCAGGAAATCGGGCGTGGACTCCGTATTGCTGTAAACCAGGACGGCGAACGCATCTATGGTTTTGACGTGAACACCCTGACGGTCATGGCCAATGAATCCTACGAAGATTTCGTAAAGCAGCTCCAGAAGGAGATCGAGGAGGAGGAGGGAATAAAATTTGGCGTGGTGGAAAAACACTTTTTCGCCAACGTCGTGGTGCGAAAGGAAGATGGAACGGAGAGCTATCTGGGGGCCGAAGCCTCCGAGTCCTTGTGGGAATCTTTGGAAGAAAAGGGTTACATCGACAAACGGGGCAAAGTTCAAGACACCTTGCGCACTCACCTGAAGGAAAACCGGGTAGAGTTGCCCGAAGAATTTCAGGAGCAATCCGTCGATATTGAAGCGCTACTGAAAAAGATTGCGGGCAACCTCAACATCAAAAACGCCGACAACAAAAAGATGGTCCATCTAAACAAGGCCATCTTCCTTGGGGAAGAATTCCAGTCATTGTGGGAGCGTATCAAGTACAAGACCACCTACCGAGTCGATTTCGATGTGAAAGCGCTGATCGCCGCGTGTGCCAAGGAGATTAAGCACAACCTTGTGGTAGGTCGGTCGAAGTTCATCTACGAGAAAGGAACCACCACTATCGACCGTAGCGGTGTGTCTATCGAGCGGGCGCAAGAGAGCAAATACCTCTACGGTGTCCAAGATTTCGTATTGCCCGACATTGTGAGTTATCTCCAGAACGAGACCAACCTCACCCGACGTAGCCTCGTGAAGATTCTGACGCGTTGCGAAAGGCTGGATGATTTCAAGAAGAACCCCCAGAAATTCATCGAAGAAATCTGCACCATTATCCAACATCAGATGCGTCAGTTCATCGTGGACGGCATAAAATACAGAAAGATTGGCGACGAACACTACTACACCCAAGAGCAGTTTGAAAACCAGGAATTGGTGGGTTATCTGAACCAAAATCTAATCGAGAGCGACAAATCTGTCTACGACCATATTGTCTACGACTCTGAAGTAGAGTCCGAATTTGCCCGTTCCTGTGAACAGAGCGATGATATTAAGGTTTACGCCAAATTGCCGGGATGGTTTAAGGTAGAGACTCCTTTGGGGAGTTATAACCCCGACTGGGCGGTCTTGGTCAATTGTGATAGACAGGAGCGGCTTTTTTTCGTCGTCGAGACCAAGGGCAGTACGTTGGTGGACATGCTGCGTCCGTCAGAGCGAGCGAAGATAGACTGTGGCTTGGAACACTTCAAGGCCATGGGCGAAGACGTAGGATTCACCGAAGCAGACAGCTTTGACAAGTTTATGGATAAGGTGACTGGTTGATATTAATTGGTCGAACCCACTCGATTTATTGGTGCGTTAAGAACAACACAGTGGGCTCAGAGTTGCCATCGACGATTTAGTACCAACGGAATATTCTATCGAGAGCCAATTACGGATTGTGAATTACTTGGAGGAGAAGACAGATTGTTCATGGAAGTGCTTTTCGGGAAACTGTGTTGCCGGTGTAAGAGCCGTGGGGCAACCCGTGCAGTCTGTATCGACTGCATAGCAAACGGGGCGACCAAAACACGGAAGTCTAACGAGGCGTCATGCACTTCATGCGAAGTCTGCCGCAACAAACCGGAACCAGAGCGCTTGCAGTTCTATCACGATAAATGTCTTTGGAGCGAGTCTCACCAAAAGAGCTATAGGTATGAAAGTTGGTGGGAAAAAGCGCTATCGAGAAAAATTGGTAATAACTATGAAGTAGAGGATGACAAGGAGACGACCGTTGAAGGGTGCAGCGACTGTGGAGGACTGCTGGTATTAACAAAAAAGAAAGACGCAAGTAAGACAACCGGAACCTGGCTCACAGGAGAACACAACTACGTTGCACACGCATACCGTTACTACAAGAGAGGTTCCAAGTCACCACAGAAAGATAGATACTTTTGCGCGGGCGAGATAGAGAGTAGTATATGGCGTGACACTAGTGAGAATAACCTCAGTGTATCTCCCTCATCTGATTTGAAGCAGGACCAAGAGTCATGCAGTCACCAATGGAAAGAAATTCTTCGTCCCCCAAGGCTTCCGGGAAAGCCGCTTGAGGAGTGTTTGGAAAACATATTAGATGACCGGAGGTGGTCCTACAATAACCGCCAACATGATATCGCCGCGAAATTGAAGTGCGACGAATACTATTCCGTGGAACCGTTGTATAGAATCGTCTGCGATGAATCAGCGTCAACACAGAAGGTTATCCGTTGGTGCTGGAGATGCGGTCTGAAAGATACACAAACCAAATACCTGTATGACGAAATTCACAGATGGGTTATTTCGGTTTATGCTCAATTCGATTCTACCGAAGAGTTTACCTGTTCTTATTCCCAATTCGCTTCCGTTTGCAAAGAAGACGAAGGTCGTGGCCCAGAAATTGCCGCAAAGCTACAAGAAACTGGGGTGCTTAGCCCCGTACGGGTGACGCAAATTGAGGCTGAGACTCATTCTTCCATTCGGGAACCGAATATGAAAGACGTTATATATTGGCGTCTTATTTCATAGGGCAACATAAACATTAATGGCTTCTTGCTAAACGGTTCTTTCCGTTGTCAATTTGAAATTACGCTCCAACGTGAGGGATTGAAAAGCCATGAAGAACTACTATCGGGTTATGCTCGGGCAGAAAAGTGTATACGCTGAGGAATGCTTTTCCGGAGGCTTCTTCGGAGCAGATTTTGGACTCCATCAGGACCTTACGGAACATTTGCCAGAACAGCAGCGAGAATTTAATCAGCAATTTCGACCAATTTGGATGAAGAGCCATCCCGAGAAAAGCAAGGCATCTGCAGGAATGTCATGCGGCGCATTGCACACCGTATGCAAAGGAATTCGGGAAGGAGACATGTTGCTATGCCCGGATGGGCAGGGAGCCTATCGTGTAGCTGAAGTGACGGAGCCGTATTCCTACCGTCCGGGAGAAATTCTCCCTCACCGACGAGGTGCTCACTGGCATTCTGATCGAATCAAGCGCGAAGACATGTCAATCGAATTAAGGAACTCTACGGGCTCCATAGGCACAGTGAGCAATATTACCAAGTACGCCGAAGAAATCGAGACTTTGATGACCGGACATGCCTTGCCCGCGCTGGTGGCAACAGATGAGAACGTCGAGGACCCTTCCGTTTTCGCGTTGGAGAAATACCTGGAAGAATTTCTAGTAAGTAATTGGCAACAGACCGAGTTGGGCAGGAACTATGACATCTATGAAGAAGATGGTGAGGTTCTTGGCCAACAGTTCCCTAGTGATACCGGACCTATCGATATCTTGGCCATCAGCAGAGACAAAAAAGAATTACTCGTCATTGAGCTAAAGAAGGGTCGTGCAAGTGACGTGGTAGTTGGGCAGATACAACGCTACATGGGGTATGTCCTTGAGGAACTGGCAGAATCGGACCAGCTTGTGAAAGGGATAATCATCGCACTTGACGATGACCTTCGAATTCGACGTGCTCTTAAAGTCGCCCAAGGCATTGAGTTCTATCGGTATCAGGTCAGCTTTAAGTTGCTCAAAGGGGAATCATGAGGTCTACGGAGAGAGCGTACGAGAACGCGGTAAAAGTTCTACGTGTCTGTGATCAAAAATGGAAGAAGTCTGATAGAAAGGGGCGAGCAGAGTTTACCGACTGCCGAGAGGAAGTACTCGAAAAATATCAGCCAATCTTTTCTACACAGAGTTTAGGAAAAATGACAAAGGATGAGTTCTGGTCTTTCCTACTAATTGAGAACAACCATCATTGGACTGGACTCCATCGGCAGGCCCCCCGTCTGTGCGAAGATATGAGCGCCCTTCGTAGAAACATCCAGAATTTGTTGGACGAAACTCAGCCGATATCCAACCGAGTCACGACGTGTATTGACTCCACAAGTGGAATGGGAGTGGGCATCTGCACGGCTATTCTACTGGTCGCTTATCCTGATTCCTGTGGGGTTTGGAATTCAAAGTCAGAAGGGGCTCTACATAGACTTCGTATCTGGCCACGATTTGAACGGGGGTTGACAATTGGAGAGAAATACGAGCTCGTCAACAAACTACTGAATCGGCTCGTAGCGGTAGATGTCAAGCATATTGAGACAGTCATAGGTTTTAATTAGAGAGTATTTGGACTGTGTTTTTGTCTTTCTCCGGTGTATCCCGTTTGGGCGGATTTATCCAGACGGCCTCTGGTGGAATG